>CAJXQM010000003.1 GCA_913058145.1 uncultured Colwellia sp.
TAACCTTGCGGCCGTACTCCCCAGGCGGTCAACTTAGTGCGTTAGCTGCGCCACTCACGGATCAAGTCCACGAACGGCTAGTTGACATCGTTTACGGCGTGGACTACCAGGGTATCTAATCCTGTTCGCTCCCCACGCTTTCGTTCCTCAGCGTCAGTATCTGTCCAGGTGGCCGCCTTCGCCACTGATGTTCCTTCCAATCTCTACGCATTTCACCGCTACACTGGAAATTCCACCACCCTCTACAGTACTCTAGTTACCCAGTTCAAAATGCAGTTCCAAGGTTGAGCCCTGGGCTTTCACATCTTGCTTAAATAACCGCCTACGAACGCTTTACGCCCAGTAATTCCGATTAACGCTTGCACCCCTCGTATTACCGCGGCTGCTGGCACGAAGTTAGCCGGTGCTTCTTCTGTTGTTAACGTCACAGAATGCAGTTATTAACTACATCCCTTTCCTCACAACTGAAAGTGCTTTACAACCCGAAGGCCTTCTTCACACACGCGGCATGGCTGCATCAGGGTTTCCCCCATTGTGCAATATTCCCCACTGCTGCCTCCCGTAGGAGTCTGGGCCGTGTCTCAGTCCCAGTGTGGCTGATCATCCTCTCAAACCAGCTAGAGATCGTCGCCTAGGTGAGCTCTTACCTCACCTACTAGCTAATCTCACTTGGGCTAATCAAATGGCGAAAGGTTCCGAAGAATCCCCTCCTTTGGTCCGTAGACGTTATGCGGTATTAGCAGTCGTTTCCAACTGTTGTCCCCCACCATAAGGCATATTCCCAAGCATTACTCACCCGTCCGCCGCTCGTCAGCAAAGTAGCAAGCTACTCTCTGTTACCGCTCGACTTGCATGTGTTAAGCCTGCCGCCAGCGTTCAATCTGAGCCATGATCAAACTCTTCAATTAAAAATCGTTTGTGTAACCTCATCGCATGCGATGTGTTACTGCTCAATGAATTCTGTCGTGATACCAACTCCCTCTAAAGGAAACTGATATCGCATTACATAGTCGTTACCTACCTAACTAAAGATAAGTAACTGTATTTATTTGCATGAACATCATTCATTAAGCGTTTTTTTGTTTCTACCTAATAAAAGGGAGAAACTATGTAAAAACAAGTTAATGTGAGTATTCACACAAATTGCATGATAACTAATTGTTAAAGAAATAAGCAGTAATCGCATTCGTTACTCGCTTTTCGCTTGGGGTTAACGTTGCCGTTGCCCCGAAGCAGGATGCGTATCATACGCTTCCGTGTTTTGATGTCAACGTTTTTTTAATATTTTTTGAAAGTTTTTAGAAACTCTCAAAAGTTGAACTTTAAAACGTTAAGTTAGCTTATTGACTTAAAAAGTAATGAGATAACTTATCAAAACGTCCAGTTGATTAAGCTTTTTGGCTGAACCCCTTGGAACTGGAGCGCATCTTATAGAGTTTTCATTTTAGATCAACCGTTATTTCATAAAAACTTAATATTTCTTTTTAACTGCTCAACATTCATACACACCCCGACAGGGTTGATGTTAAAGCCATCACTTTGTCTGAATTTTAACAGCCCTGTTAGAAAATCAGTCTCTAAGTTAATACCGTGTTAATTTTAAATAACAACCAAAGCATTCAAAAAATACCAAGTATTTATTTTAGTTTAGCAATCAACAACGCAGTCACAATTAACATTGATCCAATGGCAAGCCTGACAAGTTCTGCTGGTGTTCCGCCCTTAGCTTCACCAAAAATAAACAAGGAAGCAAACATAGCTAGGGGTACAACCGCATTATTGAATGTTGCTAATACGCCCACACTTGTTTGAGTTCCGCCTTTATTCCAAAGGAAGAAACAAAGCCCTGAGGCAATTATCCCCATATAAACTAAAACGAACCACTGTGTTGGTGTTGCGTTCAATGGAATGGGTGGTTGCTGAGAAATTAATAGCGTAGCAATGGTAGTAAAAATAGCTGCACCTAGGTATAAAAAACCAAAGATAGACTTGTCGCTAATATGCGTTCGACTTTTTTTCCAATCGCGATAATAAACTTGCCCAAAAGCAAAGGACAGATTGGCTATTTGCATAAGGCCAAACCCTAGCCAAATTTCGTTCGAATCTATATTGCCCATCTTTATAATTGCGGCACCAAAAACAGACAGTATAGTGGCCACTATATACCAAGGTGTAAAACTACGTTGTCTAAGATCGTTGATAATAACGATATAAAGTGGTGTAAGCACACTAAATAGCGCAACCAGATGTGATGGTAGATAACTAAAAGCAGAAAGATAACAGGTGTACATTACCCCGTATTGCAATGCGCCAAGCAGTATGAGCTGCCATTTTTCCTTCCCGTTGGTATTACCGAATTTTATAAAGGGTAGAAAGGCAATTAGCGCAAGTAACAGGCGGGTATCAGCTATTTGAAGTGGGTCAAGACCTTTGAGCGCGTTGCCAATAAGACCAAAAGAAAAAGCCCAAATCAATGTAGGGATCACTAAGTAAATCATTTAAGATCTCTAATAATTAATGTCAAATTGACCCCAACGAATAAGTTGGGGCTGATGCGATGCACTTATACTGTACTTATACAATGTTACCAACTGTAAGTAGCACTGATCGTGTATTGTTCTCCACGACCCGGTGTGCCCGGTATTTCTTCAAAAGATTCATCCCAAAGATTATCTGCTGCAAGCATAATATCCAGACCTTTAATCTGTGCAGGAGAAATTTTTACTGAAAGATGGGTGAATAAAGCGTCGTCGTCACCGTTACGTAGACTATTTTCTTCTTGTTTACGCCATTCATTATCAACACGCACCTCAACGATATCAGTAGGACGCCAGATAACGCCTAATGTTACGCGATGATCTGGGAAGTTTAATGCATAAAAGCTAGCATCTATATCCGCTGCGCCATAATCTTCCGATTTTTCAAGGAAGGTATAGCTGGTGATTATTTCAGCGTTGTCGAAACGCTTTACCGCAAGTAGTTCTACACCTAACGTATCTATGTCAACCGGATTTGCAGAACGAGCAGAAGTTGAATTCAAGCTATAAGTCCAATCGGTTAAATCTTTATCTTGTCGATAAAAAATAGCGGAATCAAGGCGCCAAGTTTCACGATCTAATGCCAAACCTAGTTCAATGTTTTTAGTGGTTTCTCGCTGAAGATTATAATTACTTCTGAACAATCCTCCGGTATTACTACCACCTATAGCGGTATATCCTGCTACTTGACTGGCTTCGGCATAAGAGAGATAAATTGTTTGAGAAGTATCGTCAGCATTTATTGTGTCCCACGTTATATCACCAATCAGTGAAGCTTGTGAATCGTCTCGATTAGTATCCTCGAAAGCCGCACCAAGACGGAAAGTTAACTGTGCATAGTTTTGTAGCTCTATTCGGTATTCAGGTAATACACTGAGCTTGTAATAATGACGGGAGGTAAAGTTATTTTCTAACGTGGTTGATTTAATGCTGTCTGCTATAAACTGTGTTGAATAATTCAGTGCAAATGACTCTGTTTGTGCATGGCGACCAGATATCGCTATCGATTTAACCTCAGTTTCGTGAAAAGCTTCAAATACATCAGGGTTCTCACGGGAAAAAACATAATGGTCTTTGTTATTACGATAGTAAGTGGAAATTTCAAATGAGCTGTCTTGCGCATATTGCTGTTTATGATTAAGGATTAATAGCTGTGTTTCAAGGTCTTCAGTTTCATTGACATTAAATGGCGTGTACATATTTGGCCAGCCAAAGAATTTGTCTTGAGAACCAAAAAACAGATCGGTTTGTGATGATGGCCCAATTAACTGAATACGACCAGAAACACGCTGAAAATCATGATCGCCATTTTCAATCGTACCGTCACTTTCAGAGCGAGAAAATTCACCTTCAAAACCGATAGTCCAATCAGTAAAATCACCCAGTGCCATACTTACACCACTGTGTACTCGTTGTAGATTAAAGCTATTATTACCTGCACCAATTGAAGCACTACCTGCCGTTTTTATTGGTGTCCAGTCGCGTGAAACCGTACCTACCGAGCTATTAACACCGAGCAGCGCATTATCGGCACCCGTCAGCACATTAGCGTTACTTAGCATTTCCTGAGCAATAGGGATTTCTGCAAAGTAATGTCCGGTTTGCGGATCAAGTAACGTCGCACTACCCACCCTAAACCCAGTATTTTCGAAAATACCACCACGAATAGTTACATCGGCTTGCGCTTCTGCCATATTGCGTGACTGTAGGTCAACGCGTGGATCATATTCTAGATTAGAAACTGGCGAACCAAAGGTTCCCACAGGTTTTGTATTCGCCGTGGTTGAGCCCTCAACTGTAATTTTTTCAATATCGCTACTGACTTCTTTCTTTACGTCATTACTTACTGCAGGACTATCATCAGATGCTGATGAAAAAGTCGATAGGCTTAATAACAAAGCGGGCAAAGCAACTTGTACTACTCTAATCATGTTAATGTTCTCTATTTATATATTGTTTGATCTATTTGTAATAAACGATTTTTTATTCACCCCCCCCCCCAACCAACTAGCATAAATAATAAATTTTTAGCTTTCTGTCGTACAGTGGGGTTTAAATGTTGGAACAACCAAACCTAAATATCGTAAGATAAGGTTATAATTCATTTAAAAGGTAGTAATCGTTACGTTAATCAATATTATATCTTAGCTGGTGAAATATTACAGATGTAAACCATTATAAACCACCGCTTGTTTACAACCGAACACTAAATACACATATTAATAAAGGTTTACTCGCTATGACAATAATCAATAGAATAACACCTACTGCGCAATCCGTTTTTTATAAAGGCCAAGCATGAAAACACAACAACATAATAAGAATGCTAACAGCAAGCGAGAAGTTATTTATTTTGCAGGTGGTTGCCTTTGGGGAGTGCAGGAATTTATTAAGCACCTATCTGGGGTTTTTGCCACAGAAGCCGGTCGAGCTAATGGTTTAACCGATACGACCAAGGGTACTTATGATGGTTATGCAGAGTGTGTAGAAGTAAGCTTCGACCCAAGCGCAGTTAATGTGAATGAACTTATAGGTTACTTTTTTGAAATTATTGACCCTTACAGCCTCAATAAGCAAGGTGAAGATGTTGGCAAAAAATACCGAACGGGAATATACAGTAAACAAAGCAGTCACCTTAAAACGGCTATTGGGTTTATTAAACACCGTGACGATGCCGATAAGATTGTTGTTGAAATTTTGCCGCTGCTAAACTATGTAAAAAGCGATGAAGAACACCAAGAAAGATTGACTCGGTTTCCAAATGATTATTGTCATATTCCTAAGAAGATATTACATAAATACAAGTCCAGTTAAAAAACTGATTTACAGGAGGATATATCTGTATTCATTGTATGACATACGTTGATGTGGAATGCGAATTTTTAAATGAAACGTTGATGATACAGTCTAACCATAACTAATTTTTGTGGCTAAGTTATGTGAAAAATTTGAAAAAACCCTCGAAAAATAGACTAGTAATCAGTTATTTTTCAAGGGGCTTAACATAGTATGGCGGTGAGCGAGAGATTCGAACTCTCGAAAGGGATAAACCTTTACACGCTTTCCAGGCGTGCGCCTTCAGCCACTCGGCCAGCTCACCGTATAACTTTAGTTTCAAAGTTGCGCTATGTTAGTTAAAAACCTTTTAACACGCAAGTATAAATCGGGGATAAGCAGATAAAAATGGAGTTATTGATTAAACACTATTCAATGTTTAACTCTCTACGCATTTCCTTTAACTTTAAGCTGATTCTCTGCTGCAAAATTTAGCATGCGATGTAATGGTATCAGCGCTTTTTCAGCCAAATCAACATCAACGGTAATTTCTTTACCCAATGGATTTTCTAATGCCTCTGAAATAGATTTTAAACCATTCATAGCCATCCAAGGGCAATTAGCACAACTGCGGCAAGTAGCGCCATTTCCACCTGTTGGTGCAGCAACAAAAGTCTTAGTTGGGTTAGCTTGCTCCATTTTGTAGAAAATACCTTTATCAGTGGCAACAATAAAGTGCTGATTTGGCATTTCTTGACTTGCTTTAATTAATTGGCTAGTTGAGCCGACTGCGTCAGCCATTTCAACAACATTGGCTGGTGATTCAGGATGAACTAACACGCCAGCATCAGGGTACTGAATTTTTAGATCATGTAACGCTTTGGCTTTAAACTCATCATGAACAATACAAGCGCCCTGCCACATTAGCATTTTTGCACCTGTCATTTTTTCAATGTATGCACCAAGATGACGGTCGGGTCCCCATAAAATAGCTTTACCTTCACTTTCAAGCATTTCTACAATTTCTAAAGCGATGCTTGATGTCACAACCCAATCTGCTCTGGCTTTAACCGCAGCAGAGGTATTCGCATAAACCACAACCGTATGGTCAGGGTGTTCATCACAAAAGGCTGAGAACTCTTCAATAGGGCAACCTAAATCTAATGAACAGGTCGCTTCTAATTCAGGCATTAACACTGTTTTTTCTGGCGTTAAAATTTTAGCCGTTTCGCCCATGAACTTAACACCTGCCACAATGAGTGTTTGTGCCGGATGTTGATTACCAAAACGCGCCATTTCTAAGGAATCAGCAACACAGCCCCCTGTTTCTTCAGCTAATGCTTGAATTTCAGGATCAGTATAATAATGAGCAACCAACACAGCATTTTTTTCAATCAACAAGGATTTTATTTTTGCTATATATTGTGCCTTTTCATCAAGACTTAATAGTGCTGGCTTAGCTGGATATTCAAATTTAAAATCAACAGCGGCATTGGAATGGGTCATTCTTACTCTCTATTTTACATACGTTGAGATACACGCCAATTATAAGGGAAAGCACAAAGAATGTGTAGTATTAAGCAAAAACCGCCCTTAAAAATGATTAGGAGAGAAGTTACTTATGCCTTTTTAGAATTTGCTTTGAGTCGACGTATATTTGTAAGGTCAAAGCCAGAGTTAACAACCGTGAAGGATTTGAACCTTCGAAATGATTTTGGCTTAACGGTTAAAAGCCTTGGCTTGAGAGATTGCTATTTAATATAAATCTGAGAAGTGGTCGGCCGTGAAGGATTTGAACCTTCGACAAATTGGTTAAAAGCCAACTGCTCTACCAACTGAGCTAACGGCCGACATTGCGTTTAGGTTGGTGCCTCAACGCGCCGCATATAATACTCATAATAAAATTTAGTGCAACAACAAATTTCACTTTTTGCCTATTATTTTCTTATATGCCTAAAAACTCAGCAAAGCGCTACTTTTGTCAGCAACAAAATAACGTTTTTATTATTGTAAATTTTCTAAACGCGGTTTACCCAATTGTGCAGAAGTTGAATTTGGATATTCATTCAATAATTGGCGGTACAATATTACGGCTTTATTTTTGTTGTTTTTTTGCTGAGCGACCATCGCTAATTTTAATAACGCATCAGACCTTTTACTGGAATCTTTAAACTGTTTAACGACAATAGTAAATTCTTGCTCTGCTTCATCCAGCTTACCTTTGTTAAATAATAGCTGTCCTAACCAGTAATGAGCATTAGGTGCGTAAGTTGATTGTGGATATGTTTGATTAAAGTTGCGAAATTCAGGAATAGCTTGTTCATAGCGCTTATCTTTAAGGACTAAATTAAGTGCTTTATCATAGGCTTCATTTTCCGTTAAATCATCGCTGTAGGTTTTCGACACGGTTGTAGAGTCAATAGTGATAACGTTAGGCGCCTGCACTGTTGGTTTTAATGCCTCACTAACACGCCTATCAAGCTCTTGGTACAACTCTCGTTGTCGTTCTAACACCTGAGATAGTTGATGTGTATGTAGCTCAGTAACGCCGCGCAGGTCGTTCACTTGTGTTTGTAAGTCATCGAGTTGTCGCTGAATATTAACCTGATAACGATTTCGAGAGTCTAGCTTACGTTCAATATTCGCTAATTGGTCATTAAGTGACAAAGAAACCGTACTTTTATCAGCATTCGCTGTTGAGTTTATATTAGTCACTGGTGCTTGTGCTGCTAGCACTATTGAAGTGCTAGCAGTTAACATCAAGCCAAACAAAGCCGTTCGGTTGAAAAAGATTTTTTTCATTTATTTTTCCGACGTTAATCAATGCATTTGTAAAAATGATTTTTAGTAAACAATTACCGCACGACGGTTTTTAGCAAAAGCGCCTTCAGAACGATCTTTAACCATTGGCTTTTCTTCACCGTAGCTCACTACAGATAATTGCTCTGACGTTACACCCATATTCTCTAAGTAAGTTTCTACCGCTTTAGCACGACGTTCACCCAAGGCAATATTGTATTCAGGCGTACCACGTTCATCAGCATGACCTTCAATCAATACTTTAACGTCTGAATTAGCTTTTAAGAATGTTGCATGTGCATCTAAAACACCGGCAAATTTATCACTAACATTTGAGACGTCGAAATCAAAATAAATAATATGTTCAGAACGTAGTTTTGCTAATTCTTGACGTTTTTCTTCTTCAATTGCAGCGGCACGTTTAGCAGCAGTAACTTGTACGCTATCTTCTACAACTTGTTGTGTTACTTCAGTATTAGCATTGGTATCAGTGTTGCTTTGTTCATCACTCTCATCATTAGAGCTACAAGCCGCTAAAGCTAAAAGAGGTAAAGCAATGACTACATTCTTGAGTGTTTTATTTAAGCGCATATTATTTTTCCTTATTTTACAAAAGTTATAATGTTATAATTATTTTTACTGTGTATCCCTAAACCACCTAAAGGTCGTTTGGAAATAACTTACAAAAATGGTGACCAAGCAGGAGATTTTACTTGTCCATCAAGCGCTGGTAAACGTGCTTTAAAGCGACCATCCACCGAGACTAAACCTAATACTTGTCTATTGTTATGCAAAGTACTGTATATGATCATACCACCATTGGGCGAAACACTAGGTGATTCATCCAAACGCGTTTTAGTTAATACCTGAAATAGACCTGAATCTACTTCCTGCTTAGCTAAACGATACTGACCACGCGTTCTATTAACCATGATTAATTGCTTACCGTCAGGGGTAACTGAGCCTCCAAGGTTCACTTCACCATTAAAGGTTAATCGTCTTACTTTACCGTCGACTAAATTTACGCGATAAAGCTGAGGTTTACCACCCCGTTCTGAACTAAATATTAAAGAATTACCATCAGGTAACCAACTTGGCTCAGTGTCGATAGCTCGATTACGTGTTACTCGGCGCAATTTTTTGTTTGCTAATGTCATAACATAAAGATCAGGGTTACCGTCTTTAGATAAAACCATCACCATTTTTTTGCCATCAGGTGAAAAACGAGGTGCGCTGTTTATACCCTTAAATGAACTAATCAATTGACGCTGACCGGTATATATATTCATGGTATGAATTTGTGCTTGACGATTTTCAAAAGACACGTAAGCCAATTGTTCACCGTCTGGATGCCATGTTGGTGACATCAATGGTTCATTAGAACTTAACAATACTTGTTCATTAAAACCATCATAATCTGCGAATGCTAACTGATACGGATACTTCCCCTGATCTCGAACAATAACATAAGCAATCTGTGTTAAGAAGGCACCTTTACTGCCCGTTAGTGACTCGTAAACAGCATTACTAATAGTATGAGCATAACGGCGAAATTGTTGACTGTTAATTTGAGCACTGCTTTGGCTAATGATGTGATCTTGAGTTCTAATCAATTCACCATTACTGAGCATAGACGCTTGTCCACCGGTGATTTGACCACGAATAACATCAACCAATTGATAACTAACTTGATACTGTCCTAGTGTGTTTTCTTTAATCGTGCCAATAACAATGGCTTCTACACCGATGCTTGCCCATGCACTATAGTCAATATTTATCGCAGACGTTGGTAACTGTGGGAATTTGTCTTTATTGATAGGACTAAACTTACCACTTCGTAATAAATCGTCACTAATTACGTTAGAAAGTTGCTCAGGCACTTCACCATTGCCTTGCCACTGAAAAGGGACTATAGCTATAGGGCGAGCACTGTCTATACCACCCGTTATCACTATTTCAAGTGCCGCCATCGTTGAGGTGGAAAGTAGGGTGATAAAAAGTCCAAAAAGTAATTTAATTTTCATTGTTCGCTTCTAAATCAATTTTAATAGTTAATTATTAGGGGTTATTGAATTCTTCCAATTAAAATTCAGGTACTACAATAACATCAATATTACGCATTTCTTTGAACACTTCGGGATCTTTCGATACAGGTAATGTTCCGGCTTTATAAACAGCTCTTTTAGCGGCTGCACACACTACCGCATCGCCACTGACAACTCGTGCTTGAGTTACAAACCCTGATGGTGCAAGACTTATCAATAATTTACAAGACTTTCCTTCCATCGTACTGCGATCGTTAATCATATTTTGATCAATAACACTGGTAATCAGTGCAGCAAAACGCTGGATTTCTGACATCATTTGCTGCTTACGAGCTTTATTTCGGGTGGCCATTTCTGCTGCCATTTGCTCGGCAAGCTGTTGCTCACGAACGGTTTGCTCTGCCGCAGCTTTTTCTTGACGTTTGCGTTCAGCTATTTGCTTTTTACGTAAATCATCTGATTTTTTAGCTGCCGCTTCAGCGTTAAGTCGTTTAGTACGGGCTTGTGCTGCTGCATCTTCAGATTTTTGCTGCTCCTGTTCTTTTTGCTTTCTTATTTTGTCCGCTTTAGCTGCTTTTTTCGAAGACTCTTTTGCTGCTTTATCAGCACGCTTCTTCTCTTGTTCTTTTTTCTTAAGCTGTTTTTCTAGTTTTTTAATACGTGCCTCTTCTTTAGTGCGACGTTTCTTTGCATCACTAGCACGCTTTTCAATATTTTGAAGTCGTTTTTTTTCTGCTGCTTTGTCATCAGCCTTTTGTTTTTTTATTTTATTGATCGCTTTTTGCAGTTTATTTGCATCAATTACGGTGGCCTGAATAGGTTTTACTTCTTGAGCGATAGCCGTGTTTTTTTTAGGTTTTGCTTCGGGTGTAAAATCACCCACAAATAATACAAAAACCAATACAATATGCAAAAAGACACTGATGATGAATGCATTAAGTAATTTTTTGTCCACCTTAATTCTCCACACTATCGGTCATCAAACCTACCGAAGGTACACCTGCGACATCTTGTAATAGTACCATTAACTGAATAACAGCATTATATGAAACGGCGCCATCGCCATTAACCACAACGGGCGTATCCGGATTAACCAGTAAATGCGCTTTGACTAAAATGGCCACTTCTTCTGCAGATAATGGTTCTTTATCGTTAGTTCCCAAGGTTATATAATATCGACCTTGTACATCAACTGAAGCGACCAGTGGCGGCTTAGTGTTTTTGTCTAACGGCTCTGCTTTTGCTTGAGGTAAATCAACTTTTACCCCTTGAGTAATTAGGGGTGCTGTTACCATAAAAATTATCAATAAAACCAACATAACATCAATATATGGTACGACGTTGATTTCGGCTACTTTACGACGTCTAACTCTTTGATACATAAATTACTTCCCCAATTAATCTTGCTGCTCAACTGCGGTTTGACGTTGCAAAATACTCGCGAATTCTTCCATAAAATTGCCATAGCTATTTTCAAGCTTTTCAACTTTATGACTAAAGCGGTTAAATGCGATAACCGCTGGAATAGCAGCAAACAATCCCATTGCTGTCGCAATAAGTGCTTCAGCAATACCAGGAGCAACCATGGCTAATGTTGCTTGCTGCACTGAGCCTAACCCAATAAAGGAATTCATAATCCCCCAAACCGTACCAAATAAACCAATATACGGGCTAATAGAGCCAACGGTAGCCATAAAAGGTAAGTGAATTTCTAAGTTGTCAACTTCACGTGATAAGGCAACACGCATTGCTCTATGTGTTGCATCAACAATTATTTGTGGATTATCTATTTGGCTTTTTCGTAAGCGAGCAAACTCTTTAAAACCTGCATAAAACAAACTTTCAATGCCTTGTATTTCATTTTTTATGGAGACCTCATTGTATAGTTTACTTAAATCAGCACCACTCCAAAACTTATCTTCAAATATTTTTAATTGTTGTTTAGCCGTATTTAATGCTTGTCTACGCTGAAAAATCATCGCCCAGCAAGCAACTGAAAAACCGAGTAAGACCAACATAACAAACTTAACTAATAAACTGGCTTCTAATACAAGTTCAAAAATTGAAAATTCAGCAGACACGTTTAAACGCTCCTAATATAGATTTTGGAATAGCCATAGGCTTAGCACTTTGCAAATTAACACAAGCAACTCGAATTATTGCAGTACATAGTACTTGTTGTGCTTGGTTGGTTATTTGTTGATGAAACACTAAACTAGCGCGTTTGAGCGAAGTAATAGTGGAGTTAACATTAAGTAAATCATCTAACTTTGCAGAAGCAATATTGTCCATTTCAACTCTTCTGACCACAAAGCCAATTTTTTGTTCTAAAAAAGTCATCTGATTTATACCGAGCTCTCTAAGCCACTCTGTACGAGCACGCTCAAAAAATTTCAAATAATTGGCATAATAAACAATTCCACCGGCATCAGTATCTTCATAATAAACTCTTAAAGAATAATGTTGATTTGCATTCGGCATTTAAAACGGGTTTCGAGGATAATAAAGTTAGGTGAACGTATAGTAATAGATAACCTAGGAGACAAACAAGGTGAAGTTAATGAATAATTAGATTTTTATAGAAAAAGATTCATTAGACAAAGAATACCCTCACCTTACTGAAAAGCAAAATAACGAATCTTTAATCTATTTATTCACTAACGCATAATTATAGTTATAGCTCCATCGCCTTTGTGTTTTTTAGTTGGCCAAGTTAGCGCCTACAAATAGGCGCATAGGTCATTCAACCCATGTGAATAAAACTTAGTTTTTGGTATTATTGTATCAATTAGATTAACCAACAGGTAGCAGCACTAATGTCTTACAACAAAAAAATTATTTACTCACTGAATATAATTACCGCGACACTGCTTTTTGGTTGCGGTGGCTCTGAAACGACTCCTAGCCTAGTCTCCTCTACTCCTAGCCTAGTCTCCTCTACCGGCGTCATAACTGGCTTTGGCAGTGTTTATGTTGATGGCGTGCGATATCTTACTGACAATGCTGACATCAGTATCAATGGCAATAGTGGTTCTGATGTCTCGTTGTTAAAGGTAGGTATGCATGTGACTATTGCTTCAAGCGACGATAATAGTGAGACCCCCGAAGCCTCAAGAGTGACTTATGAATCTGAAGTAGAAGGCATGGTGAGCTCGATAGATCGTGATAACCAAACCATCATTGTCGCAGGCACGTTAATCTCCTATAACAACCTCACTCACTTTATTGATATTACTGAAGCTAACTTATCTGTGGCTCAGCGAATAGAAGTTAATGGTTATTTAAGACAGGATAATTCTTATCTAGCCACTATGATCAAACTTGACGCTGATACCAGTAATGACCAAGCCGAATATACCCGAGGATTAATTGAACAGCTCAATACTACGAATAGAACCTTTAGCTTAAATCAATTGGTTATTGACTACAATACCGCCTCAATTGAAGGGGAACTGAGTAATGGGGCTTTAGTCAAAGTTGAAGGTGTTCTAACCAACGAAACGGTTATCGCATCTCACATTGAAACCGAGATATTTGACAACAATAGCGACTCTTCATCAGAAGAGTTCTCTCGTTATGAAGTTGAAGGCATAGTATCGGCGTTTGATGCCACGAACAAAACCATAACCGTCAATGGCTATAACTTTACGCTTGCTGATACAGTTCAATACCAAGGTGGCACAGCAGATACTTTAATAGCAGGTGTATTTGTTGAACTCGAATTGTCGACTAACAAAGCAGTCGTACGTGTTGAATTTGAAGCAGACAAATATCGTTCTGATGGCAAAGTTAAAGGCAATATTGAGCAAATTGATCGAGATAATCAATTAATTACCCTGTATGGCCAAGCTTATAAGCTAAGTATTAATACCCGATTTGAAGATGATGACGATCAATATGTTAATTTACAAAATCTACAAGTTAATGATGCGGTTGAAATAGTGTATGCTCTAATTGATGGCGTTAAAGTCATACAGCGAATTGAGCGAGAAAACAGCAGCGAATTTAGCGATGAGTGGGAAATTGAAGGGGTGGTCAGTGCATTCGACGCTACATCAATCACGGTTAATGGTGTAAGAATTTTGTTGAATAGTAGCAGCCTGTATATTAATCAAGATATTGTGGTTGCAATGAATGATTTCATTAATGCGCTCGCACTAGGTACCTCTGTCGAAGTAGAGGGTTACTACGATAGTAATAATCAATTAGTCATTAACAAACTTGAACTAGAGTCTCCTTCACAAGGCGACAGTCCATCAGACGACCAAAACGATTCATCCAACGATGATACTGGCCAAGGTTACGTAGAAACCGAAGGTCGGGTATCACAATTACTATCGGCAACTAGCTTTACGCTTAATGGCTATGAAGTACGTTTAGATAATAGCGCTCGCTTAGAACTCAATGATAAAAACGTTAATTTAGTTGACTTTATGAATGCAATATCAGTTAATACTCCGGTAGAGATTGAAGGTGTATGGGCGGAAAACACCTATATTCGCGTATTAGAAGCTGAAATTGAGTCGAATGGAAACGATGATTAAATTCAAAGGAGTGTAGCAATAAAGCGAGGTTTATCCTCGCTTTTTTTATGGGATTAAAATGCATAAAGATAAAGTAATATCACTAGCCCTTTCACTTATCATTGGTTTTAAACTGGTAGATATTTATGTCGATTTTAAAAGTGAGGTTAGCTACATTCATTTAGCACAAGAGCTCACTCTGGTTATTATTTCGTTATCACTTTTTATCTTTCTCATGAAAGATATTTTTACCCGCAGCAAGCAAACTAGCTATTTACTGCGACAATTAGACTCTAGCCAACACCAGCAAAAAATACTCAATAAGCAATTAGAGAGAAGTAAGCACAGTTTTTTTGATGCCATTAACGCACAATTCGCTATTTGGGAACTCACTGCGGCAGAACATGATATTGCTCTTTTTCTCTTAAAAGGCTTAACGATTGCTGAAATGGCTTCGCTAATGCAAAAATCAGAAAAAACAGTGCGTAACCAAGCTTCATCGGTTTATAAAAAAGCCCAAGTCAGCGGCCGGCATGAACTGGCCGCAATTTTCTTTGAATTTTGGGAAGTTGATTCCAAGCATTAATCTTAATGCCCTGAGTAATAACTAGTGCTAATAACTAGTATTAATGCCGATTCCGAGGGGATGGGTACAAAACCCCTATTATGTTGAACGAAGCCGCTGCGCGGCAGAGTAGCTTTTAAACTAGTACTCAATTTATTATTCAAAGATCAGCTACCTGACATTTTTATTGCTGAGGTAGCTGAATAGTTACATTATATTTTCCCTTTGACATATTTCTTAGCGCTTTCTCTTTGAAAAAGACTTCCTTCTATCAACTTGATATTTAAGTTGGCCCGCGATATTTTCTGGGCTTTTTTTTTGCCTGAATTTTACCGGTACACAAAAACTAAGATGCAGGAAGTGACTTGGGTATAGATAATCGACTACGATTGTCCAAGTACTTGTGCAGGTTCTATTTTGGTCGCACGCCAAGCAGGATAAATAGTGGCTAACAATGACATAACAAGTGCGGTTATTACCGTTATATACACATCAGGCATATGTAAGTGACTGGGGATATGATCAATAAAATACACATCAGCCGACAAGAGTTTCAAGGTAAATAAACGCTCTATAAAAACAACAATATCCGCAAGGTTCAACGCTAAAACAACACCTAAAACACCGCCCGTAATACTGCCTAACAGCCCATTCACTAATCCTTGATAGATAAAGGTTAACATTATTAATTTAGAACTCGCGCCCATAGTTTTAAGAATAGCGATATCACCTCTTTTATTATTTACTGCCATAATTAATGTAGAAACAATATTAAAACTTGCTACCGCAATAACCAACACTAAAACAATAAACATAACCATACGAACCAGTTGTATATCATGAAATAAATGCCCTTGAGTACGAGTCCAATCCTTAATATATACATAATGATCAAACTTATGAGCAATATCTCTGATAATATTTGGTGCCGCAAATACATCATTAAATTTCAAACGAACACCTTGTGTTTCACCTGACTTATAATTTTTAATATCAGTAGCTTGTGCAAATGAAATATAAGCGAGGGTGTCATCTATCACACCACCAAATTTAAAAATACCAACAATCTTCACATAACGTTTTATCGGTGCAGAAAATACATTTTGTTTCGCTGTATTGTTGTTAGAGGGTAATAGAATTTGAACGTTATCACCCAATTTAACCAATAATTTTTTGGCTACCCCTGCACCGATAACAATCCCATTACCCATACTTTTATTATTAACTTTATTTTTACTTTTGTTACTTTTGTTACTTTTGTTACTTAAGGCTTGCCAACTACCCTCAACAATATAACTTTCTATATCGGATACTAATGTTTCTAATATTACATCAACACCTCTTATTTCCAAGGCCTTTAGCTGCGTTTTATGTTGCATCATACCCGTTAAAATTATGACCGGTGCTGCAGCAACAACTTGGGGGTTATTTTGTATCCGCTTAATATTTTCAGGCCACTTTGGAATGGGTTTATTCACAGACATTAATTCAGCATGAGGCACTATAGATAATAGCTTATTGGCTAACTCTTTCTCAAAACCGTTCATAGTACTTAATGCCACAATGAGTATCATAGTCCCTAAGGCGATACCGATAGTTGAAGAGGCTGATATAAAAGTAGAAAATCCCTGCCCATGACGGCTACGAACATAACGTAATGCTAAAAAAACACTGAGTGGCGTAAATATTGACTCTGATGTATTTTTTTTCTGAGTTGTCTTTGTTGAACTCGTCATATTAGACATTTTTTTCTGGCTCAGGATTGTCAGATGTTAACTTATTTAAAGCAACTTGATCCTTTTCAACAAAGGGCATTAATTTGCCATGATCTAATTGTAGTTGTCTGTCCATACGCAACGCTAAGGTAATATCGTGGGTAACAATGACAAAACTAGTTTTCACACTTTGGTTTAAACTACGGAGCAATTGATAAATTTGTTCTGCGGTATCACTGTCTAAATTACCGGTCGGTTCATCGGCTAAAATTAATGAAGGTTTAGTTACCAATGCTCTTGCAATAGCAGTGCGTTGTCGCTCCCCTCCTGATAACTCACTTGGTCGATGATGACCACGATGAGCTAAACCAACCTGAGCCAGTACTTCCGTTGCCACAGCGATGGCTTGTTTAGGTTTATCTCCACGAATAAGTAAAGGCATAGCCACGTTTTCAAGGGCAGTAAATTCCATCATTAAATGATGAAATTGATAAATAAAGCCAATATGTTGATTACGAAAAACAGCCCTTTGCTTGTCCGATAAGGTTAAAATGTTAACACCATTAATAAATACTTCACCCGAGCTAGGTAAATCTAAAGCGCCCGCAAGATGCAAAAATGTGCTTTTACCACAACCTGAGCTACCTACAATAGCAAGCAATTCACCCTTTTCAACTGTCAAATCTAAACCATCTAATACTTTTGTTTCTATATCGCCTTGCTGATATGACTTAGATAATTGATGACAGTGTAAAGCCTTACTCATTACGAAGAACCTCTGCTGGTTGAGTTTTTGATGCTTGAAAAGCTGGATATAATGTAGCAAAAAAGCTCATTGCTAATGCTGACAATACAATGACTACTACATTATAAACTTCAAGCTGAACAGGTAATGATTGTGCAGCATAACCACCTCCTAAAATATTTAGTCCGAACGTCGCTAATATCCCATTAAGATTTAAAACGATTAGTACCCCAAAAAAACTTCCTAGCGTAACGCCCCATAATCCATTCACCATACCCTGGGTAATGAATATTTTAACAATCCCCATTCTGGATAATCCTAATGTTTGTAAAATACCTATTTCACCTTGTTTTTCTACTACAACCATAACAAGTGCCGAAACGATATTAAAAGCAGCAACCGCAACAATTAAGCTCAACATTAGCCACATCATTTTTTTCTCCATATTAACAGCAGAAAAAAGTGCTCCTTGACTATCATTCCATGTAGTAAAATTGAGGGGGTTAATAGGAAAATCATCTTGATTCGCCAATGTTAACGCCTTGATCACTTGCTTGGCATTAAAAGCATCATCTAAATAAAGACGTAATTGATCTATGCCATCACCTTTTCGACGCAATAATTTAGCACCATATGTATTGTGCACATACACCATAGCATCATCAACTTGAGAACCCACATCAAAAATACCACTAATGATAAAGTTACGTTGGACAGGAACTCTACCCATAGGGGTAAAAATAGTTTTATTAGGCAAGACTAAACGTACGGTATCTTGCATCGACACTTTTAACTTATTTGCTAAAGATTGACCAATAACAATACTGTACGCTTGCTCAGATAAACTTGATAAAGAGCCTGATAGCATATGGCTGTTAATAATATTATTCTTTTCAAATTCAGGAATAATACCTTGTAATAATACGCCTTGCAGATTTACCGATGATTGAATAAGCGCTTCGCTACTTAGAAAAGGAGTAACCTGCTCTATATGTTTTTGCTGTAGGAGCTGCGTTCGAAGTTCAGGCCATGCTTTGAAAGAGCTCACTTTAACGCTATTTTCTTGAGTAACAATTACATGAGGGACTATACCTAATATTCGTTTTTTAAGTTCACCTTCAAAACCATTCATAACAGAAACAACCGTGATCAATGAAGCAACCCCAAGCAAAATACCTACGGTAGAAAAAAAAGTAATAAAAGAGATAAAACCCGCACGGCTTTTACTGCGACTATAACGTAAACCAATGAATAGACTAACAGGTTGAAACATTTAATATTTTGACTAAAAGTGACGAAAAAATTCGTGTTGATATCAGATATTCAGCATAACACAGCCACTTATACCAATTGAAGTAATGAATTGATCATTGAGTGATAATTAAAAGGCATAGAGGTATTGGTTCATCGTTTCAGAGTGAACCTAAGTACCTAGATCCATGTAGCGCCATTATCAAAATCAATAACGCGCATATATACCTTTTAAACTCGCCTTGTGTCAGGAAAGTGATAACATCATCAATTTATTTGATATAGAGTAGTAAAATAAATAAAAGATACTTAAATACCGCTATTCCTGCTATGAATTTGTTATTAAATAAGGTCCTCTTAACTCGTGTATTATGAGTAAACATGACAGAAATTAACAACTGAACCACGAAATAATCGAAAAATACTTGGATGAAAATTTACATCAGTGACAATAAATATATTAAGCTATTTCAACTAAATAAAGTTAACGGAGGATTTATGTCATTAAGCGTTATAATATTAATTTCTTTAGCCCTTGCAATCATTCTCGGAGGCGTTTTGTTATTAAAAAAATCAGCAAGAAAATTTGATTTAACGACAGAGCAACTAGAAACTATAAAGAAGCGAAATAAGGCACTAGATGAAGAAGAGCGAAAGGATTAATGGAAAAATATTGTCCAATTTTTTTAATACATAACCTTATACATCAATTGTGAGAACCTTAATGAGTACACTATTAAGTGAACAGTAGAGGAAAAGACACTTAAGTTTTAGCTACGATACAAGGTTTTAATTAAATGATACCCAAATTTTGTTTTTATTGGCCCATGTACTTTTAACAATTCTTGTTTAAAGACTACATCATCAAAGGCTTTGACCATTTGTCCTCGACGAAACTCACCTAAATCCCCTCCTTTTTTCTTTGATGGACAGATTGAAAATTTCCTTGCTAGTTTTGCAAAGTCAGTACCTTTAGCTAACTGTTCCTTTAACTCAAACGCTTGTTTTTCTGTTTTCACTAAAATATGAATTGCTGCTGCGTTAGCCATTATTAATCCTTAAGTGCTGTTTCAACGATATAAACGATTATACCAAGATTTAATCTACTGGTAATACCATATTTTTCTTTTACTCTCATCATTGTTGACATAAAATGTCATTAGATACTTTTAATGGCAGGGATTATTTAGACTTATGAGCACAATAGAACATCTATTTGAAAATAATAAGAAATGGGCTGATAAAATAACAGCAGAAAACCCTCATTTTTTTCAAGGCCTTTCCGAGCAACAATCACCACAATATTTATGGATAGGGTGTTCTGATTCTCGTGTACCTGCTAATGAATTATTGGGGATGCAACCGGGAGAAGTATTTGTTCACCGTAATATTGCCAACCAAGTTATTCATACTGATTTAAACTGCTTATCTGTTATTCAATTTGCAGTCGATATTTTAAAAGTTAAAGACATTATTGTCTGTGGTCATTATAGTTGTGGTGGTATTAATGCTGCTTTTGATAATAAAAGCCACGGTTTAATTGATAACTGGTTACGCCACATTCAAGATGTATATCGCTTTAATAAAAATCAATTAGATGCGGTAACCGACAAAACTCAACGTATGAATTTAATGTGTGATTTAAACGTTATTGAACAAGTAGCTAACGTCTGTAATACCACCATATTACGAAATGCTTGGCTGAATAAGCAAAATGTGACCGTACATGGTTTAGTTTATAATTTACATGACGGCATCTTAAAAGATTTAAATGTATCCGCTAGTCATAACTAACTGATACATTTATACAATAAGCTGTAATGATGATACCTAATATTTTGGCCGTTCTATTTATCACTACATTATCTAGAGCAGCTTAATTAAGTGAACAGATAAAAAATAGAGTACATGTAAATTAAAAATTTTTAGGTATAAAAAAGGCGCTAAAAAGCGCCTTTTTTATATGACAATGATTACAAATTAGTTATTACGTTGTGGACGTTCCGTACGACGAGGAGTTTCCTGTCTAACTACTTGTTCATCTGATGTAGTAATTGCAAGCGGTTGACGACGAACACGCACACCTTTCAACTGTTTAAACAAGTCTTCAGGAATACCTTTTGGCAACTGTACAAAGCTATGCTTTTCATGCAAGTTGATAGCGCCAATATAACTACTATCAAGAGATATTTCATTGGCAATAGCGCCAACAATATCACCAGGACGAGCACCATGCTCTTTACCAACTTCTAAACGGTAAGTCTGCCAATCAACGTCGTTGCGATTTACTTTAGCTTTACGTGGTTTGTCATCACGAGCAGCACGAGGGCTATTTCTATCGCCTCTGCTTTCACCGCGATTTCCTCGGCTATCAGCACGAGAATCACGACGTGAATCACGGCCGCGATCACTACGATCGTTGCGGTCACGACCATTACTGGTACGTTCACGTGTATCACGACGTGGCTTAGGATCTTCTTTCGGTTCTAATGGTTGCTTTAATTGTTTTTGATACAACAACGCTGCAGCCAAGTCTACCATTGATAATTCAGATTCTTCGGCCATCGATTCAATAATGGTACGCATACTAGTTAAATCTTTTGCGCCAACAATGGAGGCAATTTCATCACGAGCACGTTCAATACGTTTTTCACCAAGTTCTTGAATATTTGGTAATTCATACATATTTACTGTGCCAGATGTTAAACGCTCATAATGACGAATTGAGTACATTTCACGTGGGCGAACAAACGCAATTGACATTCCTTCACGACCAGCGCGACCTGTACGACCAATACGGTGAACATATGCTTCGTTATCACCAGGTAAGTCATAGTTGATAACCAATGAAATACGCGGAATATCTAAACCACGAGCAACAACATCAGTTGCCACTAAAATAGACGATTTGCCTGATTTCATTTGTTCAATACTACGTTCACGTTGTGCTTGGTTCATATCACCATTAAGCGCTAATGCAGGGTACCCAGCACGCTCTAATTTTTCAGCAACATCAACAGTATCGTTACGTGTACGTACAAAAATTATCATTGCATCATAATCTACAATTTCAGCAATACGTTCTAGCGCGGTCATTTTCGTAATGCCACCTACTTTCCAAGCGTATTGAGTAATGTTAGCTTTTGATTGCTTAACTGCGGCAATTTTAACGTGCTCAGGAGCTTTTAAGAAACGGTTAGCAATTTTGCGAATGGCTGCTGGCATAGTTGCAGAGAACAAACACATTTGTGTCGTTTTTGGTAAGTGATCCAAAATCCATTGAATATCTTCTAAAAAGCCCATGTTTAACATTTCATCGGCTTCATCAAGTACACAAACTCTTAAGTCAGCTAATTTTAGACTCTTACGACGTAAGTGATCCATTAAACGACCTGGTGTTCCAACAACAACTTGCGCGCCGCGCTCTAATTGTTGAAATTGTGGGCCATAAGATTGACCACCATACAAAGTAGCAACACGTAAACCTTTCATATTTTTACCGAAAGATTCAATCGCTTCAGCAACTTGCATTGCTAATTCACGCGTTGGAGCCAATACCATTAATTGTGGTTTTTTTACTGAAGTATCTATTTTTGCTAGCGCAGGTAAACCGAAAGCTGCAGTTTTACCTGTGCCTGTTTGTGCTTCACCTAAAACATCTTTACCAGATAATAATAGCGGGATAGTTCGTGCTTGAATATCTGTAGCAGAATCAAAACCAATTGAAGTAACGGCCGATAATAAATTTTCAGGTAAGCCTAATGTATCAAAACCGATTGCATCATTGTTTTGCTCAGTTTTGTTTTGATCTGTGTTTTGTTGTTCAGTCATAGTTAAATTTCATCTTCTCTAGGCAGGTATTAACGAAGAGCACAAAAAAATCACAAAAGAATAAGCCACCTTCAAACGACCTATTGATCTCAACAAGATCGATGGTGGAAAGTGTACTGATAAATAATTTTTAATTGCTAAGTCTTAACCTGCGTACATAATACGAGGAAACCACCAGGAAGACTTAAAGCGCATAGTGTAATTGTCACACTATATTTCTGCTGGAAACGAAATGTTCAGCTGGGCAAGTCTATTGGGCGGTATAAACCCCACTCATTTTCGATTTATTTACTTATTGCTCATTCTACATAATGACATCAATAAATAATGCACGTCCTTATAAATTATAGTGCAATTGTTGCTTCTGTCGAAAAAAACAACATCCCTTCATCGAGGCGCGCATTATACATAGTTTTAGAAAAGACACAAGAGATTTAAGTGATATCAACGTATTTTTATAAGAGATAATCAATATATACCCGCTCCACTTGAAGATGCATCATTTAGCTGGAACGGCTATAGTGTAAAGTAGTTAAAGAACTATTTTAAGTTGAAACCAATTCGACCTTTGCCTAAAAGCTATTTAGCCTTTTGATAAAATTTCATCAAACTTGCCGTAGAACAATCGTGTTTCTCTGAAATAGAATTAGTGCTTAACTCTTCTTGTATTTCAGCAGCCAGTCCTTTACCTAATTCAACTCCCCATTGATCAAATGAGCATATTTGTAAAATAATACCCTGAACAAATATTTTGTGCTCATAAGCAGCAATTAAGCTACCTAAGGTTTTAGGGTCAATACGCTTTAACAAAATAGTATTAGTTGGCCTATTCCCCTTATGAACTTTATGAGGCGATACTTTATTAATATAATCTGGCGTGCGCCCCTTCGCTTTTAAATCAGCCCTTACTTGTTGTTCATCAACACCCACCATTAAGGCTTGTGTTTGTGCAAAAAAGTTCGCCATTAAGGTTTCATGGTGACCCTGAACAGGTGTGACACTTTCTACTGAGCCAATGAAATCCGCAGGGACAACATTATTACTTTGGTGAAGATATTGATAAAAGGCATGTTGCCCATTAATGCCTAATTCACCCCAGATTGACGGTACTGTGGCATAATTTATTTCATCTCCATCCCAAGTGACTGACTTACCATTACTTTCCATTTCTGCTTGTTGTAGGTAAGCGGAAAGCATATGAAGTGTTTGATCATAAGGTAAAATAGCTTGTGAATGAGCACCTAAGAAGGTGGTATTCCATACACTAATTAACGCCATAATGGCTGGCATGTTATCTTTAAGTGGCGCATTAATGAAATGCTGATCCATCTCGTACGCCCCTTCTAATAACTCTTTAAATTTGTCAAATCCCAAATCAAGTGCAATAGCAAGGCCGATAGCTGACCATAATGAAAAACGGCCTCCAACCCAATCCCACATATCAAAGATGTTGTGTTCTTCAATACCAAAGCCCATGGCATTTTCTTTATTGGCTGTTACCGCAACAAAATGTTTTGCCACTGACTTTTCGTCAAAAGATGAGCTTGTTAACCATTTAATTGCCGTTTTAGCGTTAGTCATAGTTTCTGTGGTAGTAAAGGTTTTGCTCGAAACAATAAATAATACTTTTTGCGGATCTAATGGTCGTAGCACTTCAACAATTTGTGCTCCATCAACATTAGAAACATAATGTACATTAACACCGTCATCACTATAATGTTTCAGTGCTTCAGTGACCATTTGAGGGCCTAGATTTGAGCCACCAACGCCAATATTAACGATATCAGTAATGCGTTTTCCTGAATAACCCAACCAATGACCTTGTCGAACTTTATCAACAAAAACTTCCATTTTAGCTAATTGATTTTGAACATGTTCAGTTACATTCTCACCATCAACAATTAAAGGATCATTACTTTGACGACGTAATGCTGTATGTAATACGGCTCGGTCTTCCGTTTTATTAATTTTAGCGCCAGTAAACATTTTAGTTCGCCAATCACAAACTTCAGTTTCATTTGCTAGCGATAATAAACAATCAAGTGTTTCACTATCAATCAAGTTTTTAGAATAGTCGAGTAACATATTAGGTAGCTCGATTGAGAATTTTTCAAAACGTTTAACATCGTTGGCAAAGAAGGTATTCATATGCTGAGATTTTTTTTCTTGTGCTAACTGCTGTAATTTTTTCCAACTAGCTAATGTTTGACGATCTGACATAGTGATTCCTGTTAAATCATAAATAGTAAATAAAAGTATTTTTACGTTTAATAGTAAAACATATTTATGACACTAATATAATTATTAAATTAGAAAGAGTATTTTTTATTGCTGCAAGGTTAAAAGAAGCTTTACGTTATGGCGTTTAAATGGGTAGTAAGAAAAGTAGCGAGTTACCCAGTAAACCTAACGAGTTCTTGTTACTTAATAGCATAACCTCGGATAAAAAAAGCCACACTATTGCGTAAATAAGCTCCAACTTCCTCGGGAGATACACGCTCTTTAATATTAAATTCTATTTGCATCCACAGTTCCCCTTTCATCATATTTAAAAACTGCGAGGCAGCATGTCTGGGATGTTCAATAGTGAGTATTTTCTGTTGATGCAACTTAAGCATCAACAGGCTTACCTCATTAATTATTCTCAGTGGCCCTGCTTTATAAAATATCTCAGATACTTGTGGATAGGTTGTTGACTCGAATACACATATTTTATGTACCGCACAGACTTCTTTAGATGTCATAAACTCGGTAAAACTTTGCGCTAATGTTAATAAAACAGTATGGGGATCAGATAAGTCATGAAGTGATAAATCTACTATCTGTAGCGATTCACATTTATATTCAATAGATGCCGAAAACAACTCATCTTTACTGCCAAAATGAGTATAAACAGTTTGTTTAGAAACATCCGCATTTTTAGCAATCAGATCCATACTTGTTCCCGCGTATCCCTGCTTGGTAAACAGACTAACCGCGGCATCGAGTATTTGGTACCGCTTGACTTCGTTTTTACTGCGCTTATTAACCATTATGCCTCTCTACGTCGATTTTTCATTTGCTTATTTTACCATTCTATCAAAATAGACTAGACAGTCTAGTTTGTTATTATTAAACTAATATTTGTTAGACTGTGATTAGTGCAGTCTATTATTATTTCATACCCCTTTGTTAATTTTGGTTAAGCACTTTTATTTTTTTAGGTACCGATAAATGATACAACACAATAAAACTAACCCTTTCAAATTTACGTTAGTCAGAATTAAATTAATCCTTTTAATTTTTCTCACCGCTTCTACATTGACTGCCTGTTCAAAAGCGGTAGAAAAGAAAGAGGCCACTAATAGTTACCAGCAAAGTGCTTCATTACTCACCATTTCCCCAGAAAAAAGTTATACCATCGCGAGAAACTATCTAGGTCAAATCACAGCAAAACAACACACAAGTCTTAGCTTCGAATATTCAGGAAAAATAAGTGATGTTTTGGTAGATAGTGGGGATGTGATAAAGAAAGGGCAATTACTTGCTCAACAAGATACCCAATTACTTAACTATAAAACAACTGAACTACAGTCACAAAAAAAACAAGCACAAGCACAAATAACATTGAACAAAGCGAATTTAAGCCGGATAAAAACATTAATCAACGATGGCTATAGTTCTTTGCAACGCCTTGATGAACTTAATAGTGAAAATAAAATCCTTCAAGCGCAAATAAGCGGATTAAATGCGCGTATTAACACCTTGCAATATCAAAGAGAAAAGTCCGCATTAATTGCCCCTTTTGATGGTGTAATCACCGAGCGATTTATTTCAAATGGTGACCTAAGCAATATTAGCCAGCCAAGTTTTCGTTTCATAGAGAAGGCAAATAATGAAATCAATGTCGGCATTCCCAGAAAAGTAGCGAGTACATTAGTTTTAGGACAAATTTTTAATATAACAATAGATAATACAACGCTTATTGATAAAACGAAACAAGCCAAGTTAATTGCCATTGGTCAGCAAATCAATACGGTAAATAGAACGGTACAGCTGCGATTAAAAATGCTGAAAAAACTTGATAAAGGCAACAGCTATAACGGCCAACTTGTCAGAGTAACCATTGAACAAAAAATCAAAAAACCTGGATTTTGGTTACCACTTAATGCCATTACGGACGGAGTTCGTGGCCAATGGCAACTATTTATTGCCTCCCCTACTGGTGACTCAAATAATCGTTTTCAATTGCAGCCAGCAACAGTTAATGTTTTACATACTAGCGAACGTTCAGCGTATATAAATGGCTTATCCTTAGAACCACATAAAATAGTTGCTCAAGGTGTACATCGTTATGTGGGCGGGCAAGTAGTTAAGGCATCAACACAAGTATTAGCCAATATCGCAGGTAGCCAAGAATGATCCGTTCATTTGTTAAAAATGGTCGGTTAATGTCACTTGCCATTATTCTATTAATTGTTTCAGGGCTTGGTGCATTATCCACGATGCCAAGAATGGAAGACCCACGGATGGAAAACAGGCACGCAAGCGTTCTAACGCGCTTACCCGGCGCGAGTGCTGAACGTATTGAAGTGCTCATTACCGAAAAAATAGAACAAAAACTACGAAAAATTTCTGAAATAAAAAATATTACCTCAGTATCACGACCTGGTATTTCAGCGGTAAAACTTGAACTGCACGATGAAGTGACAAACTCCCTACCTATTTGGTCTAGGATTAGAGATTTACTTAATGACGTGGCTCCACAATTTCCACCAAAGACACTATCGCCTACGTTAGAAGATGATAGAAGTTACGCTTTTACCCAACTTATCGCTTTAAATTGGCAAGGCGATAGTCCAAGTGATATTGCGAGTTTAGGTCGCTATGCTAATGATCTTCAAAACCGTTTACGTATTGTCACTGGCACTGATTTAGTCAGTATTTTTGGTCATGGGCAAGAAGAAGTTTTAGTAGAAATAGAACCTGGACTTAGTAGTCAGTTACATCTGTCCAGTAGGGTTATAGCCCAGAAAATTCAACAATCTGATGCCAAAGTATCTGCTGGGCAATTAGTGAATCAACACAACCAGATGCAAGTGGAATTAAATGGCGCTTTTAACAGCGTGACACGTATTGAAAACATCCCAATTAAAGAAAGCGGTTCAGGTACCATTCTGCGATTAGGCGACATAGCAAAAGTAAGTAAAAGCTTAGCTTGGCCTGCCCAAGAAATGGCTATTGTTAATGATAAACCCGCTGTGGTAGTAGCCGTTCGTATGCTGCCAAATTTACGTATAGATCAATGGAGCGCGCATATAAAGGATGAGTTAGCTGAATATGCTAAACACTTGCCACAAAATATTGAACTTGACGTCTTATTTGATCAAAATACTTATACAGAAAAGCGTCTTGGCGATTTAATCGATAATATAGCGCTGGGTTTTATTTTAATTTCAATGGTATTGTTGGTCACATTAGGCTGGCGCTCGGCTGCAATTGTGGCCGCTTCTTTACCTTTAACGGTATTGTTTACGCTTTCTGTCATGAACTTTTATGGCATACCAATTCACCAAATGTCCGTAACGGGTTTAGTCGTGGCTTTAGGTATTATGGTCGATAACGCCATCGTGATGACAGACACTATACAAACTAAACGCCAAGAGGGTATGCGCCGACTTGACAGTGTTAGCTTTGCAGTAAAACACTTATGGCTCCCTTTACTTGGTTCAACAATCACCACTATTTTAGCTTTTATGCCTCTTATTTTAATGCCCGGCTCTGCAGGAGAATTTGTTTCTGGCATCGCTTATAGCGTTATTTTTTCGCTTATAGGCTCTTATGTGATTTCTCATACTATTGTCGCTGGCTTAGCTGGGCGTTTTATTCCTAAAGGATTAGCGCCCAAAGGATCTATCAAGAACAATAGTCACTGGTATCAAGTAGGAATTCACCTACCTAAACTAAATAAATTATTTGAAAAAGGATTGCGCTGGGCGCTGACTTATAAAAAAACAACGATAATCACCGTATTTAGCTTACCTTTATTAGGCTTTGTTCTATCAACCCAGTTAAGCGAACAATTCTTTCCACCTTCTGATCGCGATATGTTCCAAATTGAACTCTTTATGCCAACACAAAGCAGTATTATAAATACACAAGTCACTAGCCAACAAATAAGTGACTATCTTTATCAACAACAAGGAATAAAAAAAATCCGTTGGTTTCTAGGGAAGAATGCGCCTTCCTTTTATTATAATTTAACACCCACAAAAGATGGTTTTCAAAATTATGGTCAGGCCATGATCACAACAACTGATTTTAAAACCGTCAATAATTTAATTCCTAAACTACAATCGGCCTTAGATGAATTAATACCGCAGGCACAAATATTAGTACGAAAACTAGAACAAGGACCTCCTTTTAATGCACCGGTTGAATTACGTGTATACGGCCCTAACTTAGATACCCTAAAAGTTATTGGTGATGACATTCGAAAAATAATGACGCAAACTACTGATATTATTCATACACGTGTTTCACTTCAGCCTGGTACACCTAAAGTGTGGGTAAATGCCGATGAAGAAGCAGCAGCCTTACTAGGTTTATCTTTAGTTGATATTGCCGAGCAATTGCAAGGCAGCTTAAGCGGACAAGTTAACGGATCTATTATTGAAGCCACCGAATCAATTCCTGTACGCGTTCGACTAGCCAATGACGACAGATCTACTATCAATGCTTTAGCTAATATCAATTTACTTAGCCCAAGCATGGGGGATAATACGCAGCCTATCCCATTAACAGCAATCGCTGATTTTTCACTAAAACCTAGTCGAGGTGCCATTCCGCACCGTAATGGCTCTAGGGTAAATGTTATTGAAGGTTATATTCGTTCAGGGGTTTTACCCAGCATAGTTTTGAGCAGAGTTAATGCAAACATCGCAGCAGAAAATTACCAGTTACCCGTAGGGTACAAAATGGAAATTGGCGGTGAGTCGTCCGAACGTAATAACGCGGTTGGTCAATTACTTGCTAGCGTAGGGGTTATTTTTACTTTATTAATAACCGTGATAGTACTGTCATTCAATTCCTTTAGACTTGGTGGTATTATCTTCTTCTCTGCAATACAATCTGTAGGTTTAGGATTACTAACCGTGTATATGTTTGGTTACCCATTTGGTTTCACCGTGATAATTGCCTTATTAGGCCTAATGGGACTAGCCATCAATGCCGCTATCGTTATTGTTGCTGAATTAAAAAGTGATGTTCAAGCAGTACAAGGTAATCAAAATGCCATTATTAAAGGCGTACAAAGTTGTACGCGCCATATAACGTCTACAACAATTACTACGGTGGGAGGCTTCTTGCCTTTGATTTTGGCTGGAGGAGGATTTTGGCCACCTTTTGCTGTTGCTATAGCAGGCGGTACTGTATTAACAACGTTGTTATCGTTCTTATTTGTGCCCGCAGCATTTTCATGGTTTAGTCAACGCCGAGCTTTTGACTTAAACCAACAAGCTTGGGATAAATAACACGCCATGGACGGGTATATTATTGTCGATAAGGAGAAGTTTTTGAGTTTGTTTGAATATGATAAATTTTATCCATTTTTCTTATGCGCTCTATTTGCTGTAGATGAGCACGGCGAGCGGCATAAATAAAAATACTAAGAATAATGATAGGGATTACTAGAGAAAACTTACTCTTCGAAATAAGTTCCCCATCCATCGTAATCTACTTTGCACTTCTTTGCTAATTCGTACATTTCTTTTGTTTCTTCACGTAATAGCTTAGCATTTAACATTTGCTCGGTAATAATATCAAAAGCAAAAACTTTATCGCCATTTTCTAATTCAGCTTCTTCAGGATCTTCTATTTCTAATCCGAGTTTAAATGCAATAATCGCTGCTTTTTCTAATAAATCAAAATTCTCACTAGCAAAATGGTGTTCAATCGTATGATAAACGTCTTCATTAGTTCCATCTTCAAGTAATTCATTTACGAGTGCTTCGGTATGCTCAAACCAATGCGTTAATTCTTCATCAATCATTATTCATTACCTTGTTAATTATCAATTATAGCGCTATTTGCAATTTCTTTGTCCAGTTGCTCGATTTTAGCCTTCATCAACGTATGAGCTTCTTCCGCAGCGCTACGAGCACTGGCAGGAGTATTGTCTGATATATAGATAGGATCTAAAAATTCAATAATTATCTTGCCATTGTTCCAACGCCCTAATTCAATTGTTCCCACTTGATTACTTGCACAAATAGGCACAATAGGTACATTGGCTAACGCTGCAGTTCGAAACGCGCCAGTTTTAAAAGGCAGTAAACCACGTCCTTTGCTACGTGTTCCTTCAGGAAAAATCCATATAGAAAGCTTTTTTTCTTTAATTTTTGTGGCGGTTAAGTTAATAAACCCCATGGCTTTACTGGTATTATTACGATCAATTAATATATTTCCAGTTAACCAATACATTTGTCCAAAAATAGGGATCCATTTTAAACTTTTCTTACCAACACTAACTGTACTGGTTTGTACCGCATTAGCCATAGTGAAAACATCATAACTATTTTGATGATTAGCAACATATATTACAGGACCAATATTTTTAACTGATTCGGGTATTCGCACCTCAACATCAAAACCTAATATTTTGGTAATCTTACCTAAATACCTAGAAGTATGATGAACATTGTCACGATGAAAAGGCCTTAGCAAGCTGTAAAAACAGGAAACTAAACAAACAAAAAGAAAGGCTATAGACATCAAAATAAAGCGAATGATTGTTAACAACAGAGAAGTCCTAGTAAAATTTCAGACGGCGAGTATATAGACAATACTATATAAGCGCAAAGTTATTAGTTTTTTGAGTATTATCGCTATCCATTAAAATCAATCTAACGTACATAATAAATATCAAAAACCGACTGAGAAAACCTAGCCATGAATAATGAAACTCAAGTAAATTATAACGTCATCTTCGACCCTTCGACAAGCTCAGGATGAACGGAAGTGATGGCCGTTCGTCCTGAGCGCGAAGTACTTCCGATTGTGCTGAACCTGTCGAAGGAAGGAAGTTATGCCCCCCCCCCAAGCGGGTCTCTTGAGTATTACAAATTGGTATAACTGACTATATTAAGTTGCGTACTTACTGCGTAATTTTGTCAGCTAATAGTGACACTCTTAGGTCACTTTTAACACTTCGTTTTAATTTGTTACTTTAACGAGGATCTGTTTCTTTCACTCCGCTATTATTCGTATTTACTTGGTAAAACTCAACTAAATCAGCAAGAGGATTAAAGTCATAAAGCTGGCGAAATTCTACCCAATCCAGTAAGCAATATAAACAAATAGCAGGATAATGCCACTGCTCAAATTCACCCTTGTTGGCAGCCTGCTCTAAAGCTAAAAATGTTTTTTCAACTCGTTCATGTTGTAAGTTAAAAAAGAATCGGTCTTCTCTCGTGTCTAAACCTGAACGTGTCAGTAAAAACAAACTGATTAAAGAGTCATTTGCCGCATCAATTAAGGTTAGTAAGTTTTCTTGTGGCCAGGTAAGTGACGGTTGTTCATATTTTTGGGATAAATAACAAAAAATCACTCTAGAATCATATATACATTGCTCTTCATCAAGCAACGCAGGCACTTTTTGAGCGGGATTATTATCGGTTAATAATTTACGATCTTCACTATTTGCAAAAATATCTAAATTTACAAAATCAAAGTCCGTTATTTTGAGTTGAACGAAATATAAACGTAAGCGCCTAACAAAGGGTGAAGTAGTCGAGCCTAATAATTTCATGTTATAACCGATAATTATAAAACAGAATTACACTATACCTAAACTACCGGTAATTAATAACCAAAACGCAAAAAAAAGTTTAAGCCTAGTCGCGGACATATGAGCGACCACCGTTTTCGCAAAAACCCCACCTAATACCGCACCTGGACCTGCAAATAAGAGCACATGCCAATACACATCTTGATGCACTTGGACGATAGCAACCCATACTGATATTGCAGAAACCACCACAGCAGTTGCTATAGCCATATTGATATCAAATCTTCTGAGAATAAGATAAATAACTAACAGCTCACCAACACCAACACTCAACCATGCTGTTACTGCACCACCAAAAAGCCCAATCAACACCAATGCTAAATAATCAAATAGGACTATTTGACTACGCTCACGATGAGGTTTTAGCAAAAAAACAGTTAAAATAATAAACAAACCAAGTAAAAGAGAAAACCAACTAAAATTCGTATGTAATGACGAAGGAGGATAAACCTGAAAGACAAAAACACCTGTTAAAGCAAGAACTGAACTAAGACTAGTTAGTGTGACTATTCGCTTATAGCCTTGCCACAAACGTAGCGCTCTTTTTTGACTATAATAATGATGACTCCAAGTTACTGCACCTGCCGTCATACCAAAGCATTGAATGGCAAAGCTAGTCGCAATGGATTGGTGCTCAGTAAAATTCAATTGGGTAAACATAGGAATAAAAATCACCCCACCGCCTGCGCCAGTAGCGTTAGCAAATGTAGCCCCTAAAACACCTAGAAAACTATATAACCAATAATCAAACAATGCATAAAGTCGCTGATGTCCAACATACAACAATACTGCCCATAACAAGATAAAAATTACAATAAATTTAGGATTTGTTAGTCGAATAGGGTTATCTTTAGCCATATAGTCTAACGATTAATTTTATTTACAATATATTCTTGGGCTAAACTTGATAAACAAGCTTTTGATAAATAACTTTTACTTGTGTTTTTTCCAACAGTAAAGTACAACACAAAACCTAAATTGGTTTCTTTAATTTCGCAAACATCTGACCACAAAATACGGCCAGTATGATAAAAAGATTCACTTAATACGCCCTGTTCATCAATAGTCAAGGTCACCTCACTTCCAGAGGATTTACTCAGCATTTGTCTTAACACCCACCACGGTTGACTATAATAAATGGCTACGGCTTCTAATATACCTAATGCAATAACAAACCAAGCAGCATAGCCATTAACGGGGGTAAAAAGCAAAATAATCAAGCCAAAAAGCATCAAAACTGCCGCTTTAAAATAAGCGTTCACAGAACGATCTCTCGTATTTGATTGGCTATAGCACTCGCTAAAATGAGGTTTATCTAAAGTAAATTTACAAGTAAAAGAAGTAGGTGTATTCATTATAAAAGACTAAGACCATTATTTAAAAAGTGTTAAAAGAATAAGAATTAAAATTAAAAACTCGAGTCTATCAGAAAAACCAAGCTAAAGTCATTAACCTAGCACAATAATGGCCAAAGCTACACCAAGGTGTTGAATTAAATCATAAAAAACTTAAATTCATTAGTTGTAACACTATTTTTTTTCGAGCTAGTTTCATCTATTTCCGGCTGTAATTTTTTTGCTTTAACATTCGATGTTTTGATCGTCTTATTTTTAAACAAATGCGTTCAAATCTCTATTTTATTTGAAAGTACTTTTATGTATATGGGTATATAATGATTAGAAACTAGTTCTGTCATTAAAGTCTTTTTTATCGCCCTTTTTGGTCAAACCATTTTTCATCGCAATGCGCTGGTTTTTCCTGCCGAGTAAACGTAGTTGTGTTATTCGCTCCCAAAATAGTGCCGTTCGAGTATCTTTCTTCCACGTTTTCTTAAACAAGTATTTAGTCGCGGCTATGGCATCGGGGCTTTGCTGGCATATTTTCTTAGCCAATAGTGTGGCTTCGGCTAAAGGGTTATCACTAACTTTCGAAACAAGACCATATTCTAAAGCTTCATCACCAGAAAAAAATCGTCCTGTCATGGTAAGTTCTTGGGCAATATCAATTCGAGTCAGCTGTGATAAAGTTGCCATACCGCTCATATCAGGTATTAAACCCCACTTCATTTCTAAAATAGATAAATTAGCATCAGGTGTCGCAATACGGTAATCACACGCTAAAATAATTTGCATACCCGCCCCAAAACAATTGCCATGTACAACAGCAATGACAGGCACAGATAAATCTCGCCAAATATGGGCAACACGCTGAAACATATTATCTTTAGTCCAGGGAAGCTTTAGAAAAAAACGAACAATCATTGATGGATTTTTAGCGACAGAGTTAAAGTCTAACCCCGCACAAAATGAAGCCCCCTCACCTTGTAAAATCACGCAACGAATTGCATTGTTATTGTTGATTTTTTTTGCAACCTTAACTAAATCAACAATCATTTGTTTATCTAAACCGTTGTGTTTATCTGGGCGATTAAGCGTTATATAAGCAATTTTCTGTTCAAGTTTGAAGTTAACTCTGGCACTAGTCATAATTTTACTATCATTAAAAATGGGAATTAAATGGTTAACCGAGTGTGGCACAACCAAACTGGTAGAACCAGTAATTTCATGACCAATATAATTTATATGCTAAAAGAAAAGTGAAAACATAACGTTTCCACTTTTTACATCCACCCACCTTCCACTAAGAAAAACAAGTTATTTATTCACGTTATTTATACCAACCAGAGCTGTTTTACACCGAAAATGGGTATTTAATAGCTTCATGGCATTGATAACCTTCAAGGGCAAAGTCATCCATAGTCACCCAAGTCTCTAAATCTTTTAACGATTTAATCTTGGGGTTTATCATTAATTTAGGTGATGGTAAAGGATCACGTTTTAATTGAACATCTTTCATTAAAGGTAATTGATCTTCATAAATATGGGCATTAACAATTTTATGATAAGCAATGCCAGGTTTAAGACCGGTTATTTGTGCCATAATAGCTAAAAAGAAGAACACTTGAACTTGATTAAAGTTTAGCCCTAAAGGCACATCACAAGAGCGCTGAAAGCTAGTTAAATAAAGAGTATCACCTAAGATTGAAAAGTTGTGAGTGTGCATGCAAGGTCTTAGACAACCCATATGAAATTCACCTGGATTATAAAAACTTAGTATTTCTGCGCGATCATCAATACCTTTACTCAGGTTATCTACTATTTTTTGCAGTTGATCTATTGTACCACCATCAGGTTTGGCCCAAGCACGACCTTGAACGCCGTATACACGACCCATGTCGTCCTCACCTTTACGGTAATCGTTATTGAGCCAAACATCATTTAAATTAGCATTAGCATCCCATGTTTTAGTGCCTAGTTGTCGAAAATCAGCAGCATTATCATAACCACGGATATAACCAAGAAATTCAGCAATAGCTGATTTAAAAAAGCTTTTTCGTGTGGTTATCATCGGAAATTTATTTTCTGCAACGTTATATTCTAAATCAGCATTAATAACTGTTAGACAGCGCTTACCTGTTCGCTCATTCTCTATCCAAGTTCCTTGTTCAACTATACGTTGACATAAATCTAAATAAGCGCGCATTATCCTTTTCCTTTCTGAATTACCGCTTTGTTTTTCGCAGTTTTATTATGAATTCTTCCGCCAGTAATGGCTAATTTTTGTTGACTTAAGTAACCCAAATATATAATTAAAAATCCAAGTAAAATCATCGGGACACTTAGAATTTGCCCCTTGGAAATAAAAGAAAAATATAAACCTAAGTGCGCATCAGGCTCTCTAAAAAACTCCACAATACTTCTAAATACACCATAGCCAATTAAAAAGGTACCTGAGGCTAACCCCAAACTTCTTGGTTTACGGGTAACCATATACAAAATGATGAATAAAACCACCCCTTCAAGAAAAAATTCATATAATTGCGATGGATGACGAGGTAATTGTAATGAGTCCGTGGGAAATACCATCGCCCAAGGCACATCAGTTTGTCGGCCCCAAAGTTCAGCATTTATAAAATTACCTAAGCGCCCCATTCCCAAACCAACAGGCACTAAAGGCACAACAAAATCACCAACGGTTAAAAATGATTTGTTGGCTTTTCTAGAAAATATATAAACAGCCGTTATGACACCGAGTAAACCGCCGTGAAACGACATACCGCCTTGCCAAATTTGAAATAAATATAAGGGATCGGCTAAGAAGTAATCCCATTGATAAAAGAGTACGTAACCTATACGCCCACCCAGTATGACACCAAGAAAACTATAAAAGAGTAAATCGCTCACTTGATCGCGCGTCCACTCACCAGCACTCTTATCAGCGGCTCTATTTGCCAGAAACATAGCAACTAAAAAGCCAATAAGGTACATCATACCGTACCAACGAAGAGCAATTGGACCTATGCTAAAAATAATAGGGTCAATAACGGGGAATTGTAAAAACTGTTCTGTCATTTATCATCCAAAAAATATAATCACTGATACCTCGGTTAAACTCTCGCGAGGATGCTGATCATTATAAAAATTATGTAAGTACCATCTTGATTGCCACTAAAATAAGAAAAATGGCAAATCCTTTCTTTAATGTTTGCACAGGTAATTTATTCGCATATTTAACGCCAATAGGTGCAAATAAAGAGGACGTTAACACGATTCCTAATAAAGCGGGTAAATAAACATAACCAAAACTCCAAGGTGGTAACAATGCATTATCAAAGCCTGAAATGATATAGCCTAAAGAGCCGAATAATGCCACCATAACACCACATACAGTCGCAATACCAATACAGTGGCGCAGCGGCATACCAAAATAAGTTAATACTGGCACTAAAATAGCCCCTCCAGCCATTCCCATTAAGCTAGCAACAACACCTGTGAATAAGCTAATAAATTGCAATTTTAGATTAGAGGGCATGTCTTTGGACTGTTGTGAGCGTATTGAAAGCAACATGTAAGATGCGAGTAAAAACACCGTAGCCGCAAAAAAATGCGTTAATGCTTTTGCTGATAAATGATCAGCGATAAAAGCCCCTAGTAAAGCGCCAAAAGCGACCGTAAACATTAGCGGTTTAGTAATATCCCACGGAATATTATTGTTTTTCTGATGGGCAAAAGCGGCACTAGAGGACGTTAAAACGATGGCAGCAAGTGACGTTGCCAGTGCCATTGGCATAATGACTTCAGTGCTTAATGTGCCCTGATCTATAACGTCACTAGCGATGCTAATATAGGGTAATAAATAAACTAAAGCCGGTACCACAATTAAGCCACCGCCAATACCTAATAAACCCGCTAGAAAACCAACGAGTGAACCAAGAAAAATACAACTAATAAAAATAATTAACATTATATACTCATATTACTTTGAAATGCTCATTTCAGCGCGAATAAAACCACCTAAGCCTAACTGCTCAAGTTGTTCATTTAAGTAACTATGCACCTGTTTAGCTGTTGTAAGCTTTAAAGTGTAAGTGAGGATTGTTTTTGCTCTTTTGAAATCTACATGACGAATAACCCATTTTATTCGCGCTATATTATGCCCATTCATACTCAGCTTATCAAAGCCCATTGCTAATAATAATAATGCTCCTGCAGGCTCTCCGGCTAATTCACCACAAAGGCTTAATGGCACTAAGTATTTTGCTGACTGCTCAGCAATGTTATTCAACGCTCGAAGTACTGCGGGATGATAGGCATCATGCAAATTGGCTACTTGAGCATTGTTGCGATCAACAGCTAATAGGTACTGAGTTAAATCATTACTACCAACCGAGAAAAAATCAACACGTAACGCTAATTCTTCTAATTGAAAAATAACTGCAGGAACCTCCAACATGATACCTATTTTAGGGCGAGTTAGTTTTGCCATTTTAAGCGTATCTTGTTCAGACACTCTGTTTGGTAGCTTGGCAGAGTACTCAGCATGTAATTCTGCATCGACTTCATAATAAGCTTGGTTTATCAAACGAATGGCTTCATCAACTTCAGCCACATTTGAAATCATAGGTAGCATAATCTCTAAATTTTTATGTTGCTGGTTTGCTCGCATCATGGCACGAACTTGTACCAAAAAAATCTCAGGATGATCTAAAGTGATACGAATACCACGCCATCCTAAAAATGGGTTGTCTTCAACAATAGGAAAGTAAGGTAAAGACTTGTCACCGCCCACGTCCAAGGTACGCATAGTCACAGATTTTTTTGGAAAACCTGCTAAAATATTTTTATATAATTGTGTTTGTTCATACTCTGACGGAAAGCAATGACGATTCATAAACGGAATTTCTGTCCGAAATAAGCCAATACCTAAAGCACCTAAATTTTCTGGACATTCAAATTCTGCAGATAAGCCTGCGTTTAGCTGTAACTCAATTTTACGTCCATCTTTAGTAATAGTAGGCAGGTGAATAACTTGCTGAATTTTTTCTGTTAACTCACGTTCTTGATCAATTAAATGTTGATATTCACGCTTTAATGCCTCATCAGGGTTGATAAACAACTCACCGCTATATCCATCGACAATTGCGGGTTGCTGATCCAATTGAGCAATAGGAATATTGCTCACACCCATAATAGCAGGTAGTTCAAGGGCATGAGCTAAAATAGCTGCATGAGAATTAGCAGAGCCTGATAAAGAGACAATAGCCTTTAAGCCTTTATGTTGATACTCAGCCAACATTGTAGCGGTAACATCTTCAGCCAGTAGAATAAAACTTTTAGGCAAGGCTAATTGCTGTGTTTTTTGTTGTTGTAAATTAAATAAAAGCCGGTTGCCTAAATCACGAATATCACTGGCACGCTCTCTGAGGTAACTATCATCAATAGATTCAAATTGACTAATATAATGTTCAATTACTAATTTTAATGCACTTTGTACTTGCCAGCCTTGATTAATTTTTTTTGCTATTTCTCGACTTATATCTGCTTGCTCAAGTAATTGTTTATAAACATCAAAAATAGCTAAACTATCATCATTAACAATAGCACTAAGCTTATTACTTAAGTGTTCAAAATCATCTAATGTTTGAGTGACCGCTTCTTCAAAGCGCTGTATTTGCTCAGCTTGCTCTGCTATTGCTACTTTTTTCAATGCCAACGTTGATAAATTTGTTTTGGGTTGACAAACAACTATTTGACTTAACGCAATACCCGGTGCACCCGCGATACCCAATACCTGTTTTACACCACGCTTTTTCTCTTCTTGATTGAGTAGGTTATTCACTTCAGCATTAGCCAATGCACTCGCTAATTGTGCCGCTAGAGTCACTAAAAAAGCTTCTTCGTTTTCATTAAAATTTCTTGCGTTTTTTTGCTGAATAGAAAGAATGCCCAATACTTTACGCTGATGAATAATAGGCGTTCCTAAAAACGCATTAAAATCATCTTCTTCTACTTCAGGGGCATGCATGTAGTGTTTATGGCTACGTGCATTGGCAATATTTAAGGGTTCTTCTCGCTGTCCTACTAAACCAACTAAGCCCTCAGAAAAACCAATGGTTGTCTGCCCTAGAGATTTTAATGCTAAACCATCTGAGGCCATTAATAAGAAATGTTGGTGTGAATAGTCAGCTAAATAAACAGAGCAACAATCAGTATTTAACGCTTTCTTGATTTGGCTAACCATACGATCTAGCGCATTTTGTAACTTTGTATCTTGGCTAAATTCAAGAACTATGTGGCGTAGCGTGGTTAACATAAAACCCTTATTTACAGATAAAATAAAATGTGCCTATGCACTTTACACCTGAGTTCATTGATAATATCATCTTCAAAATATTGGCCGAAGAACCATTACTTGATAGTTTAGGACTTATCTCAACGCATCGCTGGCATGAAAATTTTGTCAATTTATCATTCTTTCTTAATTGATTTACATAGTCAGTAAATAAAATGACCCACAATAAAGTAGGTCATTAAAATAAATCATAGTAATAATCAAGCACGACTTTCTTTTTGATTTTGCCTTTGGTTAGGGCGTTTATCATGTCTTTTTTCATAAGAAAAAGCTAATGCCGCAGAGGCAAACTCTTTCATTACGCGTCGATAAACATCGCGCTTAAATGACACAACTTGTCTCACTGGATACCAGTAACTTACCCAACGCCAATCATCAAATTCAGGATGAGAGGTATGAAGTAAATCAACCGATGACTCAGGAGCGGTTAGTTTTAATAAAAACCACTTCTGCTTTTGTCCAATACAGACAGGTTTACTGTTGTGCCTAATAAAACGTTTTGGTAATTTATATTTCAGCCAATTTTTGGTTGAAGCAACAATTTTTACATGTTCAGGTTGTAAACCAACTTCTTCATGCAGCTCTCGATACATGGTTTGTTCAGCCGTTTCCCCTTCATCAACACCACCTTGTGGATATTGCCATGAATGTTGCCCAAACCGTCTTGCCCAAAATACTTGCCCCCTGTCATTAATTATTACTATGCCGACGTTAGCTCGATAGCCTTCAGCATCGATCACAGGAACTCCTGAGAAACTAAAAAATACTTATATAGATTCAACCATATTAACGGCTAGTGAGCAAATGATTACTTTGATTTTTTACGCTATTAACCTGATAATAGGCTTTATTTATATACTCCACGATGATTAGAGCACAATGAGCATTCCTTCTTCTGAACAAGAGTTACTTGAAAGAGTACAAAGCTTAGCTGGATTAACCTTAGCAGAGGTCGCAAATAAAGCAGGTATTGATATACCTAAAGATTTAAAACGACATAAAGGCTGGGTTGGTTTATTACTAGAGCACGTACTTGGCGCTACGGCGAGCTCTCGACCAGAGCCGGATTTTCCTCATTTAGGTATAGAATTGAAAACATTACCCATAAATATCCAAGGAAAACCACTTGAAACCACCTTCGTTAGCGTTGCACCATTAGTAGGGCTAGTGGGTATTAATTGGAACAACAGCTGGGTTAGAAGAAAATTATCACGTGTTTTATGGGTACCCATTATAGGAGAAAATATTAACAACAATGCCACTGAAAAAAGCATTCCATTAGCACAACGACAAATTGGCAGTGCTTTTATTTGGTCTCCGTCGGTAGAAGAAGAACATTTATTAGCCATGGACTGGCAAGAACTAACCGATATGATTGCTTTAGGTAACGTTGAAAAAATTCATGGTAAACACGGCCAGGTACTACAACTTAGACCTAAAGCAGCGAATAGCAAAGCTAAGACTAAAGCGTTTGATCGACACGGGAAGCCTTTTATGACTTTACCCCGTGGTTTCTATTTAAAAATACCTTTTACCCAAATGATATTAAACAATAATTTACGTATTAATTAATATGTTCATTGGGAGTGACATGGCTAGTCACGGCAATTTTTTGTGCCATAGTCAAACTTTCACCGGCTCTAAGCAATTGCATTTCCGTACTTGCTGCTTCTAGGCAAATAAATTCTTGTTCGCCACGTTCATGAATATCAAGCATATTATTGGCTAACTCAACACCTGGATTCCAAAAAACCCACTGTTTTGTGTTTGTCGATTTAAGCTCAATAGTACGTTGCCAATGACTATCAACAACGTGCATTACGTCATTGCTATGATAAACTCGATCCACTGGATCAATACCATTGGCTAATGGTGTAACTAAAGGTTTAGCGGTACAAGCCTTGCCTGTTAACTTATCATCAAAAGGGGCTTTAGCTAATTCAGTTATGGTCGCATTTACTGGAGCACTAACTGAGAGGTAACTATGCAACGCACCCGTATAATAGGCGTCATTTTTACTCAAGTTTTTCATGGTGAATACTTGCGTGAATGATTTACCAAAAAACAGTACTTGCGTTAATCGGCATGCAAATGGCCATAAGTCGTTCATACTTTTTCCTTGCCAACTTAAGCGAACTTCAACACCTTGTTCATTAATGTCAATTGTATCGACTTGCCATAATTGACAGCGAGCAAAACCATGATTACCCGCTTTGTTTTTACTATCATTTGGATGTACTCCAAACCACGGCCAACAGAGAGGAATACCTCCACGAATCGCTTTCCCCTGCTCAAAAGCTGAACTTTTTGATAACCAAAAAACCTCCCTTTCACCTGATGGTTGCCAACTAAGCACCTGCCCACCGTACAAACTAACTTGGGCTTGAGTGACTTTATGCTCAATAATTAATGCCGACAAATCGGAGGATAATTTAACTTGTTGAACCTGACCAAAGTCATTTTTCACTATAGGGGGCATTATATTGCTCGTTATTGTTAACATTAAAGAGGACATTTTAAAAAAGTATTGATGTTTAAGAGCTTAACTTTTTTACCAAGCGTATTATAAAAAATAAAACGCTATTCTAAAGGAAAAACTTGAGTTAGATCATCATAATCAAGTGTTATTGGGTTGTCACATTCACCAGAAATGGTTAACTACCAGGGTTCAACATTAGATTCTTATGAAAGCGCTAAGGGTTGATCTTTTTTCGCGCCAAATTCATAAAAATCATTGTGCGATATCACTTTTTTCTCTGGTGTTTTGACTAAACCTTGATTAGCAGAATCTTGTTGATACCGTAGAGGTTGTGCTGTAAATATTGACGTTTACAACACAACCTCTAAAAGTCCCATATTTTTTAATAAGGAACGACGATCATGATAAACCGACTCATTAGTAACATCTGATTCAATAAGATGAGAACGTTGTGGGGTTTTTATTAACATATGAACACCTAATAATTATACCCGTTAACAATCAAGGCGCATGTTTGTCAAAGTGCACTTTGCATGGTAATGGGTATATACCATAAAGGTATAAATAAAAAAAATCTTTACGTATCAGAGCCTTAAAATCGAAAAATAATTTCAACTAAACGGCATTTTATTGAATTTAATTATTAAGCCGCTTTAACCAACTGTTGTAAATGAGCGATAACATCGCTTGACTCATATAGCCATTGCACTTGACCGTCAGCTTTTTCAATACGTAAACAAGGAACGGTTCTTTTGCCACCTTCACGAATAAGCTCTTCACGATAATCATTTTTTTGATTAATATTTCGCAATTCAATATTCAAACCTTCACGCTTCATTGTACGACGTACTTTTACGCAAAAAGGGCAACTAGGTAATTGATACAAACTTATGTTTTTAGTTTTATCATCAACTTTCGCCTGCTCTGTTGAGCTTCTTTTTGGTGACTTAGGTGAAAAAACAAAGTTAACAAGTAATATAAGACGACCGATAGGCCAACGTATAAGGGACATAATCATAATTTATACTTCTGTGTTTAAAATGTAACTCTTCGATCAAACGATCAAAATCGGTGGCGGATTTTACCATGAAACAGCTATTTTATACTCGTTTATTTTTAGGAACAAAGTTTAAAATAGAGACTGGCACTACCTTTTTCACGGGAAACTCTTCAAAATCTTTTCGCTTAATAACATGGCCTAAACGCATTTCGATAGCACAAAGGTTTCTAAAGTTATCTTTTGCAACAAAAGAAATAGCTTCACCGCTAGCACCCGCACGGCCTGTTCTACCAATGCGATGAATATAATCATCTACTTTGTCAGGTAGGTCATAATTAACAACGCGAGCAAGCTCACCAATATCAAGACCGCGAGCGGCAATGCCTGTTGCGACTAAAAACTTAATTTTGCCTAATTTAAAGTCGTTAAGTATTTGTTCTCGAACGTCTTGCGTTCTACCGCCATGAATCGATTCAGCCGTAATACCGCGCTTTTCTAACTGACTTACAAGCTTAGCTGCCCCATGCTTGGTTTCAATAAAAATAAGCGCTTGTTCCCATAGCTGTTCTTTTATTAAATGACTAAGTAATGCTGATTTATTACCTTTATCTACCGTAATTAACCATTGTTCAATTTTAGGTTTCGACGCACTATTTTGCGTAATTGAAATTTCAACTGGATCAGTAATAGTTCTTCTGGCTAAAGAACGAACATCTTCAGAAATAGTGGCTGAAAACAGTAAGTTTTGACGCTGCTTAGGTAAGCGCTCAATGATTTTATTAATGTCCTCAATAAAACCCATATCAAGCATTCTATCTGCTTCATCAAGTACCAACACTTCAAGTTCATCAAAGTGCAGCGCTCGTTGATGTGCCATATCTAATAATCTGCCTGGGGTGGCAACTATAATATCAACTCCCCATATTAACCGTTGTTTTTGAGGCTGAGAGTCAATACCACCATACATCGCCATTGAGCTGAGCTCTAAGTATTTACCATAATGCCCAATACTTGCTTCAACTTGCACCGCCAACTCTCGGGTAGGCACAAGAATAAGTGCACGAATGCGTTTACCGCGAAGTGTATGTTGATTATGCTCTGCACTCAGTTTTTGTAATATCGGTAAAACGAAACTAGCCGTTTTACCTGTGCCTGTTTGTGCAGAAGCAATTAAATCTTTACCTGATAACACAACCGGTATCGCTTTTTTTTGAATAGCAGTAGGTTCGCTATAAGCTAGGTCAGTTAGCGCATGTAAAATAGGATCACATAATCTAAGTTTTGAAAATGACATTAAGTGTCTCAAACAGTAGGTAAAAATAGTAGGTAAAAATCAAATTAGTGTGACAATTTAATTTTCAAGCCCTTTAAAAAAGTAGATAATACATCATCGCTACAGTCTCTATAATGCTTATGATTAGCACTTCTAAAAAACGAACTTAATTCATATTTACCTAAACTTAATTCTGCCAATTCTAAAATGGCAATCACTTCATCCGCTTTCAGTGCTAAGGCTATTTTTACTTTATTAAAAATAATATTGTTACTCAACTCTTGTTCTGTTTCACGTTGTGGACCATCTTTTGGACCTCTTTTTTCAATAATAAGACCATTTAAAAAACAGGCGAGCTCAACATCTAATAGTGGTTTATAACTACTGTCATCTTTTTCTTTAAAGGTGTCCGCTAATTGATCTGCGGTAATCACACCTTGCCCTAGCTGAAATACAGCGAGTATTTTTTCATCATTAAAATCAAAAATGGTGCTGATACGACGAAGAAGATCATTATTTATCATTAAATTACCTAAAGCTATTTGTTGTGTAGATGATTGTTTATGTCACCGCTTTAAAATATTTTCAAAGCATAGTTTGCGTGTAGTATAACCGACTATTATCAATATTTATCCACACTATTATCCATACTAAGTAGAAGATAAGCTATAATTTCATCTTATTTCCCCATTAAATAGAGATAAGGATATGAAAAACACACCGCAGCCTACTCAAAGCAGCGAGATATTACTTGGTAATGTTTATGTTATGACACATTCTTTTTTCTCTGATGTGATTAGAATTGGATGCACGACTCAAGATCCTGAAACATATGCGAAGACACTTTCAGAAAAAATACCGGGAAAATACACGCTAGTTTTTTCATTACAATGCGATAATCCATGTAAAGTAAAGAGCCAAATACAAACGTATTTAAAAGCAGAAGAATATATTAATGAATTTTATCAAGTAACCACTGACGTTGCAGAGCGTTTACTTAAAAGAGAGAGCTTAAGAATTCCAATGTTCAACTCATAGTAAAGTTCAAACGGATCTTCTTAATCACACCGCCATTCGCCCTGAACTTGTCGCCCTTCGACAGGCTCAGGGTGAACGGGATCCCCCATTCAGGTTCAGGATGAACGGGAGCCCCCATTAACTTTAGACTTATTTACTGCTAGATTAACCCTGAATTCTTCCTCCGTTCGCCCTGAGCGCGAAGCAGTCGAAGGGGCTAATCGCAGCGCCCTTCGACAGGCTCAGGATGAACGGGATCACTTAATTAAGACTCGGGACACTCCATTCACCTTATCGGTTGATATCAACAACCACACGGCCACGAACTTTACCAGCCATTAACGCTTCGGCTGTAGCAATGACTTCACTCAAGCCTATATCGGTAGAGATATCTTCAAATACTTCTGGATCTAGAATATCAGCAAGACGTTCCCAAGCTTCAATGCGATCTTCAATCGGTCGCATCACACTATCAATACCGGCTAAAGTCACACCACGTAAAATAAAGGGTGCAACCGAGGCAGGTAAATCCATACCTTGTGCTAAACCACAAGCAGCAACAACACCACCATATTTTGTACTAGCACAAGCATTCGCTAAAGTATGACTTCCTGCAGAATCTATTGCGCCAGCCCAACGTTCTTTCGCTAATGGGCGACCAGGTTCTGATAATAATTTACGATCAACGACCTGTGAAGCACCTAATTTCTTAAGGTATTCTGCTTGGTCTACTCTACCGGTTGAAGCAACCACGTTATAACCCAATTTTGCTAATATCGCGATTGAAAAGCTACCAACACCACCGTTAGCACCCGTCACTAAAATTTCACCCTTATCTGGAGTCACTCCATTTTTTTCAAGGGCTATGACACAAAGCATTGCGGTATAGCCTGCAGTGCCAATAGCCATTGCTTGGCGTGGTGAAAGCCCTTTAGCTAATGGAATTAACCATTCACTTTTTAAACGCGCTTTTTGAGCCAAACCACCACAGTGATTTTCACCTACACCAAAGCCATTGAGTAGCACTTTATCGCCAACATTAAATTTATCACTTTCACTGTGTTCAACAGTACCAACTAAATCAATACCTGGAACCATAGGAAATTTTCTTACTACAGGACCTTTGCCAGTGATCGCTAACGCATCTTTATAATTAATAGTGCTATGCGAAACATTAACGGTAACATCACCTTCAGGTAGTACGCTTTCATCAATATCTTTGACTGTAGCTCGGTAACCTTGATCATCTTTTTCAATTAAAATACCTGTAAACATGTAGTGCTCCTTATTTAGACTGATCGTCTATTAATAATTAAATTTTTATCTAGGCAAAGCCGCGATAAAGTGGTTGAAATAATTGTCTAATGGCTTAGTATCTTGTACCAGTTTTGCTCGACTCACTGCTCCCTCCCAGCCAATCCAAAAATATTCGGCTAGCTGCTCACAATTGGCCGTATTTGATATATCACCTTGCATTTGTGCTGTTTTCAGGCAGTTTGCTATGCAATGTTGCCAGCACAATAATATCTCTATCAATGGCTGTCTAAAACTTTCTGGTAATAATTCAATTTCTTGCCCAAGGTTTCCTACTAAGCATCCCCGCTTAAATTGATAGCGGATCATGCCCATCTTGGCATCGTTCACAAAATTATTTATGCGAGCTAAAGGTGGATAAGATTCATCTAACAAACAAGCATTTAATTTATTAGCAAAATAATTAGCATACTGTTCAATAACAGCCTGGCCAAATGCTTCTTTGCTAGCGAAATAATGGTAAAAAGAACCTTTAGGCACGCCAACCTTTTTCAAGATCTTATCAACCCCTGACGAAGTAAAACCTCTTTCAGTCAATTGTTCAAGGCCGCTGCGGATTAATTCAGCTTTAGTATCTTGATTTTCGCGAGATACTTTTGGTGGTCTGCCACGACGTGCTTTTGTTATTGGTAAATTCATATTTATATAATAGACCGAACGTCTATTTAATTGCAAGCCGATTTATTAAAAAAGTCCCCCCTATTGAGCGACTTAAAGTTAGTCGGTTTGATATCCCTACGCTTACTCATTCGATGGCTAAAGTAGCGGTTAATTAGTTTACTGCACTTTTATATTGATAACGACAAAGAGCACAGACGTCATTAGTTACAAAGTACCTTAACTACCCAATATTTTAAGCGGTAATGACAAAGCGCCATTGCCTGTTTGGCCAACAAACCAAATAATGCCACTTAAACCACCTACAGTAACAACATACCATAAGGCTGATACAATTTGAGCATATCGATTAAGTGGCAGTAACTCACTTAAATGCCGACGTTTATATTCAAAGACTATTTCAATGCTACCAATAGCCAATAAAAAACCTAATAACGCTAAACCAAAGTGATAACTAATATAAACACCTGATGCTGCACCTAATAGACAAGCTACTAAACCTACTTTAGAATTGATTGAAAAAGCGATACTTTTAAGTATGTGACCACCGTCTAAGGGTAATATGGGCAACAGATTAAATAAATTAAGTAGCGCATTAAATACCGCTAAACCGGCAAGTATTTCTATGTCGGTAAGCCAATAGCCAATTAAGCAGGCAATAGAGAGTATCAAGCCGAAGAACGGCCCCATTATTGAAATAAAAACATCTTGCCAACGGGTATTAATTTTGTCATCACTTAGCGCTAAGCCACCCACAAAAGGGATAAGATATATGCCTTTAGTTTTTAAACCAAAGTATTTCATCGCTTTGATGTGACCATACTCATGAAAAACTAAACAAAGAACAAGCGCAATGGCAAACTCAATAGAGAATAACCAGCTATAAGCTGCTAAACTGCCTGCAGCAAATAACACTTTAACCACCTTAGCACTTTTCAATAATTTCAAGCCAAGACCGGCCATTCCAACAAAGCTAAACTTCATTGGTTGCTTTTCACCTTGGGTTATTTCACGTTGTTCTATATCTTTTTCATTGAGGGTATTTTCATGCTGCAACTCGTTATTCAGTAACAGCTGAAATTGCAGATCAAATGGCTGCCATTGCAGTGAGCCCTTAAGCTCAACCTGTAACTCGCCCTGCTCACTTTGTAATAAAAACTGATGTAAAAACTTCTCACTATCGGCATTCGCATCAATTTGAGAAACACATTGGCCATCCCAAAATAATTGCTGCCACCCTGCCATTGAACCTTCTAACCGTAGTATTTTACCTAAACACGCTATCTCTAATAATTGCATTTTATAAACTCAGGAAATAAAACCTTGCCCGATTATCACTATATTTATCAATGCAGCAAGGTTTATCGATAAAAACTAAGCAAACGCAGTCTCTAACGTCATTTTACCCACCCCTTTTATTTAAAAACATCACATGCCATCTTTTCGACATATCTTGTCAGTACTTTGCCTTTATTCTGACACCGTTCACACTCAATACTTTGCTTAAATAGCCTATATCACATAAAGACAAGAGCAAGAGATGTTCACTTCTAAAAAAAACTTACAACTTATCGATTATAAAAATTCAACTTATTACCGACAACAGTCTAAAAAAAGACGTTATAAATGGTTAAAATATTCACTAATATTATTACTTATCATTATAGTTTCTTTGGTTTTAGTCCCTTTTGCACAAAGTAATCCACTTTATATGAAGGAACAACTACAAACTGACAATGTTTTCATTCATGGCCCGACATTAATTTTTGAACATCCAAATAAGGCCATACGTGCAACCTTACCTATCGATATTCAAACCAACATTGAAATTAATGGTTTAGTGGCTTACGTAGAAATAAACCAAACGTTCATTAACCCTTATGCTATTGCGTTAGAGGGCAAGTATCAGTTTCCACTACCTGAAAACTCGGCAGTAAAACGATTAATAATAAAAATGGACGATAAAGAAATAATTGGCGAAATAATGGAAAAAAAAGCCGCAAAAGTCCTTTACCAAAAAGTAAAAAAACAAGGAAGAAAAGCAAGCTTAGTAGAACAACATCGTCCAAATTTATTTACCAACAAAATAGCGAATATTCCAGCACAATCATCTGTTGTTGTTACGTTAAAATTTATCATGCCTATTTCTTTTTCCAATGGTAAATTTACTTTACGACTACCACTGGCATTCACTCAACGATACCAACCAAAATCGACTTCACACTCACCAGAACACTCCTATAAACAGTGGCCTGAATCATTTAACGTATTAGACCCGAATTCGCCGAACACGCGCTCTCGATCGGTTGCCCGTAGCCAGTCATCGATAAACATTCAATTAAACTCAGGTATCCCTATTACTTCTATTTTTAGTGACAGCCATAAAATAAAATCACGCGCATTAAACAGCGATCAAAACGCATACTTTATTACGTTAGACAAAACACCGGCAGTTTCTAGTAAAAGTGTTGATTTAAGTTGGCAGTTATTAGCAAGTAATCAACCTCAAATAAGTAGTTTTACCGAAGAAATTTTAGGTGAACATTATACTTTATTAACCTTTTTTCCGCCAAAAACAGAAGTAGCAAAAGTGATAGCAAGAGATATCATTTTTATTATTGATACTTCCGGTTCAATGCAAGGAGGCTCGATGGAACAAGCGAAAGCTAGTCTGCAACTTGCTCTATTACAGCTTAACAATAAAGACAGCTTCAATGTCATCGCTTTCGATGATGATACAGAATTACTGTTCCCTATCACTCAAATGGCCTCAGAACAAAACATCAATACAGCACAGCTATTTATTGACGATTTAAATGCCGACGGTGGCACTGAAATGTATCGACCACTTAGCAATGCGTTAATGATGAAGAAAAATGAAGCGCAATCAATAAAAGCCATTCGCCAAATAATTTTTATTACTGACGGCGCAGTCGCAAATGAATTTGAGCTAATGCAACTACTTAATACGGCTCAAGGGAATTTTCGTTTATATACAGTAGGAATAGGCGCAGCACCCAATGGTTACTTTATGAAGAAAGCAGCTCAATTCGGTCGAGGCAGTTATGTTTTTATTCAAAACAATAATGAGGTTCAACAAAAAATGACTCACTTCATGACAAAAATTAGCCAACCTGCAATCAGTAATATTAACTTAACACTCGAGAGCCAAGTGCTGCAGCAAGTGGAAGTGTATCCTAAAAAGATCCCTGATTTATATTTTGGTGAACCGCTGCAAATTGCACTTAAATCTCAGTTTCCTATCACGAGTGTTCAATTAACAGGTGATACTGCATCAACTCCTTGGTACCAATCGTTAATGATTGATAATCGCGAGTCATCAAAAGGTATTTCATCACTTTGGGCACGGAGAAAAATGGAAAGTTTACTCGATAGCCTTGTTATCGGCGCAAATAAAGAAAAGGTAAAGGCGCAGGTTATTGCCACATCACTCACTCACCAAATAATATCCCCTTATACTAGCTTTATTGCGGTAGAAAAGCGGCTCGAAGACTCGTCGTTACGCGTCAAAAACAACTTATCTCGTGTCCAAAAAGCTAAAAACAACGTTATTCAAGCCCATGAGAGTTTAATGGTAGCTATGCCCCAAACATCATTGGGTTGGCAATTACAGTTTTTGATTGGCATAACGCTATTGTTATTAGGCTTAGTATTAGTGAAGGTTGGTAACTTTACATGGCTGGCTAATAGACGTTTAAAAATGGTGAGTCGTCGTGAAAAAAACAATTAAAAAATCATTACTTATTACGGGCAGCTTGCTTTGTCTGCATGCTAGCTGGTTACCAGTAAAAGCCTGGATCTCTGAACAATTAATTCGTTACAGCTGGCATCAGACAATTGATTTACAACAAAAAATAAAACCTTGGCTGTGGGCAGACACTTACCCCATTGCAGAGCTGTCATTTGAACGTTTAAATAAAAGTGTGGTTGTGCTTAACGGCGGCGATCCTACCACATTAGCTTTTTCAGTTGGTGCTATCGCCCCTTTTAATCAAACCACAAGCACTAAACCCTTTGTTGTTGCAGGACATAGAGATAGTCATTTTTCTTTTTTAGAGGAGGTATTTATGAACGATATAATTTCATTAGCTGACAAACATGGTCAAAGCCAACTTTATCAAGTTGAAGGAATTGATATTGTTGATGCTTCAACAGGTGAGCTACCCGTTTTGGCAGATGACTCTCAATTAATTTTGATCACTTGCTACCCTTTTACTAATATAAGTAATACTAGTAGTAGTAATGGTAATGAAAGATATGTGATAACAGCAAAGCTGCTTTGAGTGGTGATAGGTGACCACTGAGATAAAAAAGAAAACAATAAGGTTTACATCGCGGTACGCCTTATTTAATTAACTTGTCCCAATATTTTCAGCGGCTAATATTTTAAGTAGAAGCGACAAGGCACCATTGCTTTTTTATCCAACAAGCCAAATTATGGCACTTAAACCAACTACGGTAATGACATACTATAATGCTGATACGATTTGAGCATATCGATTAAGTCGTAGTAACTCATTTAAATGCCAACGTTTATATTCAAAGGTTATTTATTAATGCGTGTGACCGATAAAACACTTTCTACTAGGTAATCAATATGTTCTTCATGAATTGATGCAAGATTAATTCGTCCGTTATTCAAGCCATATATGGCATATTTATCTCTCAGTATTTCCATTTGTTCTGCTGTTGCCGGCAACATAGAAAACATGCCTTCTTGAGATAAAATATAATCAAAATAATTATCACCTGAGTATTGTCGAAATGCAGCGCAAAGTTTTTCTCTTATACCTTTAATTTTACTATTTATTTGGGTAAGTTCATCTGACCACATTTTTTTCAATTCAGGTGTTTTAAAAATGGTTTTTACAATTTCAGCGCCATTAGAAGGTGGCACCCAATAAGTAGCTTTACTCATAATAGCGAGTTGAGATTGTGCTTTGTTTGCTTCTTCTTGTGTTGGACTTAGAATATAAGCAGCACCTACTCTATCACTGTATAAACCAAAGTTTTTCGAACAACTCACGCAAAGTGCTAATCGATCAACCTTATTAGCGATAGTAATTAAGCCCACAGCATCTTCATTTAATCCGTCAGCAAACCCTTGATAAGCGGTATCGATTAATGGCAAAAAATTTGTTGATTTTGACAGCTGTGCAATTTGTTCCCAGTGTTGCAATGTTAAACGCAATCCTGAAGGGTTATGGCAAGAGCCGTGCAGTAGCACAACGTCATCAACGCCTAATTTTTCAAGTGTATTGAACAGTCCACTTTCATCAAGCATCATCGTTTTATCGTCAATAAAAGGGTATTCCTCATAAGCCAAACCGGCGGCTACAATGGTGGGAATATGGTTGGCATACGTTGGGTTACTTACCCAAATTTTAGCCTGAGGGTTTGCTAGTTTAATTAAATCTAATATGGCTCGTAAACCACCACTTCCCCCAGCCGTTTGAATACCACTTACATAGCCATTAACTGTTTGGTTTGCAAACGCAAGTTCTTGTAGTAATTGAACATATTCAAGATCACCTTTTGAACCGATATAACCTTTATTTCGTCCTTCATTGGCAAGCTGTTGGTCGGCTTTCTTCACCGCTTTCATTAACACTACGTTGTCATTGGTATCTTTATAAACACCTACGGTTAAATCAACTTTAAAAGGTCTTTCATCTTTCGATGAACGTGCCATCAAGTCTATAATTTCGTCCGAAGCAGGTAGGGAGATATTGGCAAACATGAGTTCTCTTTAATTAAATAATAAATATATCATAACGTAATCGAATACATTCAAAACAAGAGTCTACCACATCGTCGCTTCGGCTCAAGGCATGAACAGACAGTAAAACTATTCAGAACTTCATAAAGTAAATAAGCATCAAACGGACAAGGCCGATACGTTATGTATCGGCCTTTAAAGTCAGCTAAATTTCATTAATGCTTTGTAAGTGCTCTTAGCTCTGAAAATTCGTCCTGCTAACGCTTCTATTAACCCCTCTACAACAAAGGTAAGGCTACGTTAGATCTTAATGTTTATGCGAGTTAAGTTATTCCGGCTTAGAATATCCCGACCAGATATCGGCATTTACTGTCATTTTCTTTTTGCGTTTTTTCTTACCTGTGCCTTCAGGTTTTGCCATTGGTTTCTCTGTAGCTAAAATTGAATTATCGCTAATTTCATCAGCTTCAAAACCTTCCACTTGTTCACGTTCAAGCCAGATTTTGTTCTTCTTTTCGATCACGGTAAAATGATGGTAATCTTCATGATCGATAAGTGATATTGCTAAACCTACTTCTCCAGCACGACCACTTCGACCGATACGATGCATATAGTCTGATGGACTTCTGGGTAAGTTAAAATTAATAACTACAGGCAGTTTTTCAATGTCTAGACCACGGGCAGCAATATCCGTAGCAATTAACACTTCAATATCGCCGGCTTTAAAGCCGTAAAGCACACGACTACGTTCACTTTGGCCTTTGTCGCCATGAAACACCGCGGCGGTAATGCCACGTTTAGCCAATTTTTCAGCTAAGTGTTCACTGTGATGTTTCGCATTAACGAAAATAAGTGCTTGTCGCCATTGATTTTCTTTGATCAAATGCGCTAAAACGGCTGTTTTTTCGCCTTTATTAACGGTAAAAACACGCTGTACTAAGGTGCTGGCATCCGCACTTTGTAATTGTATTTCAATCGGGTTGTTAAGCAGCTCTTGGGTTAACGATTTTACTTGTTCAGGAAAGGTTGCTGAAAATAATAAGGTTTGTTTTTTCGTTGGCATTAAGGCTAACAACGCAGTTAATTCTTCAGCAAAACCTAGACTTAACATACGGTCAGCTTCATCAAGCACTAAGGTGTTAACCCTATCGAGCTTAATGGCATTACTTGAAATCAAATCGAGTAATCGACCCGGCGTTGCCACCAAAATATCAGAGCCGCCGCGTAATGTGAGCATTTGCTTATTAACTGATACTCCACCAAAAACAGCAACAGTTTTAATTTCGCCGTTAAAATGCACCGCATAAGATTTAATGCTGTCAGCAACTTGCTTGGCTAGTTCTCGGGTAGGCACTAAAATTAGTCCGGTAACAAAGTTACCTTTGTTGCTTTTGCTGCTAGATGAGATGTTAGCGCGTAATTTCTGTAACATAGGCAGAGCAAAGGTTGCTGTTTTACCCGAACCAGTATTTGCCCCTGCAATTAAGTCACGTCCCGCTAATACACTTGGGATAGCTTGCGCTTGAATCGGCGTTGGCTGTTGATATTTCAGCTCCGCTAATCGCGCTAATAAAGGGGTAATAAGGCCAAGTTCTGTAAAGGTTGCAGGTGTTGTAACAGAGGTCATTAAGATAAAGGGCTCAAAGGATAAATAATAGCCAGCTATTTTAGCGTATTTATGCCAACGTCAGTTAGTGAAATCGATCAAACCCTGCCGTAATTTTATTCCGTTCAATACAGACCAAGCATAGTGTGAGTTTATTTCGACGCTATATCCCAAGAATCAGTGCTAAACGTTTAGCACTAAAAACGTAAAGTCTCTCAGACTCTACTTTTATATCATTGCTCTTAATGATACAACGAATGACTTTATTGTTGGTGTATCAAGCCAGTATCTGCACTTTCGAAACCATGGCAAACATACCCACTTATCTGCCGCTTTTTCTTAGCTATTTGATGAAAGTGTTCATAGCCCACTGAAAAAGCAAACGGATTGGCGTTATAATCCGCATACGATTGATCACTGCCATTATTAGCCTCTCTAGCACCCGCAGCAAAAGAGCTTAAAAAGTCATCTCTATTGTTGAGTATAATAGTTGTGTTCCCCTCCCCTACATCAACAAGTTCTAGCGCACCTAAGTCGATATATTTTTCAACAACAGCGCTATTGAAACAGCCATTGTATTGTTCAGTTTCAACATCATAGGAAACTGGAGAATCCTCTGATGCTTCCATTAATGAGACAAATAACTCTCTTACTTTTTTTGAAATCACACCTTATTCCTTGTTTAAACCATTTTCAGTGATATTAATTGTTTATGTTAATTAAACACGTCTCAAGTACACTCAAACATGCCTATATATTGGTAATGTATATATACTTTTGATGTGATTTTACTTTTAATTTCAAAAATTAACTAGGTCATTTATTGTTAATTTAGTTCGTCAATTATTAATTTACTTTGCTAAAATCATTAAAAAGGCAGAATTTAAGTACAATTACCGTACTTGTACAAAAGCCGCATTGAAGCTTTTATGTCTCAGTGGTATTATTCAGCTAAAATAATGAGTGGCTCGCTATTAGCAGTAAACCTTGAAGGTTCTCTTGCTGTAGTTGATATTTATCATCTTATTAATATTTTCATGCTATTAACCAAGAGATAACGACCTAACTTATCAACTTACCACCCTATTTGAATTCTTAATAATTAAAGACTTATGACCAAAAACATATTTACACCTGAATTACTTGAACAACACTTTCCCAAAAATGAATGGAAAAAAGGAACAAGGATTTTTAATGCTAAAGGTATTAAAACCTGTGCCCTTGATGGTGAAATAATTCGCGGTGTAGTTTTTAGTGAGCGCTCTCGCCAGAAGGTTTATTTAACGCGTTTAGTGTTTGATGATAAACAGGGCGACATCGCTAGTTATTGTGATTGTTATGTCGGTCGTGATTGTAAACATGGTGCAGCTTTAGCACAGTGTTTTATTCATGAACATTTTGACCAAAACAGCACAGCTTCACCTGAAAGAGTCATTGATAAATGGCTTAGCAATTTTCAAGCTCAACCAAGTAGATATCCCCCTAATAGCCAAAAAAAATCGTTATTGTATTTTTTAAAACCCGACGGTTATAACGAAGACGACCATTTCACACTAAGTATTAAATCATCTAGACCCAAAAAAAGTGGCGGGTGGAGTAGTTCACTTGGTAATGAATATTCTGTCAGCTCTTTAATTAGTAGTGCCTATGCCACTAACGATGATGTAGCGGTACTTACCGAGCTTATGCGTACTAACCAATTTGCCGATACCATTAAATATTTCGATTTGTTTGAGCGTATTATAAAAACTAACCGCTGCTTTTGGCATAAAAACTACGACCTAGACGAAGCTATTACCTTAGGTGAACCGCTAGAAGCACAGTGGCAGTGGACGGCACTTGATAACAATTTACATACCCTACAGCTTGTTTTAATGAAGCCGTCAACCAGTATTCTACTTATCAAAGCACAACCACTTTGTTATTATGATGAAGAACATAATTGCTTTGGTAAAATCAATACCAATACGCAATGTGATTTTGAAGCAGACTTACTCAATTCACCCATTTTTGAAGAAGATAAATTACCCTGGGTATTGAATAAGCTATCGATGTCATTAGGTGATGCAGTGCAGCGTTTACCTAAACCAAAAACAAAATTCTCACAAACGTTAACAAAACCTGATGTATATTTGCACTTTTCTACGCCCTCAGAAACTAATCCACAAACGGGTAATGTGCAGGTTGATTTTTCCTATCAAGGTACTTTACTTAATCCGCATAATGAGAGTGTTACAGTTACGCCAGCAAATTTAACTGATAGTGATAGCTCAAGCGAGATAAAGCTTTATCGAGATTTAACCTTTGAACAAACAGTGCTAGATAAACTTACCACGTTAAAATTTATCGCTCAGCCTAAACCTAAACGTTATACTTTTACCAACGAAGATTATTTGAATAAAGATAAAGATCCTAAATTTTCAATGCTCATGCAAGGACGGTACTTTTGGCATCATTTTTTGCATCAAGAAGTACAATTACTTAAAGATTTGGGCTGGAATATTACCTTTGCTGATAATTTTTATTTTAAAGCGCTTTCCACTGATAGCATATTTGATGCCGAAGTAATTGAAACTCATGACCACGATTTTTTCTCCTTAGGGTTAAACTTAACCATTGATGGTAAAAAAATGCCTGCGTTTCCTATTTTGCTTGGTGCTATTGAACAGCTCCCTAAATCGGTATTGCTTGATCGCGAAAAAGAACAGCTTATGGCTCCTGATTCACCTATTTATGTTGATCTAGACAATGGTAATTTTGTTGCCTTGCGTTATGAAAGCGTGCAGCCAATATTAAAACAGTTTATTGAACTCTTTATGCCCAATGCTTTAAACAAAGATGGCACCATGGAGCTTTCACGTTTTCAAAGTCATCAAACGTTATCCATGTTAGATGATCAAGCCATTATAGCAACAGGTACAAGTAAATTAAGAGTGCTGGCTGATAAACTAAAAAACTTTCAACAAGTAACCTCTGTGGCTATACCCGTAGGTTTAAACGCGACCTTAAGAACTTATCAACATCAAGGACTTAACTGGTTACAGTTTTTACGAGAATACCAATTAAATGGTATTTTAGCTGATGATATGGGTTTAGGTAAAACGATTCAAACATTGGCTCATTTATTAATTGAAAAACAGCAAGGCCGACTGAATAAACCCGTATTAATTGTTGCGCCCACCAGTGTTATTTTTAACTGGGCTAATGAAATCGATAAATTTACTCCACAACTTTCTTATCAAGTATTACACGGTAGTAAACGTAAAGAGCACTTTGGTTGCCTTGAAGGGTTTGAAGGCCCTAAGGGGAATGAAAATCAAGTTGATATAATCATTACCAGTTATGCGTTAATTACTAAAGATTTAGAATACTATAGTGAGCAAAAATTTTATTACCTTGTTCTTGATGAAGCGCATTATATAAAAAATACTAAAACAAAATTATACCAAGCGTTTCTCTCACTTAAAGCACAACATAAATTGTGTTTAACGGGTACGCCTATGGAAAATCATTTGGGCGAATTCTGGGCGCAGTTCAACTTTTTACTGCCCGGATTTTTAGGCGGGCAAAGACAATTTACCAAACTATTTAGAACACCAATAGAAAAACATGGTGAGCTAGAACGTAAGCAGTTATTAAACCAACGTATTAAGCCGTTTATTTTACGTAGAACCAAAGATAAAATAGCTACTGAGCTACCACCTAAAACCGAAATAATTCAAAAATTGCGTATTGAAGGTAAACAAGCTGAATTGTATGAATCAGTTCGTTTAGCGATGGATAGTCGTTTAAAAGATATTATTGCCGATAAAGGTTTAAAACGTAGTCAGATAGAAGTTTTAGATGCGTTATTAAAACTAAGGCAGGTATGTAATCACCCTAAACTGTTATCACTTGAAGGCGCTAAAAAGATAGAACAATCGGCTAAACTTGATTATTTAATGGAAACATTACCTGAGCAAATTGATGAAGGCCGTAAAATATTAATTTTTTCACAGTTCACCAGCATGCTTGCTTTGATAGAGAATGAGCTGGTTGATGCGGGAATTGGTTATGTTAAATTAACCGGTTCAACCACTAAAAGACAAGAGGTAGTTGATAAATTTCAACGGGGTGATGTACCTGTATTTTTAATTAGCCTACGCGCAGGTGGTGTGGGTTTAAACTTAACGGCAGCCGACACGGTTATTCACTTTGATCCCTGGTGGAACCCTGCGGTAGAAAACCAAGCCACTGATCGAGCTTATCGTATTGGACAAGACAAACCTGTTTTTGTTTACAAATATATTATTGAAAATTCAATAGAAGAAAAAATTCAAAAAATACAACAAAACAAAGCTGAGCTAGCAAAAGCGTTATTATCTGAAGAAGTTAGTGATAACAAACTGAGTTTAACTGACGATATTTTAGGCTCGCTACTTGCGCCACTTAACTAAGCTAGATGAAATAATTAATGGCTTAATTATCTACCCCGTAGTTTTATGTAAGTTGCAAAGGTTTTATTCTCCTACATTTTATTAAATAAAATCATTATCAATATTTTGATCTCTAAAAATAGTACTACAAGACATATTAAAGAGCTAGAAAATAGCGACTGAATGATATGACCTAAAAACAAAAAGCCTGAATAATTGCTTATTCAGGCTTTTTTTAGTCATTTTACTAAAGCAAAACTGGGTTAAAAAGAGATTATCTTTTTGCCAATTTTTCTTTAATACGTGCTTTACGGCCAGATAGCTCGCGCAAGTAGTAAAGTTTAGCTTGACGTACGTCACCGCGACGTTTAACTTCAATTGAGTCAACAATTGGGCTATGTGTCTGGAATACACGCTCTACACCAACACCATTCGAAATTTTACGAACAGTGAACGCAGAATGTAAGCCACGGCTCTTAACAGCAATAACAACACCTTCAAATGCTTGAAGACGTGATTTATCACCTTCAGTAACTTTTACTTGAACTACAACAGTATCGCCTGGGGCGTATGTTGGAAGATCGGTTTTCAATTGCTCTTGTTCGAGCATATCAATAATTTTACTCATAATACCTTCTTCCTAGTTTGCACAGACTAAGTGGAGGGTGTTTGCTTCTTAATAGAAGCTAACATTTTCTCCTGCTCAGCTGTCAGAGCTAGGTTTGTTAATAATTCTGGTCTTCTGGTCCATGTTCTCAATAGAGATTCATTTTGGCGCCATAAGCGTATATATTCGTGATTTCCGCTTAGCAAAACTTTCGGTACCGACATTTCATCCCCGTTAGAGGTAGTCAATACGTCTGGCCTAGTATAATGAGGGCAATCTAATAAACCATTAGAGAAGGAGTCCTGCTCTGCTGATTCTTTGTGTCCTAATACACCTGGCACTAATCGTGCTATTGCATCTATTACATTCATTGCAGGGAGTTCACCGCCACTTAAAATGTAATCGCCAACCGACCATTCCTCGTCAATATCTGACATGATTAGTCGTTCGTCTATGCCCTCATAACGACCTGCTATAAATATCAGGCAGTCATCTTGCACTAATTCACTTACACCCGCTTGGTCCAATTTTCGTCCCTGCGGCGACAAATAAATAACGCGAGCTTTTCTGCCGTCACATTCTGCTGCTTTACGCGCAGAAATAATGGCATCACGTAATGGTTGCACCATCATCAACATACCTGGACCACCGCCATAAGGACGATCATCAACAGTACGATGTCGATCATGAGTGAAATCTCTTGGGTTCCATTTATGAAACTCAATCAGTCCACTACGAATTGCTCGGCCTGTCACCCCATACTCAGTAATAGCGTCAAACATTTCGGGAAAAAGGCTTATCACCCCTATCCACATTTTGCTTTTCTTCAAAGAAGAATCAACACTAGTCACAAGCTAGAAACCTGGGTCCCAGTCAACACAAATTTGTTTATTTTCAATGCTTACCGATTCAACAACTTGTTCTAAAAGATAAGGGATTAACCGCTCTTTTTTACTAAAGCCATCGTTAAGGTTCGCTTTCACAACCAGTACATCATTAGCGCCAGTTTCCAACATGTCAGATACCACACCAAGATCGTAACCTTTAGTAGTAACAACAGCCATGCCGATTAAGTCACGCCAGTAATAATCACCTTTCGATAATTCTGGTAGTGCACTTTCGTTGGTTAATATTTCTGAACCGACCAATGCTTGCGCATCATCTCTGTCATCAATACCTGCAACTTTAACGACCAAGCCTTTGTTGTGCTTGCGCCAATCAGTAACATCTACTGTTCGCGTGTTATTTCCTAATTTTAATGACCAAGGAAAATAGTCAAGTATGGCATCAGTTTCATCGGTGAATGAATGAATTCTCAACCAACCTTTGATACCGTAAACAGCGCCTACTTTACCTAAGATAATTTGATTTTCTGTACTCATAACAACTCACTAATTACTACTATTGCCTACTAAGCTTATCATTAAGCTGCTACTTGAGCATCTTTAACTAACTTAGCCACACGATCAGATAAACCAGCACCAAGACCAATCCAATGATTGATACGGTCAAGATCTAAGCGTAATTTCTCTGCTTGACCTTCTGCTGTTGGGTTGAAGAAACCAACTTTCTCGATGAAACGACCATCGCGAGAGTTACGGCTATCTGCAACAACAACCTGATAGAATGGACGCTTTTTAGCGCCGCCACGAGCTAAACGAATGGTAACCATATCGTCCTCTTTTATATTTAAGTGTTAAAACGAATTTTCCAGACACTTCCTGCCGAATCGACAGAAAAGCTCGCGTATTTTACGCTTTTGAGAGATAAACACAAGGAAAACTTGAGAAGCAGTAGAAAGATATATATTCAAGATGCAAGGTTTGGCTGGAATTAGACAAAGTGCGGGTAAAAAAACACGCACTCCCACTATATAATAGTCTGCCGTTATGACTATTAATGCAAAAAACTAAGGAGCCTAGCGACCAAACATTCCGCCACCGCCACCCATACCACCTGGTGGCATCATACCTTGCATGCTTCGCATCATTTTTTTCATGCCGCCTTTGGCTGACATTTTTTTCATCATTTTTTGCATTTGAGCGAATTGCTTTAATAATTTATTAACATCTTGAATTTGTGTACCTGAACCAGCAGCAATACGACGTTTACGAGAGCCTTTAATAATATCTGGATATTCGCGTTCACCTGGTGTCATGGAATTAATAATAGCTTCCATACGATTGGTCAGTTTGTCGTCCATTTGGTCTTTAACTTTTGCCGACATATTACCCATACCAGGTAATTTATCCATCATGCCCGTCATGCCACCCATGTTTTTCATTTGTCCGAGTTGGTCACGAAAGTCTTCTAAACTAAAACCTTTACCACTTTTAACTTTCTTGGCTAACTTTTCAGCCTTTTCACGATCTACGTTTTGCTCTATTTCTTCAACAAGTGACAGTACATCACCCATTCCCAAGATACGAGAGGCTATTCTGTCGGGATGAAAAGGTTCTAATGCTTCTATTTTTTCACCAACACCCATAAACTTAATAGGCTTACCCGTAATATGACGAATTGATAAGGCTGCTCCACCACGAGCATCACCATCAGTTTTCGTTAAAATAATACCGGTTAGAGGTAATGCATCGTTGAACGCTTTAGCGGTATTCGCGGCATCTTGCCCAGTCATGGCATCAACAGTAAATAGCGTTTCAATAGGATTGATTGCTGCATGAAGATCTATGATTTCACCCATCATACTTTCATCAACGTGCAAACGACCGGCTGTATCTACAATAACTACATCAAAGAAATTTTTCTTAGCATGATCAATGGCTGCATTGGCAATATTAATAGGCTTTTGCGTAATATCACTAGGAAAAAAACCGACATTAATTTCGTTAGCTAACGTTTCAAGTTGCTTAATGGCAGCTGGTCGGTATACATCAGCACTAACGACTAATACTTTTTTCTTTTCTCGCTCAGTTAAAAACTTAGCTAATTTTGCAACAGAAGTGGTTTTACCAGCTCCTTGTAAGCCCGCCATCAAAACTACCGCTGGAGGAGCGGCTCTCAAATCTAGGGTTTCATTAATGCCACCCATCGAAAGTTCTAGTTCTTTTTGAACGATTTTTACAAATACTTGACCAGGCGTTAGGCTTTTAGATACATCAGTACCTACCGCTTGCTCTTTCACTTTACCAACAAATTCACGAATAACCGGTAAAGCGACATCGGCTTCCAATAACGCCATGCGCACTTCACGCAAGGTATCTTTAATATTATCTTCAGTTAAGCGACCACGCCCACTGATATTTTTAAGGGTTTTACCTAATCGTTCGGAAAGATTATCAAACATGAATAACTCGAATAAAAACTATTAACAAAAATTATGACGCTATTATACCTGCGCTAACGATAATCTAAAGAAGAAAATTTTAACAACAGTAGATATCAGTGAAATATGCACGTTATTATGATTCACTCTGCCGTCCTAAAACTCGCATGTTGAGGTGGTTTTGGTATATAATAACTGTATTTTTTATCGTTATTTATTTGGGTAATACTGTGGAACAGTTAACGTCTTTTATCAAAAACTTTATCGATCTAAGTGCTGAAGCAAGCCCTTGGTTATTACTCGGTTTATTAATTGCGGGTTTAATGAAAGCTTGGGTGCCAAGTAAAATTCTCAGTAAACATTTAGGCAAAGGCAAATCTGCCATTGTTAAAGCCGCTTTGATCGGCGCACCGTTACCATTATGCTCTTGTGGGGTAATACCGGTAGCAACCGAGTTAAGACGTAGCGGCGCATCAGCCCCCGCTACAGCAGCATTTTTAGTTGCTACGCCTGAAACAGGTATTGATTCTGTTTCTGTTTCCTATGCACTACTCGGCCCAATACTTGCTGTTTATCGCCCTTTTTCCGCGATCATGTCAGCAATCATTACGGGGTTACTGGTGTCAGGTATCAAAGAAGAAGATATTAAGTTACCCGCTACTGATGTAAAACAAAGTGAGACAAGTTGTTGCGCTAGCAAGCAACCTGCACCACAAGTTTTACCAATTGAACCTACCGTTAGTAGTTGCTGTAGTTCACCCCCCCCCATTAAAGAAATAAAAATTGAAGCGAAGACAAGTTCATGTTGTTCATCTACCACCGCAACAAACACTGCAATTATATCAAAAAAATCTTTTATTCCCTCGTCTGCATTGGCTTATTTTTTTGAAAAAACTAAAATGGGTGTATATTACGCCGCGACAAAATTAATTGATGACATTATCGTTTGGTTAGCTATCGGCCTTCTCTTTGCCGCAATTATTCGTACCTTCTTACCTCCAGAATTTCTATTAAGCTACGGTAGTGGCTTGCCTGCCATGTTACTTATGATTGTGATATCTATCCCTATGTATATTTGTGCTACGGCTTCAACCCCCATAGCAGCAGGGTTTATTATGGCGGGGTTGTCACCTGGTACTGCTTTAGTTTTTATGATGGCAGGCCCTGCAACTAACATTTCAACTTTAGGGGTAATTAAAAATGAAATGGGTGGCGCGGTATTAATTCGTTATTTATTGGGTGTTGCTATATCTGCTATCGGGTTTGCTAGCTTACTTGATTTTGTTTTGAATTATTACGCAATTAATATTAGCGAACAAATGCAACATTCTCATGAATTATTACCTTATTGGCTTGGCTTAACGTGTGCCAGTTTAATTACATTATTAGCCATTAAACCCCTAAGAAAGCTAATACTGTAAATGAAAGCTCCTTAGTTTTTATTACTTATTTTTTAATTTAAATCAAAGCTTTTACTTAATTGCATAGTATTGGTAATTTTATCTGATAGAATCATTTTAATTGTATGTTAGTAGGAATTAATTAGTGGATTTTTTGGTTATTGGATATAGCATCGCATTTATTGCTTACATGCTTGCCACCTTGGCAATTTTATCGCGCCTATTTCACCCTAAAGGTCCTAATCTTAACCAAGTCTTAGTACTCGCCATTATTGCTGTAATCTCACATATATTTAATGGCGCACAATTATTTTTAAGTCCCGACGCCATCAACTTTAGCCTGCCAAATGTTATTTCTCTGGTTAGTTTAGCAATTACCATCACTATTTCTCTTATAGCACTGCGCATGAAAGTTAACTTGTTACTTCCGGTAATATATGGTTTTGCCGGTATTTGGCAGTTAATCATGATTTTCATACCCCAAACAGAGTCAATACCGCTCATGACAGAAAAAGCCATTTTAGTGGGGCATATAAGTATTGCGTTAATTGCCTATTGTATTTTAATCATTGCCACGTTATACGCGTTTCAGGTCGCTTATATCAACCTAAAATTAAAAAATAAAAACCTCACTGCTGTGGTACATTTGCCCCCCTTAATGCAAGTTGAAAAACAACTGTTTACCATTTTAATAATGGGTACTGTGTGTTTGTTTGCTAGCCAACTTATTGGTCTTCTTTTTCTTGATGGCTTTTGGGCAAAAGAGAACCTTCATAAAACGGTACTCTCTTTAATAGCTTTAGCTATTTACGTTATTATATTAGCCGGACATTTTTATCAGGGTTGGCGCGGTCATAGAGTATTGTTGTTAACGATAACAGCAAGCGTTCTCTTAACCTTGTCATACTTTGGTAGTCGATTCGTTAAAGAATTTATACTGTCTTAACTTTACTACTTTACTACTTTACTACTTTACTAAAGGATCCCTTTTTTGGAAAACATATCAACTCAGATGCTTTTTATTGTTTTAGGCATACTGATACTTATTTCAGCTTATTTTTCAGGCTCTGAAACTGGTATGATGTCACTAAATCGATATCGACTAAGACACCTTGAAAAAGAAAAACACAAAGGCGCAAAACGCGTTAGTAAATTACTTAAACGACCAGATCGCCTTATAGGTTTGATTCTTATTGGCAATAATTTGGTCAACATTGCCGCTGCGTCTATTGCTACTATTATTGGTATACGTTATTTTGGTGATGTCTATGGCATGTTAGTTTCAACAGTTGTACTAACGTTAGTTATTTTAATTTTTGCAGAAGTTACGCCTAAAACCCTTGCCGCTTTATACCCTGAAAAAATAGCTTTTCCTAGCTCAATACTATTGACACTATTACTGAAAATATTATTTCCATTAGTCATTGCGGTAAACTGGATCACTAATGGTATTTTAATGCTTTTAGGTATTAGCTCTGAACAGCGGGAACAACATAGTTTAAGCTCAGAAGAATTGCGCACGGTAGTCAATGAATCAGGCGCATTATTGCATGAGCAAGATCAAAGCATGCTAATGAGTATATTAGATTTAGACAAAGTAAGTGTTGAAGACATTATGATCCCTCGAAGCGAGTTAGTGGGCATTGATGTAAACGACGACTGGAAAAAAATTCAAAAACAATTAACCCAAGCTAATCATACTCGCGTTTTACTTTATCGCGATAACATTGACGATGTTGTTGGCTATATTCATGCGCGCGATGCATTAAAGCTGCTATCAAAAAGTCAATTCACCAAAGCAACATTACTACGTGCTGTACGTGAGTTATATTTTATTCCTGAAGGCACACCACTTAATATTCAACTATTAAAATTTCAGCATGCAAAAGAGCGCTTAGGCTTAGTTGTTGACGAATATGGTGATATTCAAGGCTTAGTCACTTTAGAAGATATTCTTGAAGAAATTGTTGGTGACTTCACCACTACCATGACACCCACACCGAGTGAAGAAGTCACTTTACAGCCTGATGGTAGTTATTTAGTTGATGGTAGTGCGAGTATTCGTGACGTAAACAAAGAGATGACTTGGCAACTACCAACAGATGGTCCAAAAACACTTAATGGTTTAATTATTGAGCATTTAGAAGACATACCACAAAACAACCTTAGCGTTCGTATTGCCGGCTACCCTATAGAAATAGTAGAGGTTTCGAATAACAGAATAAAAATAGTACGTGTTATGCCAGAATTTTTTGTTAGTAAAACGCAAGAAGAATACTAAGACGTCCACAATATACCTAACAAAGTTAATAACAAAGTTATCCACAGCTCAAATAGTAAAAATAGCTTTCCACAATATCTGTGGATAACAATCTCAAAGCCTACTAGTCACAGCTTATTGTTATTTCAACCGTTTTTTTAACAAATATTTCATCTTTTCTTAAAGAAGTTATTGCAAAATCACTACGCTATAGTTCACTTGGCTTTACTCGTTTTTTATAATAAAAAGAACAAAGTGGCAAGATTTATGCTTTGTCAAATTAACGTATATTTATTCTTAACCAAAAAATAATCGCCATAACCAGCCATGGTTTAAATCAGCTTCACAGCTTTTTAATTGTGCTGAGTAACGCAGGGCTCTATTGTCTACTTTTCTTGATACTTTAACTAACCACCCTTTCTTTTTATAACTTTTATGTTTAAAACCACCCCAGCCTTCATGATAGTTTAAATACTGGTTATAGGCATCCCACTTAGATACACTGTTAATTTTTTGTGTTTTAAAAATAAACCATCCCATAAAATCAATAGCATCATCAAAGTCATCGCGATCAGCACCCGAATTACCTGTTTCGCGAACGTAGTCGTCCCATGTCATTGTTTTGGCTTGTGAATAACCATATGCACTGCTTACCCTACCCCACGGAATAAAACCCAGCAAATAATCTCTAGGTGGCTGTGCATCATGTTTAAATGAGCTTTCTTGATACATCATACTCATAGGCACGTGAATAGGTACGCCCCAACGGTCTCTGACATCTTTTGCAGCAAAATACCAATCTCTATGTTCACGAAATATTTCACAAACATCTTCAGGATTTTGAGGTGGTGGTGTTGCACAGCTAGATAAAAGCAAAGCACAGAGCACTATCGAACAAATAGAGGTAACTTTAGGGGAAAGCAATAATGCCATAATTAAGTGAACTCTTATGATTTTATAATAAAACTGATAATGCCAGAATTCTCAATGAATTGGCACTACATAGCTGATTTTTTCGTAAATTTTAAGAAAAAGGGGCGGGTTCTGTTGTATATAATAAATAAATTGAACTTATCTGGTCATTTGTACTCTTAACTTGTAGTTATGTTATTCCCTTAGTGTTTCATGTTTTTATGCGCTTACTTAATTGTTAAGCGCATTTTTTTTCCTTATAAAATAGGTTGTACAGAGTAATACAAAACAACATGAAAAAGAGTTTACTCAGGGGGCGCTTTTTAAACTTCTCCTTCTAGCTAGGCTTTGACATTAACAATATTGTCTATTTTGATAAACTCAATCAGAAAAATATTAACTGTTAAAATAATCTGCTAAAAAGTCATCAAAATTTAATGTGTCATTCGCTTCAATATCAAGCTGGTTTTGATGAGATTTATTTGCCCCATCAATAAAATACTGCTCTGAATAAAATTGATACTCCCGATCAAGTGATTCTTGGCGATATTTAGCTGCCTTCGCGAGTGAGTATTCTGACAGGCTTTGCTCTTGCTCCACCATAATAGATAAAACTTCTGCGGACGGGGTTAAGCTTGCATCATTAATTTTTGCGCGCTCTCTCGTGATTGAGTCACTGTAATTAGTCGTGTCGTAGGCATTATCTAATAGTGTTGCTACATGCGCCATATTATCAAACAATTCATTACCCCAGGTCATCACCGACTTTTCAGTCACTTCACCTTGACCATTAGCAGCAGATAATAATAATTTAGGATCGCGTCCACGAAGTACCACTTCATTCATGTTTTTATCATGGCGCTGCTGTGAATCACAATCAAATTCTTTGTTATTAATAAAAGCACAATAAGTTAAAAATATATCTAAAAAATGTACTTGTTCAATGCTAATACCTGTATCAACAAAAGGATTAACATCAAGTGCTCTTACTTCAATATATTCTACACCGCGATCACGTAATGCTTGTGATGGTTTTTCACCTGATTTCATTACTTGTTTTGGGCGGATTGGTGCATATAATTCGTTTTCTATTTGTAGAATGTTGCCATTAAGTTGCTGATACTCACCATTAACCTTTAACCCAATATCGGCAAACTGTTCAGACTTTAATCCAATAGCTTTTTGCACACCATCAACATAATCATGCAAATTGTTATAACATATTTTTAACGATGACTGCTCGCTACTGGTATAGCCTAAATCACTCATACGTAGTGACGTTGCATATTCTAAGTATAAAGCGCCACGAGGTGACTTTTTAAAAGGCAACTGTGATACTTTACCTTGTAAAAAAGAATCACAAAGCGCAGGTGAACTACCGTACAAATACGGAATTAACCAACAGTAACGTTTATAATTCCTCAATATTGAGAAATATCGATCTGAAATAAAATCGCTCATCACTTGTTCATCGTTATGCAGAGACTGCATAACTTGCCAGAAATTTTGAGAAAATGAAAAGTTAAAATGAATGCCTGCAATAACTTGCATCATTGAGCCGTAGCGATTCTTTAATCCCTGACGATAAACCGTTTTCATTTTTCCAATATTAGAATTGCCATATTGCGCCAACGGCACTTCTTCCGCATCATGAACAAAACAAGGCATACTCATTGGCCATAACAATTCACCATTGATGTTGGCAAAAGTATATTTTTGAATATCTTGCAGTTGTGCTATGGCTTCCTCTGGCGAGTAACTTACGGGGGTGATAAATTCTAATAAGGTTTCAGAATAATCTGTCGTGATTTCACCATGCGTTAGCGCCGCCCCTAATTTATTATAGTGACCATGCGGTGATAGCTGACCGTTTGGCAAAATCCTTAAGGCTTCACGCTCAATTCCTCGACCGATACTAGCAAGGGCTTTGAAGTTTTTTTCTTGATTAAAGGCGTCAATATAATCATGCAATGATAATGTCAAAATAATTCCTACGGTGTTAAACGAAACCCCTTATTTAATGAACTATAAATGAGGGGCTTTTATTGTTTTTCAATGGTTAAAGTAAAATTACTACTATTTTGCTAACTGTAATTCAACAATTTTAAATTTCATTTTTTCTAATTGTGGCTTAATCACTTGACCGTCTCCCACCACAATCCAATGCATTGATTTATTTAGTTCTTTTGCCGCAATTCTATTTAGTTGTTCAATAGTAATATTTTGGATGATATCACTTTGCAGTTCACCATAGTTTTCAGGTAAATCAAACTGTAATAACTGCCTTAAAAAACCACTTTTTTGAGCCGGTGTTTCATAACTTAATGCTTCATTTTGTGAGATAGCTTGGCGCATAAAATCAACTTCATCGATTGTTAACCCATTTTTTTGATACTGAGCTAGTTCTTTTTCAATTTCTATCATGGCATCATAAGTATGCTCTTTTTTAACACTCGCACTAGCGCTGAAGCGACCTAAGGTTTTTCCTGCGGAAAAGTGACTCGATGCGCCATAGGTGTAGCCCTTATCTTCACGCAAGTTTAAATTAATACGGCTATTAAAAGCACCACCTAAAGGGTAGTTCATTAAGGTCGCTTTAAAGTGTTCGCCTGTTGCATCATAAATCATTGCACGACGACTGTATTTAATGACCGATTGACTAGCATCGGGTAAATCAACAAAATATATTTTATTCGCCACAACCTTTGGAAACTGGCTATAAACGGGAATAGTATAATCACTACCTTGCCATGATTTAAAATAATCCAGTTTAGGTAAAATATCACTTTTACTCACATCACCAACAATAACTAAACTGGCCTTTTTTGGCGAGAAATACAGTTTATAAAAGTTTTTAATATCCTTAAGTTCAATAGCAGAAACGGTTTTAATTGTGCCGCTGCCAGGCAAACCCACGCGATTAGTTGATCCATAAGTGACTTGCTTTAATGCTCTAGCCGCTAGCGTGTTAGCATCTTTACCCCCTTGCTCTAAGGACTGAATCAACTGATTTTTCACACGATCAAAATCATTTTTATCAAACGCAGGATTTATCATCATGTCTAACATCAGTAATAAAGTCGCATCTAGGTTTTTCACTAATGAACTAACCCGAATGGTAGTATTTCGCCCAGAAGCACTAATAGAAATATTACTGCCTAATTTCGCTAGTTCATTAGATAGCTCTTCTTTGGTATAATTATTCGTTCCTTCATTCATCAAATTCGCAGTAAGCGACGCCAGACCCGCTTTTTTGAGTGGATCGAGTAAAGTGCCTCCTTCGATACTTAATAACACACTCACCGTAGGTGTTTCACTATTTTGGGTTGCTATAATCTGCAAGCCGTTACCAAAACTTTCACGCCATAATGTAGGTATTTCAATTTGTGGATTAGCGCCTGCTTTTGGCATAACACTACGGTCAAAACCACTAGTGTTTTTCATAATAGGGGTATCAAGTTGAGTAATTTCAGGTGGATTATTTACATCAGGTAAAACAAAATTATCTGCTTTAGTGATAACTTGTGGTTGACCCTGAGGATAGATAGAGAGTATTGCAGCACCTTTACCCTTAATATATTTTTGATAAACGTTCATTACATCCGCTTTAGTCACGTTGTTATAACGCGCAACTTGTTGCTCAGTATAATCAGCATCCCCTAAAATAGTTTGATAATGCGCCAAAGTAGAGACTTTACCCGAAACACTTTGTAAACCGTAAATAGTATCCGTTTCAATACCCACTTTTGTTTTTAGTAAATCTTCATCATTGACGCCACGCTGTTCAAACTCAAGTAAGGTATCATTAATGACTTGTTCTATTTTAGCTAACTCCATCCCCTGCTGAGGGTTTGGTAAAGCAAAAAAACTCATTTTACAACCCAATTCACTACAGGGATGACTCGCACCTGCTTGCACAGCAACGCCCGATTTAACTAAGTTTTTATACAACAAAGAGGTTGGACCATTACCAATTATATTAGAAAAAACATCCAATGCAGCTTCATCTTTATGCATGCCATAAACAGTAGGAAAACTAATATAAAGTAACGGTAAAGAAACATTGTCACTAAACGAATAATAACGATTATCAGGTAAACTGGTTAACTGTTTGGGAATATTGTCAACTTTTGGCCCCGCTTTTAAACCGCCAAAATATTGATTGACCCATTGTAATGTTTTCGATTCATCAATATCACCACCAATGGTTAATACTGCATTGTTAGGGCCGTACCAACGGCTAAAGAACTCTTTTAAATCGGTTACTGTACCGCGCTCTAGATCGGTCATATAACCAATGACAGGCCATGAATAATGATGCTCTCTTGGATACGTCATCTGGTTTACTGTTTCATTTAAACGCCCATAAGGACGATTATCAACATTTTGACCACGTTCATTCTTTACCGTTGCTCTTTGTACTTCAAATTTTTCTGTGGTGATAGTTTCAAGTAAAAAACCCATTCGGTCTGATTCAAGCCACAGCATTTTTTCTAATTGGTTTTTAGGCACCGTTTCATAATAATTAGTTCGGTCGGTATTTGTAGTACCATTTAAATTACCACCGCTTTGGGTAACAATTTTAAAATGCTGCTCATCGGCAACATTTTTTGACCCCTGAAACATCATGTGTTCAAAGAAATGAGCAAAACCTGATTTACCTAATTGCTCACGTGCCGAGCCAACATGATAAGTTACATCAACATGCACCAAAGGATCAGAGTTGTCTTGATGTAAAATAACCGTTAGACCATTAGCCAATATGTATTTTTTAAAAGGAATCGCTAAACGCTCTTCAGTGGCAACGACTGTTTCCACTAAACTAACACCCGCTGGTATCACTATATATTCACCTATCTGAAGTGAACTCTTTTGGCTAGTACAAGCAAATAATAATGAGCTCGCTAAAGTAATAATACTCAGCTTAGTAATGTAGTGGGTAAAACTTTTCAAAATAACATCCTGTATTTAGCGTAAAATGGTTTAATTGAATTATCATAGCAAAGTAAAATGAAAACAGGTTAACTTAAATGTTTAAAATTATTACACAAACTGACGATTTTGTTGTTGTCGCTAAAAGTGCAGGGATTAATTTTCATGATGAAGAGCTACAAGGTTCGGGGTTATTTTCTCAAGTAAAAAAACAGATGATAAAACAAGCTGATACTACTGAGCTTTATCCGATACACAGACTAGATAAAATGACGTCAGGTTTAATCTTATTCGCCAAAAATATTAAAAGCGCACAAGTTTTTGGCAAGTTATTTGAAGAACATCACGTTGAAAAATACTACCTCGCTATCAGTGATAAAAAACCGACGAAAAAACAAGGTTTAATAAAAGGTGATATGGCAAAGAGTCGTCGTGGTATGTTTAAGTTATTACGTACTATGAATAATCCAGCCATTACCCAGTTTTTTTCTTACCCTGTTGCCAATAAGCAACGTTTATATTTATTAAGGCCCCATTCGGGTAAAACACATCAACTGCGCGTTGCGTTAAGTAGTATAGGCGCTCCAATCCTTGGTGATCCTTTGTATAACTCGAATTCAGTTGCTGATAGAGGCTATTTACATGCTTATGCTTTACGTTTTAGTTTTTTAGGGACAATGTATCAATTCATTCTACCTAGCGATGAGGGTGAATATTATTTAAGCCAAAGCGTTAAAGATAAGCTAGTGGAATTAGATCAACCCTGGTTGTTAAATTGGCCAAAATAGAAAACCAGATCCCGTTAATATGAATAGACCTCGCTCATTCTTAGCTTGTCGAAGGGCGACTCTTCAACAGGCTCAGGACAGACAGAGAGACTCAGGATGAGCGGACAATAATTCAGTGCTCCCTTCGACTGCTTCGCGCTCAAGGCGAACGGAAATAACGTAAGATGAAAGGGATAACTCCGTTCGCCCTGAGCCTGTCAAAGGCTTAGCTTCTATAACGAATGAAAGAATACTATCGCGATGGCACTTGGGCAAACAAACTTGGTATACCACGGCCAAATTTTCCAGAATAATCCATACTCAACCTCGTCGTTACCTTGCTTTATTTCAGCTAAAATGTCACTTCGTTGCCAAATCCAACCAACAAAAACACAACAGAGCATAGCAATTAAGGGTTGTCCATAAACAGTAGAAAGACTGATAACAAAACCAAACAACAGATCAAAATTAAGCACGATTAAGGTACTTATTATAAAGATACCAAAACCAATAAATGTTGTTGCTTTTTTACGCTCTATATTATGACGTTCAACGACAAACGATACCGGACCTTCTAACATAGAAATACTTGACGTTAATGCAGCAATAGACATTAAAACAAAAAAACAAAAACCAACAAAAAATCCAACCGCACCCATACCATTAAATAATGTGGGTAGTACCTCAAAGACTAAATTAGGACCAGAGATTAAACTGCCATCGTCACCAAAAATAGCAACGCCTTGCGCTTGGGCCACATACATTGAAGGAATAATAAGTAATCCAGCTAAAAAAGCGATAGAAACATCAATTAACGTTACTTGCGCACCCAAGGTGACTAGGTTTTCTTTCTTTGAAATATATGAGCCATAAATAACCATAACACTGGTACCTAAGGACAAAGAAAAGAATGCTGAACCCAGTGCATTAATAAGTAAATCAGGTTCAAATACACGGGAAATATCGGGATTTAAATAGGCAGCAAAACCCTCTCTTGACCCATCTAAAGTAAACACATAAATAATGAGTAAAATGAGTAACCCAATTAGCATTGGCATTAACCGCTTAGACCACTTTTCAATACCGTTCTCAACACCTCGGCGAATAATTGAAATAGTAAGCATCATAAATAACGCCGTAAAGAGTAAGTTACGAGTAATTGATTGCGAAGTAAGCCAGCTTGATGCTTGGTTATAACCTAAAACTGACGTTATGGGTTCAATAGCATACGACATCATCCAACCGGCAAGAATGCCATAAAAACTCAAAATAAGTGAAGCACAAATAATACCGCTAAAACCAACAATAAACGCAAAACGCTTTTGCCATAAATTACGTGACATTTTTTGCATAGACGTTACGGCATTAGCTTGTCCATAACGACCAATTAATAACTCGGCCATGAAAGCAGGATAAGCTAGACAAAAGGCCAGTACTAAATACACTAAAACAAACGCGGCACCGCCATTACTAGCCGTTTGTGTTGGAAATCCCCAAATATTACCTAAACCAACAGCAGAGCCTGCCGCCGCCATAATAAAACCGAAACGCGAACTAAAGCCGCCTCTTGATGCACTCATTGATAATTCTCTTTGTTATTATTTTAAGTATTTATCGCTTAGACCAATTTATTTTTTTAATTGGTACTTCTCTTATCTTCATCGTTTTTTAACTAAAGATATTAAGGTTGATGCAAAAAAATTCGAATAAGTATTTAACGAAATCAGGGCATGTTCCAAAGAGAAGCGAATAATGACTATTGTTATAATTATAATTATTTTCGACCGCTTTAATCTACTTAAAAAGAAACAATATTAATAGAGTGCAACGCTAAAAAAACAAAAAGCTCATTGATTTAATCAAATGAGCTTCTGGCAACTTTATTTTACAGCAAAGTATAATTCAACGTATTCCACCTTGAGTTTAATCTGTTTCAGGGCGCATATGAGGGAATAAAATAACATCTTTAATCGTTGGTGAATCACTAAATAACATCACTAACCGATCAATACCAATACCTTCACCAGCCGTTGGTGGTAAACCATATTCTAAGGCACATATATAATCAGCGTCATAATGCATTGCTTCATCATCACCCGCATCTTTTTCTTCTACTTGTTTCTTGAAACGAGCCGCTTGATCTTCCGCATCGTTAAGCTCAGAGAAACCATTTGCCAATTCACGACCGCCAACAAAAAATTCAAATCTGTCAGTAATAAACGGATTGTCATCGTTACGACGTGCTAGTGGTGAAACTTCCCATGGGTATTCAGTAATGAACGTTGGTTGATCTAATAAATGTTCAGCCACTTCTTCAAAAATTTCACAAATATACTTACCCGGACCCCACACTTTAGCCGCATCACCTTCTTTAACACCAACGGCTTTCGCCATTATTTTAATTGCGTCAAAGTTATTTTCTGGGTCACGTAGTGCTACTTCATCAAATTGCGCTGCTGCATGATGGTCTTTACCGTAAGTTAAGATGGCATCAACCATGGATAAACGAGCAAACGGCTTACCAAGATCATAGAATTTTTCTTCAACAACTTCACCATCAACATTTTTAACCGTATTACGAATTGTCGTTGTACCTAATACGTCTTGCGCAATCGTACGTAACATTTCTTCCGTTGTATTCATTAGGTCATGGTAATCAGCATAAGCTTGGTAGAATTCAATCATGGTGAACTCTGGATTATGACGTGTTGAAATACCTTCGTTACGAAAACTACGGTTAATTTCAAAAACACGATCAAAACCACCAACAACTAAACGCTTAAGATTAAGTTCTGGAGCGATACGTAAATACATATCAAGATCAAAGGTATTATGGTGCGTCATAAAAGGTTTAGCTGTTGCGCCACCTGGTATGATTTGCAACATTGGTGTTTCAACTTCCATGAAATCACGCTGCGTTAAAAAGTTACGTATACCCGCAACAATTTTTGAACGCATTTTAAAGGTGTTACGAGTATCTTCATTAATAATTAAATCGATGTAACGCTGACGATACTTAGTTTCTTGGTCTGATAAACCGTGGAATTTTTCTGGTAATGGACGTAGTGACTTAGTTAATAGTGAGTATTCGTCCATATTCACGTAAAGATCACCTTTACCTGATTTATGCAAAATACCTTTAATACCAACAATATCACCAATATCTAATGAACCCCATTTAGCCCGAATTTCTTTTTGCACGGTTTTTTCAGCATAGCCTTGAATACGACCTGATGAGTCTTGTATTACTAAAAATGGTCCACGTTTTGCCATAACTCTACCAGCAATAGCATAAGTAACCTGAAGCGCTTCAAGCTCTTCTTTAGTTTTTTCACCGTGTTCAGCTTGAATTTCTGCCGCTAAATGTTCACGATTAAAATCGTTAGGAAAACCATTAGCTGAACAATTAGAACGAATCTTTTCAAGCTTGACACGACGCTCTGCAATGAGTTTGTTTTCGTCTTGTGCTATCGGTGTATTATTGGCTTTATCTGTCATTTTATTTCTCGTGGTTATCTTTAATTTTTCAATGTTTATGAAAAATTCTGAATATTTGTTACACAGTTTCTTTAAATAATTTTATAAACCAGATTTAAGGCTAGCTTCTAAAAACTTATCTAAATCGCCGTCTAATACAGCTTGCGTGTTTCTATTTTCAACACCCGTTCTTAAATCTTTAATACGGCTATCATCTAGTACGTAAGAGCGAATTTGACTGCCCCAACCAATATCAGATTTTCCGTCTTCAAGTACTTGTTTGTCTTCATTTTGTTTTTGCATCTCTAGCTCAAACAATTTTGCTTTTAATAATTTCATCGCGCTAGCACGGTTTTTATGTTGTGAGCGATCACTTTGACACTGAACAACCGCCCCTGTAGGAATATGCGTTAAACGAATGGCCGAGTCAGTTTTATTTACATGCTGACCACCTGCGCCAGAAGCGCGGTAAGTATCTACACGTAAATCAGCGGGATTAATATCGATGTCGATATTGTCATCAATTTCAGGATAAATAAACGCTGAAGCAAATGACGTGTGACGACGACCACTTGAGTCAAAAGGTGATTTACGTACTAACCTATGCACACCTGTTTCTGTACGTAACCAGCCATAAGCATATTCACCGGTATACTTAATGGTGCAGCCTTTAATACCGGCAACATCACCACCCGTGACTTCAATGATTTCGGTTTTAAAACCGTGTGCTTCGCCCCAACGTAAATACATACGCATTAACATTTCAGCCCAATCTTGTGCCTCTGTGCCGCCTGAACCGGATTGAATATCTAAATAACTGTTATTAGCATCTTGATCGCCACTAAACATACGGCGGAATTCAAGTTTTTCTAATATGGCATCTAACGCATCAGTCTCGCTTTGAGCGTCATCAAAGGTTTCTTGATCTTCTTCTTCAACGGCTAATTCGACTAAACCTTCGATGTCGTCACAACCCGTCTCTAATTCAACGATGGTATTAACCACTTCTTCAAGCGAACTGCGCTCTTTACCTAACGCTTGTGCCCGCTCAGGTTCATTCCAAACATCGGGTAATTCTAACTCTCGTGAAACTTCAACCAAACGTTCAGCTTTAACATCGTAGTCAAAGGTACCCCCGAAGTAAGTCTGCACGTTCGCGGATTTCTTTTAATTTATTTATTATTGGGTTAATTTCAAACATAATATTTCTAACATAATCCTTCAAAAATAAGTTTTAAAATATATCTTTTTAAACAAGTTCACTCGTTAGGATAATTAAAAAATAGTCGCGCATTGTAGCGTAAAAAGGCCAGTAAATAAACGGCTAACACTGGACGCTTTAACGATTACATACATAATGTTTCATAAAAGTAGAAATACATCATCATTGACAATAAAAAAGGCCAGTATGTAATCATACTGGCCTTCATAACACGATAATTAAATCGCTAAATTTACACTAAGAATATTACTTAGGTAATTTAACAGAATCTTTAACTAAAGTGCTTACTTCTTCTGAAGTTTTTGTAACAACAGCGTAAGCTTCTTTCGCTGAATCTGAAACTTTAGCTTGAAGCGCTTCGTTAAATGATTTTTGTGATTCAACAGCCGCTGTAAAATCTGTTTGTGATGATAATGCTTTAGTTTGAGCAATACTGTCATTTAAAATAGAAGTAATTAAAGCCGTTTGCTGGCTAATTAATTGCTCAACTGTTTTAGTATTTAATTCTACTAAGCTATTTAATGGTTTCATTGCAGTTTCAACTTGCGCTGTATCGCTGAAAGATTTCATTGCAGTAGTAAATTGATTTGTTAATTGTTCAGTTAATTGAGTAAACATAATTAAGATTCCTGTTTTATTTTGTTTTGTACTGCGGTGCAGCAATAAGATTTAAAGTGAGTATACCTAGCAAAAACATATTGGTCAATAACTTTTTGCTGCACCGCGTCAATTCATCACAAAATTTTCATAAAGCCTTGATATTAAGTAAAAATAATCTAATCAAATTACTGCCACCACCTAACTGAACTTGACGTGCCAATGCCACGTCCCTCTCAACCCCAATAGACCGTTAATGCTCAAACATGCGCTTTACCTAGGTTTTTCTTCGCACAATAAGATCACGCACTGAATAAAATGGGTATTACTCTTCACCACCTTCAAGTAATTCAGCAAAGTAAGCGAGTTTTTCTAACGCTAAACTATGAATGGATTTGCGCGGGTATCTTCCTGTGCTATTCATCGTGCCTGCTGTTGTTGCCATCAATAACTCTAATGCTTGGTCTATCGTTTCTACCGCATAAATAGCAAAATGGCCACACGCTACCGCTTCAATCACTTCACTGTTAAGCATTAAATTAATCACATTGGTTTTAGGGATAATGACACCTTGCTTACCCGTTAACCCTTTGTCTTTACATAGTTGAAAAAAGCCTTCGATTTTTTCATTTGCGCCACCAATAGATTGCACCTCACCATGTTGATTAATTGAGCCCGTAATCGCTAAACTTTGATCGATAGGCAATAAAGTAATAGCCGATATGAGCGCGCAGAGTTCAGCCATTGAGGCGCTGTCTCCGTCAATATGACCGTAAGATTGCTCTATAGCGATATTAGCTGAAATTGCCACTGGGATGTTTTGACCATATTTATGACCTAAATATCCCGTTAATAACAACACACCTTTGGAATGAATCGATTTACCCAAATCAACTTCACGCTCAATATCTGTCACTCCTTGACTACCCGCATAAACTGTTGCCGTAATACGAGCAGGCGTGCCAAAAACACTATCACCAATTTCTAAAACGGTTAAACCATTAACTTTACCAACATAATCACCTTCAGTACTGATTAATACTTGTTGTTCTTTTATTTCATCAAGCCAAGTTTCACTTAATCGACCAGTACGACGTTTCTTAGCCGCTAGTGCCATGGCAATATGCTCAGCGGTCAATCTACCTTTAGCTCCACTATTACCCCAACAATAATTAGCTTCATCTAGCAAGTCATTTACCTGCACAATGTTCGCTGAAATTTTATGTTGATGCTCTGCTCGCCTTAACGCATAACGCACTAATTCAAGCACTGCTTCATCATCAATTTCTGGGTAATTATGTTTCAAAGCGCGTTGGCGAATTAAATTACCAAAAGCCTGTAAATTATCATCGCTTTTTTCTAAATGACGATCAAAATCAGCTAGTACTCTAAATAATTCGGTAAATTCCTGATCATAGTCTTGTAAGGTATAATAAATTTCAGCATCACCAAGTAATATCACTTTCACTTGCAAAGGGATTTTTTCAGGTTGTAAACTATATGCCCCCGGTTGACTGAAATCAGAGTATGGATTCTCTATTGTTACTTGTCCTGTTTTTAAAGCCAGTTTTAAACGCGACCATACTAAAGGCTGAGTTAATAATTTATCTGCATCAAGCAACAAATACCCCCCATTGGCTTTATGGAGTGCGCCAGGCCTAATTAATCGATAACTAGTATAACTACTGCCTTGAAAACTAGAAAAATCGACATGACCAAAAAGGTTTTGATAGGTAGGGTTTTGTTCATAAACGACTGGAGCGCCATCATTAACGTCACGCGGTACGAGTAAATTAGGTAAAAACCGTTCAACCATTAATTTACGTAACTCTTTATCATTAGGCGCATCGTCATCGTCATTAACTAAAATCTCTAACGAGGCATCTACAATATGGGCTTTGACTTTACTAAGGTATTTTAGCACCCCTTGATTATTAGCAAACTCTTGTTCAAGTTCTGTTAAATAAGGCTGAATGGCTTGCTCTGCGGTTTCATTTTTTAACTGTCGTAATTTATCTGACGATTCTCGTTTCCACAGCGGTAGTTCAAGTAGTTGCTCAGCAAGCACAACTTCAAGCTCTGACAATAATTGATAAAACTTAGCGCGTTCTGTTTCATCTATATTAGCAAACTCTTTGTCATTTAATGGTTTCCCATCGACTAAAGGTGAAAAACCTACTTCGCCATTTTCTTCGTATAATGAAACATTACTTTTTAAGGCTATTTCTTCAACCTTAGAAATCGCTTCATCATATTTTTTATTAAAGTCCCTGTCTATTGCTGATTTATGCCTTTGATAACCTGGGTTATCAAAAATCTCCGGAAACAAGTCCATTAATTCATCAATAAACTTATTTATCCGTGATAGTAATTGCTTCCCATCACCAGGGTTAACATAAAGGCTGTAAGGTGCATGACTTTCGTCAAAGTTATTGATATAACACCACTCTACAGGACTTAATTGTTCTTTTGCTAGCGCGGTTAACATTTGTTTTATTAATGTTTGCCTCCCTGTGCCGTGCTCGCCCATAGCGAAGACATTAAAGCCAACGGAGCTCATCGACAGACCAAACTCAAGTGCTTCTTTAGCTCTATTATGACCAACAAAAGTCTGTGCTATTTCGCTAGGAGATTGCTGTTGAGAAAAAATAGCTGTGGATAAAGGAGAACTAAGTTGAGAAGCATTGAGTTTGCATTGAGAAGCAGACGTTGTGAACATGGATATCCTTGAAAATTAATACGTTAAAAGACTATAAAGTCTGTATCACAAGTGTACTCGTTAAATATCCTACTAACAATAATAAGCGTTAACAATATGAAGTTTGGGAATAATTATTTCAATTGCTATCATTAAGGATCAAGTGGCAATCGAGTAAAAGTATCACCGCCACATTTTACACAGACAACTACTTCACTGGCATGCATGATATGAGTTTTTTCATTACATTGCTGGCAAACTAACTCGCCAAATCCAATAGTATCTCCGATCTTGTAAATTCCATCATGTTCAAAATCGTCCACCAATTCAGCCCATTCAACTTGCGATTTATCGGTTAAGTGAGCAAGGCTTGCCCACATTCTTTCATTCAGTAAATCCAGGTAAATTGAATGTTTTATTTCTGCCTGATTAAGTTGATAAAAATCATGCAAGTCATACATTAAGTTATCAACAAATTGATTCAATTTTTCTTCTGTCATCCCTTCAGCCGTTTTTGCATAGGCTTTAGCTTGATTAACTAACTCATTAATTCGAGGCTTTTGAATCTCTTTCATCTCATCAAGCCAATCACTAAGATTCTGATAAACTTCCATTAGATATTCTTTTTTCTCTGTCATAATGCTTCCCTAGATTAACGAAAATTCTGCCAATTTTATGTTCATACTTTAAGTATATACCCGTTACTAATCAATATATATGTTGTAGAGCACTTTGAATGGTAACGGGTATAGACAAAGTTGGTGATTAAACTTAATTAAGCTTGTCGTGCTATAGCTAGGTAAGGTATTCTAACGCGATAATTTAAACTAAAATTTGCTGTGCCTTTAAATCGTTTATTTATAGATAAAATGATTACAATGGCGCTAATAAATCCCACATATACCGTTCGAGACCCCATTAATGGAAGCCATTTATAATCCCCAAGCGATTGAAGCCACAGTACAAAAATTTTGGACTGAAAACAATACTTTTAAAGCGATTGAAGACGAGAGCAAAGAGAAGTTTTATTGTTTAGCTATGTTCCCCTACCCTAGTGGTCGCCTACACATGGGCCATGTACGTAATTACAGTTTGGGTGATGTAATTTCTCGTTACCAGCGTATGCAAGGTAAAAATGTAATGCAACCTATGGGTTGGGATGCTTTTGGTTTACCTGCGGAAAATGCGGCAATTAAAAATAAAACTGCGCCTGCTAACTGGACTTATCAAAATATAGATTACATGCGCAATCAGTTAAATTCACTAGGTTTTGGTTATGACTGGAGTCGTGAATTAGCAACTTGTAAGCCTGACTATTATCGTTGGGAACAGTGGTTTTTTACTAAACTTTATGAAAAAGGTTTAGTTTATAAAAAGAATGCTTCAGTAAACTGGGATCCCGTAGATCAAACCGTCTTAGCAAACGAGCAAGTTATTGATGGTCGTGGTTGGCGCTCTGGGGCTATTGTTGAAAAGAAAGCGATTCCACAATGGTTTATTAAAATCACCGACTATGCGCAAGAGTTATTGGATGATTTAGACCTGTTAACCGAATGGCCTGAACAAGTAAAAACTATGCAACGTAATTGGATCGGTCGCTCACAAGGTGTTGAGATGACTTTTCAGGTTGACGGTTTAGTTGAAGGCAAACAAGAAAGCTTTGATATTTATACCACTCGTCCAGATACTTTACTGGGTGTTACTTATATGGCACTTGCCGCTGAACACCCATTAGCCCTCATTGCTTCAAAAAATAATGCAGCCAACGGAAACACTGCGCTTGCCGATTTTATTCAAGAATGCAAAGGTAATCAAACCACAGACGCTGATATGGCAACTATGGAGAAAAAAGGTGTAGATACGGGCTTTAAAGCTATTCACCCATTGACTGGTAAGTTAGTTCCTGTTTGGGCTGCCAACTTTGTATTAATGGACTACGGCTCAGGCGCGGTAATGTCTGTACCGGGACATGATCAACGTGATTATGAATTTGCGACCAAGTATGGTTTAGCTATTACGCAAGTGATTACTACCTCGAAGAAAAGTGGCGGCGAAGCAGATGATGACGCTAATGTTTCTGATATAAGCAAAGCGGCGATCACTGAAAAAGGCACATTGATCAATTCAGGTGAGTTTGACGGTTTAGATTTTGAAGCAGCTTTTACCGCCATCAGCGATAAATTAATAAAAGAGAATAAAGGTAAAATAACCACTAATTTCCGTTTACGTGATTGGGGCGTTTCTCGTCAACGTTATTGGGGCACACCAATTCCAATGGTTAACCTCGCTAATGGTGAATCTGTTCCGGTTCCTGAAAGAGAATTACCGGTTATATTGCCAGAAGATGTCGTGATGAACGGCGTAACATCTCCTATTAAAGACGATCCCCAGTGGGCAAAAACCCGCTTTAATGGTGAAGACGCTTTACGTGAAACTGATACCTTTGATACCTTTATGGAATCTTCATGGTATTACGCTCGTTATTGTTCACCTAATGATAACAGCCAAATGATTGATCCCGCTAAAGCTAATTATTGGCTGCCAGTGGATCAATATATTGGTGGTATTGAACATGCTATTTTACATTTACTTTATTCTCGTTTTTTCCACAAACTCTTACGTGATGTTGGTTTAGTACAATGTGATGAACCCTACAAAAAATTACTTTGCCAAGGAATGGTGCTAGCAGACACCTATTATCGTGAAGCAGATAATGGCGCGCAAGAATGGATTGCACCAGATGATGTTATTGTTGAACGTGATGAAAAGGGTCAAGTAACTTCTGCTATTAGCAAAATAGATGGCGAAGCTGTTATCTCTGCCGGCATGAGTAAAATGTCTAAATCAAAAAATAACGGAATAGATCCGCAATCTGTTATTAATAAATACGGTGCTGATACTGTTCGTTTATTTATTATGTTTACTTCACCACCAGAGCAAACCTTAGAATGGTCAGATGCTGGCGTTGAAGGAGCTCATCGTTTTGTTAAACGAGTGTATAAATTGGTACATGACACAGTTGAGACGTGTCAGGGTAAACATTATGATATTGATGGCTTAACACTGAACGCTGATCAGAAAAAACTGCGTAGAGAGTTGCACAAAACAATTGCTAAAGTAACCGATGATATAGGTCGTCGTAACACCTTTAATACCGCAATTGCTGCCATTATGGAATTAATGAACCACCTAAGCAAAGCACCGGTTAAATCTGATGAAGATAAAGCGGTCATGCTTGAAGCACTTCGCGCAGTAGTATTAATGCTTACGCCGATTACACCGCACATGTGTCATTACTTATGGCAAACAATCGGTAGCAATAATACTGACGTAGAAAGTTATCCATGGCCAACCGTTGATAACAGCGCATTAGTTGAAGATGAAAAGCTAATCATTGTGCAAGTTAACGGCAAACTGAGAGCGAAAATTACTGTTGCTGCTGATGCAAGTAAAGAAACAGTTGAAGCACTTGGTTTAAGTGATGAGAATGTCGTTAAATTTACGGAAGGTAACACTATTCGTAAAGTTATTTATATTCCAGGTAAAATACTCAACATTGTGGCTAACTAATATGTTCATGATGACATATAAGCGCTTGATAATAACGTTTACTTTGGCAAGCCTATTATCCGCTTGTGGTTTTCATTTACGTGGTGATTATTTACTTAGCGATGAATTGCAAACGTTATATGTCACGTCAAGCGATGTGCACGGTGAATTAACTCGCTTAGTAAAACAGCATTTATCTCACAAAAAAGTAAAGGTACTTAAGCATAAAAATGCGCAAGTACCTGAGCTTCGCATTATGTCAGATACGCTAAATAGAAGAACCTTGTCGGTATTTCAAAATGGGCAAGTAGCTGAGTATGAACTTATTTATGCGGTACATTATCAGTTGCGTTTTGCTAATGAAGAGCCGCAAAATTTTCGCTTTGAGCTAAATAGAGATTATCAAGATGATCCAAACTTAGCCTTAGCAAAATCGAGAGAGCTCTCTTTATTGCTCAGTGAACTGAGAAGATCAGCAGCAGATAAAATTTTACGAGATATGGCAAGAGTTCAACGATAGGTTTTTACATGAAAATTTACCATAACCAACTTATACAAACATTAACACAAGGCTTTATACCTGTTTGGTTGGTTTTTGGTGATGAGCCTTGGCAAAAAAACAATAGTTTAGTCACTCTAAAAGCTCACGCTCAACAGCGAGGTTTTAGTGAAGTTATTCGCTTTAGTGGCGATAATAAATTTGACTGGCAACAAATAATTGATGAGTACCAATCATTAAGCTTATTTGCTAGTCAGCGTATTATTGAAGTGGAATTTACTACGGTTAAAATTGGTGATAGTGGTAATAAAATATTACTCGCATTAAGCGAGTTAGTAACACAAAATGCAGAACTTCAAGATATTATTTTTATTTTTCATGGTCCTAAACTTGATGGTGCCAGCACTAATAGAAAGTGGTTTAAAGCCTTAACACAATTAGGGTGTTATCTACCTTTATACGATATAGAGGTTAAAGGACTTCCCAAATGGCTCCAAAACCAAGCAAAAAACGTCAATGTTAACTTGGCGCCTGAGTTATCCTCATTATTAATTCAATTATTTGAAGGCAATTTACCGGCGTTAGCGCAAGAGTTGCAAAAATTATCCTTACTGTTTGGCACAAAACAAATTAGTTTAAGCGATGCTGAACAAATAGTGATTAAGCAAGCTAGGTTTAACCCCTTTCAAATTATAGATGCTTTATTAGAAGGTAACTGTAAAAAGTGCATAACGATGTTAGATCAATTACAACAGGAAGGTACGGCTGCCGGTCAAATTATTTGGGTGTTTCATAAAGAGTTCAATCAACTATACGCCATGCTAGATAAACTAGCACAAGGTCGTCCGCTCAACGATTTATATAAAGAATATCGAATTTGGGATAAACGTAAACTGCTTTATCAACATGCGCTTACTCATATAAATTTAAAAGATATTAAACGGGCAATGTCACGACTAGCCGACATAGATCTAATCAGTAAAACAAGTAGTGAATTTAATGCTTTTATATTGTTGGCCGATGTTTGTTTAACACTTTACCATGGTGACATTACGCAAAACTATTCATTGAATTATGACTATTCTTAATCTTTTTTCTCAACCAAAGTAATTTAACCTATGACGAGTATTGGTATTTTAGGTGGCACTTTTGACCCCGTTCACCTTGGGCATACTCTACCCACTAAAGCGGTAGCAGATTACCTATCATTAACTCAAGTATTGTTAATTCCGGCTAATATTCCACCCCATAAAGCAACGCCCAATGTTAGCGCAAAACAACGTGCTAAAATGGTTCATTTGGCTTGTAGCACAGAACCTTCATTTAGATGTGATGAACGCGAGCTAAAACGTGATGGAAACTCTTATACCGTCGACACGTTAAAAGAGTTAGCAGAGGAATTTCCACAGCAAACATTGTATTTTATTATTGGTCTAGACTCTTTATTAACGTTTACTCGCTGGTATAAGTATCAAGAGATTCTATCTCTTTGTCATTTGGTTGTGAACACCAGGCCACACTACCAATTAAACAACGTAGATCAAGCCACTATAGCGTTATTAACTAATCATCAAGTTCATACCATTACTGAATTAAAAAAATATAGTTCAGGTGGTATTCTATTACTCCCCAATACCCTACCGTCTTATCATAACCACTTGCATCTCGATATTTCATCAAGTGAAATTCGCCAAAAATTAGCCAATAAACAAGATTGCTCGCAACTATTAACGCCTAGTGTCTTGACTTTTATCAACAAAAATAAGCTGTATCGTTAACAGAACAACAATATGAGTCAGTGAGCGATAAAATATTTAATCCATTTAGAATGATCATATATTTATTCGTAATGCTATTAATGTTAATATTCACAGATTGTGCTTAACTTAATTTAAAGCACCGTAAAAAATCAACTAAACATTAGGAAGAACCCCTTGCAAACCGAAGCACTTAAAGCATTTGTAATTGAAAAACTTGAAGACATGAAAGGCAGAGACATCATATCTCTAAGCATTGGCGAGAAAGCAAGCTTTGCCGACTATATGATTATTTGCTCAGGCAACTCAAATCGCCATGTAAAATCAATCGCGCAATCAGTAGCTATGGAATGTAGAGCTGAAGGTATTGAACCACGCGGCATGGAAGGTAACGATGTTGGCGAATGGGCATTAGTTGATTTAGGCGATATTATTGTTCATGTCATGACTAACGAACAACGTGATAAATACAATTTAGAACAACTATGGGGCGAATAACAGCCAATTTTATTGGTGTGATTAACCTATGAAGTTAACTTTATATGCGGTTGGCACAAAAATGCCAACTTGGGTCAGTCAGGGTTTTAACGAATATACTCGGCGTTTTCCTCGTGATTTATCTTTTAATTTAATAGAGATATGTGCAGGAAAACGTGGTAAAAATGCTGATATTACGCGTATTTTAGAAAAAGAGGGTGAACAATTATTAGCGGCTATTCCTAAAGGCAGCCGTATAGTTACGTTAGAGGTTGAAGGTAAACCTTGGACTACACCTCAACTAGCTAATCAGCTTGAACGTTGGCAGTTCGATGGTAGAGATGTAGCACTCTTGGTGGGTGGACCTGAAGGGCTAGCCCCTACTTGTATAAAAGCCAGTGAACAAAAATGGTCTTTATCAACACTGACTTTACCTCATCCTATGGTAAGAGTTCTCATTGCCGAAAGTTTATATCGCGCATGGAGCATTAATAATAACCACCCTTACCATAGAGAATGAGAATGGTAACTCAGCGTATTATTATTCGTGATATTATCTGCGGCAATAGCCCTAGAGCTAACTTATTTGCCTTTGGTACTATTCTCACGCCCTACTATTTTTACTATCAAGAGCATAATTGATGTCACCTCCCCGCGTTATTATTCGCAACCATAGTGCAGAGGCCAATTTATTTGCTCGCCGTACTTTTATTGCTTTTGTCGGTGTATTATTACTGCTACTAATACTGTTTAGTAATCTCTACTCATTACAAGTAGACTCTTTTGAAAAATATCAGACACGTTCAAATTCAAATCGCATAAAATTACTCCCCGTAGCACCAAACCGTGGTCTAATATACGATCGCAATGGCATCATCCTCGCTGATAACAAACCTGTTTATAGCCTAGCGGTGATCCCTGAAGAAGTTGAGAACCTAGAAGCTAACATTAAAGCGATAAGCAAACTACTTGATATTAGTGCCGACAGACAAGAGATGTTTTTTAAAGCGGCCAAAGGTAAACGTCGCTTTAAACAAATAGAATTACAGCCACGTTTAAGTGAGCAACAAGTGGCACTCTTTTCAGTTAATCAGCAAAAGTTTCCTGGTGTTTTTGTTGATGCCCGTTTAAAGCGCCACTACCCTTTTGGCAAACTCACTACACATAATTTAGGGTATGTCGCTCGGATCAATCAAAAAGATGCCAATAAACTTAAGCAACAAGGTAAGTTTGAAAACTATGCTGCTACCCATGGTATAGGGAAATTGGGTATTGAAAAATATTATGAAGAACTTTTACATGGCACGATAGGTCACCAAGAAGTTGAGATAAATAACCAAGGTAGAATTATCCGCACCTTGAATTACACTTCTCCGGTTCAGGGTCAAGATCTCACCTTAACCCTAGACATAGAACTACAAATGATAGCCAAACGTGCGTTATCCGGAAAACGTGGCGCTGTAGTAGCAATGAACCCACGTACCGGTGGTATTTTAGCGATGTACTCTAACCCAAGCTATGATGGTAACTTATTTGTACATGGCATCAGCAGTAAAGAATATAAAAAACTTCTTAGTTCAAAAGGCTTACCTTTGATCAACAGAAGTGTACAGGGTTACCCTCCCGCTTCCACAGTAAAACCTTTCTTGGCTTTAACCGGTTTAGAAGAACAAGTGATCACCGCAAACACTAAAATTTGGGATCCCGGTTGGTATCAGTTAGAGGGGTTACCTAATAAATACCGAGATTGGAAAAAATGGGGTCATGGCTGGGTAAATTTAACTAAAGCCATTGAGCAATCCTGCAACATTTATTTTTTTGATTTAGCTTTTAAGCTTGGTATCACTAAAATTAGCACTATGATGGAGCGGTTTGGTTTTGGTGATTATACCGGTATTGATATTCATGAAGAAAGTAGAGCCATTATGCCCAGTGTTGCATGGAAACGAGACCGTTATAATAAGCCTTGGTATACCGGTGAAACGCTGTCTGTAGGTATTGGACAAAGCTATTGGACTGTTACCCCATTGCAATTAACTCAAGCAGTTACCACGTTAGTAAACCATGGGGAAAGAAAAGTACCGCACTTTTTAAAAGCAACTAAAAATATAGCGATAAATAAGCGAGATGCTAGTCAAAGCACCTTAGAAGAGGTGATTTATGAAGAGCAAGCCCCTTTAGTATTAAAACAAGCAAAGCATTGGGATATAGTGCTAGAAGCAATGCATAATACTGTTCAGAAATTTGGTGCAACCGCTTACGCTCCCTTTAAAGGATCTAAGTATGACGCTGCTGGCAAAACTGGCTCAGCACAGGTTGCTCGTATTAAACAAAATGAAGAATACGATGCAAAGTCCACCCAAGAAAATCAGCGTGATAATGCGATGTTTATTGCCTTTGCACCCTTTAAAAATCCTGAAGTAGTCGTTGCCGTTGCAATAGAAAACGTTGCCAAAGGTGGTGGAGCCACTAATGCGGGCCCTGTTGCACGACAAATTATGGATCAATATTTTGGCAACAGAGTGATTACCTCTAGCATGGATAATTCATCTAACCAATTAAATGCGAAGACTCAGCAACACATGCACCAATCACACTTCCAAGAGAGCGACTAATGCGCAGTAGTGGCAAAGATCAACAAAAAACATATAATATATGGAAAAAATTGCATATCGATTTACCTTTATTACTGGGTATACTATCGCTAATGGTACTTGGTTTGTTCATTGTTTTTAGTGCTGGTGGTCAAAATATGGATATAGTTTACCGCCAAGCTATTCGATTAGGCGTGGCTATAGTGGTCATGTTAGCAATAGCTCAAATTCCCCCCTTATCATATCGAAAATGGGCAGTACCGGTTTTTGTAATAGGGTTATTAATGTTAGTGGCTGTATTACTTTTTGGCCATGTAGGTAAAGGCGCACAACGCTGGCTAGATTTAGGCTTTATGAAATTTCAGCCCTCTGAAATCATGAAATTAATAGTGCCGATCATGATTGCTTCGTTTATCAGCCAGTACAATTTACCTGTTAAAATTTCCACTATCATGTGGGCTGTTATCTTAGTATTAATTCCAACACTACTGATTGCTAACCAACCAGACTTAGGGACTTCGATATTAATTGCTAGCTCTGGTATCTTTGTTCTTTTTCTGGCTGGGGCCAGTTGGAGGTTAATTGGTGTTTTCGTTGGATTAGGAACAGCATTCGCTCCCCTATTATGGATGTTTTTGATGAAAGATTATCAAAGACAACGAGTAATGACATTTTTAAACCCCGAACAAGATCCACTAGGCTCCGGTTATCATATTATTCAGTCTAAAATAGCTATAGGCTCTGGTGGAATTGATGGTAAAGGTTGGCTGCAAGGCACACAATCTCAATTAGAGTTTTTACCTGAACCCCATACTGATTTTATTTTTGCCGTTTTTAGTGAAGAATTTGGCTTGATTGGTGTCGGTTTTTTACTTGCAGTTTATCTATTTATAATAATGCGCGGCCTATGGATTGCCGTTAATGCTCAACACGCCTTTACCAAGTTGTTAGCCGGTAGTATTACCCTAACGTTCTTTGTTTATGTGTTTGTTAATATCGGCATGGTATCAGGTTTGTTACCTGTTGTTGGCGTGCCTTTACCCTTAGTGAGTTATGGAGGTACATCAATGGTGACATTACTCGCAGGTTTTGGCATGCTGATGGCCATTAGTACTCACCGACGGTTTCATACTTAAAGGTAAATAAATATTTTTGCTATTTTGTCTAACTTTAAGGATAACGTGCGCATTGACTAGCATCAACTTCGCGCGTTATCCTTAAAATTACACAAACTCACTTCAATACTAACGACCTTAACATCATATTAAAATAAGAAAATATAATGGGAACACTACACAAACTATTCTTCTTCGTTCTACTTACCCTGCTAACTGCCTGTAGTTCTGGTCGCTATCAACATGCTAACGATAGTACGCCAAGTAGATTACCCAACCAAGCAGAATTAAAAGATGCCACCCCCCGCGCAGAAAATCATAGCCGCGGAGGCAACAAAAATTATCAAGTTCGCGGTATTAACTATCAAGTATTAACGCATGCACAAAATTTTGAAGAAATAGGTACCGCCTCTTGGTACGGTAGAAAATTTCACGGTCATTTAACCTCAAATGGTGAAATTTATGACATGTATTCCATGAGCGCTGCCCATAAAAACCTCCCCTTACCGACCTATTTAAAGGTTACTAATTTAGCTAACAATAAGTCGGTAATCGTTCGAGTTAATGACCGCGGTCCTTTTCATCAAAAACGTATTATTGATTTATCCTACAGTGCCGCCTATAAACTTGATATGTTGAAAACAGGTACTGCGGAAGTGAAAATCACCAGTATAACGAACTTCAACAAAACCAATGTCCCTAAAGAGCCATTGATTGTAAATATAAAAAAATCAATAATTGATAGCCAATTAAACGAGCCCCCAACAAAAAAGTACATTCAAGTGTTTGCTACAAGTAAGCTTGAATTAGCCAAAAAAACAGCTCTTTTGTTATCTAAAAAACATTTGCAAACGGTTAATTATCTTGAAGAAAATAAAATATACCGTATTCAAATAGGTCCTTTTTTAGATAACACCGTAATAAATAAACTATTGCTAGAGCTAAAACAAGGAAGTTATCCAAACGCTTACTTAAGAAACCTTTAGCATACCTAAAACTCACCCCTTGTGTTGATTTGGCTATAATTAGAGCATAGAGAGAAGAGAGTTTTTACAATAATATCAATTCCGTCATAGCCAAGCATGATAGAGATGATATACTTTCCTTAAGCTCTATTAAAAATCACTTTCCTATTCACCTCATTATTAAAAATTATGTCTTTAAAATTATGCCTTTAAAATTAAAAAAATCTGCTCGCACATTGATCAAATTTATCTCAAGTACCCTATTAGGTTCAACCTTAGCTTTTTCATCCATTAGCCATGCAATAAGCATTATTCCTGATGCACCAAAAATTAATGCTAAAGGTTTTATTTTACTCGATTTTACGACGGGAAAGGTTATAGCAGAAGGTAATGCTGACATGCAATTAGCGCCCGCAAGCTTAACTAAAATGATGACGAGTTATATCATAGGTAAAGAATTAGAAAATGGTAATATCTCAAATAACGACAAGGTGATGATCAGCGAAAATGCTTGGGCAAAAAACTTTCCTGAATCATCAAAAATGTTTATTGAAGTAGGCACTGAAGTTCCCGTGAACCTTTTAAACCAAGGTATTATTGTTGCTTCGGGTAATGATGCCTGTGTTGCCATGGCTGAACATATTGCCGGCAGTGAAAGTGCTTTTGCCGATTTAATGAATGCGCATGCCGAACAAATAGGTATGTCGAGTTCATTTTTTGAAAATAGCCACGGTTTAGATAGCTCTTCTCATATGACTACACCACGTGACATGGCTACATTAGCCAGTGCTATTATCCGTGAAGTTCCCAGTGAATATGCTATTTATAAACAAAAATCATTCACTTATAACAACATAAAACAATATAACCGTAACTCTTTGTTATGGGATAAAAGTTTAAATGTGGATGGCATGAAAACTGGCCATACTTCAAATGCTGGTTATAGCTTAGTCACCTCAGGCACTAAAGGTGATATGCGTTTAATCACGGTAGTAATGGGTACTGATAGCGAGCGAGCTAGAAAGGTAGAAAGTAAAAAGTTACTTAATTATGGTTTCCGATTTTTTGAAACGATTACCCCTTATAAAGCAGGTGAAAAATTTGCAACTAATCGCATTTGGATGGGGGATAAAGAACAAGTGGATTTAGGTATTTTACTGGATACGCCAATTACTATTCCTCGTGGACAGCGTAAAAATCTAAAAGCGACCTTCGAATTAACTCAGCAGCTTACAGCACCTCTAGCCAAAGGTACTGTCGTAGGTAAATTATTCTTACAGCTTGAAGGTGAAGATATTGCGCAATACCCCTTAGTAACATTACAAGAAGTTAATGAAGGCAGCTTTTTCTCAAAAATAATTGATTACATCAAATTGTTTATTGCACAACTTTTTGAATAGCAAAATAATGTAACTAAGTAATGAGTTATTAGTACTCTTTGTTAATGATAACTCATCACGACTAATTTAAAGTGTAAAGTCTAGAGCGCTAAACATACTCTAGAATTAAACAACATGCGGAATAGCCCGCACCAAAAGAGCAAAGCACGGTTTTATCACCCGAGCTCAAACCATCATGATGTTTGTGTAAAGCAATAATACAACCAGCAGAGCTTGTATTAGCATATTCATCTAGAATAATTGGCGCTTCACCCGCGATAGGATCTCTACCTAACACCTTCTTACCAATAAAGTTATTCATATTAATATTAGCTTGGTGTAAATAAAGGCGCTTAATATCTTCAGGGGCTAAATTAACTTTATCCATTTGACTGGCAATTAAATTAGACACCATCGGCAATACTTCTTTAAATACTTTACGACCTTGCTGAATAAAGTACTTATCAATATCATTAGCCGTTTCAGGACTACATTGATTCATATAGCCTATATTACTACGAATGTTATTAGAGAATTGAGTAATAGGTTGCTCGGCAATAATTTTGAAAACATGCTCACCTGTTGCTGTCGATTCATCTTCAATAATAGAAGCCGTTGCAACATCACCAAAAATAAAGTGGCTATCTCTATCACGATAGTTAATTTGTGGTGATAAAATTTCAGGGTTAATCACTAAGACCGTTTTTGCCGTACCACTGCGAATGGCATTGGCCGCATTGATAATGCCAAAAGTCGCTGCAGAGCATGCAACAAGCATATCAAATCCCCAACCACCACAACCGAGTGCTTGTTGTATTTCAATAGCCATGGCAGGATATGAACGCTGTGTATAAGCACAAGCAACGATAATAAGGTCTATATCAGACGCTGTTTTATTTGCCGCAGCCATGGCTTGTTCAGCAGCAGCAACACCAATTTCAGCCTGCAGTGACAAAGTCTCATTTGGTCGTTCCACAAAAGTCGGCTTCATCCTATCCACATTCAGAATATCTTTTTTTGACATCACATAGCGACTTTTAATACCTGACGCTTTTTCAATAAAAGCACTACTTGAATGTGATAGTGCTACCACTTCTCCTTGAGTAATAGCCTGCTCATTTTCACTATTAAACTTATCTACATAGTGATTAAAACAAGTCACTAGCTCATCATTTGAAATTTTTTCTGGCGGGGTAAATAACCCCGTTCCACTAATAACAACAGCCATAAAATTATCTCGACAAAAATTCATAAAGGTATGACCACTAGTGTATTTTATTTACTACCCGTTGTCGATTAACGCTCCGCGTTCCAACTAAAGAAATAGGAACCAAGAGACCAAAATATTGCAACGCAGTCTGTTGAAATTGAATACCTATTTGTTATGAGATATTTTCAACAATTTTTTCCCTTGGTAGTCTTTTCCTTTATAGATGACCTGACCCGCGGTTAGATAAATAATTCCTACCATAACTTCTATCATCCTTGTTTTACCCGCGTCATTTGAACCTAATAAACCAAAGCAGTGATCTTGTTCAACAGTAAAACTAATCTTATCAACAGCCGTGATATCTTTATATTTTTCGTTAATTCTTAAACGTCAATGGCAACACTAAGGCGTTAATATATCAATAATTTTATTCTTAACTTTATTGTATTAAACTTAGGGTAAATAACATTACATTTTTATGTCAGGGTTTGTTAGTTTATTTTAACTTTGTTGGGGATAAACACTGTGATTATTTATCACTGTAAAACCTTACTGCTGGCAAGTTAACTACTCGTTTTTAAATGACTCATAATACTTGTTTTTAGAAACTGCTCTAATGCTTTTTTCCCGGTAAAAGGATGGGTGCTACATATATCAGCAATACTATGTTTTTGCATAATTCGACCAATAAAAACACAGAGCACTTCATCATTAAGGTGTTGCTTGTTAATTTGCTGTTTTAACCATAAATGTAAGCTGAACACACAACTAGCGTATTGCCGATCTCCATGAGCAAATCCTTCAACATTTGCGTTATCAAGTGCACTTAAACCCTGTAAAGAGGTTTGAGGACAATACTGCTGAATTAATGCGACTAAATTTGTCGCTAAATATTTATACTCTTCCACTAGTAAGTAATCAAATGTTCGATAAAATTCAGTATTGATCGTGGTAAGTAGCTTTTCAGCATTGTCTGAAAGCGACTTTAATACTAATGCTGATTGCTCACCACTGGCTTTATCTTTACTAAAGCCAATACGTCCTAATTTGAAATCAGCAGTTAACCAAAAAGACAGCAAAGACTTTGTAGCACCAAAACTCGATGCTAAAAAGTCAGCACCTTGCGTTTTTGCAAAGGTCGTTATTTCATTTAAAAAGAATGAACCTAAGCCTTGACGCTGTATTTGCGGATGAACAGCAATCCTCATCACTCTTATATAATGATAATCGAACGCTTGTTCAACACCACATTGCGTCAGCAAAGATTGTGGAATAAAATTATTTCTTAACCGTCTTTTACTTTTATTAACCGCTATTAATTCGGCCTCCGTAATCCCTTGCTTATTAAACTTTCCCTCATGTATCAATAAGGCGACAGCCATAACTTGTTCTAGCCCTTTACCAACTGACATCAAACAAACAAGTTCTACCTGCCTATTGTCCAATAACATCTGTACATCACTGGGCTTAGTTTGATAATGAGCGGTCACAAGGACTGAAAAAACTTGTCTTAACAAACCCTCATTAGCCAGTAATACTTGAGCAGTAAAATGTTTAAACTCAAATTGCGTTTTCGGAATGGCTAAAGTAGAACGTTCATCATTGCTACATAGACTGGGTAATTCAGCATTTAATAAGCAGGCATCAAAAACTAATTGTTCTAACGGATCACCCGTTCGCCACCTGATGGGCTCATTTATATGCAAACTTCGCCATTGTGGAAATGATGCGGTTAAGCTTTGTTGAAATTTTAAGGTAAAACCACGTCCGGCTCCTTCATAGCCATGAATAGTACTAGCAAAAACCACACGAGAGTGGTGAAATAATAACTGTTCAAGTAAATACACGGGTATAGCAGCCGCTTCATCGACTAAAACTAAACTAACTTTAGGTTGCCACTTAAGTAATGTATCCATTGCAACAAATTCAACAAAGCCATTAAGGACTTTAAACTTTTGACCTTCTTGATAACCTTGCGGTAAACTTGCCGCTAACTGCTTGAAAAAAATTTGCACCGAATTTAACTCTGCTGCCGTGATAATGATATGTAGCTTATTATCATTTTTAGCGACTGCTAATAACTGAGCACAGGCGATCGCTAACGCCGATGACTTACCTCTACCTCTGTCTGCGGTTAATACTAACGGACGCTTACTCTTCCCTTTAATAACCTTAGTTATCGCTTCTACTGCACTCACTTGTTCTTGAGTAACACAATTATAAGCAAACGTTTCTGACACAGAAGAACTTACTGAGTTTATTCCCTTTTCATCACTCACTTGACTTATTGGCTTTAGCAAAGGGAAATCAAGTGCCACCTGCTTAAGTATGACGTGCTCACAATAGTGATGAAGTAAAGAAAAAAAACGTTGTAAAAAGTGACTCTTTTTAACCAATGCCATGTCATTTACTATCAGAAAAAATATACCACCTGCAACAAGCGTGCCTGATAAAGCAGCAAAGGCATCCATAGGAAATTTGGGGTGATTAAACACAACGAAATCACTTTCAGTACCCAGTCGGTCTCGAAAACGTTGCGATGAAACATTCCCCTTAATCCGCTCACTATCACCATAAATCAACCATGACGGTTCATCTGGCTTATTACTATTATGATTACAATAGTCAATGGTTTGCAATAAAGAATGTACCCACTCATCGTCGCCAACGAGTATGATTAAACGTCGTTCAGTCAACGCCTTTGCTTGCTGCTGAAAAGGATAAAACCATTGTAGAAATGCGTTATTGAGCATATTAACTTCATTTGAATAATTAATTCTGTATATATCCATATTACCTTAATATTCGCTATACCAATAAAAGAAAGTATAAAGTTTTATTGAAAATATTGTGTTTTACCTATGTTGATATTTATTACAGGTATTTTTCAAGAGTAAAAATCATGGTCAATAAGGATGAGTTTTCAGACAACATTAAGCCACACGAGGAAATTACTGAACAAAAAATAATGAGACAACATTGTGAGTTGGCCTACAAACAGTCACTAGCGCAAGCCCAGAGAAACTTACTCGCTAGCAAACGTATCGAGGATTTGTTTGAGCAAAAAAGGTTAAAAAAGTTGTTCGATGATTCAGATGATTGGTAATGTTTATGTTAATAAAATGAGTACTAAAAATATTATATTGGTTTTCTGTTATAAAACTCTGATAAAATCAGAACCAATATTAACCCTTTTATTCTGAGTTAACTTATGACGTTATTAGAAAAACTTCGATGCTTATTTACCTTTGGTCAAGGAGTCGCTTTACCCTTACCTGAAATTTCTTCTGATTCGACTCCTTTAACACTTTTTACCCAGTGGTTTAATGATGCGAACAAATCAGGTATTTTATTACCTGAAGCAATGTCTGTAAGCAGTTGTAGTAGTGATGGCCAACCAAGCTCACGCATGGTGTTACTCAAGAATTTCGATGAACAAGGCTTTGTATTTTTCACTAACTATGGCAGCCGAAAAAGTAATGAACTAGTGGAAAATAATAAGGTAGCATTATTATTTCATTGGAATGTATTACAAAGGCAAATACGTATAGAAGGTACTGTTGAAAAAGTAACACCTCAAGAATCAGCTGAATATTTTCATAGCCGTGATAGAGGCAGTCAAGTTGGCGCTTGGGCATCTAAACAAAGCCAAAAGTTAACACATGATAATGAACTCAAAGATCGCATGACACATTTTAATGATAAGTATGCGAAAGGCGAAGTACCTCATCCTGAATTTTGGGGTGGCTGGCGTATAAAACCGACCTACATTGAATTTTGGCAAGGACGCGCAAGCCGTTTACATGACAGAGTGATTTTTGAGAAAAAAGATGAAGCTTGGCAGAACTTTAAAATTCATCCGTAGGTGCTATAGGTGCTTCAAGTAACCAGTATAAGGTATTGAACCTAAACGACAGTAACTCAACAAATTAAGTCTCATACGTATTACGCCTTAAACACTATCTCCTCGCCTTTTAAGGCGAGGAGATTTAAAAACTACAAGCCGCTAATTGCCGCTATAGCCACTGCTGTGTTATACATAATAGTGGTCGCATTAGTCCATAATGTTAGATTATTCATGTATTCTGAATCAAGTGGTACCACAACCGTGTCACCAGGCTTCATATCATCACCAGCGTCACTTGAAAACCAATTGCTATTCTCCATTAACTTAATGCTACCATTCGCCGCAATAATATAAACCCTTCCCTCATCGGCACGCTTTTTACTACCACCACTTTGTGCTAAGTAATCGAGTGCAGTTAAACTTTTATCATAAATATGAGAAGAAGTAACTTGTACTTGGCCAATAACATTCACTGAATTTTTTAAGGTCGGTACGTAGAGTACATCACCACCCTCAAGCAATACATCGTAATCATTATCTTTAACGACTTTAGGTAGATTTAATACTAATCGACCAACTGGTTGTAATTTAGTAAGATCGTTTAACATAGTTTGAACATCACTATACGATTGTGAATAATTACTATCTGATAACGATTTTGATGCCATTTCAATTCGTAAATCACTTGATAGTTTAACTAAGTTTTGTGACTCCAACTCTTGAAGTTTGACTCGAGTAAAGACCGACCCTTCTTGATGCGCAAAACGCGTAAACCCACCGGCTTTTGCGATTAAATCAGAGAGGTTTTCACCGCGACGAATGGTATATTTACCTGGAAAAACAAACTCGCCTCGTAATTCAACAACATGATTTTCACTCCACGCAGGTATTTGATGGATATTTAATCTATCTTTGCTTTGTAATAAGATATTATCGTTTTCTTTACCTTGCAACGCGGCGGTTAAATTCACCTGAATAGAACGTTTATTAACCGATAGCATACGCACTTGATTGCGAGTAAGTTCTGCTCGCACTAAATAGGCTGATTCATTCAAACCACCTGCCGCGGCGATTAAATCGTCTACCCTACCGTTACGCGCTAAAGGATAAACACCAGGAAACTTAACCGATCCATCAATTTCTATTAACTGAATAGGTAACCCAGAACCACCTTGATTTTTTAGTTTTTGAATAATAGGCAGTAATAAGCGTTGGCGAGAAAATAAAGTAAGTTCCTTTATATTAACTTCTTCTTCAAGTTCACCACCTGATATTTTCACAATAGATCGATTGACCAATTTTTCTGCTTCGTCTACTTCCATCTCAGCTAATTTATTTGAATGGTCATATTTTTGCCAAAACTGTTTAGTTTTAAATTTATCCTTAGCCAGTTGCTGTTCTTTATTAAAGAGTTCGTCTTCTGTGTATGCAAGCATATCAAGTGATAAATTGCTTTCAGCTAATTTAGATATACGAGAGAATACTAACAATTTGTCATTGGCTTTTAATAAAAGGTTATCTTCAGATTCTGGATCAGTAATGGCTTTAGCAAGCCCAAATTGCAATATTTCTATATTACGTGCGAGATCAATTTCTCGAATAATCAAACTATAATTTAAATCAGCATTCGCTAATAAGTGTGAATTAACTTGGGGTAGTAAATCGGTAACTCTTTGTCCTTGTTGCCACTGATATTTTCCTGGACGAGTTAATGCACCAATCAAAGTAATCGATTGCGAAAACATATCAGCTGCTTTCAAGACTCTTACAAAATCACCGGCTTGTACTTTTGATAATAATTTTTTCGAGTTGGTAAAGTCGATATTAACAACACTACGTAGCTTACTTTGATTATAACGTTCAATAATCGTTGATTTTGCATAGGCACTTGGTAATAAACCACCAGCCATAGTTAAAACACTAGCAAAATCATCTCCCGTTGCTAATTCATAAATAGCCGGACGACGTACTTCGCCATCAATAGAAACGGTTCTACCAACAGGCGCAATAAAAACCACATCCCCTGATTGTAATAATACATCGTTACTAGAGTCACCTTGAATAAGTAAATCGTATAAGTCGAGTGTTTTAATCAACTTACCAGCACGCTTTAGTTGAATATTACGTAAACTCCCAATATCACTAATACCACCTGCGGCAAAAACAGCATGGATTATACTGGACAAAGAACTTAAATTGTATGGTCCCGGTTTATGTGCTGCACCTAAAACAAATACTCGCATTGAACGTAATGAGGCCATGCCTATAACGACATCAACACCCATCACTTTTTCTTTAATTTTGGCAATTAATAAACGCTTCATCTCCCGATAAGACAAGCCAGCCACTGCAAAAGGTCCATGAGATGGGAAAATAATATTCCCTTCCCTGTTCACTTCTAATTCTAATACATCATTTTCTTTACCAAATACCTGAATAGAAATTTTATCACCTGGGGCAACGATATAACCGGTAGGGATAGCAATATCCATGGTTGGCGCAAAAGTTTGCGGTGAATTAGCAAAAACATCATAACCAAAAGGTTTTAATTTTTTTACTCCTTCGACGTTTTCTTCTTGCTCATCAGGATATTGTTCTTCCGTATATTGAACAGGGTTACCTTCCAGATCAAATTCGGTACCACGAGGGTAACGTTGAGTGTTTTCGGCTACATTGCTATCACTATTCTTCCCTGACAACTGCGCTTTAATGTCACTAAGATCAATTCCCATACTGTTAGCTAGCATTTCCTGCTGCGCTTTTGGTAACTTTTTAAACTGCTCTATCTGCGCCTGACTTACTTGAGCAGACATAGCGTGAGTTGAAAAAGTTAATATAGAAAAAGCAATAAAATGAAAGGTAACATTAATTAACATTCGGGTAACTTTATTAGAAAGTTTTTTTAGGATAATAGTCATTAGCGCAAATAGGTTCCTGTAATGCGGTTTCACTAAGTCAATGAAATAGATTTAGCTATAATAAAACGTGTAGAGCATTCATGCTCAAATCAACTATCGACAAGTTTAACAGCATCATAACAAGCAAACAATAGTCCAATATCAGTAAGCATTCACCTACAATCAATCTTATAATGCATTTGCCTTTACCTAAATGACCATCAGGTAAGCTGCGCAAGTATAATAAGTAAAGCTAATGTAGATTTTATGGCTAGGTTTATTGAATTATGTTACACAGAGCGATTACTTAATAGGAAAGATTTCTCTACATAACATATGATTGTTAATATTTTGTTATAACAGTCTCACTTGCCTTTACAATCAAGCACAGGTATAACTTTCGTCTGTTAATGAATTTTAGCACTATATCGTTATGAGCAAAATCTGTCCGCCATAATAAAAATCAATACGACATAATAAAAATCAATACAACATAATGATTTTACGGAGATTTTATGACAACAGTATCAACAAAAGATTTTTTGGGTCACCCCAGTGGCCTTAAAACACTTTTTTTTACCGAAATGTGGGAGCGTATGAGTTATTACGGCATGCGCATGTTACTTGTTTTATTTATGACCGCCACCCTACAAGAAGAAGGATTAGGCTTAACCGTCGCCTCAGCAGCTGCAATTTATGGTCTGTACACAGGTAGTGTCTATTTTATGGGACTGCCTGGTGGTTGGATTGCTGATAGGTTGATTGGTGGACAAAAAGCCATATGGTATGGCGGAATCATCATCATGATCGGCCATATAATTTTAGCCATACCTAGCGATTATTCATTTTTAATTGGTTTAATCTTTGTCGTGTTAGGAACAGGCTTATTAAAGCCCAACATTGGTGCCATGGTAGGTCAGTTATATTCTGATCAAGATATTCGTCGTGATAGTGGTTACGCCATCTATTATATGGGCATTAATATCGGTTCAGTGATCGGTTATGGTGCTTGTGGTTATTTAATGGAGAATCAGGGTTGGCATTGGGCATTTGGTGCTGCGGCTATAGGTATGGCTGTAGGATTAATTCAATATAAAATCACTACGCCAAATCTTAATGGCATAGGCGCGAAGCCAGTTCATCCTTTATCAAAAAAAGCACAAAAACTTAGCTGGACAATTATCTACGGATTTTTAGCGAGTGTTGTCTTAGTCACTTACATGATATTCCAAGATATGCTGACCATTGTACCGGTTACCATTGCTCAATATGTTGCTGTCGCATTTTCTGCTATTTTTGTTATTTACTATGCTAGTATTTATTTTTTCAGTTCATTATCAGTTATTGAAAAGAAAAAATTAATCGCGTTATTAATTATTTGTGTTGCTTCTGCTTGTTTTTGGTCCGGTTTTGAACAAGCAGGTTCGTCAATGAACTTATTTACTCGTGATTATACCGATCGTATTGTGGGTTCGTTTGAAATACCTACAGGTTGGTTCCAATCATTAAACGCATTATTTATCGTATTGTTATCCCCTTTCTTTGCCGCATTATGGATTAACTTAGGGAAAAAGCTTGTTAGTCCATCTTATGGAATAAAATGTGCTGTTGGTTTAATGATTATGGGAAGTGGCTTTATTATAATGTTCTTTGCTGCACAACATGCAGCGTCTGGAATGAAAGTTGCCCCTTATTGGTTAGTAGCGACTTATTTTTTACATACCGTTGGTGAGTTATGTTTGAGCCCTGTCGCATTAAGCGCAGTGAGTAAATTATCTCCTAAACGCTTTTCAGGACAAATGATGGGCATTTTTGTTTTGACTTATTCCATTGGGAATATCATCTCTGGTTTATTGGCAGGTAATTATGATCCAAACAATGTAGCTCAAATACCTTCACTGTATATCCAAATTAGTTTATTTAGTATTGGGATTGGTTTGATTATTTTATTGCTAGGGTTTAAATCAAGGTTTTGGGAGAATTTATCCGAAGATAAAACTACAATGAGTAATGCTTAATAAGCACATGATTAGTATTAAGTGGGTATTATCGACATACCCACCTTTATTTTTAGATTGAGAAAATAAATGAGCAAGCCTTTATTAATATCTACTGAACACTATACTAGAGCGTCAATTAGAGAAAAATTACGTACCAAAAGAAAGACACTTACCACAAGATTTCAAAAAAAAACTGCTGAAGCATTGCTGTTAATATTACAAAACGATATTGTTGTAAAAGAAGCCAAACACATTGCTTTATATTTGGCCAATAACGGTGAATTAGATCTTAAACCCTTTATTCGTTGGTGTTGGCAGCAAAATAAACATCTCTACTTACCCGTTGTTCATCCTTTTTCTAAAGGAAATTTATTATTTTTACGCTATAACCCTCAGTCAACCATGGTTATTAATCGGTATAATATTGAAGAGCCTAAGCTAGACGTTAGAGAGATCAAACCGATACAACAACTCGATGTTATGTTAACTCCTTTGGTTGCCTTTGATAGCACAGGAGCAAGAATTGGGATGGGTGGCGGCTATTATGATAGAACCTTAGCTAAATGGCATGAACACTATACCCAAGATAAACAATATAGCCCTTCTATCATTGGGGTTGCTCACGATTGTCAACAGGTAACAAAAGTGCCCCCTGAAGCTTGGGATATCCCGCTACCCAAAATAATCACCCCTACGCGTACGATAAACTGTAAGCCATTGGGATAATCCATACCCATTTTACTTGAAGTGGCAAGATTCAACTGGAACGGGTATAGCACCTGAAGTAAGAACCCCGACACAAAATTATTTTAGTCCCTGAGCACTTATACTGACACTCTGTTTATAAAACCAAATTTCAGCAATAACTCTTACTGTTTTTTGTAAACGCTACTGCTATAATCGTCCCATTAATTCAAGTCATCAATAATATTCTCTAAGGCCCCCTAATGACTCAAGACGAGATGAAAAAAGCAGCAGCAATTAAAGCATTAGAATTTATTAAAAATGATACCATTGTCGGCGTAGGCACGGGATCTACCGTAAATCATTTTATTGATGCCTTAGCGACAATCAAACACAAAATTGAAGGTGCTGTTTCTAGCTCTGAAGAATCAAGCAAACGCTTAAAGTCCCACGGTATTGAAGTATTTGATCTAAACAATGTTGATGATTTAGACGTTTATGTTGATGGTGCAGATGAAATAACTCAGTATATGAGTATGATTAAAGGTGGTGGAGCGGCGCTAACCCGTGAAAAAATTGTCGCTGCCGTTGCCAAAAAGTTTATTTGTATTGCTGATGATTCGAAACAAGTTAAACTACTGGGTCACTTCCCATTGCCTGTTGAAGTCATTCCGATGGCACGCAGTTATGTTGCCCGTGAGCTAGTTAAACTAGGCGGTGATCCTGAATATCGTCAAGGCGTGGTTACCGATAACGGTAATATTATCCTTGATGTTCACAACTTATTAATTATAGATCCTAAAAAATTAGAAGCTGATATTAACGCCATTGTTGGCGTAGTAACGAATGGCTTATTTGCGCAGCGAGGCGCTGATATATTAATTTTAGGGACACCAACTGGTGCCTGTATAATTGAATAGCTATCGAATATAATTAAAAATTATATATGTGTATTCATCTAGCTAGGTTATCTTTTTTATCCATTTAGCCTAAATAAGTACTTTAGAGTCTATACACTATATGCTATCTTATTGACATTATAGATATCTAGCCATCTAAAAACATTTTTGTTTTTGCTAAAATATGGCGATATTTGACACATTCAAAAATATAAGTGTTACTTAACGAGCGAAGCGACCCCTTATGACTACAAGTAAAAATTCATTAGCAAAAGACAAGATTAAAATTTTATTACTTGAAGGTGTACATCAAAGTGCCCTTGAAGAGCTTACAGCAAAAGGATACTCGAATATCGAGTATATTAAAACCTCACTCAATGAGGCCGATTTAATTGAAAAAATTGCCAATGCACACTTTATTGGTATTCGCTCGCGTACTCAATTAACCGCTGAAGTATTAAGCCACGCAAAAAAATTAGTGGCTATTGGTTGTTTTTGTATTGGTACCAATCAAGTTGATACCATCGCAGCACAAAAATTAGGTATTCCCGTTTTTAATGCCCCGTTTTCAAATACTCGCTCAGTTGCAGAGTTAGTACTAGGTGAAACCTTATTACTACTCCGTGGTATTCCTGAAAAAAGCGCTAAGGCACACCGTGGAGAATGGTTTAAATCAGCCGTTGGTTCAGTAGAAGCTCGCGGTAAAACATTAGGTATTATTGGTTACGGTCACATTGGTACACAGCTTGGTATTTTGGCGGAAACATTAGGGATGCGCGTACGTTTTTATGATATCGAAACAAAGCTCCCCTTAGGCAACGCAAGTCAATCAGCCTCATTAAATGCCTTACTTGGCGAATCAGATGTAGTTAGTTTGCATGTACCAGAAACACCACAAACACAATACATGATTGGTTCAGCTCAATTTGAAGCAATGAAATCCGGGGCCGTATTTATTAATGCTTCTCGTGGAACTGTTGTAGACATTGATGCGTTAGCAGACGCTTTATCTCAGAAAAAAGTAGCGGGTGCTGCCATCGACGTATTCCCTGTTGAACCAAAAGGTAATGATGATGAGTTTGTCTCACCATTACGTGGCTTTGATAATGTTATTTTAACACCCCATATTGGTGGTAGTACTAAAGAAGCCCAAGAAAATATTGGTTTGGAAGTAGCAAGTAAATTAGCCAAATATTCAGACAATGGTTCAAGCTTATCCGCCGTTAATTTTCCTGAAGTATCACTACCTGAGCACGTGAATGCTAGTCGATTATTACACATTCATCACAACCAACCGGGTGTATTGACGAAAATTAACCAAGCGTTTGCCGAACACGGTATTAACATTGCCGCTCAGTACTTACAAACTGATGATAAAATTGGTTATGTGGTTATTGATATTGAATCTGCTGACAGTGCCCAAGCACTTAAAGCATTAAAAGCAATTGATGGTACTATCCGCGCAAGAATATTGCATTAATAGGTTAGTTATACCTACTCTATTAATTGTTATTTTAATAAAAAAAGAGATCATAGATCTCTTTTTTTATTACTATTCACCCATCATTTTCTTATTGCCTTAACACTACTTTACCTCGACGACTTCCCTACCCATTCTATTGAGGTTATTGGGCGATAAAACAACAAGTATTGGTATTAATTAAATTTTAACTTTTTTCTTGTTAATATCATACTCTCGCAATTTGTTAGCAATAGCGGTATGGCTTAAACCAAGTTTTTTAGCTAATTGCCGAGTACTTGGATAGGCGGGATAAAGCTTACGCAGTAAATCTGCTTCAAAGCTTTTGACAGCGGCATCTAAAGTCCCTTCAAACTCTTGTTCTAAATAACCATGTTCACGGGTATAAACAGGAAGCTGTAAGTGTTCAATTTCGATTTCAATTTCATTCTCCTCCAGCAATGAAGCAGACCTTGTTAATACATTTTCTAATTGTCTGACATTACCTGGCCAAGGGTAATGTTCAATAAAGTCACGACATTCAGGCGTTAGTTTTAGATTTGTTCTGCCTGTTTGGTGTCCTGCATGTACAACAAAAAATTCAGTTAGTGGTAGAATATCACTACGACGTTCCCTAAGTGGCGGAATGTTCAAGCCAAACACATTCAAACGATAATAAAGATCTTCTCTAAATTCCCCCAGAGAAACTAAATTAAGTAAATCTTTGTTTGTTGAACTAATAATACGTACATTTACCGTCACTTCCTGCTCTGAATCAACTCGTCTAAAACTACCATATTGAATGACACGCAACAGTTTACTTTGCAATTTAGTCGACATTTCGCCCACTTCATCAAGAAAAACACTCCCGCCATCAGCAAGCTCAAAAATACCGCGCTTACTTTCTTTATGATCTTTTTCACCCACACCAAATAATTCTGATTCAGCAACATCGTCAGGTAAAGCAGCACAATTAAGCGTCATAAAGGGTTGTTCTGCTCGTTCACTTGCCGCATGACATGCGCGGGCTAAAAGTTCTTTCCCAGTACCCGTTTCACCTATAATCAAAATAGACGCATCAAGTTGAGACATACGTTTAGCTTCACGAATAACTTTACGCATACCGCCACTGCTAGCTTGTATACCTGAAAAGATATTTTCATTGGGTTCTTTAAACGCATTAATTTGTTGACCAAGTCTTGCTTCAGACTTAAGGGTAATTACCGCTCCCGCTAAAACATGCTTATTATCCCCTACACTTTCATCATTCTTATTGGCAACATTAATAGGCAGAATATCGGCAACAAAATTTTCTCCTTGAAATTTTAAACGACGTGTTTGCGCAAATACAGCCGCATTTTCTAACCAACGGGTAAAGTTAAAACCTTTGAGCCATTGACTAATATGCTGGCCTTTAACCGTCTCTTCATGACATCCCATAAGTAAAGAAGCGATATTATTAACAATGCGAATTTTTCCTTGAACATCAATAGAAATAAAAGGATCGGGAAAGGTTTTAATTAACGTAATCAATTCATTACCCTCACGTTCAGAAGGCATGTAAGGCACGGTTATTACGTCATAAACACCTTCGAGCAAGCGTAATTTAGGCATGAAATTTTGTAGATCGGAGAACTCTAAAATAGGAATATTGATGAAAATTCGGCCTGATTGTTTAATTTCAATACCACGCACATTTATACCGTGGTCAACAAAAACACCTAATACTTTTTTCGCCATACCAATACAGTCATGACAAGTAATTTCCAAACGCATGCAAAAAGCCTTTCTATTGAGTAGGTCAAATTAAAAAAAACTATTGTAAACTAATTTTTACAATATAAAACCCTAAGATAACCATATCTTAGGGTTTTAGCTTTTACCACTAAGTAAATCCTTGATGGTACTTAACATCTCTTTTCGAACATGGGCTAATTTAGGCTTATCCTCAAAAGGAATAGGACGGCATAACTGCATAGTTTTAACACCTAAGCGAGCCGTTAACATACCAGCCCCTAATCCTTGAGCCAAACGGCCCGAAAGTTTACCCAATAAATCAGCACCGATCATATCCGAACCAAAATCAGTAATGAGCTCACTGGCACCGGCATACACCATATTAACAAAGACCTGCCTGATCAGTTTTATTCTGCTCCAATACCCTAATTTTATACCGTATAAGAGCGCTACTTTATCGATCATACGTAAATTACGCCATAAGATAATAAGCATATCTATTAATGCCACAGGGCTAAGAGCAACCAGAACGACTGCCTCTGTAGAGAATTTGGCAATGTCTGCCATCGCTTTCTTATCTACCTTTGTTAAGACTAAGCGTGAATAGAGTTGTAACAGTTCAACGTCACTGTATTGAGCCTTTACGGCATCTTGCCACGCTTGCTCTTGCTCGGAAACAAGATCACAAGGTAAATTTTCGCTGACTTTTTGACAAAAGGTTTTTACGTCTAGCGTGCTAATATCTTCCGTTGTAGTTAACGGGTACTTCGAAAGTAATTCACATGCTTGCTGTTTTAATGTTTCTCTACGTTTAAATTGTCGTGAGGTTGACCATTCACTAAATACACTTGAAGAAGCAAGTATCACTAAACATGACAAGATAACAGCATAGGCACTAGTAATAATTGGCGAATTGACAAACCCCATCATAAAAAAGTCTACCGTTTCAACACCAATAACACATGCGAATAACGTCAGCGCTATACGCCATAACCAACGAGGTTTTGATTTTTTTTCGACTAAACTTTGTTCTAATGCTTGTTCTAAGGTTTGTTCATTCAATGAAGTAGGGAGCTCTTTTTTTTCATCTATCGGTAAGTAATCTTGATTATTAAATATCACTTGTTCGCCATCTTGGCTTCCCTTTACTTCATCAGTAACGCGGTCATTTAATAATTCATTATCCGAAAATAATATTTGCTGTTGATGGATTTTTTCATCTGTTTTGTTATTAGCTTTATTCATATCATTTTGTCCGCCAATAAAAATTGTAATACTTGATCCATACGAATATGAGGTAAAGGTTTATGTTTTGACATACCAGTGATGGGTAGAAAATTAATAAAATTAAAAGCGCATTCTTGCCAGTAATTTTTTTCAGGTAATTGGTCAGGAACAGCGCCAGGAAAAAGTGTTATTTTTTCGGTCAACTCTTGCCCCTTAGGTAAAGTATTCCCCTGAATAACAGATATTCGTTGTCCTTTGTGTAGCGTATTACCCGATGAAGTACTTTTGACCGAAGCAATAGCAAGGGTTTTCATTTCAATAGCTTCATAGTTAAGCTTATGCTGACTTTGATATACAAGCTGATTTAGTAAAGAAACCATCGGGGCATGTTGTTCACAAGTAACATGATCGGCTTTGGTTGCTGCAAATAATAATTTATCAATTTTTGGTGAAAACAATCTAGAAAACAAACCTGACTGGCCATAGTTATAGCTTTCTAAGATCATATCAATAGCTAATTGTAAATCAGCAAAACTCTCGGATCCACTATTGTCTGAACACGCATTAAGCGGTGTTAAACAATCAGCTAGCACAATTTGTCGATCGAAGCGTAAAAAATGTTGCTGATAAAACACCTTCACGACTTGTTCTTTATACTCAATGTAGCGTGATCTGAGCATACCAATAAAACTATCATCGCTAGCATTTTGATAATCATTACCATCAATTTCATTTAAGTTTGGAAATGGAAAGAACTCTAAAATGGGAGCACCCGCTAGCTCTGCAGGTAAAACAAATCGACCCGGTTGAATCACCGATAGTCCTAATTGATAACGAAAAGTATGTAATAACTCAGTATATTCTTTGGACAATTTAGCTAATAAGTCTTCATCAGCTGCGCCAAAGGGATCTATTTGTCCTACTTTAGTTAAAAATTCTTGAGAAATTTTATCACGTGGTGCTGTGGATAATAATGCTTGAGTTTGCTCAGACCATTGCTCATAAGTTTGATTGAGCATAGGTAAATCTAGCAGCCATTCTCCCGGGTAATCAGTAATATCTAGTGTTAAGGTTGCCATATCAGTAGTATATTTCAACAATGATTTTTTAGGTTGATAACGAATGGCTAAACGTAGTTCACTAATACCATGAGTAGGCTCAGGCCATGATGGTATTTCATTTGTCAGTGATGATATTGCTTTGTCATAATCAAAACGAGGGATCGATAGATTTTTTTGTGGGATCCTTTTCGCGGCAATAAAATTACCGTGATGAACAGGGTCGAAAAAACTCAATCGACTACCGTTACCTTCATTGATTAATTGGTTAACAAGTGAGGTGATAAATGCGGTTTTGCCACTTCGACTTAACCCCGTAACGGCTAAATTAATATGTTGATTTAGACTACGGTTTAATAATTCACTGGCTTTATTTTTTAATTTATCTAATCGCTTTTTTTTAATAATTGCCATGTTTTGCTTAACTAAATTTAAAAGAGCTTAATAATTGAATAGTTTGATGGTAATGATTTTTTTAAAGAAATAATAGTCTTAGTTTACTTTGCCGATTACATAAGTAACTATGGTCGCCACCCGACTTGTTTATCATAGTTTATTTATTTCTCTTGCTACTGTAAATTCTGATGACGTTACATAGTGTTCTATTGATTGTAGCTGCTTCTCTAACGAAGAAAATTTACGGCGAATATCGTGAAAAGCCTGCTTAGGGGGTTCACCTGATTGCCACACTCTAGCTTTAACTTTAATTGATTCATTCACTGGTTCATCATGTGCACTAGTTCGCTCATCTTGTGAGTAATTTGAAGTTCCTGCTCTGTGATATTTACTCAGCTTAACTTGCCCTTTAGGGTTTTTGTCCAGAATAAACCAAGCGGCAACGTAGCCTAAGATTAAAAAAGGCATACCAAACAATACAGCTGACACCACCAAAATCCTTACTAACCAGACCTCCCAACCAAAATAATCAGCGATACCGGCACAAATACCTGCTATTTTCCCATTGATTGGATTACGATATAGCTCTCCTCGGCGGCCAATCATAACTTATTCCTCCATTCAGGAGTCTCCGCATCTAAAATAGCTTCAAGGGTTTTAATACGATCAGCCATTTTGTCTGCTGTCTCTGATAAATTAGATAACTGGATATACTCCTCTTCACTAAGTCCTTGACTAACTTGCCCTTTACTACGGTAATGTAATACTAACCATATTGGCGCAACGATAACCATAAAAATAATGACAGGTGCCATAATGATTTCTTCCACGATATTTCCCCTTAAATTTTCACCTTCGATACTTAACACTTACCTTAGCGCTTAACTATAACCGATAACCTGATAAATTCAGTATTCGCTGCTTAAAACTAACAACTCATAACGTAATGCTACTTCTTGTTCATTTTTGCTTTTAATGACGCTAATTCATCATCTACTTTCTCGTCTGATTCAAGTTCAGCAATTTCATCCGCTAAAGATTTACTCCCTAAATCATACGATTCAACTTGTCCTTCAAGATCATCAATTTTTCGTTCATAACGATCAAAACGACCCAATGCATCATTAACCTTATTACTATCAATATTTTTCTTAACCTTTAAACGAGAATTAACTGTTTTCTCTCGCATAATAATAGCTTTTTGTCGTGATTTTGCATCTGCTAGTTTATCTTGTAATTGTGACATTTCACTCTGAAGCTTTATGATATGCTCTTCTGTGTGCATTAACTCTTGTAATAATGTTTGTGCATTCTCGCTACTTTTCTTTTTTTCTATCAACGCAGCACGTGCTAAATCTTCTCGGTCTTTACTTAATGCTAATTCTGCTTTATCTTGCCATTGTTGTACTTCATTTTCAAAACGAGTAACCCGGCGAGTAAGTTCCTTTTTATCTGCTAATGTTTTAGCTGAACTTGAACGCACCTCAACTAAGGTATCTTCCATTTCTTGAATGATCAAACGTACCATTTTGGCAGGATCTTCAGCTTTATCTAAGATATTATTAATATTCGAATTAATAATATCTGTAAACCTTGAAAAAATACCCATAACAACTTCCTCTTATGTTTAATTGACGTTCTTACTTATTGTGCAAATTAATGTGTTTTCATTCAAATTTAATAAAAACGAGTATAAATTAGTAGTTAAATTTATATTCAATACTATTCACGTTTTACGCCAACCTGACAAAACCACTTAACACGCTGTTTTTAATTGATTTTTAAAATATTTAAAAAACACTATTATATCGTCAATGAATAAAATACACTATTTGTTAGTGAATTTAACTAATACCAAGTCTATTTAGTTAATTCAATTAACAATAAATTAAATTAGTATCATAATTAGGTCAAACCATGACACGCTTTAATAAACAAGATAATCTTCTTGGTCAATCTAACTGCTTTTTAGAAGTGTTAGAACAAATATCACAGATTGCATTATTGAGTAAGCCTGTCTTAATTATTGGCGAACGTGGTACAGGTAAAGAATTAGTTGCTGCGCGTTTACATTATTTATCAAAACGTTGGGAACAAAGTTATTTAAAACTTAACTGTGCTGCACTGAATGAAAACTTACTTGAAACAGAACTCTTTGGTTATGACTCTGGTGCTTTTACCGGCGCTAATAAACGCCACGAAGGTCGATTTGAACGAGCAGATAATGGCACCCTTTTTTTAGATGAAATAGCGAATACTTCTGGATTAATCCAAGAGAAGTTATTGCGTGTTGTTGAATATGGTGAATTTGAACGCGTTGGCGGTTCACGCACGATTACCACCGACGTTCGCTTAGTCGCAGCAACCAATGAAGATTTACCGACCTTAGCCGCTTCAGGACAATTTAGAGCCGATTTACTTGACCGTTTAGCGTTTGATGTGATTACTTTGCCGCCATTAAGAGAGCGCCTTGATGATATTTTGATGTTAGCAGAGCATTTTGCCATAAATATGGCGCGAGAATTAGAGCTCGAGCTGTTTAGTGGCTTTACTGAGAAAGCCAAACGGGCCATGCTAGAGTACTCTTGGCCAGGTAATATTCGAGAATTAAAAAATGTCATTGAACGCAGTGTTTATCGCTGTAACAACCCTCATTTACCTGTGCATGATTTAATTATTGATCCCTTTGAATCACCTTTTAGACCAACTCATCTTATTAAGACAGTAGATAGAGTTCAGGTACAACAAAATGCCACTGCACCTTCGTCTGATAATAGTATGCAACAATCCGATACCTCAACAAAAAATAAGCTAGCGGATAATGACAACATCAAAGAAACAGCCAGTCTACTTTCTGCTACTCGTGCCGATTTTCCACAATCGTTAAAATTATTATCACAAAACTATGAAATTGAATTGATTAAATCAGCGTTAGCCCATTGCCAATACAACCAAAAGAAAACAGCCCAGGCACTTGAACTAACCTATCATCAACTGAGAGGTTACTTAAAAAAATATAATTTACTTGAGGGGGGTGTTGCTGATGAATTATCTTAAGCTTGTTCCAACAGCCCTACTCAGCTTATTATTGTTAACTGCCTGTAACGAGGGAGGGAAGCTATCATTAAGTGAACGCAGTGTTATTTATTGCGCTGAAGGCTCGCCAGAAACATTTAATCCTCAACTAGTCACTTCTGGTACAACAATAGATGCCACATCCAAACAACTATATGATAAATTAATTTCTTATCAGGGCGATGAAAACACATTAGGCCCGGCCTTAGCTAAGTCTTGGCATGTTACTGGTGATGGAAAGAAAATCACCTTCTATTTGCGTAAAAATGTCACTTTTCATCACACCGATTATTTTACCCCGAGTAGATTATTAAATGCCGACGATGTGATTTTTAGTTTCAAAAGAGCATTAGATATTGAGCATCCATATCACTTAGTTTCTGGTGGACGTTACCCTTTTTTTGAAAATGTAGACTTAAGTGCTTTAGTTGATGATATCGAAAAAATTAATGATTACACCGTACGGTTTCACTTATCTCGCGCTGACAATTCATTCTTAGCTAACCTTGCTAGTGATTTTGCTATCATTTTATCTGCTGAATATGCTGAACAACTCACCAAGAAAAAAGCTAAATCAGATATAGATACACACCCAATAGGAACAGGACCTTTTAAATTAAAAGAATATCGAGTTGGATCCTTAATACGCTTTTATCGGCACGAAAAATACTGGCAAGAACCAGCACAAATTGAGCAACTAGTCTTTGATATCACCCCAAGTAACACCGGTAGATTAACCAAGCTACTAGCAAAGGAGTGTGATGTTGCAGCTTACCCTATTGCCCATAAAAAAATAACTGAACGTAATGATTTATCGTTAGAAGCGGTAACCGCATTAAATGTTGGCTATTTTGGTTTTAATGTCAATAAAGCCCCCTTTGATAGTAAACTGGTTAGGCAAGCAATCAGTTATGCCATTAATAAAAAAACTTTACTTGAGGCGGTATATCAAGGAAATGCTGAAATGGCTAATTCAATATTACCCAAAACATCATGGGCTTTTGATCAAAGCATTCCTAAACAAAAATTTAACCCTGTATTAGCAAAAAGCCTACTAACCCTTGCTGGCTACTCAGATGGCTTCACTATGGATTTATGGGCCATGCCAATTCAAAGGCCTTATAACCCCAATGCCATCACGATGGCTAAACTCATACAAAGCGACTTAAAAAATATAAATATAAAAGTTAATATTATTAGTTATGAATGGAATACTTTTTTACAACGATTGAAACGTGGTGAGCATCAAAGTTTTTTATTAGGTTGGTCTGCTGATCATCCAGACCCCGATAGTTTTTTCACCCCTATGCTAAGTTGTTCCGCTACACATGCAGGAACTAACACCACCTTTTGGTGTAACCAAGAATATGATGCTATGATAAAAAAAGCATTACAAACGCCTAAGATTAATGAAAGAAAAAAATACTACGCTCAAGCTATGGCCATACTTAGACAAGAAGTTCCCTTAATTCCAATTGCGCACTCAAAACGTTATCAAGCTCGGGGGAACAATGTGACCGGTAACATTCTAGCACCCTTTGGCGGTATCAATTTTTACCAAGTAGCTAAGCTCAATTTAACCAGTAAAAATACAGGAACAAAACAGAGCCGTAAACGTAGAAAAAACGACATCATTCATACAGGTGTTAATTAATTATGTTAGTTTTCACTTTACGCCGATTAAGCCTATTTATCTTTACCATGTTATTATTGACACTACTGTCATTTAGCGTCAATTTTTTATTTCCTGGAGAGGCAATAATTAATTTATCGGGTGCGATTAATGCGACACCAAATCAACTTATTGAGCTAAATGAGGCCTATCAAACGCACCGTAATATTTTCTGGCAATACATTGCTTATCTTGGCCATATCATCAACGGTGACTTGGGTTTATCAATGGCAAGCCAGTCAGATATTAGTACTGAAATAGTTAATCTACTACCGGCGACTATTGAACTCAGTTTAGTGGCACTACTCATTGCGATGCTTATTGGAATTCCTTTAGGCTTTATTGCGGCAATAAAGCATAATAAACCCACTGATAATTTGATTTTATCCGTGTCAATGTTAGGTTATTCAGTACCCGTCTTTTGGTTAGGGCTATTGGCCATCTTAACTTTCTCTATCAACTTAGGTTGGTTTCCCTCTGCTGGACAGATAAGTTTATTGTTCGAAATAGAAGCAGTAACTGGAATTCAATTTATTGATATTCTTATGAGTGACAGTCCTTATAAATGGCAAGCCTTTAATGATGCTTCCGCCCATATTTTTTTACCGGCTTGTGTTATTGCCGTAGCCCCCGCTACCATTTTTATTCGCTTAGCCCGTACTTCAATGATCGAAGTGTTAGATACTAGTTATATTCGTGCAGCAAGCGCTAAAGGGTTAACTTTTCGACAAATTATTTTTCGACACGCCATTAGGAATGCATTAATTAAAATAATTCGTCACATTGGTTTACAATTTGCGAATTTAGTGACCATTGCAATGGTCACTGAAGTCATTTTTAGTTGGCCAGGAATAGGTCGTTGGCTTATAGAAAGTATTTATCAAAGAGACTATACGGCCATCGAAAGTGGCCTATTAGTTTTGTCATGCTTTATTTTTATAGTGCACATCCTAACGGATTTTATTTATGCCGCATTAAACCCGCTCGCTAGAGGAAATAAATATGGCGCGTGATAAGATATATTTAGAAGAGATTTTTCCTTCTCCTTTTATGCAACTTTGGTCGATTTTTCGCAAAACACCCGTTGCAATGGTGGGAATGAGCTGTTTTTTATTCTTAATAGTACTCGCTGTTTTTGGACCACTTTTAGCCCCTCACTCCCCAGTTGAAGGGCAATTAGATATGTTATTGCTACCACCAGCATGGCATATTGACGGTAATGTTAGTTATCTATTAGGCACTGACGAATTAGGTCGAGATATGTTATCGCGCCTCATGTACGGTACATCACTGACCTTTGGCCTTAGCTTTATCGTGGTCATTATTTCATTGGTTATTGGTGTGATAATAGGCTCATTATCAGCGTTGACATCAGGTCTTAAATCAAGCTTTCTTAATCATTTTCTCGATGTTATTTTATCCATCCCATCTTTACTGCTCGCCATTATTATTGTTGCCATATTAGGCCCTGGCATTGGTAATACTGTCTGGGCTGTAGTGCTGGTACTCATCCCTCAATTTATTCATATTACTCGCTATGCGGTAAAAGAAGAATCTCGTAAAGATTACGTACTCGCATCAAGGTTAGATGGAGCTGGTCCATTTAGAATATTGTATTATTCAATTTTTCCTAATATTACCGACAGAATTATGGGACAAGCAACCTTAGCCCAATCTGCGGCTATTTTAGATATTGCCACATTAGGTTTTTTAGGTTTGGGCGCGCAGATTCCATTACCTGAATGGGGCGCCACGTTAGCGAATGGTTTAGATCTATTCTATATAGCCCCATGGACAGTTTACTTACCCGGTTTAGCTATTTTATTTGCGGTGGTTTCCACCAACCTTGTTGGTGAAGGTATTCGTCATGCACTTAAACTTCGTAAGGCTCGCTAATGAATTTACTTGATATTAGAAATCTATCCATTGAACTCATTCATGATGACCAAAATATACTAGCCGTTGATAAAGTCAGTTTGTCCATGAAAGAAGGTGAAGTACGAGGTTTAGTGGGTGAATCAGGATCCGGGAAATCCCTATTAGCACAAGCACTTGTTGGCGTACTAGATGATAAATGGCATGTTCATGCTGATAGATTTCATTGGCGCGGCATTGATTTATTACGCCTATCAATTGAAGAACGCAAAACGCTACTCTCTCGCGATATTGCTATGATATTTCAAGAGCCTATGGCCTGTTTGGATCCCACGACAGCTATTGGAGAACAGTTAACAGAAGCCATTGATAGTAGTCAACTATCAGGTTTTTTTTGGCAAAGAAAACAACAACGTCAATCTTCAGCGATTAAACTCTTACATAAAGTAGGTATAAAAGACCATACCGCTTGCCTTACGAGTTATCCGCATCAGTTAACTGACGCATTATGTCAACGGGTCATGATTGCAATGGCCTTAGCAAGAAGGCCTATATTATTGATTGCGGATGAGCCAACAGCAGCAATGGAGAATACTAATCAAGGACAAATATTTAGGTTATTAGCCAGTTTAAATCAATTAAAAAACATGTCTATTTTATTGATCAGCCATGATTTAGAAAATATAACCCATTGGACCAATACAATTACCGTTATGTATAGTGGGCAATTTGTTGAAGCGGGTACAACAGAACAAATATTTAACAAGCCATTACACCCATATACCAGAGCTCTAGTAGATAGTAGCCCCAGTGCCAATTTACATTTACCAGCAAAGTCTCGATTAATGACATTACCTGGCAGCATTCCGATTTTACAACACATACCTATTGGCTGTCGTTTAGGACCCCGATGCCCTAGAGCGCAAAAAGCTTGCGTAAATGCCCCCTCAGTTACTAATTTTCATGGTCATAAAGTCAGTTGCCACTTTCCCCTCACGCCACTTAAAAAGCCCTCTAAAAGAATAATAAAGGAAGCGTGCTAATATGTCCGGTTTACTTCAAGTAAAAGAACTCAGTAAGTCATATCGACATAAAAACTATTGGTTTAATAGAAAAAAAACTACCGTTTTAGCGCCTATTTCTTTTAATGTTGATGCGCATCAAACGTTAGCTATTATTGGTAAGACTGGCTCGGGGAAATCAACGTTAGCTAAGTTATTAGTTGGGGCAGAACCCGCAAGCAGCGGATGTATTTATTTAAATGGTCAAGCACTACAAAGTGCTAGTTATAAACAAAGATGCCAACACATTAGGATGATCTTTCAAGATTCAGGCACTACGCTAAACCCAAGCTTAACTATTTTACAATTACTCGATGAACCGCTAAAACTCAACACTCTATTTAATGAAGTAAAACGCAAAGAGATTATTCGCATCACATTACAAAAAGTAGGGTTGTTGGGCGATCATATGAATTTTTATCCTCATATGTTCTCTGGTGGTCAAAAGCAACGCATATCGCTTGCTAGAGCGATTATATTACAACCTAAGGTGATAATACTCGATGAGGCTTTAGCATCACTAGACCCGTCATTACGCTCACAAATGATTAACTTGTTGTTAGACCTGCAACAACAGATGGGCTTAGCGTATATCCTAATTTCCCATAACCTAGGCATCATTCGCCATTTTAGTGACAATATTATGGTGTTATCCAAAGGAGAGGTAGTTGAGTCAGGTATAACACGTGATGTGATGAGTAAGCCACAACATAAAGTGACTCAAAAGTTACTGATGAATCAGAGCTTCCAACTAAAACCTAAAAAAGCATAATGTTAGGAAAGCGTCTTAATATCAATACTATAGAGCAAGGTAAAGTAGCGTCTTTAAAAACCCGCTACTTATTTAACTGTATTTAGTATTTTGTCGGTTCAGCTACTTTACCTCGAATAATTTCAGCATCTACTTTTAATGACTCAACGTAGCTTTTATAAACTGACTGGGCTAATTGAGAGGTTTGCTGTTGAGCAAGTTGTGGAGTAGCAATCGAATCAATGATATTAACCGCTTGTAGCTCTACTAACGCTAAATCGCCATTACTTAATGCGACTGTCGATGCTGAAACAGCGCCCTCTGTAGGATGGGGCAATACAAAGGCTTCACGAATAATACTTTGATCTAAATCAGAACTATAACGCGTAATATCCTTTTTCACGGTAAAACTAACATAATTTTTAGTTAACTGTTCTGTAATGTCATTGCCCGCTTTAAATTGAAGCAATAGTTTTTGAATCGTACTTTGTGCTTTTTCAGTCGCCTTTTGTGCCACTAGTATTGTTTTTATTTGCGCATTTACTTCCACTAATGGCTTAACCTTAGCTTCTTGATAAGTATTTAAACGTACGACTAGGGCTTCATTATCATTTAGTTCAATAATATCTGAATTTAGATTATCTTGTAAAACCAAATCAGAAAAGGCTGCTTCAAGCACTTTTGGATCATTAAAAGGGGCTTTATTATTGGTATTTAATCCAGAGTTAGATAACCAAGTTGACGTTGCCACTTTTGTATTAACTTCACTAGCAGCATCTTCAAGACTGTCTGGAAACTCAAAACTTACCCGTGCCATTTCCTGAGTGAGTATATAAAATTTCTCTTGTGCTTTTTCATTACTCACTTTAGCCTGTAATTGAGTGTTAACATCCACTAAACTCTGAATGACTTCTTTTTTAAGCTCAGTCAATTTAATGATATGGTAACCAAAACTTGTTTTAACTAGTTCTGTGGTATCACCTACTATTGCTAATGCAAAAGCAGCTTCATCAAAACTTGGTTCCATTACGCCTGTTTCAAGAAAATCTAAATCACCACCGTTTTCACCACTAAAAGTATCATTTGATAATTCTTTAGCAAGTGTGGCAAAGTCTTCTCCTTCTGCAATTCGAGTTAACGCAGTTTCAGCTTGCGTTTTAGCTGTCGCTTCACTATTAGTATCACCTTCAGTGAACTCTATGAGAATATGTGAAACACGACGCTGTTCAGCTTGAGTAAAACTGGCAATATTATCTTGATAATAAGTGGCAACCTCGTCATCGGTAACACTGATGTTTTTAGCGATATCAGCAACACTTAAACGGATATAATCTACCTTTACTTGCTCTTTATTCTCAAAACGTATTTGATTAGCCTGATAGTAAGTCTTAATTTCTTCTTCACTAACATCAATTCCAGCTTCAAATTGTTTTGCTGAAATAGTGGCAAAACGGATATCACGGGTTTGATTTTGCAAAGCCTGTTGTAATTTTTCTTGGTATGGTAAGTTAAACTCAGTAGAAACAAGTGCTTGAGATAATTGACGACGAGTCATTTCAACACGTAAATAATCTCGAAAACTTGATGTTTGTAAAAAACCAGATTGGTTAATCATAGTTAAGTAGCGGTTATTATCAAAAACACCATCCACTTGAAATTCAGGCATTTCTCTTATCGTTTTTTTAAGTCGCTCATCTGATACACGAATAGCAAGACTTTCTGCACTTTGATCGATTAACCGCTCATTAATTAAATTATCTAAAACACCCTGACGAAAATTGGCCATATAGTTACTATCATTAGATAAAGTATCAAACATATCGCCAAATTGTTGAGCCATACGGTTACGTTGCGCTTGATAAGCTTTATTGAATGCTTGTTGACTAATTTTTTCACCATTAACCGTCGCAACAGACGTATCAACAGAATTAGTGTAACTACCAATGCCAGCCAGAGCAAAAGTTAATATAACAAGGCCAAGAATAATTTTGGCTGTCATGCCCTGCGAACTTTCTCGAATATTTTCTAACATCTTTATCTCATTTATTTAAGGTATAGCCGATAAAGCCGATCTCTATAACATAGAGAGTTCAGGCTATAATTTTTTATTGCTCGCGATTTTAACAGATGCAGACCGCTGCTTGAAGTGTAAGATTCATTTTATTGTTACTACTATCTATCTACTGTTATCTGCAGGGTATAATCATTAAAATCTCTGCATTGATACATAACATTATGTACTAGAGACTTAAAAAATGACGTATATCTCAGAGAAAGGTAAATAGATACTATTTTTAAATAAGCTAAAAATAAAAGACCACCTTTAGGTGGTCTGTTATATATCTGTACTATAAAAAAATTGCTAAAAGCAATTAATCAAAAATTAGCCATTACAAGCATCTTTTAATGCTTTGCCTGCTTTAAATGCAGGTATTTTAGCCGCTGCTATTTGAATAGTAGCACCTGTTTGTGGGTTGCGACCAGAACGTGCAGCACGGTCACGTACAGAAAAAGTACCGAAACCAACTAAAGCAACTTGCTCACCATTCTGTAGCTCTTCAGTTACAGCACCAATAAATGAATCTAATGCGCGACCAGCAGCAGCTTTTGAAATGTCAGCGCCTTCAGAAATTTTATCGATAAGTTGAGATTTATTCATAGTGTATTCCCCTTCAATTGTTATTATTAAAACGCTACTTTTACTGCCCTTAATAAGGGGGTTGATAAGAGTTCGTTCTGTAGAAATTTTATTTACTCTAGGTAAAATAATTGTCTTTGAACTTTAAGCGTATAGTTTAGAAAAACTTTTCTGCTAGTTCTCATAGAAATATGCTTTATGCATGATATATAAGGGGTCTAGCGATATAAGCGTCCTTAACTTACCATAATTTCAGCATTTGAAAAGACTTAATTACAATTTCATACTAAATAATGACTTTTTTAACTGATTTATTATCAAAAAACAACGTTATCAAATAAAATCATTCTGCTTGCCACTGTTCTACTGGGTGTTCAAGCGCCAGTTTCAGTACTTCATCTATCCATTTTACAGGATGAATAGATAAATCAGCTTTAACATTTTCAGGTATTTCTATTAGATCACGTTCATTTTCATGAGGAATAATGACCGTTTTGATACCACCACGATGTGCTGCTAATAATTTTTCCTTTAAACCACCTATAGCTAAAACTTCACCCCGCAAGGTGATTTCTCCTGTCATAGCAACGTCGGCTTTAACTGGATTTCCGGTTAAACTAGAAACAAGTGCAGTACACATTCCTATACCAGCACTGGGGCCATCTTTTGGTGTCGCTCCCTCAGGCACATGCACATGAATATCACGTTTTTCATAAAAGTTTTCATTAATACGTAATTTTTCCGTTCTGCTACGCACAACTGTCATCGCCGCTTGAATAGACTCTTGCATGACATCACCTAAAGATCCTGTGTAAGTTAATTTACCTTTACCTGGAACTGATGCTGTCTCTATCGTTAATAATTCACCACCCACTTGTGTCCATGCTAAGCCTGTTACTAATCCCACACGATTTTCATCATCGGCTTTACCATAATCAAATCGTTGTATTCCTAGAAATTCATCTAGGTTATCTTGATTGATAACGACATTTTTCAATGTTTTGTCTAATAGAATAGATTTTACCGCTTTGCGGCATAATTTAGATATCTCACGTTCAAGGTTACGTACCCCTGCTTCTCGGGTGTAATATCGAATAATGCCCATAATGGCACTGTCATCGATTGTTATTTCTTTACTATTTAAGCCATTACGTTTTATTTGTTTATCTACTAAGTGATCTCGAGCGATATTAAGTTTTTCATCTTCGGTATATCCTGATAAACGAATAACTTCCATACGATCAAGCAATGGGCCAGGAATGTCCATACTATTAGATGTCGCAACGAACATAACATCTGATAAGTCATAATCAACTTCTAAATAATGATCGTTAAAAGTGGTGTTTTGCTCAGGATCTAACACTTCCAACAAAGCAGAAGCCGGATCGCCACGCATATCTGAAGCCATCTTGTCGATTTCATCTAATAAAAATAATGGGTTTTTCACACCAACTTTTGACATTTTTTGAATTAGCTTACCTGGTAAGGAGCCTATATAGGTTCGGCGATGCCCGCGAATTTCGGCTTCATCACGCACTCCCCCTAGCGCCATACGAATGTATTTTCGCCCTGTAGACTTAGCAATAGATTGACCTAATGAGGTTTTACCAACTCCAGGAGGCCCTACTAAACAAAGAATAGGACCTTTTAACTGACTCACTCGTTGTTGCACGGCAAGGTACTCTAGAATACGCTCTTTAACTTTATCTAGACCATAATGGTCTTTGTCTAATACTTCTTGTGCTAATGCTAGATTACGCTTTAATTTACTACGCTTTTTCCATGGCACATTGATCATACAATCAATATAACTACGCACGACTGTCGCTTCGGCTGACATGGGTGACATCATTTTCAACTTCTGCAATTCAGCCAACGTTTTATCTTTTGCTTCTTCTGGCATTTGTGCTTCGTCAATACGCTTAGCCATTAACTCAAGCTCGTCAGGTGTTTCATCCCCTTCATTAAGCTCTTTTTGAATAGCTTTCATTTGCTCATTCAAATAATACTCACGTTGACTTTTTTCCATTTGTTTTTTAACACGCGTTCTAATTTTTTTCTCTACTTGTAATAAATCAATTTCACCTTCCATTAGCGCCATTAAATGCTCTAACCGCTTAGCAACATTAATAATCTCTAATATTTTTTGTTTATCGCCAAGCTTTAGCGGCATATGAGCAGCCATGGTATCAGCTAACTGCTGAGCATCGTCAATACCTGAAACAGAGGTAAGCACTTCTGGTGGAATTTTTTTATTCAGTTTTACATAACCTTCAAATTGTGAAATGGCAGAGCGAATTAATACTTCAAGATCATCCTCTAAATCACCTTCAATCGATAAATACTCAACATTTGCACTAAAATATTCTTGAGTTTCAACAAATTCTGTCACTTTTGCCCGCTGTACACCTTCCACTAAGACTTTTACCGTGCCATCAGGAAGTTTTAACATTTGTAAAATGGTCGCTACTGTACCTACTTCATAAACATCTTTGGCTTGAGGATCATCAATAGCAGCATCTTTTTGTGCCACCAAAAAAACTTGCTTATCATTTTCCATAGCAAGATCTAAACAACGAATAGATTTTTCTCGACCAACAAATAAAGGAATAACCATTTGCGGATAAACGACAACATCTCTTAAGGCAAGTACGGGGATTTCAACTACACCAGATAATTCTTTAGTCATGTGAGTCTCTTTGAAAAGTGTTATAAATTGCTGATTAGAAAGTATATGGGGATAAATAAAGAAGTTACAAGCAATAAAAATAAGTTTCTAGTGGTGAGTTTTAGAAATAAAAAAGAGCCGCAAGGGCTCTTTAAATTTTAACCGTTAATTTATTTACTCTGAAGCAGCTTTATCTTGCTTACTATCGTAAATAACCAAGGGTTTAGATTCACCTTTTATCGTGGTTTCATCTACGACTATTTTACTCACATTTTCCATCGATGGTAGTTCATACATAGTATCGAGTAATACGGCTTCAACAATAGAGCGTAAACCACGAGCACCTGTCTTTCTATCCATGGCTTTTTTAGCGATTGCGCGAAGTGCATCTTCTCTAAATTCTAATTCAACGTCTTCCATATCAAATAATGCAACAAACTGTTTTGTTAACGCATTTTTAGGCTCTTGTAGAATTTGAATTAATGCAGATTCATCTAATTCACGTAAGGTTGCAACAACAGGTAAACGACCAATAAACTCAGGAATCAAACCGTATTTTACTAAATCTTCAGGTTCAACTTCCTCTAAACGCTCTGTTAAAGTCACTTTTTCATCGATACCACGTACTTCAGCACCAAAGCCTATACCTGTGCCGGTTTGACAACGTTGCTCAATCACTTTATCAAGGCCAGAAAAAGCGCCACCACATATAAATAAAATTTTAGACGTGTCAACTTGTAAAAATTCTTGTTGAGGATGCTTTCGTCCACCTTGTGGTGGCACAGAAGCAATGGTACCTTCAATAAGTTTTAATAATGCTTGTTGAACACCTTCACCTGATACATCACGCGTAATTGAAGGGTTGTCTGATTTACGAGAAATTTTATCTATTTCGTCAATATAAACAATACCACGTTGAGCTTTTTCAACATCATAATCACATTTTTGTAATAGTTTTTGAATAATATTCTCAACATCCTCACCAACATAACCGGCTTCAGTTAGTGTTGTGGCATCTGCCATAGTAAAAGGCACATCAAGCAAACGTGCTAAGGTTTGCGCTAATAAGGTTTTACCTGAACCCGTTGGACCGATTAGGAGAATATTACTTTTACCTAACTCAACACCATTATGAGAGTCACCATTACGTAAACGTTTATAATGGTTATAAACCGCAACCGCTAACACTTTTTTCGCATGGTCCTGACCAATAACATAGTCATCTAAGCTTTCACGTACTTCTACAGGAGAAGGTAATGCTTCACTTTCTGTTTTGGGTGAGATCTCTTTGATTTCTTCACGAATAATGTCATTACATAGTTCAACACATTCATCGCAAACAAATACTGAAGGCCCAGCAATTAACTTACGAACTTCATGTTGGCTTTTGCCACAAAATGAGCAGTAAAGTAACTTACCGTTGTCACCGTCACCGCTTTTAATATCCGTCATGCCCTACCTCTAAATATCTTAATTCTGTTAATTAGCTACAAACTGTTCATATAAACTAAGTATAGTAGTAATTTTATCATTTATTCAGTACACCATTATTTGATTAAATAGTGTGCTCAAAAAATTTAACTGTTTCTTTGTTCTAATATGGAGTCAACTAAACCATATTCAACCGCACTTTCTGCACTTAAAAAATTATCTCTGTCAGTATCTTGCGTTACTTTCTCTAATGGTTGTCCGGTATGCTCGGCCATTAAACGATTTAGCTTATCTTTAATATACAAAATTTCTTTTGCATGAATTTCAAAATCTGATGCTTGACCTTGAAAGCCACCAAGCGGTTGATGAATCATTACCCGCGCATTAGGTAGACAATAACGCTTCCCTTTCGTGCCACCCGAAAGTAAAAATGCTCCCATACTAGCGGCTTGACCAATACAAACAGTACTGATGTTTGGCTTAATAAATTTCATTGTATCGTAAATTGCCATACCCGCAGTTACTGAACCACCCGGCGAGTTAATATAAATAAAAATATCTTTATCTGGACTTTCTGATTCCAAAAACAATAGTTGGGCAATGATTAAATTCGCCATGTGATCTTCAACTTGACCACATAAAAAGATAACTCGCTCTTTTAATAGTCGAGAATAAATATCATAAGAACGTTCACCCTTCGCGGTTTGCTCTACTACCATAGGCACTAAAGCGCTTTCTGGATTAGAAGATGAACTTTGAGAATTAATTTGTGAATTAAACTGAGATGCATGCTGTGAAGTAAACAAGTGTGTACCTTCCCTAAAACCTAATGTAAAAAAAGTGGAACGGGTATAAAATAAAATGGCTTATATGTTTCCATATAAGCCATTTAAGCGATTGCGCAGCTTTTTGTCAATATAAAAAGCGGTATTACTTACCTTCTGGGTTCATAATATCTTTAAAACTAGCTTTTTTGCTCGATACATCAGCTTTTTCAACTAAAAATTCAACTGCTTGCTCTTCTAAAGCAACATTTTGCATTTGCTGCATCAATTCTTTGTTGTTTGCATAGTATTCGATAACTTCTTTTGGATCTTCGTAAGCAGAAGCAGCAGTAGCAATTAACTCATCCACTTTAGCATTATCAACGGTTAATTCGTTAACTTTAATCACTTCACCTAATAACAAACCAATTTTAACGCGACGTTCAGCTTGCTCTGTAAACATTTCACTTGGTAGCTCAGGTAAGTTTTTTGGATCCATTTGGCCTTGAAAGCGCTGCATAGCTTGTTGACGTAAAACATCAACTTCTTGAGCAACCAATGCTGATGGTAAACCAACTTCATGACCTGCTAATAAGCCTTCAATTACTTGCTCTTTAACTTTTCCCTTAACAGCTTGCGTTAATTCACGTGCCATATTCTTACTAACTTCTGCACGTAAAGCATCAACGCCACCTTCTTGAACACCGAAAAGTTTCGCAAACTCTTCGTCAACTTTGGGTAATACTGAACCTTCAGTTTTATGCACAACGATATCAAATTCAGCTTCTTTACCTTTTAAGTTTTCGGCATGGTAATCATCAGGAAATGTTACTTTAATCGTTTTTTCTTCGCCTGCTTTCATACCCGTGATTTCTTTTTCGAAACCTGGGATCATGCGACCTGCACCAAGTTCAAGTTCAAATCCTTCAGCTTTACCACCTTCGAATTCTTCACCATCAACTCGACCATTAAAATCAAGTGTTAACTTGTCACCTTTCTTGGTTACACGTTTGTTCTCTTTCCATGTTTGATGTTGCTTTTGTAATGTTTGAAACATTTCATCTAAATCTGAATCGTTAACTTCAACGTCTGGACGCTCTACCGCTATTTTTTCCAAGTCTTTTAATTCAACTTCAGGATAGATTTCAAATGTTGCTTCAAACTCTAATGCTTTGCCATCTTCATTACTTTTAGCGACGAATGAAGGACGACCTGCTGGATTAATTTTTTCTGCAATGATGGCGTCAACAAAATTACGTTGCATGATTTCACCTGCAACTTCTTGACGTACTGACTTACCGAAGCGCTTTTGAATAACTGACGGTGGTACTTTACCTGGACGAAAACCGTCAATACGTTGTGTTTTACTCACTTGACGAAGACGATTTTTAACTTCAACATCTACCGTTTCGGCTGGAACAGAAATAGTCAAACGACGTTCCAAACCTTGTGTTGTCTCAACTGAAACTTGCATTTAATTACCTCAAAAATTAGCGTGCTACGCTTTCTTATAATGCACTAATGTTTACTTACCTTATTTATAAGGTAGTAAAAAGTGCCTTGTTCATACGAACGATTAAAATTTATGACGCCAAATTATAGCGATACATAAAAGAACTTGCAAGAGCAAGTTTACTAGGAAAATTATAGTTAAGAATCAGCAGAACAAATAGTCAATTAAACCATAAGAATAGTGGCTAAAATTCAAACCTTAAATAAGGTAAACAAAGGCACTGCATGCATTTCAATTTAGAGGATGTGTTATTGAGATATAAAAAGTGGTCGGTGATGCAAGATTCGAACTTGCGACCCCTTGGACCCAAACCAAGTGCGCTACCAAGCTGCGCTAATCACCGATTTTTACAATTCCCACTACATTGGCATGTAATGAAATAAAGATGGGGTGGCTAAAGGGACTTGAACCCTCGACAACCGGAATCACAATCCGGGGCTCTACCAACTGAGCTATAGCCACCACTGAGGTAGTACTTATATTGATTCTAGGTTTGAAACAATGCGCGGATTTTAATGAGTTACTATGCTTTGTGCAAGTAAAATTGCATATTATATTTTTATACAAGTAACACTTTTATGTAGACGGTTTTCAATTGTTCACTCTCTCCAATAGGTGAACATAATAAGATGAGCGACTGTTCTACTCATCTTATGTTATTTCGCTTGGTTTAAACGCTTCTCACATGAAAAACATGTTCAACATTAGAGAGTTTATCGAGTAACGCTGTTGTAGGCTCTTGCTCTATATCTAGAATAGTATAGGCAATTTCATCTCGACTTTTATTCACGATATCAAGTACGTTAATATTCAAATCAGCTAATAGGTTTAATACCGTACCTAGCACCTTAGGTATATTGTCATTCGCAAATGTTACGCGGTATCCTGTAGTTCGTTCCATGGAAACGGCAGGAAAATTAACAGAATTAATAATGTTACCATTATCTAAAAAATCGATTAATTGATAGGCGCCCATTTCGGCACAATTTTCTTCGGCTTCTACCGTGCTTGCCCCTAGATGTGGAAATAAAATCACTTTCTCATGGGCGATTAATACTTCACTTGGAAAGTCAGCAATGTAACTAGTTAATTTTCCTGAGTCTAAAGCCGCAATTACCGCGGCTTCTTCAACTAATTCTCCTCGGGCTAAATTAATCAGTTTTGCCCCTTTTTTAATAGCAGAAAATGCGTCGTCGTTCATCAAGCCTCGCGTTGCTTCAAACATAGGCACATGCAAAGTAACATAATCAGAACGCGCTAATAATGAATTTAAGTTGGCAGCGCGTGTTACCTCAGAAGATAATTGCCATGCTGCCTCAACACTCAGTTTTGGATCATAACCAATAACTTTCATCCCTAAGCTTAAAGCGAGATTGGCAATTTTAGCCCCAATGGCACCTAGCCCAACAACACCTAACGTTTTTCCTTCAAGCTCCGAGCCACCATATTGTTTCTTACCCGCCTCTACTTTTTTAGTTAATTGTGCTGCGTCAGTTTCTGATCCTAAAGAGTCAACGTAGTTCATACTTTGGGTAATACCGCGAGAGCTAAGTAGTAAACTGGCTAGCACTAACTCTTTTACCGCATTAGCGTTTGCACCTGGCGTATTAAAAACAACAATACCTTGAGGGGTATAGTCGGTAACAGGAATGTTATTAACGCCCGCCCCGGCTCGGGCAATAGCAAGTACTGACTGGGGTAGTACTTCATTATGTAGTTTATGACTGCGTAATAAAATAGCATCTGGCGCTTCACAAGCAGCATCAACAAGATAACTATCTGTGGGAAATTTATTTAATCCTTTCGCTGCAATATTATTATAAGTTCTAATTTTTTTCATATAAGACTCTTTAGTAGTTATTTGCTGAAATTAAATGGAATGATAAACTGCCGACTTAACGTGGAACAGGTGAAGCATAAAAAACCCGCTATTTAACGTAAATAGCGGGTTGATCATATTATGCGGTAGCTTGTTGATATGCCCAAGTTAACCAAGGGAGTAAGGCCACTAAGTCTGACCTTTCAACTGTTGCGCCACACCAAATACGCAAACCCGCAGGGGCGTCGCGATAAGCGCCTATATCAAAGGCAACACTTTCATCGTCGAGTAATTTAATCAGTGTTTTAACTTGTGCTGCATCCGCTTTTAATTCAAAACATACGCTAGTATTTGAACAAGTTTCAGCTGTTTTTGCTAAGAAGCTTATCCAGTCGTTTTGGTCGACAAATTCGGCTAATACTTGTAAGTTACCTTGGCTCTTTGCTATGGCCGCAGATAAACCACCAATGTCTTCAACCCAATTGAGGGCATCAAGGTAATCTTCAACACATAACATAGACGGTGTATTGATCGTGGCACCTTTGAAAATACCCTCAATTAACTTGCTCTTTTTGGTTAAAGCAAATATTTTAGGTATTGGCCAAGATGGCGTATAAGACTCTAATCGTTCGATGGCTCTTGGGCTTAAAATTAACATACCGTGAGCACCTTCGCCGCCGAGTACTTTTTGCCAACTAAACGTAGCAACATCAATTTTGTCCCAATCGATTTCCATGGCAAATACTGCGCTGGTAGCGTCACAAATTGTTAAACCCGTGCGTTGATCACTGATCCAATCTACATTTTCTACTTTAACGCCCGAGGTTGTGCCATTCCAAGTAAAAATAATGTCGTGATCAGCATTGGCCTGTGAAAAATCAGGTAGGTCACCATATTCTCCAGTAAATGTACGGGCATTATCTAATTTCAATTGTTTCGCAACGTCGGTGCCCCAACCAGAGCCAAAAGACTCCCATGCAAATACATCAACAGGACGTTGACCTAACAGTGACCACATAGCCATTTCCATAGCGCCAGTATCAGAACCCGGTACAATGCCTACTTTATAGCCTTCAGGTAAGTTTAATAACCGTGAAGTTTCAGTAATTGCTTTTTGTAAACGCTCTTTGCCTATAGCACTACGATGAGAACGTCCTAAACTGTCTGTATTGAGTGCTGCAAGATTATAACCTGGGCGTTTAGTACATGGGCCTGAAGAAAAGTTAGGGTTGGCCGGTTTAGTATTGGGTTTCATTAATGTTCCTTAATTATTCGGTCATTGTCGTTGCGCTGTATTATTTAATGTTTTATCTATAAATAAGTTAAGCAAAAGTTAATTCGATGAAATTGGATAAATACTGCCTTAAATTGGATAGATATTCAACAGTGCTGGTAGACAATTAAGTAATATAGATATTGAGATCACACCTTTATCCATGCACTGATGTTACGGGTAATATTATGAATAGAATAGGCGCAAAAGAAAGTACATGTCATGTTAATGATCAAAGCAAAATTAAAGTTAGGGTTCAACGTGAATAGCTTTATGACACAGAAACCCTAATGCAAAACTTGTCTTTAGCTATAGGATTAATCTATTATTCGCATATAGACCCTTATTTATACATCAAGACTCCTTTTATGTCGCTAGAATCAATTACCCATCAACTTTCTTCGAAAGGCATTACCTCAACGCCTAAAATTCCACCGGTAGAAGAGTGGAATCCTGATTACTGTGGGGAAATGGACCTTCAAATTAAAGCCAATGGTGATTGGTTTTATACGGGTACTATTTTCAAACGAGCCAATTTAGTAAGATTACTCGCTTCTGTACTGAAAATGGAAGGTGATGATTATTATTTAGTGACACCCGTCGAGAAAATAAAAATTACCGTTGATGATGCACCTTTTGTGCTAACCGAGTGGCATTGGCAAGATGAATCTCAAACGACCATGTGTGTTAAAAATAATATTGGCGATGAGTTTATTCTAGATGAAAATCACCCCTTATCAGCTAACGAGGCAGGAGAACTATATGTTATCGTTCGTCGTAACCTATTGGCGAAGATACATCGTAATGTTTATTATCAATGGATTGATTTAGCTAAAGAAGTGACAACAAAAAACGGCACTAGATTGGTATTTAGTAGTGCCGGATGTGAGTTTAGTTTAGGAGTGATTGAAGTCGCCAGTTAAGTCGCGATTTATTTATCATTCGTCCTAATTCTTTCCGTTCGCCCTAATTCTTTCCGTTCGTCCTAATTCTTTCCGATTGCCCTAATTCTTTCCGTTCGCCCTAATTCTTTCCGATTGCCCTAATTCTTTCCGTTCGCCCTGAGCCTGTCGAAGGGAGGGTCAAGGGTTAAATTACACGTGAAAAACGTTGCTGATTGATATGTTTTTTCATATAAGCATCAAAACTCATACAAACAATACGAATAAGTAAGCGAGCTTTTTGCGCCACGTCAATACTATCAGCAGTATTTACCACAAGGTCATCAGCGATAAAAGTGTCAAGCAGAGGTAAATCATCACTAAAGTAACTATCAAACTCAATATTATATTTTTTACTGATTTTGTTTTTATCTAAAAATAAGTTACACATTAATTCACGAATAACTTCTCCACGAATAATATCATCTTGTGACAAGCTTACGCCTTTTACTTGTGCATGTTGCTGCGTTTCAATCGCTTGATAATAGGTTTTTAGATCTTTAATATTTTGGCTAAAGCTATTACCGATAGCGCTAATTGATGACACACCAAGACCAAGTAAATCACAACCACCTTTGGTAGTGTAACCTTGGAAATTTCGATGTAAAGTGCCATTGCCTTGAGCTATTGACAGTTCATCATTAGGTTTAGCGAAATGGTCCATGCCAATAAAGTCATAGCCATAAGCACATAACGTTTCGATGGAAAGTTTCATTAATGCAAATTTTTCTTGAGTATTAGGCAACCATTCATCACGCAATTTACGTTGAGCCGCAAACCGACTAGGTATATGCGCATAACTAAAAAGTGAAATTCTATCTACATCCCACTCATGCGCTTTGTCTAATGTTTTGGCAAAATTTTCTAATGTTTGGTGAGGTAAACCATAAATTAAATCAATATTAATCGACTTAAAACCTACCGATTTTGCATGACCGATAAAGTCACCAATAAACTGCGTTGATTGCACACGGTTAATGGCTTCTTGTACTTTTAAATCTAAATCTTGTACGCCCAGGCTTAAACGATTAAAACCGAGTGAAAACAAATGTTCAGCCAAGTTCATTTCAATTTCGCGCGGATCTATTTCAATACTCATTTCTAAATCATCAGAAAAGCTAAACTTGTCTTTCAATAAATTAACTAACGTAGTGATTTGTTTATGCGTTAAAAAACTTGGTGTGCCTCCACCCCAGTGTAATTGTTTTACTGTATATTCTGTAAATAAAGGGGCTTGCAGAGCAATTTCTTGTGCTAAATATTCAAGATAGGTGTCCGCTTTGTCACGATGACGGCTAATAACCTTATTACAACCACAGTAATAACAAAGTGTATGACAAAAAGGTATGTGCACATACAAAGATAATTCACGATTAGGTGAGTCCTTTATTGCTTGCACAAAATCGCGATGCTTAAAGTCATCATGAAACTCTAATGCCGTAGGATATGAAGTATACCTTGGACCACTAGTATTATATTTACTGAGTAATTTAGGATCGAAAAACTGACTCACTTGCATCTTGTTCACACCTTAAGTTCAGGCACTATTTAACTAACGAGTGAACACTATACATAACGAAATTTTAACAATATTGATTAAGCGCAAGTCTTTCCATTTTAATGTCGAAAGGATTATTTGAACGACGAGGCTTATACAGTGTAACGAGGGTAAACTACCTAATCAGCGCATTGAATACAGTTTGTCGCTGCTGGTTGAACTTGTAGCCGTTGCTTTGCAATTTCATCACCGCAAGTTTGGCAAATACCATAACTACCGTTTTCCATGCGTGTAATCGCATTAGATAGATGCTGAATTTCAACTTTGGCTTCAGATTCAAGTGCGTTGAGTACTTCTTCATTTTCACGCTCACCTGCCTGCTCTGCCCAATCAGTATCTCGTCCATCAGCAAAGTCACGATGAATTGCACTAATGCGCTGTTGTAATTCAATAATACGGTTAGTAAATTGTACTTTTAATTGTTCAGTCATAATACAAACCTCAAAATTAAGGGGCTATTCCAGAAGTATTTCAATTGGAAATCTAACACTTAATTATTGTCTATGTCCAATTAGTGAACACCAGAGTAATAAATTAAGCTATGCCTTTAGTATACTCATTCTTTCAACGGTGTATTGTTGAAGTAGATCAAGTTCTTGCACTATTTCACTGTGTAATTGCGCTTCTAAGGTCATACGTTGATAATCTTGCTTCATCCGCTGTGTCTTAGCTAACTTCTTTCGACCATCAAGAATAGAAAGATGTTTAATCTCGTTATATAACTTAAATATAGCAGGGAATTGCAGATCGAGCTCACTACTCATTTTCAACGAAGCTAGCAATACAGATAATCGCCAACAACCTTCACTAAAATCACATTGCTCTTCTTTCATAGCGCGAGTAATAATGTGCACGCTAGCAAGCACTTTATGATCATGCGAGGCAAGCCCTTGTTGACGTATTAATTCAACTTGCTGCTGCAATTTTTTTTGCTTGGTCAGTTGTCGTAATAATTTAGCGGCATAAAAAGATAGAGTAGCGATAATAACTACGGCTAATATAATGGCATAAAACCAGTAATTATCCATTTTAATAAGCCTTATTCAAATTTATCCGAGTCAACGGGTAAAGACGCATTATCCAACTTATCCCATAAGTCTTCTTCTGAGCTAGCATTAACGTTAGTTTTTTCGTCTTCAGGCTCTTCATCCAATTGTTCACTTAATTGTTGATGGCGATCCATTAACTCATTAAAGTAATCAACTTCTTCCTCGGTTAAGGATAGTTCTTGTTCTTGCTTAGCCAAGATAGTCTGTAAACGCTCATCAGCTTCAATATTTTCTAATTCTTGAGCAATATCTACGATTTCTTCAGCAGCATTTTGTGCTTTCTCTGTATTAACTACACGTATTGCCGCAATAGGATCTTGCTTAGTTTTAACGACTTTAGCTGGTTTTTTCTTGTCCTGAACCGCTGTTCCACCCAGATCTATCGGTGTTTTATTACCAATTCGAGGATCTTTATGCTTATCTGACTGTTGATCAGGATTTTTAGTAAACATTGCTTCTTGTTGACGGTTACCTGGTTTATTGCCATTTTTTTTACGTAACCTTTTTTCAACACTCGCTAATTCAACTTTACTTAACTTAGGTTTTGCGGTGGGTGCACCACCAGGTTTTCTAGATTTTTTTGTACGAGCCATGAACTTGATACTTTTTGAACGATTAATGACGCTATTTTACGTCATTCACCACTAAAAAGTAATGGCTAGTTTCAAGTTATCAAAGAGACACTACATGTAATGAATAAAATACTTTCTCTTTGAGTAACTTAGGGACTGATAACGCTGGATTACGTAGGCTGAAGACAGCAATTCATTACACAAATTTGTATAGATGAATTTAGCCATGCTAACCTTAAATTCATCTGTTCATCCTGAGCTTGTCGAAGGACCTCTGTGCTCTCATTACCCCGAGACCATTCATCCTGAGCTTGTCGAAGGGCCTCTGTGCTCTGATTACCCCGAGACCGTTTATCCTGAGCTTGTCGAAGGGCCTCTGTGCTCTAGAGATTATATTATATTAACAGTCCCCTTCGACTGCTTCGCGCTCAGGGCGAACGGAGACGCTCAGGGCGAACGGAGACGCTCAGGGCGAACGGTTTATGGTTATGGTTTGACTCGACATTCCATTCACTAAAACTATTTTGCTATATACATCAAGCAAGTATTACGGTTTTATCACCATTTAAACAAACTCGTTGCTCAGCATGAATTCTGACCGCGTGACTCAATGCAGTTGCTTCTAAGTCGTGTCCCATATGCACCATTTGCTTAATAGTGAAAGTATGGTTTATTGGTTTTACTTCCTGCGCAATAATAGGCCCTTCATCTAAATTAGCAGTTACATAATGTGCCGTTGCACCAATGACTTTGACGCCTCGAGCATGCGCTTGATGATAGGGACGAGCACCTTTAAAGCTAGGTAAAAAAGAATGATGGATATTAATAGCTCGCCCTGATAATTGCTGGCATAAATCATCGGATAAAATTTGCATATAACGTGCTAAAACTAATAAATCTGTTTTTGTTTCTTTCATTAACGTTAGTATTTTTTTTTCTTGTTCAGCTTTACTTTCAGCAATTATAGGAAAATGATGAAAAGGTACACCATGCCAATCAACTAAAGCCTTACAATCTTGATGATTTGACATTACTGCAACAATATTTATAGGCAAAGCACCTGATTTCCACTTAGTTAATAATGACACCAAACAATGGTCATCTTTTGAAACAGCAATAATCACATTAGGTACATCACTTTGATTACGTAACTTATATTCCATAGATAACGGTTTAGCTAACGCATTTAGCGCTTCAATAAATTCGCTAGCAGAAACGGTTAAATTACGATCATCAAAGGCAATACGAGAAAAAAAGGTTTCAGTATAGGGATCACTATATTGTGATGTTTCGGTAATGAAGGCGCCATGCTCAAATAAACTTTGCGATACCTTTGCTAATACGCCGGTATTATCTGGGCATTGCCAGGTAAGAATATAGTGGTTAGGAGAGGTCATGATATTTTACTAGTACTATAAAAGAGAATATAAGCAACATCATTGGTTATTTTTATAATTAATTCCAGTGTTTAATCGCTTATTTATTACTATGCTTCTGTTTTATGATAATTGACTCGATAATAGATGTTTATTTTTGATATAAAGCTGCTCTACTTTTTCACGTGCCCAAGGTGTTTTTCTAAGAAATTTCAAACTAGATTTGATACTAGGATCTTTAGTAAAACAATTTATGTTAATTTGTTTCCCTAAAGCTTCAAAACCAAAGTATGCTTCAAGCTCGGTAACTATCGCTTTTAAAGTGATGCCGTGTAGTGAGTTGTAAGGCTGGTTGTCCATAAAATGATTCTAATCTAAAAGAAAGTAATTAGATTATACCAATTAATTTAATTACTAGTTCTACTTCATTTCAACATAAGCAATGAGAGGGAGTTTCAAAATTAGACATTATATTGCTCGTAAAGCAATGACTCAACATCTCAGTTTTATAAGAATAGAAAATAAAAAGGCACCTTGTCTTCAAAAATAAGTTAAGAAGAAAGGTGCCACTAAAGCATTAAAAAATAAGTGTTTCTAGCTTTTAAGCAAAATGTTTCGCTAACTCATCAGCGCCACCAATGTGCTTTCCGTCAATAAAGATTTGTGGAACCGTATCAGCATTAGCAATAGCACGCATCGCTGAAATACTAATATCATTTCCCAAAGTCAGCTCTTCGTATTGCAAGCCTTGTTCCATCAGCAGATCTTTTGCTCTGGCACAATGCGGGCAGCCTGGTTTAGTAAATAAACTAACTTGTGTTGTTTGCACTGCTTCTGGATTAATGTATTGAAGCATAGTGTCAGCATCAGACACTTCAAATGGGTCGCCGGGTAAATCCGGTTCAATAAACATTTTTTCAATAACGCCGTCTTTTACTAACATTGAATAACGCCAGCTACGCTTTCCAAAACCTATCTCATTTTTTTCTACTAATAAGCCCATGCCGTCAGTAAATTCACCATTTCCATCAGGAATAAAACTAATATTCTCAGCTTCTTGATCTGCTGCCCATGCATTCATGACAAAAGTATCATTAACCGAGACACATATAATTTCGTCAACGCCATTAGCCGAAAATTTACTCGCTAATTCATTATAACGTGGTAAATGCGATGATGAGCACGTCGGCGTAAAAGCACCTGGTAAAGAAAAAACTACCACTGTTTTTCCTGCAAAGATCTCCTGAGTATTACGGCTACTCCAGTCGTCATTGAGACGAATAGGGAATGTTACTGCCGGAATTTTTTGACCTTCTTTATTCTCAAATTTACTATTATTTGTAGACATATGATTTCCTTAATCGATAAAAGTTACTGATATTGTTTAGCGGCTACGGAGTTATTATCCATTAAAAAATTAAACATTAAAAATGATTTAAATTAATTATTTTAATCGATAAAACCGATTAAAAAACAATAAAGACTATTTGTTTTCTACTTATCTCTGAGCTTTTATTCTTGTCTATAAATTTTCGACTACAACTACGCTACTTGCGTGATACAGGCATGATATAAAACTTAATTTAAAGAAACGTTATGCTCACAATCAAGTGTAGATCATTCATTGATTAAAAAAATACCTGAGCTTCAATCAATAGACTTTGAGGATAACAACGTTAAAGCGAGGTAAATAGTAACAACTCTTTTATAACATTGATTCGTATTGACTAATGGTTTTACACACTTCTATTTGGTTAGTAGAGTGAAAGATAACACTAGATTTTTTATTTTTACAATACGCTTTAAAAAAGGTTTTAACATTATTTCTAGATGAGGTGATCGCTTCTAAATACTTCACTTCTTCAGAAGAAAATTGTGCTAACTTGGGTTTTAAGTCAATCAATATTTTATCTGCATTCAAACGTAATTTAGTATCACTAAATTGTGCAAAACTATCCAACAACCTATTTTTTTGATCGTTATAGAATTTAGTTACTTCAGGCTGAGGATAAAAATGTAAAAATAATGCCGTTGAGACGATTAAGATCAATAAATTTTTCATTAAACTCCGTATATTAGTATGCTCTAATTTATGTTATTCTATTGAATAAGAATAACATAATATTTTTTTCAATAAAATTTAGCATCTTCTGCCTTCTAAGGATTCATCGTGAGCGCTAACGAAAATAAAAAACCACCAACAAATGAAGTTAAAATACCGGTTAAGAATGTAAAAATACATCCGGCAAAGAATAACCATGAACGCTACAAGCCCGGCGATCAAATATATGTGCGAAAGAATACTGGTTTTTTTCAAAAGCTAAGACAGCGCATGAACTTGGTTTATTTTGCCTTTTTTGCCATTCTCCCTTGGTTACAGTTTAACGGCCATCAGGCTGTGTTGTTTGATATTAGTGAACAACGCTTTACTTTGTGGAACTTAACCTTATGGCCACAAGATTTAACATTATTAGCATTGTTATTTATCTTTGGTGCTTTTTTGTTATTTTTTGTTACCACCTTTTTAGGTCGTGTCTGGTGTGGTTACATGTGCCCACAAACTGTATGGACCTTTATTTTCATTTGGTTTGAGGAAAAAATAGAAGGCTCAGCCAATCAGCGTAGAAAACTAGATCAACAGAAAATGAGTGGCAAGAAGTTATGGAAAAAAACACTTAAACATACCAGTTGGTTGATGGTTTCATTATTTACTGCGATGACTTTTGCTGGCTACTTCTCACCGATGAATGAGCTATTCGTCAATATAGTGACCTTAAATACTACAGGAACTATGGCGATAATTTTAGCCTTTTTTACTTTTGCCACTTATGGCAATGCAGGCTGGATGCGTGAAACTGTCTGTTTACATATGTGCCCTTATGCACGTTTTCAATCAGCTATGTTTGATAAAGATACGTTAACTGTTACCTATGATACACAAAGGGGTGAAAACCGTGGTGCGCGTGGTCGAAAACAAGACCCTAAAGCCATGAACTTAGGCGATTGTATCGATTGTAATTTATGTGTTGAAGTCTGCCCTACCGGTATAGATATTAGAAATGGCTTGCAATACGAATGTATTAATTGCGGATCTTGTGTGGATGCCTGCGATAGTGTAATGACCAAAATGAAGTATGATAAAGGCTTAATTCGCTATACTACTGAACATGAACTGGATGGGAAAAAAGTAAATTTTGTTCGCGCTAAATTAATAGGCTATGCTGCCATAATATTGATAATGAGTATTCTGTTGGTTTTACAAATTGTTAACCGAGTACCGCTATCATTAGACATTATTCGCGACAGAACTGAGCTAGCAAAAGAAAATTTTAATGGTGATATTGAAAACGTATATACCTTAAAAATTCTAAATATGTCGCAAACTGATAATACTTATAAGTTATCAATAAAAGGCCTTGAGAGCCCTCAATGGCATGGTAAACAAGAAGTACTAGTTAAAGCAGCAACGGTATTTACTTTACCCATTAGTATTTCGGTTGATCCCTATGAACTCAAAGGCTACATGACTGATATCACTTTTACTGTTGAACAAGTATCACCACAAGATGACGTTAGCATTGAACATGAGAGTCGTTTTTTCAATAAAAATTAAGTGAACCCTAATGGCACAATTTGATTTTAAATCGTTATCACCTGACACCATTATTGACGGCTTAGAAAGCGCCGGTTTTACTGTTGATAGTGGTTTATTAGCACTGAACAGTTATGAAAATCGTGTGTATCAATTTCATGATGAAAACCTGACTAAATATGTCACTAAGTTTTATCGCCCACAACGTTGGAAATTGGCAGAAATTCAGGAAGAGCATGATTTTTCCTTTGAACTTGATGAACGTGAGTTACCCATAGTCGCCCCATTAAAAATTGATGGTAAAAGTTTATTTGAACATCAAGGTTATCATTTTGCGGTATTTCCATGTCGCGGTGGTCGCATATTTGAAGTGGACAACTTAGATCAACTTGAATGGATGGGACGTTTTATTGGTCGTATCCACGCGGTATCTTCATTAGAACCCTTTCAACACAGACCAAGTTTTAACGTCGATGAAATGCTGTACCAAGCACGTAATATTATTAGCGAAAGCGGTTTTGTTCCTAAGACATTACAAATCCCGTTTTTTACTATTTTAGAACAAGTTATTGAAATAGCAGCTAAACAATACCAACCTGAACATCAAATACGTTTACATGGTGATTGTCACTCCGGTAATATATTATGGAGAGATGAAGGGCCACACTTTGTTGATTTAGATGATTGTCGTACGGGGCCTGCAATCCAAGACTTATGGATGATGCTTTCAGGCGATAGACAACAACAATTGTTACAAATTGATACCCTATTAATGGGCTATGAAGAGTTCTTTTCATTTGAATCTAAGCAACTTCTTTTGATAGAATCATTACGAACCATGCGCGTAGTTAATTATATGGCTTGGTTGTGTAAGCGTTGGCAAGACCCCGCCTTTCCTCACAATTTCCCTTGGTTTAACACCGAGAAATATTGGGAAGAGCAAATATTAATGCTAAAAGAACAAATGTTTGCCTTACAACGACAACCATTGAGCTTGTTACCCATATAGTACTTTGTTAGCATAAATTTCAACCTACAGGTACTTTTCTGTAAGTAATACATCGAGATAAAATTTAATCACTTAGGAAAATAAGAATGAAAAAAATGCAGCAATTATTGATGGTATTGTTAATGCCACTTTTCGCCTTATCAATCACCACTTATGCAGAAAAATATACTGAAGGCAAACAATACACTAAAGTAAATGAAACTGTTTCGGCTAAAGCTGAAGTACGAGAGTATTTTTCATTTTACTGTCCGCACTGCCTACGCTTCGAACCTTTTATGGAAACTATTAAAAAAAGCTTACCTGAAGGCGTAAAGTTTGAGCGTAATCATGTTGACTTTCTACGTGCCGCATCACCCAAAATACAAGCTATGTTAACTAAATCAGTTGTTGTTGCTGAACAATTAGATATGGAGAATAAACTAGTTGGTGCGGTATTTAACTATATTCAAATACAACGAGCGGTTATTACTTCAGAAAAAGATATTCATAATATTTTTGTTTTGAATGGCGCTGACGGTGATAAATTTGATAAATTAATGAAAAGCTTTAGTGTTAACAGTAAAGCTAAATCATTGAAAAAGAATCAAGATATAATGTCTAAAAAAGGCGCTTTAAAAGGCGTACCAGCCATTATTGTTAATGGTAAATATCGTGTTAATTCACAAGAGCTAGATAAAAACAATTTTGAGCAAGATTACCAAAATTTAATTAAGTATTTATTAACGCTGAAGTAATCATACTGCAAGCAAAGGTGAGCGAAATATATGCGGTCACCTTTTCTTGCACCTAATACACCAAACTAACCACTTATTTTTCAAGTAAACTTTTCAGCAGCTTATTTTTTGCTTTTGAGAATTCTTCCATTGTTAAAAAACCTTTTTGTTTCAAATTCACCAGTTTGTCTAACGCATTAACTAATTCTGTATCAATAGTACTGCTCTGATGAACTTGGGTATGCACTTCACTGCTTTCTTCACCTGCTAGATCAGCTGAATGCATATTTTTATTTACTACGTTCAACTTTAAGGGTGGCTCATCGGGCGCTAATAATGGGCTAACATTATCCATTTTATGAGTTACTCGTCTAATATCTGCCGCCTGATTATGTAATGAGGTTTTGTGATTTTTAGTCGATTTACTCTCTGTCTTTTCTTTCGGTAAGACTATTGATTCTACTTTTCTCTTATCGGTATTATTAGGATTAACTTTCTCCCCGATAAACCAACACCAGTCAATTAACTCATTAATCACCTTAACATAAGATTGCTTGCTTATACGGTTACTGCCCTTACGCATATATAAGCACACTGTATAGCTATGCTTTTTTTTATTTGTCAGTAGTAAGCTGATTTGCCTCATCTTGCCATCAACCATTTTATCTATTTTTTCATTAACAAAAATAGTCCGTAAATCTTGTTCCTTATCATGATTAAAACCATGACCCATCTGGGTGTTAATAACACAAACACTATGCTCATTAAGTTTAATTTCACTACGGACAATATCAACAATATCAATAATCGTCTTAGCATTGTGCTGATGCCTGTGATACAACCCTATTTGCTGGCGTGAATCACTTAACTCAAAAGAAGAAAACTGTTGCCTCACTATTGATTTAATTGAATGGCCATTACGCTTAAACCAATAATAAATAGCGCCAACTAACACGAATATAAGGAGTAGTATAAAAATACTATTATCAGATGACTTTTTTTCATTGGTGTAATTTTCACCAGTGTCTACAACAATATTTTTGTTCACCAACGCGTATTGCGTTAAACGAAATAAAACACTAATGGTTTTTTCTAACAAGAATATCTCACCAGAGTCATTACTGCTTAAGATTATTTGACTATTCATTGGTAATTGCGGTGAAGTAATTTTCCATTCTACTTGTGGTTTTTTCTCCTTTCTAATTTTTATATTATCCGAAAAATTAAAATCTAAGGAATCTATAAACCAGTGTTGCTCTTTTTGGCGTAACAATAATAATTTAGAACGCAACAAAGGCAACTGACGTCCTTCGTACATCAACATATCATGAACAGCGTCATCACTTTGATAAAGTACCTGTTTGCTCGTAGAATCCCGCCAATCATTTTGACCATTAATTAAGGACAGTAAATATTTATTGTCATACTGATGTGAAACTAAAATATACTCACTATGTTTTTTTGGCCAAATAAACTGTTCAATGTTCTGCCCACCCAATAAATAAATGGCATTATTAATTTTACTGTTTTTCATATAAGGGTTGTTATTAGGTACCCTAAAGCTACGCAAACCAAATTGAGCCGGATCTATCCGTAAGATAACTCCTGAGTACAGGGGCTCTGGCCATTTTTTTCCTCCATTTAACGCAACATAAAGTAAACCAAAATGATCATTCCATGATTTAACATATGGGCTAAATGACAGTTGCTTAATAACCATTGCATTATCGGGTACGCCAATTCGCAACACTTCTCTTTTGGTATTAATATTTACCTTTTGATGATTAACCGCGTTAAATTGCCACTCAGTGATTACGTCATCAAAACTAAGCTGTAGATCATCACCTCGCTCTTGTAGGCGTTTAGTTTTACTGCTTTTATTAATAGTTTCTATATGAGCGGTATAAAAAGTGCCGTAACCGTCCTGATCTCGTAAAGAGAAATTAGGGTGTAATGCAATAGCCGTTAATTTAAAGAATGATGAACGGGTTGGCTGCAAAACACTCATATCTAAAATCGCTTTAGGATTAATCTCATCGTCATCAATTAGGTAAATTTGTCCTGACTCTCTAATAATAAAGTGTTGACGTTTATTACTCGGATTAGCAATCAATTGTTGCCAATTAGGTTGAGAGATTAACCGATGGTCTAATTGTGCTATCTTAGTTAGCTGGTAACTATCTTCAGCACTATAAGCCGCAAAAGGCAGAAAAGTAACAAAACCAATAACAAATACAAAAGCGCGGGTGATAAAGTGATTAGATTCACCTAAATACCGTTTAAATTTCATTCAGATCTCTTAGTAAAGTGCTCATTATCATAGTAGTTTAATCCCCCAAATAAACCACATAATTTTATAAAGTAAATACTATTTAATGATTTTGTAACCTCAAAGCGATATTTAAAAATAGACGAAAGGATTAACTTTTAAAGCAATGTAATATTTTAGCATCAATAAATTGTGTCTTATTCGCCGAGCTCAAATAACTCAACTTACCTTCAACCATCACACTATCGCCAACTAAGGCATGTTCTACTAAATATTGAGCTTGTTTACCCCAAACATGCAATTCCCGTTCAATTAAAAGATTTTGCCAGCATTGCTTAAAAATAGAATAAATTTGCTGATTAATCGTAATATTTACCTGCGCCAAACTTTTATTATTTTGTGTTTTAATTAACTGCGGAGTGGACGCGATTTGACCACCACAATAAATTTGATTAACTGTTTGGGTGTAACCTTTCTTAAATTTTTGAATGTAAGTGGCATGTATCATTGCCGAATGACTTTTGACTTCATTAGTACTTGGTTTTATCTTACTCAAGTAGCCCTGCACCATAATGATATCACCTTTGTTTGCCGTCAAAAGTGCTTGTTCTACTAAATCACCTTCGACTTTAATAGGGTGATAACTAGTCCATTCTTTATATTGATTACTTTTCTTATCTAACCATTTAGTACTGGTTGCTAGCATAATTTCAGTTACTGCTGAAACAGGGTTGGTTCTGTATCGAATATCTGGTTTAGCAACTAAATTACCTAATAAGATTACCGTACATAATTGCTGATCTTGAACAGGTGTTTTTGTTTGATGCATAATAAAATGGCTCTTATGGGGTTTTGGAGGGAAATTTATAACTAAAATAATATTTTATTTCTTTTTAAGCTTACACTCAAGTGAGTTTAATAACATGATTTATCTGAGTATTTATACCCGTACAACAGATACCTACCAGTTATGATTTTCTCAACCATAAGCGTTTGAGTATCGGACATGACACAGAGTGAACATGGCGAATCAAAATCATTAACCCATTGTTCATTACCTTTAACGGGTTAATTTTGTATCAAAAAAACTTTAATAGACCCTGCTTTTATAGAGATTATAGACCAAAATTGTCATTTATTAGGACGGACCTCGTTACAAAACTCGTAGATTTCTTTGAAGCATGTTAAGTTATCTGCACACGATAAGACGGTGCAATTTTGCGCTCAAAACGATTGAGGTAAATATATGGAAGATGTAGTAATCGTCGCAGCCGGAAGAACGGCAATTGGTAATTTCAGCGGTTCATTGGCGAAAGTACCTGCAGATGTTCTTGGTACAACCGTAATTAAAGCCTTATTAGCAAAAACTGGCATTGCGCCAGAGCTAGTTGATGAAGTTATTTTAGGCCAAGTATTAACCGCCGGTATGGGACAAAATCCAGCACGTAAAGCGTCAGTCAATGCTGGCTTACCTCATACAACGCCAGCAATGGGTATCAGTAAAGTTTGTGGTTCTGGTCTAAAAGCTCTGCATTTAGCAGCCCAAGCAATAGCATGTGGTGATGCCGATATCGTTATTGCTGGTGGTCAAGAAAGCATGAGTCAATCAGCTCACGTATTACCTGGTAGCCGTGATGGCGTAAAAATGGGTGACTGGAAAGCAGTAGATACAATGCTTAGCGATGGTCTTACTGATACATTCGAAGGCTATCATATGGGTATTACCACTGAGAATATTGCCGCTAAATATGATATTTCTCGTGAAGAGCAGGATGCTTTTGCTGCTGCCTCACAAAATAAAGCTGAAGCCGCTCAAAAATCTGGTCGCTTTGACGATGAGATTATCCCTGTTGTCATTCCGCAACGTCGTGGTGACCCCGTGGTTTTCGATAAAGATGAGTTCCCTAAGCATGGTGTTACCGCTGAAGGTTTAGCAAAACTTCGTCCGGCTTTTAAAAGAGACGGTACGGTAACTGCTGGAACTTCATCAGGCATTAATGATGGCGCTGCCGGTGTAATCATTATGAGTGCAACAAAAGCGGCAGAGCTTGGTCTTGAAGTTCTCGTTAAAATTAAAGCTTATGCTAATTCTGGTGTAGATCCTTCTATTATGGGCACAGGTCCTATTCCTGCTGTTAAACGTTGTCTTAAAAAGGCTGGTTGGACGGTTGATGAACTTGACTTAATTGAGGCGAATGAAGCCTTTGCAGCGCAAGCCATTTCAGTTAATCGTGATTTAGCTTGGGATACCAACAAAGTAAATGTTAATGGTGGTGCGATCGCACTTGGTCATCCCATTGGCGCATCTGGTGCACGTGTTCTTGTGACTTTAGTTCACGAAATGATTAAACGTGATGCTAAAAAAGGTATCGCTACTTTGTGTATTGGTGGTGGTATGGGTGTTGCTTTAGCGGTAGAACGTTAAGTTTTAAGTTTTAAGTTTTTATATCACAGTATATTCTCAAGGCCAATCTTTCACTAGATTGGCCTTTTTTGTATAATAAAAATTGTATTTTACTCCAATATTAATAGCTGACTGAGACTTTTATTTGAGGGGAACTATAGACTAAAGCGGCATATCAAATTTAACTTGAGGGGCATATGGTTGTTGTTTAGATAAATAATATTGTTGAAATTAATATCTGAATACTGTTTTAATATCGTTATTGAACGTGACGAATGTGATTTAAATGGTAACAACCCTAAGCTTAACTTGAGTTAAGAAAACTAAAATGGAAGATAAACATGTCAAAACGTGAAGTTGTTTTTTTAAGTGGTGTACGGACTGCAATTGCAGATTTTGGTGGCTCATTAAAAGGCGTTGCTCCTACGGATCTTGCAGGTCAAATGGTGGCAGAGGCAGTTAAACGTTCCGGTGCAAATAGTGAAGATGTTGGACATTGTGTTATTGGTAATGTTGTTCATACAGACCGTCGCGATATGTATATGAGTAGAGCGGCTGCACTAAAAGGTGGATTACCCGAATCTACTCCTTCTTTGACGGTAAATCGCTTATGTGGTTCAGGATTACAAGCCATTATTTCTGCGGCGCAATTAGTATTACTTGACGATTGTGACCTAGTGGTAGCGGGTGGTGCTGAGTCGATGACTCGTGCACCGTATTGGAGTCCATCAACACGTTTTGGTAGCAAAATGGGTGATACACAAATGGTTGATCCTATGGTCGGCGCTTTAACATGTCCGATTACCGATACTCACATGGGTATTACCGCAGAAAATGTTGCCGAACAATGGGGAATAACTCGTGAAGAGCAAGATGCCGCAGCAGTAGAATCACACAATCGAGCGCAACGTGCTATTGAAGAAAATCGTTTCGCTGATCAAATCGTACCGGTTGAATTAAAGTCTCGTAAAGGTGTTGTTCAATATACTACCGATGAGCATGTCCGTTTTGATTGTACTATGACTGATATGGCAAAACTTCGCCCTGCATTTAAAAAAGATGGCTCTGTGACCGCAGGTAACGCTTCTGGTATTAATGATGCGGCTGCTGTTGTTGTTATGGCTGATAGTGAATATGCTAAAGCCAATGGTTTAAAACCTCTTGCTAAGCTAGTAGGTTATGCTTTTGCCGGTGTTGCACCAGAAATAATGGGCATTGGACCTATCCCTGCTGTTAATAAATTACTTGAAAAAACCGGTATTAATAAAGATGACATTGATGTTTGGGAAGTTAATGAAGCTTTTGCCTCTCAAGCACTAGCTGTTTGTCGCGATCTGGAATTAGACATGGAAAAAGTGAACCCTAATGGCTCTGGTATTTCTTTAGGCCACCCAATTGGTGCAACAGGTGCTTTAATTTCGGTTAAAGCAATTCATGAATTGCAACGTATTCAAGGTAAATACGCCGTGATTACTATGTGTATTGGTGGTGGTCAGGGCATTGCTGCTTTAATTGAACGTGTATAAGTTTTACTAGGTATATATTGAAATTACGTTATCTGTAATTTTATAGAAACCGTCAAAAGCGATCTAATCAGATCGCTTTTTTATTTTACACGCTTTGACTTTATGTTGTGATATGCATCAAAGCTATATAAAGCAAGTGCTGTCCAAATAAATACAAAAGTAATAAATTCAGCCATATGCACTGGTTCATTAAAGTAAACAATCGCCAAAAAAAACATAATACTTGGCCCTATATATTGAAAAAAACCTAGACTTGATAAAGTTAGTCTTTTGGCCGCAGCGGTAAAGCATAATAAAGGAGCTGTAGTCACTACACCTGCCATAACTAAAGTCACATTGAGTGTACTGCTATTTAACGCCAAATTAGCCGTTGTGCTCTCAATAAAATAAACCCAGTAAATAATGGCAACAGGTAACATTATTAAAGACTCGATTAACAAACCAACCAATGAATCAATATGCATTTTTTTCCTTAGCACCCCATATATTGCAAAGGAACTTGCTAATGCCAAAGAGATAAGGGGCAATGAACCGACAGTAAACAATTGCACCAGTACCCCAAAAAAAGCTAGCCCTACAGCAATTATTTGATTTCTTCGCAGGCGCTCACTAAAAAACAACATACCTAACACAACATTAAATAGTGGATTAATAAAATAGCCTAGGCTCGCATCCAGTAAATGATCATTATTTACAGCCCAAATAAATAATAGCCAGTTAACAGCAAGAATAGTTGCCGATATCGTCAGCTTAGCAATTATTTTAGGTTGTTGGCATAACTGTACTAACACAGACCATTTTTTAGAAACCAATACGAGTATAAAGATAAAAACACTAGACCAAATAACGCGATGCATTAGAATTTCACCCGCACCAAGCTCGAGAAGTAACTTAAAATATAACGGCGCAACACCCCACATAAAGTAAGCAGCTAAGGCATTATAAACGCCACTACGGGTAGCTAATTGTTGTGAGGAAAGTACATTAGAATTCATGATAACTATTAATAACTATGATAAATGAGTAGGATAACACTTGGTTTTTATCTCCTCCGATGAAAAGAAAGTTACTTTTATTTAACACTAACCAACCATATAAGTACCCGTACCAAACGCAATATGCTCACCAAGCTCATTATGCATTTCCATCCGAGCAACCGCGACTTTACTGCCACTGCGGATAATGTGTGCGGTTACGATAAATTTCTCACCTCTACCGGGGCGCAAATAATCCGTACGTAAATCAATTGTGCCAATTTTACTCACACTTTGATGAAGTGCTTCAGAAGTCATATCTGTTAACTGTGCAATAACATTTGCGGCGACCACCGTCCCACCTGCTAAATCAAGCGCAGAAGCCGTTACCCCCCCATGTAAAATTTTTTTAGAAGGGTTTCCTATAAGGATATCTTGCCATGTAAATTGAACTTCTGACTGTTGAGCATCAAACTGCGTTATTTTCAGCCCAAGCAGCTGATTAAATGGCATATTATTATTCCAGTAATCGGTCATTTGCTCTAACATGGCTTTTCTATTCATTTGACTACTCTCTGGTCTGACATGTAAATTTTATACATTAGCATTATTTACGTTAAATAGAATTAAAAAATCATCACACTAATGACAAGTCTAAGGTAAAATAATACTTTAAACCCTTATTGAAGATAAACCTGTTGAATTCAGCTACAAGCACTTTAACCACCTCTGATGAGAATAAAACTTTATTGCATGATACTTTAAAGCATTATTTTGGTTACGACTGTTTTCGCTCTGGCCAAATTGAGATTATAACAAGCTTAATGCAAGGTAGAGACTCTTTGGTGTTAATGCCCACTGGCGGTGGTAAGTCTTTATGTTACCAACTACCTGCAATATTACTTCCCGGTATTACTATTGTCGTGTCACCACTCATTGCTTTAATGAAAGATCAAGTTGATAGCTTAACCCGCCAAGGTATTGCCGCTGCATTCATCAATTCTTCTTTAGACGCTCAAACCATTAAAGATATTTTTGTTAAGCTATCACAGGGTGAAATTAAACTATTGTATGTCGCGCCAGAACGTTTAACCAACCGTTACTTTTTACAAAGCTTAAGTGAATTACCTTTAAGTCTATTTGCTATAGACGAAGCCCATTGTATCTCTCAATGGGGTCATGATTTCCGACCTGCGTATACTCAACTACACTATTTAAAACAATATTTTCCACAAGTACCGGTGATGGCATTAACGGCTACAGCCGATGTAACAACACGCAAAGACATCCTTACTCAATTATCACTGAACAACCCTTACATTCAATTAGATAGCTTTGACAGGGCTAATATACGCTTTACCTTGGCTCCAAAATACGATGGAGAGAAGCAAGTTTTAGGTTACGTGCGCAAACAAGGTGATGATTCTGGCATTATTTATTGTAATAGTCGTTGGCAAGTAGAAAAACTGACCAAATATCTAGCCGCTTGCGGCATTAACTGCGCGGCTTATCATGCTGGTTTAGAAAATGATATTCGCGCTATCGTGCAAGAAGGCTTTACCAAAGACAATGTTCAAATTGTCATCGCTACCGTAGCTTTTGGCTTAGGAATTAACAAGCCAAATGTTCGCTATGTCATCCACTTTGAACCGCCGAGAACATTAGAATCTTATTATCAAGAAATAGGTAGAGCGGGTCGTGATGGATTACCTGCTGAAGCCTTGTTTTTAGTTGCTGATAAAGATGTTGAGCGCATTAAAAAACGTATAAGTGAAGGTGATAACCCACAACGAGTCAATGTTGAAATGCAGCGGTTTGCTGCGATGAGTGCCTTTATAGATGCCCAAACTTGTCGACGACAAGTCGTACTGAACTATTTTGCAGAATATACTGAACAACGCTGTGGTAACTGCGACATTTGCTTAGATCCTCCCAGCCAATTTGATGCAACAGAAGCGGCACAAAAAGTGTTATCTTGCGTTTTTCGTATTAAACAACAAGGTGATATTAACCATGTTGTTGATGTTTTACGTGGTGAGAAGACGGCTAAAGTGTCTCAACAAGATCATGATAAGGTATCTACCTTTAGTATTGGTAGTGGAAAAACGCCTGGCTATTGGTTCGCTATCATAGGACAACTCATTCATTTAGGCTACTTACAACAAGATATTGAACAGCAATCAACTCTTTGTTTAACAACAGCGTCTAGAAGTGTACTTAAAGCCACAGAGCCTTTAATGTTAGCTAGCCCGCGCTTACAAAAAGCCAGTTATTGGCAAAATAAAAATCAGCAAAAAACCTACGACAGGGCTTTATTTGCCAAATTACGAGAACTGCGTAAGAGTATTGCCGATGGTGAAGATATTGCGCCATTTATTGTTTTTAATGATGCAACTCTCTCAGAGCTAGCTCGAGTATTACCACAAACTTCACAGCAAATGTTAGCGATTAGTGGTATTGGCGATGTAAAACTATCCCGTTATGGACAACCTTTTTTACAGCTAATAAAGCAACATATTAAAAACTAAAAAAACGCCAAATGGCGCTTTTAAAATTCATTACTGATAACTAGTAAATTATGTCAGCTATTACTTTAAACTAGCGTAATAAGCAGCTAAATCAGCCATATCAGTCGGACTTAAGCTAGCAACCATACCTTTCATAGTTGGATCATTACGTTTGCCTGATTTAAATTCTTTAAGTTGCTTTGCAAGGTAAGCTTCTTTTTGACCCGCAAGATTAGGGTAACTTGGAATAGCAGAAATACCCGCCACACCGTGACATGCACTACACATCATTGACTTTCCTTTACCAGCAGCAGCATCACCAGCGAAAACAGGAGATGCCATCAATACGGTTGCAGCAACTGCAAGAGTAAGTTTTTTCATAGTATTTGTCTCTCTCTCTTTGTCTATCAGAACTATTCATTGTTAAATTGACTAAATCCAGTATAAGTAAAATAATTTCTGCTGTCTTGGCTTTTTTGATTTAATATAATAATTAAGACCAAATATTGAATATTTAGCTTTGAAACATTGTCTATTTTTAATAACTTGGCACTATTTAAGCTAGCCTTTCTTAACATTGGAATATAAATGCCTCCTATAGCAATACAATCAATTAACCTAGTTAATAATCACATCACAGTACTTTTTGATCAACGTTGGTTTCAAGAGGATATAACTACACTACGTCAATTGTTGTTCCATAATGTTTCAAATTTATGTATTAAAGAAATTATTATTGGCGCTGACCTAGAAAACATTCGTTTTCACTGGCTAGAAACAGAGTTTATTATAAACTTTGATTACTACAGTCAGTCATGTTGGTTTGATACTCAAGACCCTCACAGTTTAGCTGAAACACCCGCTTTATTTAATTTACTAACTCAAAATAACGAACGTTATGTTTGATAAAACACTTATCAGCCAGTGCTTTCTTGGCGACAATATTCGCTATAGCAGTCTCCTATTGGCACTCATACATCAACTAAGTAGTTTTATGGCAAAAAAAGGTATTTTTCTATAAAATAGACTTGCTTTGCTCTATACATCAGTAATTATATAACGAATAATTCTATTATTATCATTGGGAATGTCTGATCATCAGGTGTGCCTTTAAAAATCGTTACTCCCTTGGTATAACATCAAAACCAACAGTAGAACTGAGAAGCAGACTATGAGTGTAGTGTTAGATGAATTATTAGCTTTATTAAAGCTAGAGACCATCGAAAAAGGTATTTATCGAGGACAAAGCCAAGATTTAGGCTTGAGAGTTTTATTTGGTGGTCAAGTCATGGGACAAGCATTATCCGCCGCTCAAGAAACTGTTGATGCAGATCGTTATGTACATTCACTTCATTCTTATTTTTTACGTGCTGGTGATGCATCGAAGCCTGTCATATATGAAGTAGAAAATATTCGTAATGGTACTAGTTTTAGTACCCGTAGAATAAAAGCAATACAAAATGGTAAAGCCATATTTTACATGACCGCCTCTTTTCAGTGTCCTGAAGAAGGTTTTAATCATCAAGATGTCATGCCAACGGTACCTAATCCCGAAGATGTTCCTTCATACAATGATTTTATTTTAAAAAATCAAGATGCGTTACCTAGAGACACACGTGAAAAATTTTTCGCTGAAAAACCCATCGAAATTCGTCCTGTTCAACAATATAATTGGATCAAGCCAGAAAAAACTGATTCTCACTGCCAAATTTGGCTAAAAACTAATGGAAATTTGCCTGATAACTTGCGTATTCATAGTTGCATGCTCGCTTATGCCTCAGACTTTCACTTTTTGCCCACCGCATTGTTGCCTCATGGAGCGAGTCATTTATTGCCAAATTTTCAAATTGCTACCGTTGACCATGCTATGTGGTTTCATCGTCCCTTTCGGTTTGATGATTGGCTATTATATTGTATGGATAGCCCTTCTGCGAGCAATGGTCGAGGCTTAGTGCGCGGGCAAATATATAACCGCCAGGGTGAATTAGTTGCATCAACAATGCAAGAGGGTGTAATTAGGCAACGATAACGTATTTCCAGTAATGATGAATTTTTGGGTGCCGTTACTCATAGCGGTTAACTAGAGACTGAATGCTTCCAGTCAAATCCACTTGGGTGTTGAAATATTCGTATGTCAAAGTGTGGGGCGATGGCAAAAAGATGATCAAATATATCTGCTTGTATCGCTTCATATGCGATCCAATCTGTTGTATTGGCAAAACAATAGATCTCTAAAGGTAAGCCACTCGCAGTAGCCGGTAATTGTCGCACCATGCAAGTTAAATCATTACGTATATGATTATTTTGATTTAAATACATTTCAATATACGCACGAAAAGTACCAATATTTGTCAATTGACGCATATTAATTTTGGTTAATGCTTCATCCTGAACAATACTCGAATCAAGTGATTCATTATCTACAGCAAGTTGAAGTTTTTTATCTGTTAAATAGCTTTTTAATAAATTGGTATTCACTAAAAAGTCTATTTTTTCCAAACTATAAAAATCGATACTGGCAATATCAACAATTAAGGTACGTTTAATGCGTCTTGCTCCGGTATGATACATATTACGCCAGTTTTTAAAAGAATCACTGATCAATGCATAAGTAGGTATTGTCGTAATTGTTTTATCAAAATTTTCAACCTTTACCGTACTTAAACCAATTTCAATTACATCACCATCAGCCCCATACTTTGGTAATTCAATCCAATCTCCAGCAACGACCATTTTGTTAGCTGAAATTTGAATGCTAGCAACTAAACCTTTGATTGTATCTTGAAAAATCAACAGTAAAACAGCAGTCAGTGCCCCTAAACCACTGAGTAAATATACTGGAGAACGGTCAATGATAAGTGATATAACAATAATAATCGTGACTAAGTAAACTACTAACTTAATAACCTGGATAATAGAGTTAAGCGGGAGGTAACGCTGCTTTGCACTTTCACGGTAAACACTCTTACTCACATTAAGAACTGCACTAATAGATTGCGCTATTTGAAAAGCTAATAAAACCTTCGCAATAAGTATGAGCAAACTAGCGAGTAAAACACCATTAGGTAAAACTAATGGTGTTAAAAACAATATTAATATAAAAGGTAATAATAACGTTAAACGGCTTAATACCTTATGTTCAATGAGCGTATTATCCCACGTATTCTTAGTTTTTAAGATAAGCGTGTTTACCATCTTAAGCAGGTAGTTTTTAGCTATATAATAACTAATGGCAGAGATAAACAAGATCAGGAAAAAACCAATACTAATTGCGCTTGTTTCAATATAGCTAGTATTTACGCCCTGCTCTATCAACCATGTTTTTATTAGCTCATTCATTTACAGTCCTTTCACTTTATTTACCCGTTGATTTTTGCATCATATTTTTAAGCCGAACATCTTTATCATGCCAAAATTGTGTTAACCATTTTTGAAAATAAATTTTAAAATCTCGATTGTTAAAATAATCACCATTTAATTCCTTGGTAATTTCAGTAGTGTGTACTTCCACTTGCACTTTTTTCACCCGTCCACATAAAAAATCAATAAATGTTGGGATACCATCAGGATAATGTATGGTGACATCTACAATCGTGTTTAAATGTTCTCCCATGGCATCAAGTACAAAAGCGATACCACCCGCTTTAGGTTTAAGTAAATGATTAAAGGGTGAATTTTGCTTATTATACTTTTCTTGGGTATAACGCGTACCTTCAATAAAACTCATTACACTGACCGGCTTATGTTTAAACTTAGCACAGGCTTTACGCGTAGTGTCTAAATCTTTACCTTTTAGATGAGGGTTGTTTTTTAAGGATGATTGGCTATAACGTTTCATAAAAGGGAAATCTAACGCCCACCAAGCCAAACCTAAAATAGGAACATAAATTAGCTCTTTTTTTAAAAAAAATTTTAAAAATGGAATTTGACCATGTAAAGCACGCTGTAGTACCACAATATCAACCCAACTTTGATGATTTGCTAAGACCAAATACCAATCTTTTCTATTTAACGCTTCTAATCCTGTGATCTGAATTTCAAATTGTGTAAATAACTTCTGATTGAGCGTGTTCATTGCAACCCAGCTAGTGGCCATTAAATCTAATAGATAACTAAAGATTTTCTGAGAACGCTTTATTGGTATAAGTGCCTTAAGCAAAGAAAAGACTAAAATAGGCAGTAACCAAAAAATGGTATTCAGGGTGTATAGTGTCAGTGACAAAAAACCAATGAGTTTAGCTGGAAGAAAATTAAACATAAATAATTTTTAACGACAATGGCGATAATAACCTTATTTAATCATGCTTTAAGTTGAGACTCAAACTACTTTATTTAAGTACGTTCACTATTCTTTAGATAACTATGCAATAAAGCTATTTAAAAACACAATTTTGTCTACCACTTTAGACTGTTAAGTCAACAGTTTGGTTGTAATTAGTGCTGCAATACCCCATGCTAACTACACTCAACCCATATCAAGATCAGGTTTCATCCATATTGATGGTCATTTGAGTATAAGTTTTTTAATAGGAGTAATAATGAATTTTAATAGAGCTGTAATCAAAGTGGGTAGCGCCTTAGTAGCGCCAACTCAAGAAGGTTGCAGCGGAAAGTACACATTAGCGATAGCGCAGTTTATTACTAAGTGCCAACAGCAAGGTAAAGAAGTAATTTTAGTCTCTTCCGGTGGTGTTGCCGCTGGTCGTAGTTTGATACAACATGGTTCTCCCAATTTATCACTTTCCACTAAAAAAGCCATGTCTTCTGTTGGACAAATGCAAATGATGGCTAACTGGCAGCGTTTTTTTGACATTCCTTGTAGCCAAATTTTGATCACCCAAGAAGATTTAGCCGACAGACGGCGTTTTATTAGCATTAAACACACTATAAGAATTCAGTTAGACAATGGCATTTTACCCATAGTAAATGAAAATGACACCATCGCTAGCGCAGGTTCATCCGTAGGTGATAACGACAATCTTGCCGCATTAGTCGCACAAGTGTGTGAGGCTGATAGCTTCTTTATTTTAAGTGATATTGATGGTGTTTTCACCAAAGATCCTAACGTTCATGACGACGCTGTTCTGCTCCCTGAAATTGACAAAATTACTGACGAAATTTATGCGATGGCTGGCGTGAGTAGAAATCATCTGGCCACTGGCGGTATGAAAACCAAAATTCAAGCGGCAGAAAAAGCCGTTGAAAATGGTATAAATACTTATATTATCAATGGTACTCGTAGTGAAGTCTTTGCTTCTTTACTGCAAGAAATAAATCCTGGTACCCGTTTTTCTGCTGATAAAAATATAATTACGGCGAAAAAACACTGGATTAAACATAGCCTAAGAAGCTACGGTAAAATTTACTTAGATGCTGGCGCTGTAAATGCCTTAATAAATAAAGGTGCATCATTATTACCTTCGGGTATTACATCGGTTAATAATAAATTTGAAGCAGGTGATTCGGTTGATTTAATCGACGGTAAAAGTAAGAAGCTAATCGCTAAAGGTATCAGTTTATATAACCACAATGATTTAAAACGTATCATGGGTAAGCATAGTGATGAAATTGCTAGTGTTTTGGGGCATAACGAAGGCGATGTTGTAGTACATCGTGATGATATGGTCATTTTATAAATCACCCTTATTTATACCCGCTCCACTTGCAGATGGATGTTTCAACTGGAACGGGTATATATCATTGCAAGAAATAACAAAGAAGAGTAAATAAAATGTCCGCATTTAATATGGCAGCAATGGCTGCTCAAGCAAAAAAAGCAAGTCGAGTTGCTGCACAATTAACAACGAGTGAAAAAAACACCTTACTGAACGCTATTGCTGACTCTATTGAAGAAAGCAGCGCGTTAATCATCACTGAAAATAGTAAAGACATAGAGGCAGGTAGAGCCAAAGGCTTAAGTGATGCCATGCTCGATAGATTATTACTTACCACGCAACGCGTAAAAAATATCAGCTCTGCCATCAGAGAAATAATTACACTCACTGATCCCGTCGGCAATATAGCTAACTTGTCATTACGTCCTAACGGCATGCAAGTTGGTAAGATGCGCATTCCTTTAGGTGTTATTGCTATGATTTACGAGGCTCGTCCAAACGTAACCGCTGAATCGGCCGCTTTATGCATTAAATCAGGCAACGCGGTCATTTTACGTGGCGGCTCAGAGGCTATTCACTCTAATTTAGCATTAGCAAACTGTTTACATCAAGTTATTGAACAGCAAGGGTTTGATAAAAATGTTGTTAGTGTTATCCCTGATACAAGTCGTGACGTTATCGAAGAATTATTAAAACAAAAAGAGACGATTGATTTAGTCATTCCTCGTGGCGGCGAAGGTTTGATTCGTTATGTTACTGAACATAGCCAAATTCCAGTTATTCAACACTATAAAGGTGTTTGTCACTTATTTATTGATAAATCAGCCGATTTAACAAAAGCTGTTAATATTTTAGTTAATGGTAAAACCCAAAAACCAAGCGCTTGTAATGCCTTTGAAACGCTATTAGTGCATCAAGATATCAGCGCAGAATTTTTACCCTTAGCGGCCAATGCACTTGCTGAGGCAGCACAAGTGAAAGTACATGCGTGTGAAAACAGTATTAAATATTTTGACGGTGGACAATTAGCTACAACAGACGATTATCATGCCGAGTATTTAGCGCAAGAAATCGCCGTTAAAGTCGTGCACAGTTTTAATGATGCCGTTAGTCATATTAATGAATACACATCAGATCACACTGAGGTTATAGTTACTCAAGATATATCACGTAGCCAAACATTTATTCGCCAAATAAATTCATCGGTTGTCATGGTTAACGCCTCTTCTCGTTTTTCTGATGGTAACCAATTAGGGCTAGGCTCTGAAATTGGTATATCTACCAGTAAGCTACATGCTTATGGGCCAATGGGATTAGAAGCCCTTACAACAGAAAAGTTTGTTGTGTATGGTGACGGACAAATTCGAGATTAGTAGTAATTAATACCCCTATTTGAATTTCAGGATGGTTACATTTTGAAGTAACTTGGGCATATCATAACTAAATACTAAAAAACTCATCTTTGCTATCGCTTTGATGAGTTTTTTCTTTTATGCTACGCGACCATTTTTAATGTTCAAGTAGAAAAACAGTCAATGATAGGTTTTGATTACGGCACATCAAATTGCAGTGTTGCCAAAATGCATAATGGTCAACCCGAAATACTACAACTCGTTAGTGGTAGTAAAACCATAGCGTCTAATTTATATGCACCTGATCGTGATATTATCAGTCACTGGTTATGCCAACAGCTTTCTAGCGAACAACAAAGAGCATTCAAAAGCGTACGTGCACCACAGTTACAAAAAAGCCAAAGAGCATTGCGTGAATTGGCTTTTGATGGCATTGATAGCGAATTAGTATTTGGTCAAGCCGCTCTTGATAAGTATCTGGAAGACCCTGAAGAAGGTTACTACATCAAATCACCAAAATCTTTTTTAGGTGCCAGTGGTTTAGCTCCAATACAAATTCAACTATTTGAAGACATGGTTGCCGCCATGATGAGTAATGTTAAAAGGTTGACTGAAGAAAAACTAGGCCATACCGTTACTCAAACCGTCATTGGACGGCCCATCAATTTTCAAGGATTAAACGGCGAAGAAAGTAATCGTCAAGCGATTGAAGTATTAACCAATGCAGCCAAACGTGTCGGCTTTAAAGACGTTGAGTTTCAGTTTGAACCCGTTGCTGCCGGTTTTGAATTTGAAGCCAGTTTGACAAAAGAAACGAAAGTGTTAGTGGTTGATATCGGTGGCGGAACTAGTGACTGTTCAATGTTATTGATGGGGCCAAAATTCAAAGAGAATGACTGTCGACTAGAGCATCTTCTAGCGCATAGCGGTGTTCGTATCGCAGGGAATGATTTTGATATTCAATTAGCTTTACAAGGTATTATGCCTAGTTTGGGTATGAATAGTTTATTAAAAACAGGTAAAACACTGCCTACTAGTAGTTTTTTTCAAGCATTAGCCATAAATAATATTAATGAACAAACTGAATTTTATAGCGCAAAAAATAGACGTGATTTAGTCCAGTTATCACGAGATGCTAAAGAAACGAGTATTGTCGAGCGCTTAGTCACCGTGCATGATCATAAATTAAGTTATCAATTAGTCAATGCGGCTGAGCAAGCAAAAATTGCCTTATCAGAGCATAATGAACAAACAATTGATTTACATGATGTTAGTAAACAACTTAGTGTTGAAGTGGATAGAGAAACATTACGCTCAGCCAATAAACGTACATTAGCAAGCATAGGCGAATTAATGCAATCAGCCGTTGCAGAGGCTCAGTGCCAACCCGAAGTGATTTTTGTTACGGGTGGTACAGCAAAATCGCCGATATTAAGCGAATTTTTACAGCAACAAATACCTAATGTTCCCGTTGTTGTTGGTGATCACTTTGGTAGTGTCACCGCCGGATTAGCCCGTTGGGCCGAAAGGATATATAAATAAAAGAAAATTGGAGCTGCACTGCATTTACTTGAGAATAGTGCAGCTCCTTAAATCTTACAATGACCATTTGCTATAAAGGTCTAACTAACATGGTATTACCTGCTATCGCCACAATTTGACACTGACTTTGCTCACTTATTGACGTCACATTAGCCTCATCAGCTAAACGTGCTTGCCAATTTATACCTGAATAACGAATAGTGCCCGCTATCGCTGTAATCTCTGCACTTACTGGCACTTGTAAACCGACCATATCACTGGAGTTATCGGTTTTATCTTTTGAGTTCTGCAATGACTTCAATGGCTTCCATAAAAGAGCTGCAACTAAGGCGGTTAATAAGCCAACCGACAATATTTCACTTTGCCAACCATCAATAATACCCATAGTGATTAAAATACCGGTGAATAAACTACCGATAGCAAAAAACAATAACGGGCCACCCAAACCCATTACGCTCAGTTCAATCACAAAGCTAATACCCGCAACTAAATACCATAAGTGGTCTGGGTTTTCTAAAAAATATTCCATAAAACCTCCTTAAGAAAAAAAATAGTTAAATATATATCCGCTCCAGCTGAATCATGCATCTTCAAGTGGAACGGGTATGAATGCTAGATATTAACTCGGTAATTTCAAACTACTTGATACCGCAATGGCTTGCGCTACGGTGTTGGCAATATTTTCACCAGTTTTCCCATCGGTAAGTACCACTGTACTATCACTCGCAATAGCTTGGTGAGCTGTAATTGCATTTTGAGCTAGCGTTAGCATTACCGCTGATTGGCCTCCTTCAGTATTCGCCACATTACCCACTACCAGTAACGCCCCCGCATCAGCCTCTGCAACTAAACGTATTGCTTCTGCTTTACCCATTGCGGTAAGAATTTGTGACTCTTTTGACGCTTCAGCAGCTAATACTTGCTCTGATTTCGCCGCTTCTGCATCGAGAACACGTGCACGTTTTTGACCTTCAGCTTCCGTGATAGCAGCACTTTTCACACCCTCTGCAGTTAAAATAACCGAGCGTTTTTCACGCTCTGCAGTCATTTGCTTTTCCATGTCTTCACGAATAGTTTGCGGCGGTGTAATATCTTTAATTTCATAACGTGTCACCATGACACCCCAAGGTGCTGTGGCTTCAGTCATCGAAGATAAAATTTTTGCATTAATGGCATCACGATTTTGAAAACATTCATCTAATTCCATTGAGCCTATAGCATTACGCATAGTAGTCATAGCAAGCTGAGTTACTGATAATTTATAATCGCTAATATTGTTAGTTGCAGCAGCAGCATCAGTGACCTTCATAAACAAAATCCCATCAATTTCTAAGGTGATATTGTCTTTGGTTATGGCTGGTTGTGAAACTATTTCTAGTGATTGCTCTTTCAAGTTACGATCAGCGGCAACAGATTGCACAAAAGGTATAATAAAGTTTAAACCAGCAGATAAAGTCTTGCTGTATTTACCTAGGGTATAAATTACATAACCACGGTTTTGTGGGACAAAATAGATACCTTTTTTCAAAGTATATAGAATAACGATGGTTATCCACAATACAGGGTTGGTTAGTATATTTTCAAGAATGTTTTCCATAATAATGGACTCCTTTAATGATAATAATTTTCATCGAATAAATTAATTAACTATTAATACCAATTAAAGTAATGAATAGATCACTCATCAAGAATTATAAAGTGTAGATGCAGGGAATTGATTGAAGATAATGGTTATTCAGGAGAATGTGCTCACGCATTCTCTAATAAGCTACTTCCATGTAGCACACTTGTCAAAATCAATAACGCAGCATGTAACCTTTTTAAACTGATCCTTGGGAGCTTTTAGCAAAGTGATAACGTTACAAATTTGTTGGATTGAGAACGACTATATTCACACAAGTTCTGCTTGTTCTAACTTCACTAACACAACAATGAATTTATTTATTCATTGTTTCATTTGTTCTTAGTTTAAAGCAATCTATATTATGTATCAAAAAAACCCAACGCTAATTACTTAGCATTGGGTTTTAATAAAAGTGTTGTGCTTGGCTTATAATTATACTCGCCTTATAAAAGGCGAATAAAGTTATTCACTAATATAGTTACAACAATAATCAATGAGTGTTTTAGCTTTAATTTCAAACTCACTGTTAGCTGGCACATAAAAAGACTCTCCACCTTTAATCTTTTGCCACTGCTTAGTATCTGGTAAAAGAATTTCACAATCGCCTGCTGTTATTTCCATTAACTCTTTCTCTGCCGTACCAAATTTATAATCACCCGGCATCATAATACCTAACGTTTTAAAGCTGCCATCGCTAAAGATAATTTTACGACTAGTGACTTTGCCGTCAAAATAAATATTGGCTTCTGCGTTGATTGTTACATTAGTAAATTCAGTCATGGTAATTTCTCAGTTAAGGTGATGTTGATTTTTGTACCATTGATTAATGGTACAGATATAAAAAAAAGGTACGTCGCTATAAAGCGAGTACCTTTGTTTATTAGGAATAAAATAACTATTGCGTAGCAATACGCTTCATGTCAGTCATATAACCGCGAAGTTCTTTACCGATCACTTCAACACCATGGCTGCGAATCGCTTCGTTAACTTCAATTAAACGTGCGTTATCAACATTGTTTGAGCTATTTTTAAGGCCTTCACCTAATTGCTCTAATGTTAAGTTAGATGCATATTCTTCAAGTAATGGTACGGCAGCGTGAGTAAATAAGTAGTTACCGTACTCAGCAGTATCAGAAATAACAACGTTCATTTCATATAACATGTTACGTGCAATACAGTTAGCAATTAATGGCGTTTCGTGTAACGACTCATAGTATGCAGAGGCATTGATGATGCCTGAATCAACCATTGCATCGAAAGCTAATTCAACACCCGCTTTAATCATTGCTACAACGAAAATGCCTTTATCATAATATTCTTGCTCTGAAATTTCAGTGTCACATTCAGGTGATTTTTCAAAAGAAGTTTCTGCAGTTTCTGCACGCCATGTTAATAAGTTAACATCGTCGTTTGCCCAATCTGCCATCATAGTTGCAGAAAAGCGACCTTCAATGATGTCGTCCATGTGTTTTTGGAATAAAGGACGTAAAATTTCTTTTAATTCTAAAGACATATCAAATGCTAATACTTTAGCTGGGTTTGATAAACGGTCCATCATGTTAGTGATGCCGCCATGTTTAAGACCTTCAGTAGTGGTCTCTAAACCGTATTGTAGTAATTTACGAGCGTAAGCAGCGTCCATTCCTTGAGCAACTAGTTGCTTATGACCTAATACCGCAGCTGTTTGCAACATACCACAAAGGATAGTTTGTTCACCCATAAGGTCAGACTTAACTTCAGCGATAAAAGAAGATTCAAGAACACCTGCTCTATCACCACCAGTTGCACTAGCGTAAGCTTTAGCAATAGCCAAACCATTACCTTGCGGATCATTTTCTGGGTGAACAGCAATAAGTGTTGGAACACCAAAACCACGTTTGTATTCTTCACGTACTTCAGTACCTGGACATTTAGGTGCAACCATCACAACAGTGATATCTGAACGAATTTGCATACCTTCTTCAACAATATTAAAACCATGTGAATAGGCTAATGTTGCGCCTTGCTTCATTAATGGCATGACCGCTGTAACAGCTGAAGTGTGTTGCTTGTCAGGTGTAAGGTTTAATACTAAATCAGCTTGAGGAATTAATTCAGCGTAGTTACCAACTGTAAAACCATTCTCTGAAGCCCATTGGAAAGACTGACGTTTTTCAGCAATTGCTGAATCACGTAATGCATAAGAAATATTTAAACCTGAATCACGCATGTTCAAACCTTGGTTTAAACCTTGAGCACCACAACCAACAATAACAATGTTCCAATCTTTAATGAAGTTACAGCCATCGCTAAATTCTTCACGTTTCATAAAACGACACTTGCCTAATTGACCAAGTTTTTCGCGTAAGCTTAAAGTATTAAAATAATTGCTCATGATGTTTCCTATAATCCTGTAAATAATTTGATCAGATTTTCTGACCTTGAAAGCATCATACGCTAGCAATCGTATTGCAAAAAGTGATATATTTGCATCAGAACGTTGCTTTTTTTGCAATACTCGGAGGTTAACACTTATGGATCAAAAATCATTAGCCATGTTTGTGCACTTAAGCCACACGTTGCATTTTGGCAAAACTGCACAAGCGTTTCACATGAGTCCTTCAACGTTAAGTAGAGCCATTCAACGCCTTGAGCAAGAAGTGAGTATTGAACTTCTATTGCGTGACAATCGAACGGTAGTACTTACAGATGCAGGTAAAAAATTTCAACACTACGCTCAACAGCAAGCTGAGCAATGGCAAGTGTTTAAGCAATCGTTAGATGAAACACAGCAAGTACTTACCGGGAAACTCAGTATCTATTGCTCCGTAACTGCCGCCTACAGTCACTTACCGCCTTTGCTAGAACGCTTCCGCCAGCAACATCCGCTCGTAGAAATAATGCTAACCACTGGTGATGCTTCTGATGCCCTTGAGAAAGTGCAAAATAAATCTGTCGATTTTGCTATTGCAGCCAATCCTGAAAACTTACCCCGTAGTGTTTACTTTCAGCACCTTGCTACTATTCCATTAGCTGTAATAGCACCTACGATGAAGTGCATAGTGCAGCAGCAACTTAATGAAAGAATACTCGCGTGGTCTGAGATCCCATTCATCTTGCCTGAACAGGGTCCAGCCCGAAAACGTTTTGAGCTTTGGTATCGTAAAAAACAACAAGGCAAAGCCAATATTTACGCAACAGTTTCTGGCCATGAAGCACTAGTCAGTATGGTTGCCTTAGGTTGTGGCGTTGGCATAGTGCCTCAAGTGGTAGTAGAAAATAGCCCGGTGAAAGATCGCGTGCAATATTTGGCCAATGTAGGTGAGATAACACCTTTTGACTTAGGCGTTTGCTGCTTAAATCAAAGTAGAAGCCAGCCACTCATCAAAGCTTTTTTTAATGCTATTGCCTAAGACTATGATCTCGTACTAGCCATTAATCGAATTGCTTAAATGTTTTAATAACCGATCCATCGCTCTATATGAAAGTGCTTCAAGAAGATGCTCATGTGAAATATGTTCGCTGTTTACCATATCAGCCAAGGTACGCGCAATTTTTAAAATTTTATGATGAGCACGAGTAGATAGGCCTAACTTATCTACAGCTAACTCCAGAAACTCATTATCACCGGCGGTTAAATAACAATAATTTTTCAAATCACTTGTCCCTAAGTGTGCATTGGCTTGGCCTTGACGACTAATTTGACGCTGCCTGCACGCTTGTACTCGCTGCTGTACAACCTCACTGGTTTCGTTTAATTGGGTATCATCCGCCCAAGTACCCCGTGGCAAACGCGCAACTTCAATTTGAATATCAATTCTATCGAGGAATGGCCCGGATAAACGATTCAAATACCGTAGCACTTGCTCAGGTGTACTACGATTATCATTAAAAAAGCCTGTAGGGCTTGGATTCATCGCCGCAATTAATTGAAAGCGTGCGGGAAAACACTGCTTGTGCATAGCACGTGAAATGGTGACCTCGCCGGACTCCATCGGCTCACGTAAAACATCTAGCACCTTGCGCTCAAATTCAGGTAACTCATCTAAAAACAACACGCCATGATGTGCCAGTGATATCTCTCCCGGTTTAGGCTGACTACCACCACCGACTAAAGCTGCTGATGATGCGGTATGATGTGGTGCACGAAACGGCCGGGTCAGCCATGATTTCGCATTAGTATTTTGATTACTAATTGACTGTATCGCAGCAACTTCCAACGCCTCAGCTTCAGTCATTTTAGGCAAAATTCCAGCTAAACGACTCGCTAGCATTGTTTTTCCTGTCCCTGGAGGACCAATAAAAAGTAGATTATGATTTCCGCTAGCCGAAATTTCTACTCGACTAGTCTCACCTGATTTTATACAAAAACCATTACAATCCTTGATTATAAAGGTCTCCATTGAAGTAACACAAAAAGGTATTATTTTAGCCAGTTTACAGGTTTTCAGATTATGACTTTATATTGAAGTGTTACTCAGACAGGAACTATTATCATAGAAAATGTGAGTTTGATAAGAGTTGACAATCGTCGAGCGGTAGAGAGAGTAAAGCTTGCAGGTGTTTTCTGTGTCAACACTTAATCATCTTGTAAAAACACCTAAGAGTTGACAAAAACCATCTGTTTGTAATACACCATTCAAGCCTTTTGCACATCGCCTCTATTCAAGTCACATTAGCCAACATTATAGAAAAATTAGTTTAAGATTTGTACTTGTGACTCAGCTGTAAGCTTAGTCCCAGGACCACAGGGAAATCGCATTAAAATATTTGTAGTACTTTTAGGGGTTTTGTACCCATCCCCTCGAAATCAGCACTAAATGAAGTAAACACTCATTTACTTCACTCACCCCATTTTAAAGAACTTTAATATACATACAAGTGCCTGATAATAGTGATTTGTATCCCTACTAATTTTACGTAGCGCTTTAGTTTTTTTAATATTGTTAACTCTGGTATTTAATATTTACTTTCTATAGCTACAACTTTAAAGCTAACAGAGTTGTCTAATTTATAAGTAACTGAGTAGTAGAATAAATAGGATTTATTTTTAAAAAAATAACTAAGAGGGTTGAGAAGTCGGGTTAGGGGAAATATATTTAATTAATTGATTTTTAGTTAAATTTCATTGAGTTGAACACTATTTTACTTTAATGTTATGAGCATGGTAACTAGGACTAGTTATTTATAATCGTTATATAAAATTGGATGAATCTAGGCTTTATTTGATTTGAGTGTATAACTGTCTGAATTACTGTAGGTGAAATGAAAAATTGTGAAGTGAGGATAAGTAAATAATGTTTGAAAATATAGAAGACCATAGTGTGGAACCTATATTTACTATTATAAGTAATCATCCATACACCATGTCTAAATCTCTTCAGTTAATAGACCCAAACCTTGCGAGTATCGATTTCGATAAAATGGGTAACTTAATAAATAGAACGCCAGATATGTTAATTGTGTGTGATGTGGGCTTATCCAGTGAAGAGAAAACGAAGCTAGTTGCTTGTATGGCAATTTTAGTAAATAAGGTATCATTTTCTATTTGCCTTTCTAACGATACGCAAGATAACGCACTATTAGAGTATGTAACTACGGTATGTATGTTGCCTTCAGATATGGATACCTGTGAGGCTATTAATAAAATTTCCAATTCATTGATAGAATCAGTTGTTTTACAACCATTATTAGCATCTTTGTTTGATGATATGCACCTTTATTTCAAAGGCAAAGGCACTACGCAATACCGCGAAGCATTGGTTCAAGGTGAACGTAGAATTGAAAAGGCGATGAATATCATAAACTCTGATCAAGATCTTAGCACAGTCGCCATCTTAGCTAAGGGCGGACGAGATATATTGCTGGATGAATGTGAGGTCATAATTAACGCCGTTGAGGAAATGTCCTTTCCTAGTTCAGCCACTTTTGTTGCAATAAAAGTGTGTCCATATTTCAAATCAGGTGAAATCTTGGTGTCCGCTTTTCTCTGTGATTCTCATTAAATACAGGTAATCAGGAAGGTTAAATTAATACGAACAAAAGAACAATAAAACTTTGAAATTAAAAGATATTGAGTTAATTTATTAAGCTACAAAGTAGATGGTAATTACTGAAACGTCTACATAATAAGCTATTATACGTAAGGGAGTTGTATGACTATTTCAACACAAGAGTCTGTTCTATTTGAAGACTGGAAAATCAATCGAGAAGGCTTTGTCTTTGACGGTGTTGTGTCTGAACTCGATTATCTGAAATCACAGATTAAACTCTGCTTCGTATTGAAGGAAGTTAATGATCTTGGTGGCGGTGGTTGGGATCTTAGAGAGTTTATTGAGGGTGGAGCACGCTGGCAAACGTTTGATAATGTATCTCGGTGGGTGACTTGTATACGTGATATTAATTCCAATATTAATTGGTCTGAACTTGAAAATATTGATGATGATTACCGAAAGCGCGCTCTTCGTTCAATTTGTGCTTTTAACCTAAAAAAATCACCTGGTAGTCATACTACTGAACGAGCGAGCTTTAATGCTGTAGTGTCAGAAGATAAAGATTACATTAAAAAGCAATACGATCTTTACAATGCAGATATAACCGTATGCTGTGGGACAGGTTGGGACTTACGTTTGGCTTTAGAGCTAAATGATAGTGAAGTATTTGAGACAAGTAGAGGCATAAAATGGTTTATGAATAAACAAAATAAACCTGTATTTATCTATGTTCATCCTGCCGCCCGTGTTCAGGATTCATTAATTGTTTATGGGCTAATTGACGCAATTCGTGAAGTTTACGTATAACAAAAAATTAATCACTAAGACCAGTATCATATTTGATAAGGCACAATCGAATGAATGATTTATGTAGCTACATTATTTAATACCTATTTCGAGGAGATGGGCACAAATCCCCTAATAAAGTCCCTTTAAAATAAAACCGTCGATAAAATATATTATCGACGGTTTTTTATTGGTTGAGTTGCCAGAAATAGAAAGACGTAATCCTATCCTTTTTTTTAGTGAATCTTGATATTACTCTTTTTTGTTACGTGTAACGTTAATACTTGTTTTCCGTTACGTGTAACTTATAATGGTTTTACTAACGCAGGGGAATTCAATGATTAACTTAACGATATTAAAAAATAACTTATCTTTAATGAGGGATGCAGAGAAACAACTATTTTCTGGTCTTGCCTTATATGAATTTAAATCACTTTTTGATGGTTTGGTTATGGCGAATAATATTGATTTTTCATCCGAATATGGTCAACTTTTACTTATTGCTTTGCAGACTAAACGTAAAGATACTGCAATGAAAAACATAGTTTTTGCTTGTAGTTCTTTGGAATCATTTATTAACGTTGAAGAGTCTAACAAATTAAAATTTGAAGAATCTCAAAAAGGATCGGATTCTTTAGCTATTGATAGTACCTGTGTTGATGTTTCACGTAACATTAATGCAAATGAAGTTCAGCTTCAATTCAGTAATGTACCCAAAAAACTTGGTCGCCCTAGATCATCTAATGCGTTAACGGGCGCTCAACGAGCTAAAAAATCAAGGGATAAAAGAAAAGCTAATAAATTGGTAACTGTTAATTCAATGCTCGATAGTGAATCGTCGAAGCTCTATAACTTAATGATTGAGGACGGTCTTGATCTCAAAGCTATTATTAAAGTGGCTTATGACTTCACACGCGCTTAATGTGGGATAGTAATAAATATTTATACTGAAATTATCATTGGTAATTTTGAACCCACTAAAAGGTAACATCAAAAAGGTGGAAGTAGCGGTTTAAGTCCAATCGCTACAATTTGATGCTATGCTGTACAATTTTCTTTTAAAACAATAATCTTTGCTAAAATCATGTTAAGGACTACAAATGAAAAAGTTACTTTCAATAATATTAATTATCTTCAGTACAGCAACACTAGCTGAAACTATTAGCCTTGCCTCATGGAATATTAGAAATATATCAAGCAATAGCCGTTCTGATGCTGAACTAGGTTTAATATCAGTTGTATTAGCTCGTTATGATTTCATTGCTATCCAAGAGATACGTACAGATACAAAAGCACTAGACCGACTTGTGAAAATACTGAAAGACGAATTTAGGTTAGATTATAGTTATGTAGCATCTAAGAAAGTTGGCAATAGCAGTCGGACAGAGATATATGCTTTCTTGTATAGAACTGATTTAGTTAAGTATACCGAAGACTCTGCTTTTGTTTATTCGGATGTAAATGATGATTTCATAAGAGAGCCTTATTGCGCTGCATTCTTAGCTGGTCAATTCGATTTCTCTATTTGTACTATTCATACCGAATTTGGTGATGGTAAAACAGAGCCAAGAAAAGAAGTTAAAGTATTAGGTGATGTTTATAGAGCAGTAACCAAGGAAAGCCGCAGGGATGTTTTAATTGTTGGTGATTTTAATTTACCTGCAAATGATGAAGCATGGAATGATATTGAATCACTAGACAATTTTGAGCCAGCGATACCACTGCACACACCAACCACAATCGCGGATAAATCTTTTTACGACAATATCTGGTACACGAAATACTCTGATGAATTGCAAAAAGAATCAGGGGCAGTATTTGAATTTGACGAGATGATTTATACACCATCGATGCGAAAAGAAGCTAGTAGACAAGTTTCTGATCATAGGCCAGTTAGTGTTGAGATTAAAATAGACTAATTTAACTTGCAGCGACCTGAGCAAGCGCACTAAGTCTATATAAGTTGTAATCAAGCCTGACTGCAAGCACCTTCGCCAGACTCGTCGCTTATCAGTTACCACTAAGAAATACGCATTGTTAACGTGTGATTTTCTTTGCCAACGGCAGCTACAAGACTGAAAACAGTCGTTAGAATCAATGATTATTTTCGACTTCTGCTCCGACAAAAAAGTCATTAGATATTAGTTGAGTCTTACGACAACTGCTAGCCTAGCCTGTGTGAAAACTATTTCGAACCTGCGTAATTGGATAATATCAACGGATAAAGGCTCCGTAGATTCAATTCTGTAGTACATTTGAGGTAAAACCACTTGTCAATTCACGTAGCGTCGCATAAAAATTGTACTCTGATAGTTTTCACACACCCTGAGCCAATAGCTGACCTTAGCTTTTGAGTTACTAATAGCAGCTCAGGAGCCTAGAGCTGCCCTTGTTGTATAAATATCTTTAATTATTTAGATCTAAAATTTGGTTCGAAATTTTTCGTGAAATTATATATCCGATCTCTAAAGCGGACATTAGAATCATCTAGGATGTACATAAAATTAGATTATTAAATCTAGGGAGCCCACCATTGCGCTACAGAAAAATTATTCACGAATCAATGGATGAATGTCTTGCTACATTGCAGCAACTAGGCTTCGATACCGCGCATGTCAATGATGGTTATGGAAGAGCATTAGACTTTGTAATGGATGGTGTTATTAATACTTTAGGTACCATAGCAACAGCAATTGAAAAATTGATGTTGAACAACTAGCAACTACAGATTTAGGGTAGTTAAATAGATTCTGTATATTTAAAGTATAGTCAAAGTGTACGTTCACATTAATTGCCATTATGTTCATTTTAAGTTGATTTATACTAAGTGTACGTTTATTGTTGTGACATCCAAGACTTAAAGTGAACACTTTTCAAGGAATAAATATGAGTGGTAAACAAATCGGGTATATTCGTGTTTCGACAATTGAACAAAACACCGAACGACAATTAAATGAAATCCCACTAGATGAAACGTTTACAGATAAGTGTAGCGGCAAAGATACAAATCGACCCGCTTTGAAGGAGCTTATAAAGTTTGTAAGAAAAGACGATACTGTTCATGTGCATGATATCAGCCGAATGGCTCGTAATACCGAAAACCTTCTTACACTTGTTAAAGAGTTAACAGATAAAGGCGTAAAGCTTATATTTCACAAAGAATCTCTAACGTTCACTGGTGAAGATAACCCAATGCAACAACTAATGCTTACAATGTTAGGTGGTATCTATCAGTTTGAACGTTCTATGATGCTTGAGCGTCAGCGTGAAGGTATAGCGATAGCCAAACTAAAAGGTAAGTATAAAGGTAAGCCTGTCAATGTTGAGTTAAATGAAAATATCCGCGCGCTTGCAAAAGAAGGCACTAATAAATCTCAAATAGCTAAACAGCTCAATTGTTCCCGGACAACGGTTTATAAGGCTTTGTCACCTGAACCTATAGATCCTTAAAATGGCTAAACAATACATTCGCTTTAAAGTATTCAGGTTAGCTATAAACAATATTCTTTACAGGAATTCGAAAGTTTTACTTACGTAGTTTGAAAGCTCTGGCTTGGTTAACAGAGTCAGAAAATATTAGGCTAATACTTTTAGCGACAAGTCGTTAGATTCAAACGTCTTTTATAGTTATAATCTAATCCTGCTAATTAAGCTGAACGCTATTCAAAATATATTTTAATAGGAAATTAACAATGAAAAGTACCCAACAAAGAGCAGCTTTACACCGTCAAATATGGTCAATCGCTAACGATGTTCGAGGTTCGGTAGACGGCTGGGACTTTAAACAATATGTGCTGGGTACACTGTTCTACCGCTTTATCAGTGAAAACTTTGTTGAATACATTACTGGTGGTGATGAAAACGTAGATTACGGTGCAATGGATGATAATGACGAGCTACTTGCAGGCGCTAAAGACGGTGCTATTAAAACCAAAGGTTACTTCATCTACCCAAGCCAATTATTTTCAACTGTTGCTAAAAGCGCGAATAAAAACATAAGCTTAAATACCGACTTAGCCAAAATATTTTCTGAAATTGAAAACTCTGCTAATGGCTATGACTCGGAAGATGATATCAAAGGCTTGTTCGCTGACTTTGATACAACGAGTAATAGGCTGGGTAATACGGTAAAAAATAAAAACCTAAAATTAGCTGCTGTGCTTAAAGGTGTTGTAGATCTAGAGCTAGAGAACTTTGAAGACAATGATCATGACCTGTTTGGTGATGCCTATGAATTTTTGATCTCAAACTATGCTGCTAATGCGGGTAAGTCTGGTGGTGAGTTTTTCACGCCACGACACGTGTCTAAGCTAATCGCGCAATTAGCCATGCACAATCAAACTACCGTTAATAAAATATATGATCCTGCGGCAGGTTCAGGCTCGTTATTGTTGCAAGCTAAAAAGCACTTTGACTCACATACCATTGAAGAAGGATTTTTTGGTCAAGAGATAAACCACACTACCTACAACTTGGCACGTATGAATATGTTTTTGCATAACATCAATTATGACAAGTTTAATATTAAGTTAGGCAATACGTTAACAGAACCACACTTTGGTGATGACAAACCTTTTGATGCCATCGTCTCTAACCCTCCTTATTCAATAAAGTGGATTGGTTCAGATGACCCAACCTTGATTAACGATGACCGCTTTGCTCCCGCAGGTGTATTGGCGCCAAAATCAAAAGCCGATTTTGCATTTGTTCTACATGCGTTAAATTATCTATCGAGCAAAGGCCGAGCGGCTATTGTGTGTTTTCCTGGTATTTTCTATCGTGGCGGTGCTGAAAAGAAAATTCGTCAATATCTAGTAGATAACAACTATGTTGAAACTGTGATTTCGCTAGCGCCTAACCTGTTCTTTGGTACCACTATTGCTGTGAATATTTTGGTTTTATCCAAAAGTAAAATAGATACAACTACTCAGTTTATTGATGCTACAGAAGAAAATACCTTCTTTAAAAAAGTAACCAATAATAACGAGATGACAGATAAGCACATAAAAGAAATTATGGATGTGTTTGATAGCAAAGAAAATCGAGACTATGTAGCACGCTCAGTCTCCTATGAAGAAATTTCCAGTATAGAAAAAGACTACAATTTGTCCGTCAGTAGCTATGTAGAAGCCAAAGACACCCGCGAAGTTGTTGATATTATCGAATTGAATTCCGAGCTTAAAACTACCGTGGCAAAAATAGACCAACTACGTATTGATATTGATGCAATTGTTTCTGAAATTGAAAGCGCGGAGACTCAAGTATGAGCCGGTTAAGTTTTCTGGTTAACTTGTTAGATCTAGCTGAGGTGGAGTGGAAACAACTAGGAGATCTCGCTGACAATCTTGATTCTCATCGAAAGCCTATTACTAGTGGATTAAGAGTTCCGGGCGAAATTCCATATTACGGGGCGTCAGGGATTGTAGACTATGTTAAAGACTATATTTTTAATGGCGACTTTTTACTAGTTTCGGAAGATGGTGCAAATTTACTTGCTAGGAGTACTCCCATAGCTTTTAGTATTAGTGGAAAAAGCTGGGTAAACAACCATGCGCATATTTTGAAATTCAATACCTACGCCGAACGAAGATATATTGAAATATACCTTAATAGTATTGACCTAACGCCTTACATTACGGGTGCTGCTCAGCCAAAGTTAAATCAGAAAAACTTAAATAGCATTAAGATTCCCATCCCATGCCCAGATAACTCCAAAAAATCACTGAAGATTCAGACTGAAATTGTACGGATAATAGATAACTTTACTGAGCTAACCACCGAACTAACCACCGAGCTAACCATCGAGCTTAATGCCCGCAAAAAACAATACAGCTATTATCGTGAGCAGTTGTTTAGTTTTGAAGAAAGTGAAGTCAAGCACTTGCCAATGGGCAAAGAAGAGGTTGGTAAATTCATTCGAGGTAGTGGGCTACAGAAAAAAGATTTTAAGGAAACTGGTGTAGGTTGTATTCACTACGGTCAAATTTATACTCACTACGGAACATATGCTGATCAAACTAAAACATTTGTATCAGAAGAATTCGCCAAGAAGGCACGTAAAGCTAAGATGGGTGACTTGGTAATCGCTACAACAAGCGAAACCGATGAAGATGTTTGCAAAGCAGTTGCTTGGCTAGGTGAAGCTGATGTTGCGGTGAGTAGTGATGCTTGCTTTTATACCCATTCTTTAAACCCAAAATACGTAGCTTACTTTTTTCAGACAGAATTATTTCAAAAACAGAAAAGGCAATATATTACTGGTACAAAAGTGAGACGAGTAAATGCTGATAGTTTAGCCAAAATGTTGATTCCTGTTCCATCGCCAGAAAAACAAGCAACAATAGTCTCAATTCTCGATAAATTCGACACACACACAAGCTCCATCAGCAAAAGTTTACCTCACGAAATGGAGCTGCGTCAAAAGCAATATGAATACTACCGCGATTTACTATTAGACTTTCCAAAGCTTGGCAAGGTAGAGGCTTAGTATGAGTAATACACTAAGAGAAATTTCAGAACAATTAAAAGCATCCCCAAAAAAAGTGCAGTTAATCTATGCATTTAATGGTACTGGTAAAACAAGGCTCTCGCGTGAGTTTAAGACGTTATTAGCAGAGGAAATCATTGAAGACAGTGATAATGATACGAATGGATCAGAGCTGTCACAAAAAAATATTCTCTACTATAACGCTTTCACTGAAGACTTATTCTATTGGGATAACGATTTAACAGATGATGAAGATAGAAAGCTAAAAATTCACCCCAATGCTTTTACCGATTGGGTTCTAATTGAGCAGGGCCAAAGCGCTACAATTATTGAAAATTTTCGTCGGTTGACAAATAGTAATATAGAACCTTTATTCAACGCTAATTCCTCAGAAGTATCTTTTATAATCAGAGGCGACGAAACTGGCTCAACTATAAAGATATCTAAAGGTGAAGAAAGTAACCTTATATGGAGCATATTTTACAGCTTATTAGAGTTGATTATCGAAGAGCTAAGTTCTCCTGAAGATGAAAGAAGCGCTGACTTCAATAATTTAAAATATGTGTTTATTGATGATCCTGTAAGCTCTCTTGATGACAATCACCTTATTGAATTAGCTGTTGAACTAGCCAATTTGATGAAGAAAAGCACTTATATTGAAGGCAATGGACTTAAGTTTATCATTACAACTCACAACCCACTTTTTTATAATGTTTTGCACAATGAGTTAAATAGTGATCTGAGAAACCCGAATCAAAATGCAGTACCTACGTGGCTCTATAAGCGAAAGCAAACAGGAAAGTACCGTCTAGAAAAGCAAAGGAATGGTACTTTTGAGCTTGCCGATTCTAATGACCACCCATTTTCTTATCATTTATTCTTATTGTCAGAGATTATCCAAGCAATTTCATTAGATCAAATTCAAAAATATCACTTTAGTTTTTTAAGAAATATCTTAGAAAAAACAGCCACATTCTTAGGTCATCAACGCTGGGAACAACTTTTAGAACAAACAGCAGAAGGAACCCCAGATCCATTTGCCAATAGACTTATGAATCTTTCGAGCCATTCAGCCCATGCAGGCGAGGAAATTTCGGTTGTTGAAAATAGCGATAAAGAAAAGCTAGAAGAATTGGTGACATATTTAATTGAAACCTATGGTTTCAAGAGGCAGGAAGCACAAAATGACTAATTATAAAACAATCGCAGAATCCAATAACTTTATTGTATTAGATAAATACAACAAGGAATGGCAGATACCTGAGGGTTACCAAAGCGAAAGCGATTTAGAGCGTGAATTAGTAGAAGACTTAGTTAATCAAGGTTATGAGTTTGTACCCGGCTTAACCAACACAAAAACGATGTTAGCGAACGTACGTGTGCAGTTGCAAGCCTTGAATAAAGTTGAATTTACCGAAGGTGAATGGCTACGTTTTGTTGAAATTTATTTAGATAAACCAAGTGAAAATATTGTCGATAAAACCCGTAAGCTTCACGATGACTATGTTCATGACTTTATTTTTGATGATGGCCACATTCAAAATATTTACTTGCTGGATAAACAAAATATCACCCGCAATAAAGTACAGGTGATCAAGCAATTTGAGCAAACGGGTAGTCATGCTAACCGCTATGATGTGACTATATTGGTGAACGGTTTACCCTTGGTGCAAGTTGAGCTAAAAAAGCGCGGTGTTGCCATTCGTGAAGCCTTTAACCAAATACACAGATACAGTAAAGAAAGCTTTAATACTGATAACTCACTGTTTAAGTATCTTCAGTTATTTGTGATTTCTAACGGTACAGATACACGCTACTTTGCCAATACTACCCAACGTAACAAAAACAGCTTTGACTTCACTATCAATTGGGCGAATTCTGATAATAACCTGATCAAAGATCTTAAAGATTTTACCGCAACGTTCTTTCAGAAAAACACCTTGCTTAATGTGTTACTTAGTTACTCGGTGTTTGACGTTAGCAATACCTCACTAGTCATGCGCCCATACCAGATTGCCGCGTGTGAACGTATTTTATGGAAGATAAATAGCTCTTTTCAAAGTAAAACATGGAGTAAACCAGAAAGCGGTGGCTTTATTTGGCATACCACGGGCTCTGGTAAAACGCTGACCAGCTTTAAATCAGCTCGATTAGCAACCGAATTAGATTTTATTGATAAAGTGTTTTTTGTGGTAGATAGGAAAGACTTAGACTATCAAACGATGAAGGAATACCAACGTTTTTCACCTGACAGTGTAAATGGCTCTGATAGTACCGCAGGGTTAAAGCGAAATTTAGATAAAGACGATAATAAAATCGTGGTAACTACCATTCAAAAACTAAACAACTTGATTAAAGGCGAAGCTGATTTACCTATATTCAACAAGCAGGTTGTGTTTATTTTTGATGAATGTCATCGTAGCCAGTTTGGTGAAGCTCAAAAGAACCTTAAGAAAAAGTTTAAGAAATTCTATCAGTTTGGTTTTACAGGTACACCTATTTTCCCACAAAACGCACTGGGCGCTGAAACAACCGCTACCGTATTTGGTCGTGAGTTACACTCGTATGTGATCACCGATGCCATTCGTGATGAAAAGGTGCTGAAATTTAAAGTGGATTACAATGATGTTCGCCCTAAATTCAAAGAAATCGAATCGGAACAAGATGAGAAAAAACTTAGCGGATTAGAGAACAAAAAAGCGTTAATGCATCCTGAGCGCATCAAAGAGATTTCTCAATATATATTGACCAAATTCCGCCAGAAAACCCATCGCAAACAAGCTGGTGCAAAAGGCTTTAATGCCATGTTTGCTGTAAGCAGTGTTGATGCGGCTAAGTTATATTATGAATCTCTGAATAATCTACAAAAAGACGTTAGCAGGCCATTACGGGTAGCAACTATTTTTTCGTTCGCAGCGAACGAAGAACAAGATGCAGTTGGTGATATTGAAGACGAAAGCTTTGATGTGTCAGCGATGAACAGTAGCGCAAAAGAGTTTTTAAGTGCAGCCATTGAGGACTATAACGGCTTCTTCAAAACTAATTTCAGCGTAGACAGTAACGGCTTTCAAAACTATTACCGTGATATCGCTAAGCGAGTTAAGTCGAAAGAAATCGATCTATTGATTGTGGTTGGCATGTTCTTAACGGGCTTTGATGCCCCTACGCTAAATACACTATTTGTAGATAAAAACTTGCGCTATCACGGTTTAATGCAAGCTTATTCACGTACTAATCGCATTTATGATGCCACCAAAACCTTCGGTAATATCGTCACATTTCGTCATTTAGAAAAAGCGACTGTGGATGCTATTACTCTGTTTGGTGATAAAAATACTAAAAACGTTGTATTGGAAAAAAGCTATGCAGAGTATATGGAAGGCTTTACTGATGTTGTAACAGGTAAAGCAAAACGTGGATTTATGGCGGTAGTTAATGAGCTAGAGCAGCGTTTTCCAAAACCAGATGAAATTGTTAAAGAAAAAGATAAAAAAGAGTTCGCTAAGTTATTTGGCGAATATTTACGTGTTGAAAATGTTCTTCAAAACTATGATGAATTTGCTAGTTTAAAAGCCCTACAAGAAGTCGATCTTAGCGATACAGAAGCGGTTGAAGCCTTTAAAGAAGAGCATTACTTAGACGATGAAAAGCTAGCTGAATTGCAAACGATTCGATTACCAGCAGACCGTAAGGTTCAAGATTACCGTTCTACCTATAACGATATCCGTGATTGGCAGCGACGAGAAAAAGCAGCTGAAGGCAATGATAAATCAACTATTGATTGGGACGATGTTGTCTTTGAAGTAGACTTGCTTAAATCTCAAGAGATCAACCTAGACTATATTCTTGAATTGATTTTTGAGCATAATAAGAAAAACAAGAATAAGTCAGATTTGATTGATGAGGTACGCCGTTTAATTAGAGCTAGCTTAGGAAATCGAGCTAAGGAAGGCTTAATAGTTGATTTTATTAACAAAACGAATTTGGATGATATTAGTGATAAAGCCAGCATCATTGATACCTTCTTTAAGTTCGCTCAAGCAGAGAAAAAACGTGAAGCAAATGAACTAATCAAATCAGAGGGCTTGAATGTAGATGAAGCTAAACGCTATATATCGACCTCATTGAAGCGAGAATATGCCAGTGAAAATGGCACTGAATTGAATTCTACGTTGCCTAAGATGAGCCCACTTAACCCACAATTTAAAACTAAGAAGCAAACGGTTTTTCAGAAAATAGCTGCGTTTGTTGAGAAGTTCAAAGGGGTTGGTGGTAAGCTTTAAGCTATGTTCTCTTGGTTGTTTTATTGTATCTACGCTAGCTGATGACTTGATTAATTACCAGAGCAATTTAAAGCATGGAGTCAAAATATAGAGCATGAGGGCGTTTTAACAACATTCTATAGTTATGGTGACGTGCAGGGTTAAAGACAGGCTGAATTTCTGGAGAAGTTGAAAAATTTGGAACCGTAACTAAGTACAGGTATGGAAGCTGCAGTTACGGCTTTAATTATAAAGTACTTGAAGGCGGATACTAAATAATATTGAAGGGGGTTAACTCAATTTCTTCAAAGTTATTGAGAAATAAAAGCTCCTCTGTATATCTAGATTTAGTACCTTTCTCCACGCATTGATCATTGTCAGCAAAGATAACGATAGCTTTATTATTTTGATTTTTTGAGCTTGGATATATTACCCCATCAATTTTCAAGGATGTGTCTTTTGATAAAATATGTCTAAAGTATTCAGTGACTATTTGTGTTGGAACATAATCAATATGTGCTCGATCAGCCCTTTCAATTGGTTTGGTAAAATCTTTTATAAAATCATAAAGAAAGCGTTTCTCAAATCTATAGCTCTGATCTTGATCGAATATAGTTGGAATTTTAAATTTTTGAGATAAATCTATTACGTTTAAAGTTCTACAAGGGTAAAAATTACCAACTACAGCTTTTTTAGTTAAGTTAGGCTCAGGTTCATAGGTCTCTTTGATTGATGTTTCTAAATCAAATGCACCGTAAAACATCGGTATTCCAGCAGGACTCATTCTGTTCGCCATTTTACAGAAATCTAGTGGGGGTGAACCTAAATCTGAAGCCGTAGTCGCCTCTCTGTACTCATCCACTATTCTAACTCGCTTGATTTCTTCAGAAGTAGATATTTCTTTAAGCATTGTTAAATTCTTTATTATTGATGCAACTGTATCTAATATCTTAATTGGATTCATTTCATCGTGCTGGTTTACATCATAGGATTCATTATGAGCATTAAGAAAGAAATATCTTGATTTGCTTATTACTATTTGGCAAAAACTCTTCCAGCTATAAGATAGGGTTTGATCTGGAGAAAGTGAGAAATAGTTATTTTTTGTCCAGTGACTTTGGTGGATTGATTCAGCTATATCCTCAATAATCGATTCATCGTCAACATTAACCCCCACTTGCCATAACAGGTCATGAGTATCTAAAACAGAGCCTTGATATCCTCCTTCAGCTGATTCATATGGCAACTCTTCAGCAGGATCTGACCATTCTTTTATTATGCACTCATGAATGTAGCCAACGACCAGCCCCATATCGCATGTTTTAACATTTGCGTTATTGCAGTATGAGCAGGGTGAAGTTACTGTAGTCGAATTTTCAATTATAAAAGACTTTATGCCGTCTTCTTTTATGCAATCTGGACAAATATACGCTCCTATATCAGAATTATAACCTTGTTCCATCATATGTTTTGCTCTACCCATTAGTATTCCTTAAGCATGAGAAGTATTTTATTATGTTATACCTTACTTGTTATGCTTTCACCAACACAGCATAATTTTAGAAAATTACCCATAAATTCATAAATTCATAAATTCATAAATTCTAATTATGCAGGGTATATTTAGGGGTACTTTAAGTTTAAATTTAAATTTTTCCTTTATTTATAATTGCTTATTGTTTCGTGGGCAGCATGATGTAAAACTCTGGAGCACTATCTTCATATCGCTTGATAGCTGAACATAGAGCCGCCCCTGACTAATATATAAAACTGCCTAGCGTTGTTAGCATCAACCGCAACATGTAGTCAATCAGAGCTATTTACT
>CAJXQM010000004.1 GCA_913058145.1 uncultured Colwellia sp.
GGGTGTAAACCGTTCATACTGAGCGCGAGGTACGAGTAGTCGAAGTACGACTGCTCCCTTCGACAGGCTCAGGACCAACGGTAAAGCTTCCTTCGACTGCTTCGCGCTCAGGACAAACGGTGACCGAGGGGGGTGTAAACCGTTCATACTGAGCGCGAGGTACGAGTAGTCGAAGTACGACTGCTTCCTTCGACAGGCTCAGGGCGAACGGTGACCGACGGGGTGTAAACCGTTCATACTGAGCACGAGGTACGAGTAGTCGAAGTACGACTGCTTCCTTCGACCGCTCCCTTCGACTGCTTCGCGCTCAGGGCGAACGGTGACCGACGGAGACCAACGGTAAAGCTTCCTTCGACTGCTTCGCGCTCAGGACAAACGGAGACCGAGGGGGTGTAAACCGTTCATACTGAGCACGAGGTACGAGTAGTCGAGGGGGTGCAAACCGTTCACCCTGAGCGCGAGGTACGAGTAGTCGAAGGGCGACAGGCTCAGGACCAACGGAGGCCGACGGAAAGGAGTATGACCGTTCGCTTTACGCTAAATTACTTAACAAGGCTGTCGACCAATAGCGTAATAGTTTCGGTGTTATTCACGGAGATGTTCTGTACTTCGGCTTTAAAATCTCCTAACTTTATTCCTACACTACCTTGCTGAGAAACAACGGCATAAATGTGCACTTGGCTAACGCTGCTTAAATTATTGGCCGGTGACATGGTATTTTTATTACTCAAGGTAATTACGGTAGGTAGATCACTGGCCATTAGTTTTTGTGCGGCTAATGGCATACGTTGACCATTGGTTGGAATAGCATAAACAAAAACAATTTTGTCTTCACCTTGCGCTAACTGCTTAGCAATATCATCAGATAAACTGACACTAATGGTTAATTCTGGCCCGGCCAGTTCAGGTTCAGTCTGGGTGGGTTTGTTGCTAGTTAAACTAGAAATGCCAAGGCGACTTTTTGCTTCGTTAACCGCTTCTTGTAATGCGTTTGTATTGACCCCTTGTCTTTTAGCATTAATCACTCGTTGCCAATATTCAATGGCTTTTTGGTATTCTTGACTAATGAAATTATGCATTCCTAACAATATATTCGTTGAGGGATCATTAGGGTCTAGCGCTAATGCTCTATCAATTAAGTTTTGCACCTGTTCATCAATTTGTTGATTGTTTCGATAATAGCTAGCTTGTGCAATTGCCCCTAATAAATCTGCTTGTTCCCCTTCAATACGAATGACTTGTTCAAAGGCTGTGATTGCCATGTCAAACTCACCTGCGCTAACAAGCGTTTGTCCTAAGTTATACCAAGCTTTACCATCATCAGGGCTGTTTTCTAGGTGTTGTTGTAATTCTTTAATGTATGCTAGTGCTTGTGCCTGTTGAGATTTTTCTTGTTGCTCAGCTGATATCTGCGTTTGTTGGTTTGAATGTTCAGCACTAGGCGTCGTAATAAAAGCCATCAAGGTGCCTTGTTTTACATATAACGCAATAGAAAAGGCGATAATAAATAAAGATAAAGACAAAGGCCACAACATACTAAGGCTTTTATTACTCACTATTATTTTGGATTCTTTTTCTGCTGCTTCAATATCTTGCAACAAACTATTATCAAGTTCAGCCAGTAAATACTGATAATTTTCTTCGTCGATACGACCATCACTAAAATCTTTTTCTATTTCAGCTTTGTGCTCTTTATAGAGTTCAACGTTGGTTTCGTCGCGTATATTATTTTTAGGACTTGCTTGAGTCGACTTGCTGTTCTGATCTTTACTTCTACTTTTAAAGAAAGGTAACCAAACGATATACAAAAGTAAGGCAATAAAAACAAGGACGATTAATACTATTTCCATAAGGGTTAACTACTCTTTATCTTTTTTGTCGGTATTTGTGTTTTGGCTAGCGTTTTCTTTACTGCTCTGTAGTAAATGATTTAATTTATCTTGCTGCTGCGAACTTAAGGCTAAGTCTGCTTTTGCTGCAGGTTTTTTTCGTAAAATAATAATCACCACAATAATGCCTGTTAAAATCAATAAGGCAGGACCAAACCAAAGTATATAAGTGAGACTTGATACACGAGGACGATATAAAACAAATTCACCATATCGAGATACCATAAAGTTAACAATTTCAATGTCAGCTTTACCTTGTTGTAATAATTCATACAATTCACGACGTAAATCAATGGCAATAGCAGAATTAGAGTCAGCTAGGTTTTGGTTTTGACACTTAGGGCAACGTAACTCTTTACTTAACGCTTGAAAACGTATTTTGGTCACTTCATCTCTAAATTCAAACGTTTCAACCGGGCTTGCCTTAGCGGTGTTGGCCATCATCAATGCGTTAACCGTCAACACTACTATGAATAATATTTTATTTAACATGGCTATTTACCCTGCTGCTTTTCAGCAATTAGTTGCTTAATAAGCGGCTCAAATTCTTTACGCCAAACACGGGTATCAATTGCCCCCGCAAAGCGTTTACGAATAACCCCCTGATGATCAATAACAAAGGTTTCGGGTGCGCCAAACACGCCTAAATCTAAACCCAGTGTTCCTTGTTCATCAAAAATTGAAAAATGATAGGGATCTTCATAGTGAGTTAACCATTGCTGCGCGGCTAAACGCTCGTCTTTGTAGTTTAGTCCGTACAATTTAACATAGGGTTTTAATTGTGGATTATTGGCTAGCTCTAACAAATAAGGGTGTTCATATTTACACGTAGGACACCATGTTGCCCACACATTAAGCAAGACAATATCACCTACCAAATCCGCTTTGGTGACGGTTTTATTGGCATCTGTTAACGTGGTTAAAGTAAAGTCAGGTAGGGTTTTGCCCACCAGTGCTGAGGGCATATCTTGTGGGTTTAACGATAAACCTCTATAAAGTACCCCCCCTAACGCTATCACTAAAATAAGCGGTAAAAAACGAATGATTTTATTCACTATGACAACTCCGAAACAGGTTTGGTACTAGCGTTCACGCTCTCAATGGTTTTGTTATTGGCGAGGGCAGCTTCACTTTCTTTACCCTTGCTTTTTTTGGGCACACGGTAGCGTTTATCTAATATAGCTAACAGACCACCAAACGCCATGAAAAGAGCGCCAAGCCAAATCCAACGAACAAACGGTTTATAATGAACACGAATTGCCCACGCGCCCCCATCAAGCGGATCACCCAGGGCAACATAGATATCTCTAAATAAACCGCCATCAATACCGGCTTCCGTCATGCCCATTGTTTGCACTCTGTAAGTACGGCGCTCTGGTTTTAATAACGTAACAAAGTCATTCTCGCCATCATTATTTACTTTATAGACATTAATTTGGCCTTGTTCGGCACTATAATTAGGGCCTTCTACCGGAATAACTCCCTTAAATTCTATTTGATAACCTGAGATGTCGACACTTTCATTTAGTAGCATTTTTACATTCGTTTCGCTTTCATAACTGGAAACGAGTGTAACGCCAACAATAGTCACGGCAATACCGGCATGGGCGACGGTCATACCCCATTGGCCTAAGCCTAGTGATGATCTAATGATATATTGATTGATTAAATCTTTGATAACCACTAAGAAAACCCATGAAGCCAAGGTTATTCCCATCGCAACAAGTGCATTAAATTCGCCCCCATAAAAAATAGGGAATAATAAACCAAAGACAATAGCCAATACTGACGGTTGAACTAATTGTTTACGAAGTTCGCCTTTTTTGGCTTTTTTCCAACGTATCATGGGGCCTATTCCCATGACCACAAATAACAAGCTCATAATGGGAACAAAGACGGCGTTAAAATATGGGGGGCCGACAGAAATTTTGCCATAGCCTAACGCATCCACTAATAGTGGGTATAACGTGCCTAATAATACGGTAGTAGCCGCAACCACTAAAATGATATTACACAAGAGTAAAGCGGTTTCACGAGAGTACAGTGCAAATCGACTAAAACTAGCCACATTGCTTGCTCTAAAGGCATACAACGTCAGTGAACCACCCACAGCGACCGCTAATATAACTAAAATAAAGACACCTCGAGAGGGATCTGACGCGAAAGAATGTACCGAGGTGATAACACCCGAGCGTACTAAGAAGGTACCTAACAAACTTAAGCTAAAAGCAAATATAGCTAGCAATACGGTCCAGTTTCTAAAGGTGCCTCGTTTTTCAGTGACCGCCAACGAGTGAATTAACGCCGTACCAACAAGCCAAGGCATAAAGGATGCGTTTTCAACAGGATCCCAGAACCACCAACCACCCCAACCCAGTTCGTAGTATGCCCACCAACTACCTAAAGCAATACCTACGGTTAAAAACATCCAAGCGCCAACTGTCCAAGGGCGAGACCAACGCGCCCAAGCAGCATCCATTTTTCCTGACATTAAGGCAGCAACAGCAAAGGCAAAAGCAACGGCAAAACCAACATAACCTAAATACAATAATGGCGGATGAATAATTAAACCAACATCTTGTAATAGTGGGTTTAAATCACGCCCTTCTAATGGCACATTAGGCCATAGACGTTCAAAGGGGTTAGAGGTAAGCAAGGTAAACGCAATAAAAGCAACCGCTACCATTCCCATGATAGCCAACACACGCGCAATAAACTCTTCTTCAACATTTTTAGAAAAGGAGGCGACAGCCATTGTCCATGCGGTTAACGAGAAAACCCAGAGTAATAAAGAGCCTTCATGTCCTCCCCACACAGCACTTATTTTAAAATAGTAAGGTAAGTGACTATTAGAATGGCCAGCGATATATTTAATAGAAAAATCATCAAGCACAAAGCTATACGCTAAAATACAAATACTGATGGCCGTAAAAATGAACATGCCAAAGGTAAGAGGCTTAGCATAACTCATTAATTTAGTTTGCGAACTATGTACGCCTACCAAAGGTATTATGCTCAAACATAGTGCAAACGCAAAAGCGATAACCAAAGCAAGATGGCCAAGCTCAGGTAAAAGATGAGGTATTAATTGGGGGACCACGTCAGGGATCATTTATTTCTCCGGTTACTCTTATATACGTTTTCAGCTTTGTGTTTATTTAAAATGCGCTTTACAGTGAATAAAGTACGTTTAAATACAACAAGCTAAAAATAGTGGCGCAATTCTATCACATATAGAAATAAGTACAGGTTAAATGCCCAGACAATTGTTTCTTAATGTTACAATTTTACTCATAGGTTTTATTATTCGATTTTAATAGAGCTATGGTATGATATTGCGCTATAGAATAATACGATCCAAATCAAAAAACGATCTGCATCAAAATAAAGCTAATAGAGTTAGGTTAGACTTTGTTAGGTACTTTCAATATGTTAAAGAGTGTATATTTCCCTTGTCAGCCAATTTAGCCGCCAGTGAAACCGACAGTTTAGCAGCCGAGAATCAACCTGCTTTACTCAGTGCCACTAACCTTACTTGTATTCGTGAAGAGCGTTTATTGTTTGATCAATTAACGCTTGAAATAAATGCCGGTGATATTGTACAAATAGAAGGCCCTAACGGTTCTGGAAAAACGAGCCTATTACGAATTTTAGCGGGGTTATCTCAACCTTATAACGGCGATGTTTTCTATAAAAATCAATTGATTACTCAATCTCGCGAAGAATTCCATCAAAATTTACTGTATCTAGGACATTTAGCTGGGGTAAAGGATGAGATGACTGCACAAGAAAATTTAAATTTCAATCTAACATTACATGGCTTATCTATTCATTCGAGTGAACTTGAAGAAACACTCACCTTGGCAAACTTAACGGGGTTTGAAGATAGCTTAGCATCCCATTTAAGTGCAGGACAACATCGACGAATAGCCTTAGCACGGCTATATAAATCGACTGCTGACATCTGGATTTTAGATGAGCCTTTTACCGCCATAGATAAACAAGGGGTGAATTCGTTAGAGCAATTATTTAAAGCCCATATAAAACAAGGTGGTTGTGTTATTTTGACCACTCATCAAGATTTACTGACTTTTTCGCCTTCGCAAGTAAAAAAAATCACTTTAGACTATATAGGTGAATAGCAGATCATGAGTAACCAGTTTCGAATATGCAATCAAGAACAGAGTCGAGCACAGAATGTCAGTAGCTAATTTGTCCTATCGCGCTGTTTTTGCTTTAGTGCTCAAACGCGACTTAACCATTGCCATGCGCCATAAAGATGACATTATCAATCCGTTGTTATTTTTTGTTATCGTTGTCACCTTGTTTCCGTTAGGGATTGGCCCAGAAGCACAAACATTAAGCCGCATAGCACCAGGGATTATCTGGGTGGCGGCACTTTTATCGACACTGTTATCTTTAGATCGATTATTTAAGTCTGATCATGTTGATGGTTCATTAGAGCAAATGTTACTCAGCCCACAACCTGTCTTTATATTAGTGCTCGCAAAAATTGTTGCCCACTGGCTTATCACTGGCTTACCACTTATTTTAATTGCCCCTTTACTCGCGGTACTTTTACACTTAAACGAACAAAGTTATGGCGCGCTAATATTAACGCTGTTACTTGGCACCCCAGTATTAAGTTTGCTTGGCGCTATTGGTGTCGCCCTAACCGTTGGTATAAAAAAAGGGGGCGTATTACTGAGCTTATTAGTATTACCTTTATATATTCCGGTATTGATTTTTGCCACTAGCGCTATCGATACCGCCGCACTTGGCTTACCTTATAGCGGCCAACTTGCTATAATTGCCGCGCTATTTTTTGGCTCCTTAACGTTAGCGCCTTTTGCTGTTGGTGCCGCGTTAAAAGTCAGTACCAATTAGCTTTAATGTTACAGAAAAAAGAGAGAACATAAACTATGTGGAAATGGTTACATCCCTACGCAAATCCAGAAGTGTCTTATCACTTTGCTGGAAAAATACTTCCTTGGTTAAGTGCCTTAGCCGCACTATTTTTATCTATTGGTCTTATTTGGGCGTTGGCATTTGCGCCTGCCGATTATCAACAAGGCGATAGTTTTCGTATTTTTTATATTCATGTGCCCGCAGCGTCACTTTCAATGGGTATCTATTTAGGGATGGCAATAGCAGCTTTTACCAGCCTTGTATGGCAATTTAAATTAGCCGATGCCTCTGCTGCCGCCATGGCACCTGTTGGCGCAACGTTTACCGCCATAGCACTTATTACCGGTGCTGCATGGGGAAAACCTATGTGGGGAACGTGGTGGATTTGGGACGCGCGGTTAACTTCAGAGCTAATTTTATTGTTTTTATATTTAGGCGTTATCGCATTGCACAACGCTTTTGAAGATAAAAATTTAGCTGGTAAAGCCGCCGGTATCTTAACGTTAGTTGGCGTGATTAACTTACCCATTATTAAGTATTCAGTCGAATGGTGGAATACGTTGCATCAAGGCTCTACTGTCAGTAAGTTAGGTAAACCGTCAATGTCTGTTGATATGCTATGGCCATTTGTATTTTGTTTTCTTGGCTTTATTTTTCTCGTTAGCGTTTTTATCTGTATTCGTTTTCGCAGTGAAATTTTAGCGCGAAATAGCATTCGACCTTGGGTGAGAACTCTAGTGTCAGAGCACATAGCGCAGGAGAAAACCAATGCAGTTTGATAGCTTTAGTGCTTTTATTAATATGGGCGGATATGGTTTTTATGTTTGGTTATCCTATGGTGTAGCTACGGCCTTATTACTCATTTTAATGTTTAGTTCTGTCACGGGTCATAAACACGTCATCAAAAATATTGCCCAACGTAAACAAAGAGAAGATAAGCTTCGCCAAGTTCGTGAGCAGCGACAAAAGCAAGATAAACAGTCAAAATCAACACTATCTGAAGAGGTTACAGAATGAATCCACGTCGTAAAAAACGCTTAACCATTGTCGGTTCAGTTTTAGCTGGCATAGCGGTTGTCTCGGGCTTAGTATTATATGCATTGAGCCAAAATATTGATTTGTTTTATACGCCTGCAGAAATCACCCAAGGAAAAAAAGATTCGGGTATTAAGCCTCAGATTGGTCAGCGTATTCGTATTGGTGGGCTAGTCGTACCTAATACAGTAAAACGCGATCCCGATAATTTAAAAGTCTCCTTTAGTTTATCTGATATGAAGATGCCAATTGTATTTGATGAGAGTGACCTTATGGTCAGTGTTCATTACGAGGGTATATTGCCTGATTTGTTTAGAGAGGCACAAGGCATTGTTGCTAATGGTACCTTAACGCGTAGTTCATCTGGTGAACTCTATGTAGAGGCCAGTGAAGTGTTAGCAAAACATGACGAAAACTACATGCCAACTGAGCTTGCCGAGGCTGCGGGTAAGAATTATAAAAAATTAGATTATAGTGATAAACAGTTAAATAATGGTTATTAATATTTGTATCAATTGGTATTACAGCTATTAAATACTACTTAAATTAGACAAAATCTAAACCTAAAAAAGCCGCAACTATTTGCGGTTTTTTGTTTTTCTATTGTTATTACCTAACTTGCCTATGTACTTTACTCAGGAGTTTATTAATAACGTCATATTCGACTGTTCCCTTCGACAGGCTCAGGGCAAACGGAGTGTTTACGTTCATCCTGAGCCTGTCGAAGGCTCAAGGCAAACGGAGTGTTTCCGTTCATCCTGAGCCTGTTGAAGGCTCAGGGCAAACGGAGTGTTTCCGTTCATTCTGAGCCTGTTGAAGGCTCAGGGCAAATGGAGTGTTTCCGCTCATCCTGAGCCTGTCGAAGGCTCATGGCAAATGGAGTGTTTCCGTTCATTCTGAGCCTGTCGAAGGAAGGATTTATGGTTTTATTTGACACATTCTACTCACTCAAGCTAGGCTCCTGATTGATCTACATAGGCATGTTACCTAAAGACTAGCTATAGCGCTTTTCTTTACCTAACTTAACCATACAATTTGGCCGCTTCCAATGTGTTTTTAAGCAAGCAGGCAATAGTCATAGGGCCAACACCACCAGGAACCGGTGTTATTGCACCACAAACCTCGCTAACAGCCGCATAATCAACATCGCCAACCAATTTCATTTTACCGGTAACCATATCTTCAATTCGGTTAATACCCACGTCAATAACCGTTGCACCTTTTTTCACCCAGTCAGCTTGTACAAACTCAGCACGACCAACGGCAGCAATTAAAATATCGGCTTGTTGACATATTTGAGGAAGATTTTCAGTGCGCGAGTGAGCAATAGTGACGGTACAGTTTTGTTGTAATAATAATAAGGCAACCGGTTTACCAACAATATTTGAGCGACCAATAACCACCGCATGCTTACCTGATAAATCATTACCTAAGTGCTGCTTAGCGAGAATAATACACCCTTGTGGTGTACAAGGAACCATGGCGCCTGACTCACCATTAAGTAATCGCCCTGCGTTCATTGCATGAAAACCATCTACGTCTTTTTCTGGTGTTATAGCACCAATAACAAGGCTCTCATCAAGGTGTTTAGGCAAGGGTAATTGCACTAAAATACCGTGAACACTCGTGTCGTTATTTAAGTGAGTTAATTGCGACAACAGTTCAGCTTGACTGCAATTTTCAGGTAAGCGAATTTCATTTGAAATCATACCCACTTCAGTTGTTTGCTTGGCTTTATTACGAACATACACTTGGCTGGCGGGATCGTCACCAACCAGTACCACCGTTAAACTAGGCGTAATTCCTTTTGACGCTTTAAGGGCTATCACGTCTTTTGCAATGGTTATTCTTAATTTTGCTGCGGCTTGTTTACCATCAATTATCATGTGATTTTCTTCGTATTTTATTAAGTGGACGCTATTAGTTATAGCCGTTAGTTAAGTAAGGTAGTGAGCCGATAAGATACCGTCACCTAGCGTATTAAGAATTTTAATCTCGCCATCACAAACCGCGATAATTGACTTTCCCTCTTTAAATGCTTTAGGAATAATCACTCGTCCCTCAGCATTTTGTTCCAAGATTTCCACTGTGTAATGAAGCGTTAAGCCATGATCACAATAATATATAATGGTAACTTTACGTTGTTGTGGTGCACTTATCATAATTGACTACTTATATTATCTGAAGCTCTTATGAACGCTAAATATACACGAACCATTAAAAGAGTAATAGAGCTTACACATTTTTTATCATAACATCATCAAATTGGACTATCCTAAATTAACCGTCGGTGATTTCAACGTTAAATTGTTACTCACCCCTGGTTATCGACTAAGATTAACCACAAAAGTTATCTGCCATACTATTTACGCAGGAGGTCACTGTGAATTATAAAGATTATTATAAAATTATGGGTGTTGTTAAAACCGCGTCCCAAGATGAAATTAAAAAATCATATCGAAAATTAGCACGAAAGTTTCATCCTGATGTGAGTAAAGAAAAAAATGCTGAAACCCGCTTTAAAGAAATAAACGAAGCGTATGAAGTGTTACGCGATAAAGAAAAACGCGCCGCGTATGATCAACTAGGTAGTAATTGGAAGGCTGGCCAATCAGACTTTACCCCTCCCCCTAATTGGCAAGATCAATATCATCAGGGTAATAGTCACTTTCATGCGGGCGGCCAAGACGATTTTAGCGACTTTTTTGAATCGCTATTTGGTGGCGGTTTCAACGCTAATCAACATTCATCGCGTGGTCATAAATCTATACAGGGGCAAGATAGCCACGCAAACATATTGATTGATTTGCAAGATGCATACACAGCTACCACCCGCAGTTTTACCTTACAAGATCAAGTGGTTGATAAAAATGGACAACTAAAACCCCACCAACGCACATTGAAAGTTAGCATTCCAAAAGGGATCAAACCGGGTCAAAAAATTCGTTTGAAAAAGCAAGGTCAAACGGGCACTGGCGGTGCAGAAAATGGTGACTTGTACATTGAAGTTGGGTTTACCCCAAATCCTTTATATAGTGTTGAAGGGGTTGATGTAACAACCGAACTTGCGATTAGCCCATGGCAAGCGGCATTAGGTGAAAAAGTAAAAGTACCTACCCCCACAGGAAATATTGATTTAAGTTTACCCAAATTGGTGAGTAGCGGGTCTAAAATGCGCTTAAAAGGGCGTGGATTACCGGGCAAAATTGTCGGAGACTTTTTTGTGAAACTCAAAATTGTTTTTCCCAAAAATTTATCAACCGAAGAAGAAACCCTTTATCAATCTTTAAAAGTGCTAGCGACTGATGGACATGTTAAGCAAAAAGTTGATGCTTAATGGTCATACTGAGATGATAATGATGAATACTTTAATTATGTATCTAATATTGCTACTGTTTAATTAATTCGTCTAATAGTGCTTGTTAGTAAACGTCACCTTCTGAGTCTCATCACCATGATTGAAATAAAAACCGCGGCTTACCGCCGTGTAAGCTTTGCTTTAGCATTAGGCTCTTTCCTCGTGTTTTGTAACTTGTACATGTTCCAACCTATGCTGCCCTTGATGGCTGAAAAATTTAATGCCAGTGCCATTGAAATAAACTGGTTATTGGCCGCAAGTACGTTAACACTTGCGCTGACTCTTGTGCCCTGGGCTATCGGTTCAGAAATTATTGGACGTCGTAATGTGATGATGCTGAGTCTTTTTTTATTGCCGTTTACGGGTATGGCGATGTTGCTAACAGATTCATTGTTGATGTTAACGTTAGCACGGGGTGTTATGGGTATTTCTCTTGCCGGATTTACAGCAGTTGCTGTGGCATATATGGCTGAAGAATTCAGCTCTAAAGCGTTAATGGTTGCCGTTGGTGCCTATATTAGTGCTAATTCATTAGGGGGAATTACTGGGCGCTTATACGGCGGTTTTGCCACTGAGTATTTAGGGTGGGAAATGGCTGTTATTGGTATGGCTATTACCAGTTTATTCGGCGCACTATTAGTTAACCGACTGTTACCCGAGCAACAACATTTTACCCCCAAAAGAGGCCAGTTTCGCAGCCATAATCGTAATGTAATAGGTCATTTAAAGCAGCCTAAGTTATGGTTAGCAATGATGATTGGTGGGCTCAATTTTGCGTTGTTCGTTAACCTTTATACGGTAATGGGCTTTCGCCTTGTCGCCCCACCCTACTCACTGTCAATCAGCTTAACGTCGATGATTTTTTTGTGTTATCTCAGCGGGACTATTACAGCAAAGCTCAGTGGTCGTTGGAGCCAACTTTACAGTCCCATTAATGGCATGGTATTAGGGACAACAGTAAGTGTAATAGGCATGTGGATCGCCGCTTATAATTCATTGTACGCAATGCTTATAGGGTTATTACTGATTAGTTCTGGCGCTTTTTTCACACACTCACTTGCGTATGCATGGGTAAGTCAGAAAGCGAATACAGCGAAAGCAACCGCCACAGCGTTATACCTTGTGCACTATTACGTTGGCGGTAGTTTAGGTGGTTTTTACTTAATTGCCTGTTGGCAATATGGAACATGGAATGGGGTACTTGGCGGCGGCATGGTATTGTATGGCTTGATTTATCTGTTATGTTGGCGTTTACACCGCTGTACGTTAACACAATCAAAAGAAGTTGAAATAGCCGCTACCGACTAAATGCTGACTGGGAAATTACGCTGTTGCCAAGCGTATTTGGGTTACGTCAATTAGCGGCTATGCTGCGACTAAGTATTAAAAAAAGGAGCATTGGGTAGCGTTTGTGTGTATTTCGCTTCTTTTTCTAATGCTTCTAAATCTTTAATAATGAGTTGATTACGTTTTTTATCAATGATGTCTTCTTTTTTCCAGTGCTGTAATTGTTTATTAATCACCTGCCTAACTGTTCCTGTCATTCGCGCCAACGTTTCGTCGTTTAAACCGTTCACTAAATGATGTTTATGCTCTTCTTCTTTAGTGCCGTTATACACCTTTATTTTATTAATATGATCTAAAATAATTCGGCTTAAACGGGTGGTGACATCGTGCAAGATAAGACTACTTACCTGCTGTTCTTTTTCACGCATTTTTTTGGCTAAATAAGGCATAAATTGTTGGTTAAATGCTGGATAAGTCCACAACCAATGCCGCATAGTTGATAGTTTGACTGACAGTAATCTTACAGTTGTTAAGGGTGAAATTATCATTTTATGCGGCAGATCATCAAATAGCACCATTAAATCAAAACAATCACCGGCATAAAGCATATCTAATGTGGCTTCTCGGCCGGTATCGGGGTTACTTTGTTTAATTTCTAAATTACCTTCAATTACAACAAAAAAGCGTTTGGTTACTATGTCGCAATTAATGTAATCGCCTTTGTGCCATTCATTGAGCTGAAATTCTTGCTCAAAATCTTCAATTAATTTTTCCGGTAAATCGGAAAAAAGAGTCGCTTGCTTTACCAATACCGGACTTAGTACCGGACTTAGTACCGGACTTAGTACCGGACTTAGTACTGCACTAGCTTTTTTAGGTAAATTTGTACTATCTTTGGGCATAAATAAAGTCATTTAAACGGTAACGTATACGAGTTTTTTAATTCTACCTAGTTATGCCTATATAGCAAAAGTAATATTTTTTTTACTCCATGTACGTTAACGAATTATCATCGTTAATCAATTGATTTTAAGATATAAAAATTTAAATAACATGCAATTTTGGATACTGTCATATTTATGACAGTAGTATTTTCTTACCTTAAGTATTATAGCCCCACTAACCAAATAGCCAAACGTAAACCACTCATGTTAGTTGGTTTATAGCGGTTGTTTTTTATTAAATTTTTTATTAGAGAAGGGTGATTATTATGTCTAAAGTTATTGGTATTGATTTAGGTACAACAAATTCATGTGTCGCAGTTATGGAAGGTAGCGTGGCAAAAATAATTGAAAATGCAGAAGGTAGCCGCACAACGCCATCAATTGTTGCTTATGCAGACAATGAAACATTAGCGGGTCAACCCGCAAAAAGACAAGCCGTTACAAATTCTAAAAATACATTATTTGCGATTAAGCGATTAATTGGTCGTAAATTTGATGATAAAGAGGTGCAAAAAGATATTAAATTAGCGCCTTATAAAATTGTCAAAGCAGACAACGGTGATGCATGGGTTGAAGTCAACGGTAAAGCATTATCGCCACAAGAAGTGTCAGCACAAATTTTGCGTAAATTGAAAAAAGATGCTGAAGCCTATTTAGGCGAAACAGTGACAGAGGCGGTAATTACCGTACCGGCATATTTTAATGATTCACAGCGTCAAGCGACAAAAGACGCAGGTAAAATTGCAGGCCTTAATGTTAAGCGTATTATTAATGAACCTACGGCGGCAGCATTAGCCTATGGCGTTGATAATAATAGTAAAGCTGACCAAAAAGTGGTGGTTTATGATTTAGGTGGCGGTACATTTGATATTTCACTTATTGAAATATCAAATGTAGATGGTGAAAAACAATTTGAAGTGTTGGCAACCAATGGGGATACCTTTTTAGGCGGTGAAGATTTTGATTTACGCCTGATTAATTACCTTGCTGATGAATTCAAGAAAGAAAGTGGTATTGATATTCACAACGATACTTTAGCGTTACAGCGCATTAAAGAAGCGGCTGAAAAAGCTAAAATCGAGTTGTCCTCGGCACTACAAACCGACGTAAATTTACCGTACGTAACGGCTGATGCGAGTGGCCCTAAACACTTAAACGTAAAAGTGACACGCGCAAAATTAGAGTCATTAGTTGATGATTTAGTCAAAAATACAATAGCACCATGTGAACAAGCATTAAAAGATGCCGGTTTAAGTAAAGGTGATATTAACGAGGTTATTTTGGTGGGTGGTCAAACACGTATGCCAAAAGTACAAGAAGTGGTTAAAACCTTCTTTGGTAAAGAACCCCGTAAAGATGTCAACCCAGATGAAGCGGTTGCACTAGGTGCTGCGATTCAAGCGGGTGTGTTGTCAGGGACTGTTGGTGATGTGTTATTACTTGATGTAACACCATTATCACTGGGTATTGAAACGTTAGGCGGTGTAATGACTAAGCTTATTGAAAAAAACACCACCATACCAACACGTGCTTCTGAAACGTTCTCAACGGCTGAAGATAATCAAGCCGCGGTAACAGTACATGTATTGCAAGGCCAGCGTGAAATGGCAACAGACAACAAATCGTTAGGTCAATTTAACTTAACGGATATTAACCCCGGCCCACGCGGTTCGGTACAAGTTGAAGTCACGTTTGATATTGATGCTAATGGTATTTTAAATGTGTCAGCGAAAGACAAAGCAACCGGCAAGGAGCAAAGTATCAAAATTACCGCCTCAAGTGGGTTAACGGAAGATGAAATTAATCGCATGGTGAACGATGGAGAACAGCACGCGAGTGAAGATAAGCAAAAGCGTGAGTTAGTTGACCAACGTAATCAAGCAGATCAATTAATACATACGGTGCAAACGTCAATAACAAGTTTGAGTGAGGATCAGCAAACAGCGCTTAAAACATTAATTGAGCAACTAAAAATGGCCGTTAATGGCAGTGATAAAGCAGCGATTGAAATGCGACAAAAGGCATTGCAAGAAACTTATAGTAAAATAATGCAAGCCGAACAAGCACAGTCACAACAACAAGCAGAGCAGCATCAAGGTAATGCTGCTAATGATAGCGCTAAGAACGAAGATGCCATTGATGCTGATTTTGAAGAGGTAAGTAACGGTTAATCCGTCAATAATTACTGATAATGTAATTTACGTTAAGACAAGCTAAGTGACATTTTAATACGTCTTTTCTTATAAAGAGCGAGTAAAAACAAAACCCCTAATATTCATTATTAGGGGTTTTTTATCGATAAAGCCCGAGAAAACCCAGTGATCTTTAGTCGCAGGGTAGTTCACTGTTGAGTAAAGTGAGTGTTAATCAGGTTAATTTTTATATTGAGACGGTATCGCTGCTCTACCCTGATATTTGTTATCTGGAAATAACGTATAATGATGATAGCTGCTTTTTATGTTAGTTCTTGATTCATCTTTGGCCAGTATAAAACCCTGTGAATATAAAGAATCAATGGCTTCTTGGGGCGTTGAAACTACCGAGAGGCTTAATGGCTTAATGAATTTGTTTTGATCATCAAATACATCATCCCAATCTTTTTTCAGCACGAATAATTCTTTGTCTTTATTCGACTGATAGGGTCCGTCTGCTATATCGTCATGAGCAATAGGTAAAGATATAGACCAGCTTTTTTTCTTTAATAGATCCATCGCAGTGTCAAAGCGCTGTTTAGGGCTATTTGGAAAATCATCAGCGTTGATTTTAATGGTTTGGTATTCATTGTATATTTGGTAAAAAGAAGAAGTTAAATCTGCATTTCTTCCTTTTTGGGTGTACAACGCTAAAAAGTCATCAATGTTGTCAGAAATACTCTTTGGGTAATGACGTTGCTTCTTCGCTCTTTTTAGCCATTTTCCCAAAAATAGTGTTTCACTACCTGGAGAACGGTTTACACTACCAATTTGTTGTTCTGATTTTAAGGCAATTAAGCCGCCTAAAATCATATTGATAAGATCTGCTGGGTATATATTTTCTTCTTTACTCATTAATCAACCATTGTTATAAATTTACGACTCTTCGGGAAATTATGCTTTCCCTGAGGGGGGCGTCATTTTCGCTTTATTTGAACGAAATTTCAACTATTCTTCTATCAATTATGTCAATGGTGAGTATTATCATGTATCACGATCACTTAAATCACCCACACTAATTTCCGTCTCCATTATGGTAATGGCAAATGGATTGTTGATAATTTACAATGGCTAAAAAACATTGAAAATCCCCGCGATTATAATAAGCACTACATTTACTTAATATTTTGAGCAGATATACAAGCAGATGTGATCTTTGACCATTGACCCAATTCTACCCAATCTGGCTTAGCAATCCATGTTCCACCCACAGCAAAAACATTAGTTAACGCTAAATATTCTTGTTGATTACTCTCATTAATGCCGCCTGTTGGGCAAAATGAAATACCCTTAAAAACTGAACCCATCGCTTTTAAAAATGGTGCTCCGCCAGATAATGATGCTGGAAATAATTTTAACTCTGTATAGCCAAATTCCCTAGCTAACAGTATATCCGAAGCACTCGATACACCTGGTAGTACAGGAATATTACAGCAAGATAGGTCGATTAATAATTTACTTGATATGGTTGGTGTAATAATAAAATCGCTGCCTGCATCAAGTGCTTTTTTTAAAATATCAGCGTCAAGTACAGTACCCGCGCCAACATTTAAATTAGGTAACTCAGATTTAAGGGCTTTTATTATATCAATTGATGCGTCGGTTCTCAGCACCACTTCGACTAAACCGATACCGGCACTAGCCATAGCATTGCCAATATTAAGTCCTTGCTCAACGCTATCTGCTTGAATGATAGGTAGCAAAGTTTGCTTTCCCATCAATGTGGAAAATGAGGTCATGAATAATCCCTATTAAATTACTGAACTAACGCGAGTTGTGCGTTGATAAACGTATCAAATTCATCTGCTGGTGCAATAGCACCTCTGTGTTGTATAACAAAACCGGCTGCTTTTGATGCTAATGTAATTGAATTATTTACAGAGTAACCTTCCATACGAGACCCAAGGTAAACACCATTAAACGAGTCACCCGCAGAAGTCGTATCAACCACGTTTGTTACAGGTGTAATTGAAAACTCTGAGATTATTCCTTCAACAACGACTAAAACACCTTGCTCACCATTTTTAATGATTAATTCATTTATGCCAAAAGGTTTACAGTAATTGTAAACCTCTTCAACGGTAGTCATGCCAAATAATTGTTCAAAGTCATCAACGCCAGGAAGCGATATGTCTGATTTATGTAACGCTAACTCAAACTGTTGCTGGGCTTCTTTAGGGCTACTCCACATTCGAGGACGATAGTTAGGATCAAATACAACTTGGATCCCTGAAGCTTTTAATTTATCAATTAAAGTCCAAAACTTTTCTCTTGAATCTGGTTCAATTACCGCCAAAGAAATACCTGAAAAGAAAAACATATCACCTGTTGATAATTGGCTAATAACTTCATCATCAATATGTTGCATTATTTGACGAGCGGCTGAGTTTTCCCGCCAGTATGTAAAACTACGCTCTCCTTGTTCATCAAGTTGAATAGAGTACAAGCCCGGAATTCTTGTTTCTGATTGAAAAACAAAATCAGAACCAATATTTTCATTTTTAAAATATCGGATCATATCGACGCTAAATTGATCCTTCCCGATGGCTGTAACTAACTGTACATTCACATCAGCGAACGTACGTTTTAGATAAACAGCCGTGTTGAAAACATCTCCGGCAAACGATTGCTTCATTGTATTTGATGACTTTTCTTGTGAAGCCGCCATTAATTCAATCATACACTCACCGAATAGAAAAATGTTTTTCATCTATAAAACCTTATGATGTGTAATTAAAAATACTCGGTAATTTGTTACCGAGTTATTTAGTTTTTAGCTATTTAGCTTTAGCCTTCACTGGCTCAACTGTTGGGATAAGAATCCAAACAGCGGCCATAGCAATAACAGCTAAAGAAGCGCCGATTACAAATACAGTCGTGTAATTACCATCTGCTGTTAAAATAGGTACTAGAGAAATTAATCCGGCTACAGCAAGTTTAGCTGCCATGCCCGCGAAACCTGCAAGTGTTCCAACAGATTTCTGACTAAACAAGTCGCTTGGTAGTGTTTGAACATTACCGATAGCAGTTTGAAATCCGAATAAAATAACCGCCATAATCATTACCGCAGTAGTTGGGCCACCAGGACTCGACATAGCTAATAAAGATGGCAACATAATTAAACAACCCAAGGTGATAGTTAATTTACGTGTTTTATCTGTATTCCAGCCTGCTTTTAAACGATTTTGTGCAAGAAGACCACCAAACCAAGCTCCAAACATTGCACCAACATATGGCACCCAGCCATAAATACCAATTGCTTTGACATCCATTCCGTACACTTCATTAAGGTAAAGAGGAGTCCAAGCAACAAACAGCCACCAAATAGGATCAATGGCTGCAGAAGCAATAATTACTCCCCAGCTCTGTTTATGAGAAAGTAGCTCAGTTGTTGTAGGAGTATATTCTTCTACGGCTTCGGTAGACTTTGTTGAAACAGAACTTTGTTGACCGGTTAAGATATATTCGCGTTCTTGAGGTGTGATCCAAGGATGAGTTTTTGGTGGCGATTTAACTAATATGAGCCAAGGAATAAGCCATAATAATCCAATAACACCGATAAGCACAAACACCATTTGCCAGCTGAAAAATACCGTCATATAAGCTATTAATGGAATTGAGATAATACCGCCGATGGCAGCGCCTGAGTTAAATATACCCTGCGCTAAAGCACGTTCTTTAGTTGGGAACCAGTCAGCATTACTTTTAGTCGCTCCTGGCCAATTACCCGCTTCTGCTACACCTAAAATTGCACGGAAAATAGCAAAACTAAGTGCACCTTGAGCAAGTGCATGAAGCGCTGTAGCGATTGACCAAACACCAATAGATAAAACAAAACCTAAACGTGTACCTATCCAGTCAAATATTTTACCAAATATAGCTTGACCAAAAGCATAAGAGAATACAAAAACAACCGTTATATTCGCATATATTTGCTTACGCTCTAAGGCTGACTCATCGGGAAACAAATCTTCTACGATATCAGGCCAAAGTACACTAAGTGCTTGACGATCAATATAGTTAATAACGGTGGCTAGTGCTATTAAAGCAATAACCCACCAACGTACACCTTTCAATTGCATTATTTACTCTCCGCTGGCTTACTATTAAGTTGCTCTACATCAATATTATTAAATACACCTTCCGGTAAAAAATCTTCACGCGGGGGGCTAAAAGTATCGATTAAAATACCACCTGTTGTGCATGTAGCACCATGGTCTGCCCATGGTTGGATCAAACAGCTATCACCTTCTTTCATGATGGTTGTTACGCCATCGATATTAAAGTGAAACTCTCCTTTAACAACGTAAGTCACTTGAGAATGTCTGTGTGCGTGGCTGTATCCAATAGCACCTTTTTCAAAATAAATTTTAACAGCCATTAACTCATGGTTATAACCTAACATTTGACGTTTTAAACCGCCGCCAATGTCTTCGATTTCTGCTTCATCTACCGATGTAAAAATTTTACTCTGACTCATAATTGATTCCTATGCTTTAATTTTGAACAATTTAAAACGGCCATCAAATTGATATGTCGAGCCATTAAATATAAAGGAGTTTGATTGATTACTTTTAATATTTTCAGCTGAGTTAAAAGCTAACAAATAAGATATATTTCCTTCAAACCGAATTTCTACTACATCAATATTTTCAGCTTTGTGATGTGATAGTTTTTGAATTTTACTGACCGCCGATACGGTAAACTCTTTTGAGGGGTTATATTCACCATGTGGCTCTAACACACTAACAAAGGTATGATTTTTAGACTTTGTTTTACGGTTAATAAACGCATTTTCATTACGTAGATTAAACAAGGGATCGTTCGCGCCAATTTGGGTGAAAATCAATGATGTTTCACCATCCATAATGGAAGAGTTGGTATAAAATCGGCCATTATCATTCAACCACGTAATTTGAGATAAACCCGCTTTAGGTTGTGCTTGTGCTTTCAACCATAAATGCTGATAACCATTCTCTTTACCTAATACCGGTAAACTGGTTAATTGTGTATCTAGCTCAAAACTAGTGCTAATTAAGTGACCTTTATAGTGCACAGGTAAATCATACTGATGTTTGTCTTTTGACGTTGCCTCAAACACGTCAACAACGAATGACTGCTCTTCACCCGACTTTTTCATTGGTAGTTTAATCAAGGCCAGCGTACGTTTTAACGAAACGCCTTTATAAGCGCTATCAATACTTGCTGAACTGATAGTGATATTTTCATCTTTTTCAAAAAATAATAATTCAGGATGATTCGCATTGCCCTTTTTAACGCTGGCATTAAAGTGCGTTTTCTCATCTACAACAACGGTGTTGTGCGCTATCGTTTGTTTTGCCCACGTGCTATTTTCAGGTAAATAACGACCACCATATTTAGCTTCTACATTTAAAAATCTAGCAGCGCCATAGTCGGAAACTATTTCTTCACCTCTGTCGTAAAACTGCCACGTTAGTTTATCAAAATGACCATGACCTAAACCTTGCGCTGCAGGCTTAAATAGCACGGCTTGTTCACCACCTACATTCTGACGCATGATAACTAACGCACCTTGCTTACCGTCATTTCCATCACCAAAGGCAACAGACTTAAACTCATAAGGTTGCTCTAGCTTTTTATCAAGGGCTTGAGCAACTTTTAAACCATCACCCGTTAATAAAATTTGATTTTGTTGTTTGGCAATATCGAGTAAGCCAGCATGTTTTGTTAAACCATAAGCAACGGCAACACCGTTAACTAATTCAATCGTATCGATTCCCTTACTTTTAATGGCATCATTAATAGGAAAGAACAATTTGTTATAGCTTAATTGTATTGTCGCATCGATTGCTTTTAAGACAATGCCATCGCGATATTCAAATATTTTACGTGTCGGTTGATTGGTTTGAATGGCCTTAGCAAACGTAACAAATGGCAATAACGCAAAACGTTGATAATAAGGACCTTCGTTATAATAACCTTGTGGAGAAAACAGCTCATCTAACTGTATTAAAAAGCCACCTTTACCTGATTTATCTAAACCATAAAGTGCCTGCTCCACCCAGTCCAATTCACCTAATACATAACCTGTCATGCCTACAGCAGCAGTTGTCCATGTACCATGATTATGCACTTTATTGAATGTTTCAGGAGAGTCTACTGATAAAAACTTTACAATGGGGCGAAATAAGCCGTTCTCGATTTTTTCTTTTTCTGCTGCATTCAACGAAGATAAAATCAAATCGTAAGCTTGGCTGGTATACACCAACCACATCGCTTCGTTTAAGCTTTGCCAAAATAATTTACCCGGGTTTTGTTTACCCATTTTTCTTTTTGGATGTAAAGGCAAGGTAGGGTAAAGATCTGCATAGGTAAGTAGCATGTCACGTACATAGCTAGCATAATTAGCATCTTGGGTTAATTGATACATCATGCCCGCATCGTACATTAACTTATAATTTTTCTTGTGACGCTCATGAGTGTAGCCACCGCCGCCATCTTTTGGCATTGGTACAGTAATAGCTTGTGCTATTTGTTTATCAACCGATGCCTTATTAGCGATAAAAGTACGTTTGAATTGTCCCTCTTGCTTTATCGCGCTGCGCATACTTACCACGTCAGCAGCCGTTTCAACAAGGTTAGGACTCGTACTTGCCATCGCTATTTGATTACCCCCTACAGAAGAAAGAATAACAATCGCGATAGTCGACAACCATCTTTTCGATAATGGTAACACCGAGGATAAACATAACGTTTTATTAAAAAAATTCATAAAATAGCTCTTATTAAAATTGCTTGTTATTTAATAGCACAGCAGTATGTGGACCTTTAGCATGTAACTCTTTCACACTAGGCGCTGCAGTTTTGTTAAACGTGTTATTTTGTACGACCGTTTTAGGCTCGCCAACGGTATGTTCAATGTCAATTAATCCACTTTTAACAAATGTATTACTGTCGATAGTAGAGACTTGAACACCATGCAAGGAAATTACAGACTTAGATTTATTGCGTTTACCATTACCTACGTTATTCACCGTGTTGTCTTTTAAAAGTATATGAGGGCCAAATGTACTTTCGTCTGAGCCTCCACGATATAAGTTAACTAACATCCCCTCAACATTTCTAAAGGTGTTATTAATTATATTTAGGTACTCAACGTTATAAATACCTAAATCATCAATTTCTTTGTTTAGTCTAAAAATATCACCTGTAATATTTTCGAAAACATTATTTTCAACGTCAATAGACTGTGCAAATGCTCGACTACCTGAATCTAAAAAGTGGAAAGAATGGTTAACATTTAGATCTTTAATCACACTATTTTTCATGGCAAAACGGTAATTTTTAAACATACCCCATTTAGCCGTTCTAACAAAGGTATTACCTGAATAGTCAGCGCTGCTTTTACCGCTAACCACAACACCATCAATACTTAAGCTGCCACCGTTATTAATTTCAAATAAAGTTGAACGACCAAACTCTAAGGTTACCTGATGACGATTTTTAGCGTTAATTGACACTGTTTTATCCAGCTTAACAATTTTATCTATGCTGTAATTCCCATCGTCTAACACTAAGATATCACCTGAATTTGCTTGCTTAATCGCTTTATACAGAGATTCACCACCGGCTTGAACTACCGTTGATTTTCCTGAATCAAAGGCAACGTCCGGCTCTGCCTTGGTATACCAGGCTGTACCTGTTTGATTTTTTTGTGTTGGCTGAAGCTCTTTTGATACACCTACACCGCTAATATCAGACGTTGGATATAACAAACCATTCGCTGCTCGCTTTAATATGAGATTTTTCTCTGTTATACCTGAAGAAATTTTATTATCAGTAAGCTTATTTGAAAGATTATCTGAGAAGGTAATACCACTAATGTCGTCAAAAACTGAGAAAGGTGCTTTACTATTTTCATTAAAAAATAAATTATTGTTAATGACACTACTTTTAGGAACTGCTGATCGTTCAGCATCACTCCCTGCGGCTAAATGAACATGGTCAATATTAATAAGGCTATTATTTTCAATTTTTGCATTAACAACTTGATGATAACGATTAATACTAGAATTTGGCACGCCATTCATAATAGTTAAACCACTACCAAAACGGTATCCAGTTAACCCTTCTAAATAATTATTACGTACTATTTGGTCACGATTGATTACACGAATACCGCCGGTATGATCTACGCCATTACCAAAAAACACGTTGTTTTCAATACGATTACCATTACCATGGCGAAGTGTTAACGTTCCTCGAGATTCGAAAAAGGTATTGTTGATAATATTATTTTTACCTGATTTAACAGATACAATTTCAACTTCACCGTTACAACGATCAAAGTAGTTATTCTCTACGGTCGTAAAAGAATTTGTTAATGAATGATGGCTTGTACCTATGCGTAATGTCTCACCACCATTTGAACCGAATATAGGTCGTGGGCCAAAATAGTTATGATCAATTCTATGATGATTCTCTTGGCTATCTTCTGTTGTAAGTCTAACGGCAAGTGTAACGCCTTTATTGCGTTTACCCACTAAATGATTATGATCAAAGCGATTATGTTGACCATAAATACCCACCCAATAATCTGATTCAAAACGGTCTGGGTTACTAAAATTATCAATCACAACTTCGGTGATTCGAGAATAAAAAGCTAATTCAGTTTTGTTTTTTCTAAACGAGATAACTTCACTACTTGGTGTATAACCTTCTTTAAAGACAAGCCCAGAAACTACTAAATACTTTCCGGCTAGCCGTAAATTAGATTGCCCTGTAAGGAAAACTTTGCCTTTATTTTCTGCGGTGAGTGTTATCGGATTTTCTTTCGTACCTTCCGCTTCAAATAGAATTTCAAAATTATTCCATGTGCCGTTAGCTAGAACAATTTTGTCACCTGACTTTACTTTTTTAAGTACATTTTGATAGGATTTAGGAGTGTTAACCAACCAGTCTTTTGCCGTAACTTGGCCAGATAATAACAAAGCAAACACTGATAATGTTAGCGCTCTGACGTAGTGTGTAGTTTTAATTGGGTACATTAACATCTCTTTTTTAACTTGTTTAAAAATTAGTTCTCTATATGAGCAGTGACGTAAACAGACCTAAATAAATCCATGTTGATTCACTTTCTGACTCTTAATTGGATACTCATAATCCCGAGATAACATGAGTATATTTAACCAATACCCAAACAGATTGTCAACCACTTTACATTACCAATAACACCATAATTGGTAATACCTTGTTATATGTAATATACTTGGTAAACATACCAAGTTATAATCTAAAAAAGTCTAGCGCGAATAATTTTGCTATGAGAAAGACAACGCTATATCATATTGATTTTTTTATACTATGTTTTTTTATACTATTCAAAGCAGAGGAAGTAATATGAGCAGCAACCGTAGACTGTTTTGGAGCATTGTAGATAAAATAGAGGCTTTAATTGATTCAGGACTCTACTCACCTGGCAGTCGCTTACCACCAGAAAGGGAATTAGCAGAAACGTTTAATGTTAGTAGGCCCACTGTACGCGAAGCTATAATAGCACTTGAGGTTCGGGAAAAAATAGAAGTTAAAACGGGATCAGGGGTTTATGTTCTAGAACCAGTTAACAAACTAAACTCACAAAGTAAGGTTAATGCTTTTGAAGTAACACAAGCTCGCGCATTAATCGAAGGAGAAGTTGCCGCACTTGCCGCAACAACCATCACTAAGGATGAGTTATCGTGTTTATATCAAACGTTAGTTGATATGGAAAACAACCATTTTATTGCTGCAGCAGACAAAGAGTTTCATCAAATCATAGCTAACGCTACCCGAAATAGTGCAATGATATTAACGGTAGAGAACCTTTGGAAACTTCGTTCTTCTACTCCTGAAATAATTAATGATTATGATAGTGTATGTAGTAAAGACGGTTCAAAAACGATTGCAGAGCATAAAGCCATCTATCAAGCGTTAGAGTCTGGAGATGCTACACAAGCTAGAAGTGCGATGCATAGCCACTTTAATAGGTTGATAAACGCCTTGTTTGATGCCGTAGAAACTAGATCTCTAGAGGAAATCAGACGAAAACATAACGAAAAACGTGGACTTTATTCTATTCCTAATTCTGCCAAACTTAGCCCCTAGTCAGCATTTATTTACATTATGTTGATACAATGCCTCTTAAATGGGAGGTAAAATAAATTATAATGTTAACTAAAATGGCATCACAAACATTTATTACTTTCATCATTAATAAAATTTAATCATATTTTCTTTTATTACTGGCTTATATTACTGGCTTATATTACTGGCTTATATTGTTACATATTACGTGCATAAAAATACGGTAATAGTCACTCAATGGCCTATTAAGTAAGTGCGTCTGGGTTAAGCCTAGATGAGGTAAAGCTTGGTAAGCTAATGAAAAATCAGATTAGAGGACTTAGCCTTACTACAGTGTCTATGACTAGAAAATTTCAACACCGTAATAAGGTTACTTTCGAACTACTTTTCTAATTTAGCATTAAAGTAATCAAAAATTACGGGGACGTCATTCTGACCAAGACCCGCATCAACAGCAGCTTGTAGGTTAGCAGAAGTACCCTGAGCAATTAAAGACTCACCACCTAAATCGGCAACCATTTGGTTAAAATAACCAAGATCTTTGTTTGCGTTAGCAACAGAGAAACCTAATTTTTCTTCACCGTCTACAGCATAAAACTTAGTAAACTGCATGAATGGTGAGTTAGATGGACCCGCTGACATGATGTCGAATAATTGCTGGCCATCAACACCAGCAGCTTTCGCCACAGCAAATGCTTGTGACATAGCAGTAACCGTTGTCATACCAATGAAGTTATTGATTAACTTAGTTGTGTGGCCAGCACCAAGTGCGCCAAGGTGAAATACGTTTTCGCCTTGCTCATCAAGAACTGGCTTAACTTTGTTGAACGTATCAATATTACCGGCAGCCATAATGTTTAATAAACCATCTTTGGCGTGTGCAGGAGTACGACCTAACGGAGCGTCAATCATGCCAGCGCCTTTAGCGGCTAGGTCAGCACCTATCTTACGTGTAGAATCTGGAATAGAAGTACCAAAATCAATTAATGTTTTGCCTTCTGTCATACCCGCTAAGATACCGTCTTCAGCATAAACGACTAATTCAACTACTGTTGAAGTAGTCAGGGCCAACATTACGATATCACTTTTTTCAGCTAATTCTTTACCTGAGCTAACTTCAGTAGCGTTGCCACGAGCGATAACTTTTGCAACAGCATCTTTATTAAGATCCATTACGTTTACTTGAAAACCACGAGTTTGGAGGTTTTCAACCATGTTGCCGCCCATAAGACCAAGGCCAATGAAACCTATAATCGGTTTTGTCATTTTTAACTCCTAAAATATTGAATTTTGTTTATCTGAATGTGAACATCGCTCACCTTATTAGGTGTGCATACTATTTTATTAGGTGTGCATACTATTTTATTTACGTAAATCAGGTTAAATCATTACACTCTTGGATCATTATTCACTCAATAATCCAAACACCATACTTTATGTTTAACCGGTTAATCATTTTTGTTTGAACACCTATTTTTATTGTGCTTTTGTTTAAAAACAAAACACTCTTATTATTTAGAAATACTCAAAACAATAAGGGATAAAAGAATACTAACCAAAGATAATTATCATGTCAACCAATCAATACCAATTGGTAATAACATTGGTACATTAACCTACCAGACTTTGATTTAGTATTCAAAAAACTCAGTATTAGCATGGCCAAAGTGTGATGTTTTATTTCGTTCAACATATCGCTGCAACGACGAAATTTTTCAAGTAAAGGTAGGCTATATGTTTATTTAAATCACCTTAACCTGTCGCCTTAAAGCTAAATGCTACTGAGTCCCTTAATAACACCTCTAATTTCGGCCAACCCTTTCAAGCGGCCAATACAAGAATAGCCAGGATTACCCTGTTTATTGATGTCGTCTAAAATTTGGTGACCATGATCAGGTCTAATAAATATTTCGTGGTTAGTTTGTGTTTTATCGCGCGATTTTTCTTCCTTTAATAACGCAGAAATGACCCCTACCATATCAACGTCGCTTGATAGATGCTCTGCCTCATAAAATGAGCGTTGTTCATTTTTATCTCTACTAACGCCACGTAAGTGAGCAAAATAAATACGGGACCCGTATTTTTTAGCCATTACGGGTAAGTTATTATCTGGACGACTACCATAGGTTCCCGCACATAAAGTAATGCCGTTAGCGGGGCTTGGTAGTGCAGAAAATAGAATGTCTAAATCTTGTGATGTACAAATAATACGTGGTAAACCTAACATATCTCTTGGTGGATCATCGGGGTGAATAGCTAACTTAACGCCTAAGAGTTCAGCTTTAGGTAAAACTTGTGATAAAAAAGAAAATAAATTTTTTCTTAAAATATCTTTAGTAATATCTTTGTAATTTGCCAACATACTTCGAAAGTTATCAATAGTATAAGCATCGGTCATTTTCCCTGGTAAACCCGCGATGATATTTTTCGTTAATAACGCTTGCTCCTCTTCAGACATAGCTGAAAAAGTTGCTTTGGCTTGCCTTAATTCTTCATCAGAATAATCAGCTTCAGCATTTTCACGCTGTAATATAAATAAATCAAAAGCAGCAAATTTTTGTTGGTCAAATCTTAATGCATAAGCGCCATTGGGTAATTGAAATTTTAGATCCGTACGAGTCCAATCTATGACTGGCATAAAGTTATAACAAATCGTTTTAATTCCACATTTTGCTAAGTTTTCCATTGAGGCAATCCAAGCTTCCACATAGCGTTGATTATTTTCGCGCCCTAACTTGATATCTTCATGCACAGGAATACTTTCAACAACAGACCAAATAAGAGGAGATTTAATCTCATTGTCTATTTCAATTAACGCTTTATAGGCCTGAATTTGATCTATAGGCCATACTTCACCGGTAGGTATCGTGTGTAAAGCACTAACGATATCGGTAGCGCCTGTTTGTCTAACGTCGGCAATTGATACTGGGTCATTGGGACCAAACCATCTCCAAGCTTCACGCATTTAAAATCTCCACTTATTTAAAATCTAAAAATTAACTTACTTTATTTAACTGCAGGTGGGTAACACTCAAGAATTTCAACGCCTAACTCTGTTTTTATGGTTGCCACATCAACGCCCGCCGGGCAGAAGAAGCGATCGAATTTTTTAAGCTGAATAATTTCCTCTCCAACATTAATACTGCACTCGCCAGTAACAACAATACCGATGTAAAAGTCTTTTTCTCTCTTCTCAACAGTTCCAGAAATAGTCGACTTTTTCACTCTAAACTTGTCGGTAATAGTTTCATTAATTAAGGTTTCTTGAAATGAAGTATCACTGTAGTGATGCTCAACTTTTGGTTGCTGATAAAATTTCTCAATTGCTTCTGATACCGATATTTGTGAGAAATCGAAGACATCCATACAAAAATCAAGGTCGCGCTTCATAAAACGTGCTTCTTCAGGCATGGTATAGCCGGCTTTAGTAAATTCAAATCGTACCGCCCAGTCAGAAGGCTCCATAATTTCTACCATCAAAATCCCTTCCCCAATGGCATGAGGCGATCCACCGGGTATAAACAAGCAATCACCCGCTTTAACAGGAACTTTCTCAAAACATGCTTCTATTGCGCTAATATTTTGAGTTTCTATCATTTTCTTAAACGCACTGCGTGATGGTGGATGTTGAAATCCTACATAAACGTAGGGATCTGTAGTGCCTTCACGGACATCTAAAATGTAATAACCTTCTGCCTTACCGTGATTACTGTTGAGATGCTCACGAGCAAACTCAGCAGATGGGTGTGCCTGAAAATGCAAGCGAACAGAGGAGTCTAAAAACTTCACAAGCAGCATTGGATTAAAATCAAAAGCTTTTATATGTTCCTCGCCCAGAAAGTAACTTGGATCTAAAGCAATTAATTGATCAAAACGGATAGTTTCATCACCGACGACAGCGTGTGAAATTCCTTCCACTATATGCTCTCTGTCAGGATTGACGGCTTGTGTCGTCGAGCCAATCCAATCTTCAGGAAAATGAGTATCTTGAGGTACTGATTTTTGCTCTAACTCATCAAGAATTTTACCACCTGTGTAGGTACGCCATACACGGTTTGGGGTAAAACAAATAAGTTTGTTTTTGTAGTTCATAATTCTTCCATCTATATATTATATTGATACTCCTACTGGAGCCTAAGCTAGCTAGTAACGAGGTAACCATTGATGTTATTTCACATCAGAGAGCTTGTAATGTAGTCATAATACCGTTGTAGCTCATATAACTCATGATCAAGGAAAATACGAATATCATCGATAATATAATATTGGTCATTTTTGAGAATTTATGTTCTCCCATTAGGCTTTTGATATTACCTATATAGAAAATACAGGCTACAGTCGCAGGTAACAGCAAAGCGCCAAATGCCTGAGAACCAACCATTATCGCAATAGGTTTGGCGTTAAAAATCGGCACAATTAGCCCTAGAGAGGATATTACCAAAGCCATAATTCGATAGCTCGGTCTCTTCAAATTGGGTTTTCGCTGGTGAAAATCGTCAAGCAACCAGGGAAGTAATGCCACATTGGGAAACTGAGAAGACACGCCAGCTGCTATCAATCCAATAGTAAAAATTGCCACAGCAGCAGAGCCCGCCAAGGGTTCTAGCAAGTAAATCATTTGAGTCACGTTAACTAACGTAATCCCCTGAACGAACAAAGATCCTGCGGCGGCTGCCATTATAGCAGTGCTAACAATAAACATCAGAAAGGCTGAAAAAAGCGCATCTCTATTTTGGGTCTTTAGGTCAATTAAGGTCCAACCGGCTTCTTTAACAAGGATGGTTCGTAAGATGAACAGGCCTGAAAAAACTGTGGTACCCACCATAGATGCAATCACCAAAAATGAATTTTTATCGGCGCTGGTATCGGGAACATTGGGGACCATGCCTTTCAAAATTTCCATCGCAGGAGGCATCAAAATAATAAAGTTAATTAAAAAGCACACAGACATGATGGCGACAAAAATGGCCAACACCTTTTCAAATACTTCCGTTCTTCCAATCAGAAAAATGACATAGACAAAGGTGATGAAGAATAGTGCAAAATAGAGTGGCGATATACCGCCGTCGATAAAGTTCTTAGACCATTCATAACAAACATCAGCTAAAATTCCCATTACACCAATGACACTTCCACATATTTGCGTGGTAAGCGCTACTATGAAAAATATAGCAACGGCCGGATGTATATGCTTCCGAAAAGATTGCAGCGCAGTCTGGCCTGTTACCAACGTAAACTTACCAAATAAATTAATTAAAAAATAAGTGATGGCACAGGAAATAAAGATAGTCCATAGCAACGACATGCCATAATCTGCTCCCGCTTTTGCCATGGCGGTAACACTACCAGTACCAACAGTGAAGCCAAACAAAAATATTCCAGGAAGTAGAGACTTAAAAAACGTCTTAATGTTATTCATTCTAATTGTTACCGAAAGTTAGGGTGACTAAAAAGTCACGAATTAAACGCCTAATTACATACTGATTAGAAGATATAACATGTCTAAAAGCAGCTTTCTTAGTCGTTTCTTATAATAACGGGCGCCATCACCACCAGTCAACCAATTCAACCTATTGGTTAACCATTGGTTGTTTTTCTTTAGTTTTTATAGATGATAACAATATATAAAATGCAATTTGTTATATACATTTAAAATAAAGTACCATTAAATCCAAAACACCCTAGCAAACATAAAAAAACCATAAAAATCAACAACTTAATAACAAAAAACAGCATCAAAAAAAGCCACTGGTAATGGCTTTAGTGATCATTGGTAAGTTGGAACCTTGTTTTTTATATCGTATTTGTTAACCGAAAGGTTGACCTTTTCTGTTTTTATTGTAATTATCCCTCTCGTATTAAATTAATACATGATTTTTGGATTGGTAAAAACTTTATTATTTTATCGAACTAACTTTCATTAACTAAAACTTAAGATGTGGGCATGAGATGGTTGTAAAATTAATATCTTAGAAACTACACAGGGGAATAACTATGAATCGAAATTTATCTAAAATAACCTTAGCCGTGTTGTCAGCAACATCGCTCAATTTTGCAGCATCGGCATATGCAGCAGATGCTAAAGTACAGGCAGAAGAAGAAGTTGAAGTAATTCAGGTGACCGGTTTGAGAGGTTCACTTACCAGTGCACTTGCCGAAAAACGTGATACAGCCAATCTGATTGAAGTAATTAATGCGATTGATATTGGTAAATTACCGGATCAAAATTTAGCTGAAGTGCTTGAGAATGTTACTGGGGTTCAAATAACCAGAACAGCAGGTATTGGTACCGGCGTACAAATCCGTGGTAGTAACGCTAACCTTGTTCAAATTAACGGTGCGTCTACTGTAGGCTCTGGTGCCGGACGCACTGGTATGAATTTTGAAGATCTTTCAGCTGGTATCATTGCTGGCGTTGAAGTCACCAAGGCTCCAACAGCCAAAAATACCGAAGGTTCTGTTGGTGGTACCATAAACTTACGTACTATTCGTCCGCTTGAATTGTCAGATACATTAGGTTCTTTGCGTGTACAAGGTGAAGATAGTAGCCTGACAACAGATGGTGTTCAACCAAGAATATCTGGCGCATACGGTGATAATTGGGAACTTGATTCTGGTGGTAAATTCGGTTTTGTTGTTAGCGGAAGCCACACTAAACAAGAAGCGACTTCATTCCGCCCTCGTGTTGACCGTGACGGTAGCCTAGTTGAAAATGTTAACGCTGTTGTTGTTAGAAACGGAGTGACAGAAGATCAGGCGATTAAACGACCTGCTGCACAAAGCTTTGATTTTCTTGGTATTCAATTCCTGAATCAAGAGTTAGAGAATTTTGAATATGAAACGACAAATGTCGCTACTTCATTTGAATTTGCACCAAATGATAATTTGAAATTTTTTGCTGATGTTATTGTTACTAAACAAGAGCGTCGTCAGGAGAGTACCCGTGTGCAAGCATCTGGTGTTGGTAGTGTACTAAACCATACAGTACCTGATACATTTGAAACAATTAATTTTGGTGCACTTGACGGTGTACAGCTAGGCAGTATACAGGCAGCGTTAACGGGTAGAATTACCCCTATGCTAAGTGTTGATGATGATGATCCTAACCTACGTTTCAATAGTGATACAGGTGCACGTGAAACTGATACACATTTATTTAGATTAGGTGGTGAATGGCAAGGTGACAACCTAACAGTAAGTGTAGAGCTGTCAAGTGCAGGCTCTGATACTTCAACACCAAAGTTAGACACACAATTAAACTTTATTAACCCTAACCCTCTTACTCCAGTTGATGGTTCTAGTAATGACAACAGTGTCCCATTTATTTATGACTTAACGGGCGAATCTCTAACATTTGGTATAGATTTTGACTCTCCATTCGCACCAACTGTCGATCAATTAACTGATCTTTCTGGTGCAAATGTTGTATTGGATCAAGTAGATTTAAATCGCAGTACAACCGAAAACTCTGATGATGCATTCCGTACTGATTTCACGTACTTTATTGATGATAATATTATAACGTCTGTAGATTTTGGTTATCGCTATAACAAAACTAAACACAGTGCAATTTCGATAAACGATCGTATTGGCGGTTTTAGTAAGATGATAGATAGTCCAAATGGTGCTTTATTTTCAGAGCTTCTTGTTGCAGGCCCAAGCCACTTTGGTGATGCAGATGGTAGAGAATTAGCGCTTCGTAATTTCCTTATTATAAATCCAGATCTTGCGTACAATGACCCTGACGGGGTATTAAGTGTATTGGAAGCTGCGATGGTAACTCATAGAGCAGAGCAGGAAGCACTAGGAGTGACCTTTGGTAAGGATTTAGATTTTTCATCCCTTAGTCCTTCAGATACGGCTGCCTTTAATATCGAAGAAAAGTCGCATGCGTTATATGCCCAAGTAAATTTTGAATATGAAATGATCCGCGGTAATTTTGGTGTACGTCATGTATCAACGGATATTACCTCAAAAGCTAACTCTGTTGTCTCTGGTGAAGTAATACCAGTGTCTGACGAGGCTGATTATAGTTTCACACTACCTCGTTTGAATTTAGTTGCCGACGTAACTGACGATATTGTTGTTCGTTTAGGCTGGGGTAAAGATATTAAGCGTCCTAATTTTGGCGACTTAGATTCTTCCGTATCCTATGGTACTAACGAAAACCAGGCCGTAAAACTTGGTAACCCAAGCTTAGAACCAGAAGAAGTTACCTCATTTGATATTTCAGCTGAATGGTATTTTGCAGAAGCGGCAGTAGTCAGTATAGGTTATTTCAAAAAAGAGCGTAGCAGCTTACATGTTACGTCTTTAGATAGTGCTACAACGTTGGCCAACGATTGGTCTGAACCTGGTCCTACATGTTCTTCAGGTATATATAACCCTTCGGTACAGCCTAATGCGATAGGAGATCCCAATACTGAGGGCTTATGTGTTGACCGTGAATCAAAATTCAATGATTCTTCAACCACGACTCAATCAGGTATAGAAATGGCATTTCAGTATGACCTTTCAAGCTTTGAAGAAGACTTAGGTTGGGCCTCAGGTTTTGGTGTAGTTGCTAACTATACTAAGCAAAAGTTTGAAGGTGGTTCAGCTTTTTACTCCTCATCATCGACGCGTGGTACAGATGTTCTTAATGCGATAAACGGTATTTATGATAATAGTAACTGGGTGACGGTTACATCGGAACGTGGCTTGCTTGACTTCTCGGAAGATGCATACAATGTTGCTGTGTACTATGAGAAATATGGTCTTTCGGCAAGATTACGTTATACATGGCGTGATGCTTACCGTACGGAGGACACTGCTGCAGGTGCTAGCCTTAACTCTACATTAGGTTTCCCTGTTACGACACATGACAGAGGTCAGCTTAATGCGAGTGTAAGTTATGACGTTAATGACAATTTAAATCTTGGCATTGAAGCGGTTAACTTAACTGAGTCAGACATTATTCAATCTTGTGTGAATGAAGGTGCTATGCAATGTGCTCAAGGTATTACAGATAGACGTATTACCTTTGGTGCTAGCTACCGTTTCTAGAAAACAAAACCAATGGCGCCACACCTAAGCAGAGAGTAAAATCACGCTTGGTGTAAATGCTAAGTTTTAAAACATAAACAGTTTATAAGTTAAGATTTTTTAGCTTTATAAGTGTTAAATTTTAAAATATTTAATAAGCCATTAACTGGTCACCAGACCAGTTAATGGCTTTTTTATTTTTATACGTATAACCTTCACTCAACAAAACGATAAAAGTTAAGCAGACAAGAGAACCGTATGAACTTACCTCTAAAACAACTGAATTTATCTCAACTAGCCGATACTCCAAAAATTTCCACATCAGAATATGATAGAGAAAAGATAGATATTGGTATTGTTCATCTTGGCCCCGGTGCTTTTCATCGCGCTCATCAGGCTGTTTATACCGAAACTGCAATGAATTTATCTGGTGGAGACTGGGGGATTTGTGGTGTTTCGTTACGCAGTACAACCGCACGAGATATTTTAGTAGAGCAAGATAATTTATACACATTAGCCATTTTAGATAAGAAAGTTAGTTATCAAATTATTGGTGCCATAAAAGAAGTGTTAGTTGCCAGCGAACAAAGCAATGAGGTTATTGCTCGTATGGCGGCTGCGAGCACAAAACTTGTTACCTTAACTATTACCGAAAAAGGCTATTGTTTAGCCTCTGACGGCTCCTTGGATTTAAATCATAAGGATATTAAGCATGATTTAGCCAACCCAACGAGCCCAGTCAGTGCCATTGGTTTCATCACAGAATCACTTAAGCAAAGAAAGCTAAAGGGTATTAATGCCTTTAATGTGCTCAGTTGTGATAATGTTTCTGGCAATGGTGAAAAACTGCGCCGCGCTGTTTTAGATTACGCAGGACAGTTTGATATCAACCTGCAAGAATGGATAGATAAAAATGTCGCCTTTCCAAATTCAATGGTTGATAGTATTACCCCTAAAACTGAAAGCTATACCATTGAGTCCGTATCAAAAGCTATTCATTTACAAGATAACTGGCCAATACAAAGGGAAGAGTTTACGCAATGGGTTATCGATAACAACTGGCAAGGTGAACGCCCTGATTGGGAAAAGGTAGGTGTTATATTTACCGATGACGTAGAAGGGTTTGAGAAAGCAAAGTTAAGATTACTTAACTGCTTGCATTCAACATTGGCCTACGCAGGTTCACTCGCCGGTTATGAAACTGTATTTGATGTCACTAGCGATAAATATTTTTATCAATTTATTTCTAAGTTGGCTTCTGATGAAATTATTGGCTCATTTGTTCCACCAAAAGAATTAGATGTGAAATCCTATAGTCATGATATTATTCAGCGTTTTTTAAACCCTAATATCCGTCATTTATTAGCGCAAATAGCTTTTGATGGTTCGCAAAAAATACAAATGAGAATATTGCCAACAATTGAAGATAACATAGCGTTAGGGCGATCTACTAAGCTGCTTTCTTTATCGTTAGTTTGCTGGTTTGAATTTATTTGCTGTGCGTTAAAAGAAGGTAAAGAAATTATTGACCCTATGGCAAACACTTTTGCTAATATACCAAAATTACTCAGTAATGACGTACTTGAAGTCGTTGAAGCTTTTTTAAGTATTGAATCAATTTTTAGTCAGGCATTGAAAAATAACATCCCATTAAAGGCTCAATTAGTAAAAAGTTTAATCGCATTACGTCTTAGTGACGTTAAGAAAATAAATGTTCTCATAGAGACGTTATATGAGTAAGCACCACAAAATTGTTAGCCGACCATGGACTTAGTGCATTATCGTAACAAGATAAATAAAAAATCTTAGCTAAGTGTAATTTATATAAGGCTAAGTAAAAATTCATGGCAACATGGCATGGGGGGGGAACTCAAGGATTTTTTAATTTTGTGTACCTATTTTGTACCTGTGACCATTCATTAAATTTCCGTAGCCAATAGCCAATAGCCAATATTAGAGTAATAGATGACCTAAGCATGCAGCGTAATTTATATTCGTTATAATAAAAAATTATCCATCCACATAACAACATCGAGTGAACTTATGGTTATTGTTAGTCTGTTAATTTTCGTTATTTGTATTCATCTATGGCGTAAATATCTTTTATTAAAAGAAACTGGTATTAAAAATCACGAAGACTTTAACGGTGATTTGTATCAAATAGGTCATAGTATTGTGGCTCATTTAAACAATACTGGTCGAAGCCATAAAACCATTATTTGTATGCATGGCTGGTTAGAAGACTATCGCTATTTTACTCAGCTTTATACTGCTAACGACGGTGAGTTAATTTTAATCAATAGTTGTGATTATCATGCGGCTAATAAAAATATTACGCCCACAAAACCCGCTTGGCAAATAGACAATCCTTATCAGAAACATACGATTGAACATGATGCTGCGGTACTGATTCAAGCGGTTAAAAATTTGGCAAGTACTGATGAGTTGTTGTTACACGGTCACTCTCGTGGTGGGGCGGTTGTACTTGAGGCCATTAAACAGAATCAAGCATTATTTAACAATGCAACGGTGATATTAGAAGCCCCTGTTTTACCTGAGGCTCCTCTTTTTAAAGCCAATAAACGCCCTAAAGCAGTTAATGATTTACTGTCTTATATCATTCTATATCCGTTTCCATTTATTGTGGCTTGGCTTGCGAGATTTGGCATACCTGACTTTGCATTAAAAAATATTCACCCCATGAATGAACGAAAAAAACATTTACTGTTGGGTATATGGAATAACCATAAATATATAAAGGTATTGTTAGATAACTTAACCAATTTGAATGCTTGGACACTCACAAATAAGGTTGATTTATTTGATGCGATTAAAAAAGGCTATATTCTAATTGGCAGTAAAGATGATGTATTAAGTCGTGATTTAATGATGAAGCTTGCCCATAAAAGTAAAAAGAATATTACGGTTATTGAAAGTAAAAATTCGAGCCACTTTATAACGTTAGATATACCAGAACAAGTTAAGTCCCTAAAATTTGAATAAAAATAACATGATGAATTAGCTAAGCCTATGTGTCGCATTCAAATGGGTCTTGCTAATGCGTTAGCAAGACCACGGTATTATGGGTAATAAAAGTCTTTAACTTTCTGCTGTTACGGGATCAATCATCTTACGTACTTCGGTTACTTTGGTGGCTGGAAAACCACTCCGCTCCGCATGCTCTTCAATAAGTGCTACGTTATCGGCTAAGTAGATACAGAATGTCTTATCGCCGGCTACATAGGAATGTTCCCATTGAATCTTCTTCTGTTCCGCCTGCATTTCGTTAAGCACGCCATTAGACTGTTGTGCAGCTCCACGCAGCTCTTCTCGCGCAGCTGAGCCTATCTCTGGGATGTCTCGTTCAATTATATATCTTGGCATAGTATTTTCCGCTTGTTGGAGTTTAGGATATAGGCTAAGGATTCTTTTACCTATAGGTTATAAAACACTATAGGTAATATTTTGTCAACGTCGCAAGCTAAGTTTTATCGTGTTTTGTCTAAGAGAAACCACTGAGCTAGGTTTACATTTCAAGGTGAAGGTTTTTGACATAAGTATCGGGATGGGTCAGTTGAGCTAGTTCATCGTTAATATAATTGTAAAGTTGATCTAGGTAGTTAACAAATAAAAAAGCGAACCATTTCTGGCTCGCTTTCTACGTTATTTCTACATGATTTATATGTTATTCAGTTAGCGTTTCCAACTGGATCTATTGTGAGCAACAACAACAACAACAACAACCTAATCAATATAACTATCAATAGGTGGGCAAGAACAGATTAAATTTCTATCTCCATAAACATCATCAATACGATTAACCGTTGGCCAGAATTTATTAGCCGCTGCCGCTGGTACAGGAAAAACAGCTTCTGCAACTGTGTAACCACGATCCCAAACATCAGTAATATCCGCTAACGTATGGGGGGCATTTTGAAGAGGATTATTCAATAGCGCCCACTCACCTGACTCAACTTTTCGTACTTCATCACGAATACACACCATGGCTTCAACAAATCGGTCTAATTCAACTTTTGATTCAGATTCAGTTGGCTCAATCATGAACGTACCCGCTACAGGGAACGACATAGTGGGTGCATGAAAACCGTAATCAATTAAGCGCTTTGCTATATCTACTTCGGTAATACCTGATGACGCTTTAAGTGGACGTAAATCGATAATACATTCGTGGGCAACACGGCCATTTTTTCCAGCATATAAAAGCGGGTAATGTTGGCTTAGTTTTGTTGCTACGTAGTTAGCGTTAGTGATTGCATATTTACTAGCCTCAGTAACACCTTGCTTACCTAACATGGCGCAATAGAGGTAAGAGATACATAAAATACCGGCACTACCATAGGGTGCTGCTGATACGGCGCCATTACCTTTAGTTACTTCATCGACGTTAATTAACGCATGGTCAGGTAAAAACGGGGCTAAATGCGCTTTAACGCCGATAGGCCCCATACCTGGACCACCACCACCATGTGGAATAGCAAAGGTTTTGTGTAAGTTAAGGTGAGAAACATCAGCGCCGATATGCCCTGGTGATGTTAATCCTACTTGTGCGTTCATATTTGCACCATCAAGGTAAACTTGACCGCCATGCTCATGTACGATGTTACAAATTTCAGCAATGGTTGTTTCATAAACACCGTGCGTAGATGGGTAGGTAATCATGATACAAGCAAGGTTGTCGCGTAACTCTTCTGCTTTCGCAGTTAAGTCGGCCATGTCAACGTTACCTTCCTTGTCACAATCTACTACAACAACTTTAAAACCAACCATCTGGGCTGTTGCTGGGTTAGTACCATGCGCTGAAGAGGGAATTAAACAAATGTTACGATGTGAATCGCCACGGCTTTCGTGATATTTAACAATTGAGATTAAGCCCGCATATTCACCTTGTGCCCCTGAGTTAGGTTGCATCGACATTTTGTCGTAACCCGTTAACTCAACTAACCATTTAGCTAGTTCGTCAATCATTGTCTTGTAACCTTGCGCTTGGTTCATTGGCGCAAAAGGATGCATGTTGGCAAATTCAGGCCATGATACGGGGATCATTTGCGCGGTTGCATTTAACTTCATCGTACAAGATCCTAAAGAAATCATTGAGTGGTTCAATGCTAAATCTTTGTTCTCAAGTTTTTTGATATAACGAAGCATTTCTGTTTCGCTGTGGTAAGAGTTAAATACAGGATGCGTTAAGATTGCTGACTGACGTACTAATGATGTGGGAATTGAGGAATGACCCGAAGCCACGATTTGATCATCAAGTTCGCCCACGTTTAAACCGTGACCTTCACCTAATAAAATATCGAATAAACCAGCCATTTTTGCCCGTGTCGTGGTTTCATCTAGTGATATTGAGATTTTACCTTGAACGTCGTTGCGAAAGTTAACGCCCGCGGCTAATGCGCGTGCGACGATTTCTTCTTTGTTAAACTTACCATCAGATAAGTTAAAAGTAAGCGTGTCAAAGTAATTAGCATGAACAGCCGTTAAGCCTTTTGTTGCCGTACCTAAACATAATATGTCAGCAAAACGATGAATACGGTCAGCAATAGTTTTTAAACCTTGTGGGCCGTGATAAACCGCATAGAACGCTGCCATGTTGGCGAGTAATACTTGTGCTGTACAAATGTTTGAGTTGGCTTTTTCACGACGTATATGTTGCTCACGAGTTTGCATAGCCATGCGTAGTGCGTTGTTACCACGTGTATCTCTTGAAACACCAATAATACGACCCGGTAATGAACGTTTGTATTTATCACTTGTGGTGAAAAATGCGGCGTGTGGACCACCGTAACCCATTGGTACACCAAAACGTTGGGTTGAACCAATAACAGCGTCTGCGCCTAATTCACCCGGAGATTTTAATAAGACTAAGCTCATGATGTCGGCTGCTACGGCAACAATACCTTTTTTCTCATGAATTTTAGTAATTAAGTCACTGATATCGGTTACTGCACCGCTAGCGCCAGGGTATTGAATAAGGGCGCCGAAAACATCGTGCTCTGCCGCTTCGTTCGCAGGGGCAACGATAATGTCAAAACCAAACATTTGTGCTCGTTGCTTAACAACGTCAATAGTTTGTGGGTAAACATCATCACCGATAAAAAATAAGTTTGATTTTTTGTTTTTAGACACACGTTTGGCTAATGCCATGGCTTCTGCTGCTGCAGTAGATTCATCTAATAATGACGCGGAAGCGAGGTCTAAGCCGGTAAGGTCTATACACATTTGTTGGAAGTTTAATAATGACTCTAAACGACCTTGAGCAATTTCTGGCTGATACGGCGTATAAGCTGTATACCAACCTGGATTTTCTAACACGTTACGTAAAATAACATTGGGCGTTAAGGTACCAAAATAACCTAAACCAATGTACGTATCGTTTACTTGATTTAAGCTAGCAACGGCTTTTAAATCCGCCAAGGCTTGAAATTCTGTTTTACTCTCTTGGATATTTGGCAAGTCAGCTAAACGAATATCACTTGGGACTATTTCATCAATTAACGTATCGACTGACTCAACGCCTAAGTCTTTCAACATGGCTTGCGTTTGCGATTCGCTAGGGCCTATATGGCGACGGATAAAGTCTTGAGTTTGCTCTAACTGTGCTAATGAGTTAACAATTACTTTTGAGGTCATAACAGTTTCACTTAAATAAATTTATGAATTTGAAATAAAATAAAGCCTCAAACATAATTTGTTTAAGGCTTACTATTAAAAACTACCCTTTTAACAAAGGTAATGAATATTTAGATACTTTTATCAACTGATTTATCTTAACTAAATTAATTCTTTAACTAAGACAATCAAGATGTAGGCAAAGCAGTCAAGTTGTACGCTGTTGGGGCTTACGGTAGTAAGTGACAAGGCGAACAACGTAGAAAATGCCGACTAAAATTGATTATCGACGTTAATCTTCGATAGACGAAGCGTAGCCGTCTGCATCAAGTAAGTTTTCTAACTCACTTGCATCATCAAGTTTAACTTTAAATAACCAACCTTCACCAAATGCGTCAGAGTTAACTAACTCAGGAGCATCTTCAAGTGCTTCGTTGATTTCAACAACAGTACCTGAAACAGGTGCGTAAATGTCTGAAGCTGCTTTAACAGATTCTGCAACAGCAACATCATCGCCAGTGCTGATTGAATCATCAACGTCAGGTAATTCAACAAAAACCATATCACCTAAAAGATCTTGTGCGTGTTCAGTAATGCCAACAGTAACGATACCGTCTTTTGCTACGCTAACCCACTCGTGAGAAGTGGCATATTTTAATTCTGTAGGGATGTTGCTCATGTTAATTTTTCCTATTTAAATTTTTAATTTAAGTAATTTTTATCGCACAAAACCACTAGATAATAGTATAAATCCTATGTAATTGGAATTACAGCGAAGCCGTCTAGTTGTGAGCCCTTGAGCTTAACTCATATAAGTTAAGCTAAGTGATAGGGCGAATAACGACAACAATAAAGCTGTAATTTCAAGTACGACGGATTAGAAAACTTTTTTGCCGTTACGAACAAAGCTAGGCTTAGTTACGGTAACTTTTACTAATTTTTTACGCATTTCAACTTCGACTATGTCACCCACTTTTACGCTACGTGGTACTCGCGCTAAGGCGACACTGTGTCCTAAGGTAGGTGAGAATGAACCAGAGGTTATCTCTCCCTGACCAAATTCGGTAATGACCACTTGATGAGAGCGTAATACACCTTTTTCTGTCAGTACTAAACCCACTAATTTAGGTTGTGTACCGGCAGCTTTTTGCGTTGTTAATACATCACGACCAATAAAGTTACGTGCAGTTGGCTCCCAGCTAATAGTCCACGCCATGTTAGCAGCTAATGGAGATACAGTTTCGTCCATATCTAAACCATAAAGATTCATACCCGCTTCTAAACGTAATGTGTCACGAGCACCTAAACCACATGGGGCTACACCTACATCTAATAGTTTTTGCCAAAAATCTTCTGCGGTATTATCTGGAACAATAATCTCATAACCGTCTTCGCCGGTATAACCGGTAGTGGCGATAAACAAATCACCCACTTGCACGCCAAAGAATGGTTTCATGCCTTCAACCGCAACAATTTGCTCTGGTGTGAGTAACTCGGCCACTTTAGCTTTGGCTTGTGGGCCTTGCACAGCAATCATGCCAAATTCAGGTCGTTCAATAATGGTCAGATCAAAACCGCTTGCTTGTTTGTTCATCCACGCGAGATCTTTTTCGCGAGTTGCTGAATTAACCACTAAACGGTAATTAGTATCTGAGAAGAAATAAATGATCAAATCATCAATTACACCACCTTCTTCATTTAACATACCCGTATATAGCGCTTTACCTGCTACGGTTAATTTGGCGACATCATTAATCACTAAATAACGTAAAAAGTCTTTTGCGTCAATGCCTTGTATGTCAACAATGGTCATATGAGAAACATCAAACATACCAGCATTTTGACGAACAACATTGTGTTCTTCTATTTGTGAGCCATAGTTAATTGGCATTTCCCAGCCATAAAAATCAACCATTTTAGCGCCAGAAGCTAAGTGTTTTGCATGCAGTACGGTTTTGTTCGTCATAAGTAATACCTAAGTAAGTCAGCCAAGTATTTGCTGTTAGCGCCTACTAATGTGAATAAAAATAGTAAAGCCCTCGAATGTGGGCTAATTATAACCGTTGGCTTAGTCCTATTCAACAAAACACAATCACGATTTTCAAATTAAAAACCAAGTTTACGACAAAGTTAGAATTAAATTCCAAAAAATAGAGTTTATTAAAATTATAGCCCAATTAAAGCAGATTGATCGGCTAGTGGCAGGGATTAATTTTATAAATTTTTTTACTGTTTTTTTGAATCACTTAGTTTAGCTTTCTTTGTGCTAATTCAGGTAAGTCACTTTTAAGGCCCAGTGCCTTTTCTATTAGAATTTTTTTAGCTGGCTTAACGTTATCCAATAAACTGAGTCCAATACCGCGAAATAATTTAACGCCTGGTTGCTGAAGACTAAAGGTTTGCTTGATTGCCTCCATGGCAGCAATCATCTCTGTAGCTTCACTTTTACGGGCGCGTGAAAAAGCTTTTAATACTCTTGGTGAGGCTAAATTTTTATCCCCTGTGCCTTGCGCTGACATTAATGAAGTAATGTTTTGTGCCAATGCGGCGGCATCTACTAAACCAAGATTAACGCCCTGCCCTGCAAGCGGGTGTATAGTATGCGCTGCATCGCCAATCAGTACGACTCTGCCTTTCACAAAATCTTGAGCCAATCGCATGGTTAGCGGATAAGTAAAACGTTCACTGACCAACTCAATGTTACCTAACTTACCGTCACTGGCCGCTGTTAGCTCTTTAGCAAAATCGATCGCATTAAGCGCGGTTAGCCTTTTAGCTTCTTTAGGTGATGTTGAATAAACAATAGAGCATGTGGCATTATCTTGTGGAAAAAGAGGTAAAAAGGCTAAGGGTCCAGTGGGAAGAAAGACTTGCCATGCTGTATTTTCATGACCTTGCGAACATTTTATTGTGGCAACAATCGCATGATGATCATAATCACGAGTGATCATGGGGGTATCTATTTGCTTTCTAACCCATGAGTTTGCCCCGTCAGCGCCAACAACCAGTTTTGCCATTAAAGGGGCTTGTGTGCCTTTACTTACTTCTACAGAGGTATCAAAACTAACAAAAACTTCGCTATCCCCTTCGGTAATACTGGCTAATTTATGATCAGTGAAAAAACTAATCCCCTCATCCGTTTGAGCTTTTTGCCATAAGGCATTGCGGATCACCTTGTTTTCAATAATCCAACCAAGGTTTTCATGTTGTAAAAAAGGGCCTAAATCATCAAACGAAAAATCTAGCTTGCCTAAACCACCCTTGTCCCAAATATGCATTTTTTGATAAGGTTGTAGACGATTTTCTGTAATATCAGACCAAATATTCAAGTTTTCAAAAAGGGTTTGACTAGCCATATTGATCGCACTAACCCTTACCTCTGGCTCGGGTGTTACCGCTTTGATAGGTTGAGTGTCGGCAATGGCAATTTTTAGGTCGGTGGTTTTTCTTAAGGCTAACGCTAAGGTTAAACCGACGATACCAGCACCCACAATTAATACATCAAATTTTTGCATTATTTATCTCTTTAATAGCCCATCAACTTATTTACCAAGGTTCTTTTTAGTGGCTGACAATAATTCATTATTTTTAAGCCTGCATTTCTTCCCGCAACTAAAGGAGGTAAATCATTCGCAAACAAGGTAACAAGTGAGTCGGTTAAGGTGATTATTTGTTTTTGATCTTGTGCACGTTTTTGTGAATATTCATTGAGTAACCTAAAACTGCCAATATCCGCTTGGTTCTGTAATTGTTTTTCGATCAAACTGGCCATCAATTGCACGTCACGCAAACCTAAATTAAAGCCTTGCCCTGCAATGGGGTGAATGGTGTGTGAGGCATTACCAATAAGCGCCATTCGATGATAGGTTTGTTGCTGGGCTTGTAAAAGTACTAACGGATAAACATCGCGCTTACCTACCTGAGTAATTTTGCCAAGCCAACTGCCAAAGGCTAATTCAAGTTGATGACTAAATTCAACATCGTTAAGGGCTAATAGCTGTTCACTTTGTTTAGCTGACAACGTCCATACTAGTGAGCAACGACTTTGCGAATTTTTTAACGGAACCAAAGGTAGCATTGCAATGGGGCCGAATTCTGTGAAACGCTCAAACGCTTTATTGTTATGTACTTTTTCTGTCGCAACATTGGCAATCAGTGCCACTTGCTGATAATCATTTTTATTTACGTCAATTTTTGCTAACTTTCGACAAGGTGAATTAGCGCCATCGCAGGCAAGTAATAAACTGGTTTGTAAAATATCAGCTGAGCTAAGTGTTACGTTAACCACACTATTGTCTACGCTATTACTTAGTTCATTATCTGATTCAGGAATGAGTTCATTGTTGTGTTCATTGCTGGGTTGCCAATTAATATCCGTAATCGTATCAGGGCTAAACCACTGGACATTAGTTTTACTGGCTAATGCTTTTAATTGCCCTTGGCCAATTTTAGCCATAGCGATAACATAGCCTAATGCAGATACGCCGTGTTCTTGTGCTTCTATACGGGCTTTACCGTAATGGCCACGATCTGAGATATCAATTTTTTCAATCGGGCAAGCATCAAGTAATAAATGCTGCCACACATCCACACTGTCTAGGTATTTTGCGCTCGCATGTGATAACGCCAAGACGCGATCATCAAACAAAGGCGAGGTGTGACTTTGTTGTGCCGTTTTATGTTCTTCAGGCTTATTTGCTTCAACAATGGCAATAGATAATAAGCTGCCATCGGCTTTGGTTAAATCCGCTAAGCTTAATGCCATTAAACTCCCTGATAAGCCGCCGCCAGAGATGATGATATCAAAAAATTTTTTAGTCTTGCTCATGATTTTTTTATTTGGTTTTGACTTTGTTTGTAATTAAATACTTATATTTTATTCTTCATTAACGCTTCAATGTCATTAATGGTTCGTGGCGAATTCACTGTTAAGTTTTCATAGCCTTGCTTGGTAACAACGATGTTATCTTCAATTCGAATGCCAATACCACGCCATTTTTCATCTAACTCATCATCGTCATTAGGCATATATAGTCCTGGTTCTATGGTTAATACCATGCCTGCAACAAATTCACGACACTGCTGTTTATTTTCATTAATATGATAGTCACCCACATCGTGAACGTCTAAACCAAGCCAATGACCTAAACCATGAATAAAGTATTTTTTACACGCGTTATCTAGCAGTAATTGTGCTAAGTCACCTGATAAAATAGCTAAATCAAGTAACCCTTGTGTTAAACATTCATTGGCCATTTCATTTAGCTTAGCGAAAGTAATACCCGGCTTTATCGCTGAGATGACGGTTAACTGAGTATCAAGTACTAGTTGATATAACACTGTTTGCGGTGCAGTAAATTTTCCATTCACGGGAAAGGTTCGAGTAATATCAGCCGCATAGCCAGATAGTTCACCTCCGGCATCAATTAATAACAGGTCATTGTTTTGTAGGGTTTCACCATTGTCGGTGTAATGTAAAATATTGGCGTTATCGCCGCCAGCCACTATGCTAGCGTATGCGGGATGGCGCGCACCATGACGAGAAAACTCATGCAATAATTCAGTTTCTATTTGGTATTCAAACATCCCTACTGCTGCTTTCTGCATTGCTCGTTGATGTGCTAAACCCGAAATATAATTAACTTGGCGCATCAATTCTATTTCATTAGCACTTTTAATTAAGCGTAACTCATTAATAATCGGGCTTGCATCAATTAACACTTCAGGTACTTTAGACCCTTGACGAGCCGTTGATCTAACGTGTGATAACCAAGTAAAAACTTGTTGTGACATATCACTGTTATCAAAACAAAAATAGACTTGGCTCAACCCATTTAAATAGTTAGGTAGTAAACTAGACAGTTCATCAAGTACATAACTTTGATCAAAGTTATACTGCTGACAAGCTTTCTCTTGACCGACTCGACGACCATGCCAAACTTCATGGCTTTTATCTTTAGGTAAAGAAAATAATATTGCTTGTGGATTGTTATCTATTTTAAGTAACAAAAGTAACGCATCAGGTTCATTGAAACCCGTTAAATAATAAAAGTGTTTATTTTGGCAGAAGGCATATTCTGTATCATTACTACGTGTAACTTCACTAGCAGCGCCAAACAAAGCGATACTGTTAGGTTTCATTTTATCGAAAAAGTTAGCCCGATGAGTTTTAAAATCACTTAAGGGTAAGCTAGCGATTCCAGGTAATTGAGTCAACGTTGTATCGTGCACTATAGTCATGATTTCTCTAATCGCCGTGTTAAAAAATAGTATTGTTAATGAATGGTGTTATCCGTGTTTTTATTATCAACGGTTGTTGGTGATGAGCCTAATTCGGTGAAACATAATAAAGCTGAAATTCGCACATATTCACTGATTTCAAAATAGGCTTGTTCGGTATCTTCATCTTCTTCCATTTCATCAGAAAGATTTGCTATTTCTGCAAAGTCAGTTAACACTTCTTTTACTTCAGTTGACGTTACTGGACTATTTTTTTGCTGTAAACCAAAACCTAAATTAAAACCCTGTACCCAATTACCTAACGCATGACCACGCTCAATAATTGAATCGTCATCATCAGGTAACATCAATTGAAAAGCATAATCATCGTCAAGAATATCTGCCCACAACTCATTATACATTTGTTTAATAACGGTTTTTACTGCATTTGGAAAACCATCACCACTATTAAACAGGTCATTTAGCATGCCAATATAGCTTTGTTCTTCAAAAGTAAAACCTGCGCAAACTAACCCTGTTAGTACGCCATGAATTTCGCTAGCGTGGCTTTGAATGTTTTCGGTCGTGATGACAGCTTGGGCTGACGAAAAATCGAGTTTGCTTTGTTGAGATGAATGTTCTGACATGACTAATAACTTAAAATAAAGGAAATAACATTATGACACTATCCTAACATTGCCACACTAAAAAGACATGAAGAATAACATAAACATATTCATTTGCTTGCATCGCTAAATCAGCACAGTTATAGTGCGAGTCATTGGATTGTATACCCAAACCACTTCAAGATGAGCATTTCAGCTGAATCCTACCTATTGAGGTGATTTAGGTATATATTTTATATTATTCTTGGAATTGTCGCGAATGAATCAACGCACTGTTGAAATCAATATTATTGATCGTAAACTAAAAGTAGCTTGTCCTATTGGACAAGAGAGCGCCTTACTCAGTGCCGCAGCAGAATTAACATTGCGTTTAGCTAACGCTAACCAAAGCAAGTCTATTGCCTCCCCAGAACAAGCGATACTCATGACTGCCTTAAATTTAACGAATGAATTATTAGCTACTAAGCAAAAGTTAAAAGCAGAGCAGCAAGAAAATAAAACAAAAGTAGCACTGTTACAGTCAACAATTGAACAAGCCATGGCGTCAACGAGTAAGAAGCAGGCGTAATACGATTAAATTGACAACACTTAACGCCGACCAGTTAAAAAAAACTTATCTCTTCTTTAATTTTAGCTATAATGAACTTGTCTTCTGGGATGTTTGTAAGTGACTATGTCCCTGAGCCGATAAGTTTTACCTAAGGAAGTTGATTATTAACTATTGTGCAAGCCCGGCTCGTATCGGGAAGCCTACGGTTAGCATGATATTTCCGCCCTGAACACACGGTGTTCAGGACTACGGTTAACTGCGGCATCCTGGAAGACATCTAATCACCTTAATATTTCCGCCCATCCCCTAGAAAATCACAAAGTATTCTGGCACCGGTTAACTGCCTTTATTTCCTTGCGACTAAATGAATAGTACTCGTCGCTCTTTCTAAAAAAGCGCCTTCACAATAAGCTAAATAATACAGCCATAGTCTTTTAAACTCTTCATCGTAACCAACTTCCGTCAATTCCGTCCATTTACTCAAAAAGCCAGTTCTCCAATCCGCTAATGTTTTTGCATAATCTAATCCGATGTCATTCAATGATTCGATAGTCATACTCGAATGCTGGGTGATATGTTGAGATAACACCGTAATTGAAGGTAAAAAACCACCTGGAAATATGTAACGTTGAATAAAATCTACATTGTTTTTGTAGGAGTCAAATCGTTGATCAGCAATGGTGATTGACTGAATAAGTAATTTTCCACCCGTTTTTAATCTATTGTTACATTGCTGAAAAAAGCTAGGTAGAAATTCAAGGCCAACCGCTTCAATCATTTCTACTGAAACAACTTTGTCAAAGGTTCCGGTCAGTTCACGATAATCTTTCTTCAATAACGTGATTTTATCCGTTAACCCTAACTGGTTTACCCGTTCATTAACGTAATCAAATTGTGCATCAGAAATAGTGGTTGTGGTTACTTTACACCCGTAATTTTGCGCAGCATAAATCGCTAACCCCCCCCATCCGGTGCCTATTTCAAGCAGGTGATCTTCAGGAGTTAATTCTAGTTTCTGACAAATGGTTTCTAATTTATGTAACTGTGCCTCTGCAAGTGTTGACTCTTTTGTGGGGTAAATTGCAGAGGAGTACATCATTTCTGGATCTAAAAATCGGGTGTATAGCTCATTACCTAAGTCGTAATGAGCAAGAATATTGCGTTTTGATCCTGATTGGCTGTTGCGGTTTTGCCAATGAAAAAATGAATTTTTAATTTTATTCAGCCAAGACTTTTTCTTATCAAATTCATCAGCTTGCTGCTGGGCTTTAGCAAAAATACGAATAACCGATGTCAGATCAGGACTACTCCATTTACCGTCAATAAATGCCTCGGCAACACCGATACTGCCACCTTTGACAAAGTCTTGGTAAACACTGGCATGATGAATATGTATTTTACCTTTAATACTAGGCTCATCATTTGTCGATTGGGGAAATAACAAATGTGTTGTCCCTTCGACAACTTCTAATTGGCCATAACTAAGTTTTTCAAAAACAGAATGTACGATAGAGCGACAACGCCTATTTAACCAGTTAGCCTTTTCAAAAGCAGCTAAACCTTCGATTTGTTCCATTTGATACTCCTAATTTCTATTCAATAACATGTGGCTATTTAATTTTTTTTTGATAGCCAATAAAGGGAATACCTTTAATAAATAGTTTTAATGCCTGCCAATAAATACTGAAAACCACCTTGATAGTCATCACCGGTAATTGACACCAAACACGAAATAAACTCTTTTGTGAAAATTCTTTTTTACGCATCACTAGACTGACATCAAATAGTTTATCCATTTTACCGCTTTGTAAATTTTTACGTTTATTTTCAATAGTAACGACTAGTTTATCGGTATTATTACTGGGCGGTTTTACCTGCCATAAATAGCACATATCTAAATCCATGAAAGGAGATACTTGAAAATATTTTTCACTTATTTTTTCATCTTTTTTTTGTAAATCAACCAAATAATAATGCCGTTCGTTCCATGGGGTATTACTGACTTCTGCAAGCATGTGTGTGCAAATTTCGTTTTGGTCATAACAAAAATAAAAATTTGCCGGGCTAAAATAAATGCCAAAACACCTTACTTGAACTAACATAAGGATTCGGGAAATATCAATATCACCTCCCAACTGGTTCACTTTATTTCTTATACGTTGATCAAGTGTTCCCGGTTCACTTCTTAGGTAGTCTTTTTCAACAAATCCAAGCGGATAGAATTTAGAAAAGCCAAATAGCCAGCTTGGGCTATGGTGTTTTTCCATTTCACTGGTATCTAATGCCAGCATGTAGAGTGTATAGTTGAAGTGATGCTTTTTAGGCCATAAACGTCGGTGATTTATATTGCCAAGGTAAATTTTACTGTTGTTCAAGGATTTCATGACTAGTCGTCTTGTGATGCATGGTTAGATAAAAAACAATCAAATCGTTTTGCCACTTCTACACCGCTTCTGACCCCATCTTCATGAAAACCGCTGTGCCAATAAGCACCGGCATAATGGGTATGACGTTGGCCACATATTTTTTTGCGTTGCTGCTGGGCTCCAATGGATTCAAGTGAGAAAATAGGATGGTGGTAAGTAAATTCGCGTAATATTTTATCGGGTGCAATACTTTCACGTTGATTAAGTGTGACGCAAAAAGTATGTTCGCTATTTAAGCTCTGCAAAATATTCATGTTATAAGTAACACTTGCCGGTTTATCACGATCAGTACTTAGCTGATAATTCCAACTTGCCCAGGCTTTTTTACGTTTCGGCAACAGGCTGATATCGGTATGAAGCACCACTGAATTCTCACTGTAAGGCATAGCACTGAGAATAGTACTCTCTTCACCACTTGGATCTTCTAGCAGAGCCAGAGCTTGATCTGAATGACAAGCCAGTACGACTTCATCAAATTCTTCTACGTGCTCTACATCATTATGTAAATCACCGGTATCATTAGTTAGATCATCGTTCTCATTATTTATATTACTAAAATGCAATTGTACTTTGTCATTGTTTCGTGTGATGAATTTAATAGGTGAATTGACTCTTATGCTGTCAAAAAATGATTGGCATAATGGTGATAAATAACTGCGTGATCCTTCAGGGATAACATACCATTGGGGCCTATCGGCGATGTTTAATAATCCATGATTGTGAAAAAATTTCACAAAAAATTGGAATTGAAACCCTTCCATTTGTGTTAATGAGCTAGACCAAATGGCAGCACCCATCGGTAAAATATAATGTTCGGCGAAAAATTGACTAAAATCATGCTCAATTAAAAAATCACCTAGTGTGTCGGCTTCATTAAATTTTTGAGATTCATAGGCTTGTTTACATAACTTATTAAACCGTAATATTTCTTTAACTAGGCCCCAAAATTTTGGTCTAAATAAATTACGACGTTGTGCAAAAAGCGTATTTAAATTGTGTCCGTTGTATTCTAATTTTGTTTTTGTATTGTGTACTGAAAAGCTCATCTCTGCTTCTTGTTTTCCAACACCAATTTCATCTAACAAAGCTAAAAAATTTGGATAGGTTTTATTATTGAAAACAATAAAACCGGTATCGATGGCATAAGATTTATTGTCAACTTCAACGTCAACGGTTGCGGTATGCCCCCCGATATGTGCACTTTTCTCAAACACAGTAACCTTGTGCTTTTTAGCTAATAAGTAGGCCGTAGTTAATCCCGAGATGCCTGATCCAATGATGGCAATATTTTTCATTTATGAAGTCCTGAGAATAAGTGATTGCCATACTTTATTGGGTAGTAGGCGAAATAACTTTAATAAAAGAGATAAACGTTTAGGAAAATGAAGATAGTCCTTTCTCGCTTGTACACCTTGGTAAATACGTGTTGCCGCTTCGTTTGCCGTTAGCATAAAGGGCATAGGAAAATCATTCTTGTCAGTTAATGGCGTTTTAATAAAACCTGGATGCACAAGGGTAACGTTTATGCCATGGGCTACTAAGTCAAGACGTAAGCTGTTTGCCAAATAATCAACACCTGCTTTTGAGGCACCGTAAGCTTCGCTTTTTGGGAAAGGTAACTGACTAGCTATAGAGCTAATAAATACAAGCTGTCCGCCTTTATTTATTTTAGGTAAAAAATGCTTAATCAAATAACCTAAAGACGTTAGGTTGATATTAATTATTTTAGCAAATAAATCGGCATCGAACGCCATAACATTATCTATGTATAAGCAGTCACCTGCATTGAAAATAACAGTATCAAGTTCACTTACTTTTGCTGCTGCGTCTTTAATTTGATCTTCGTTGGTAATATCAAACTGCAACGTTTCGCTAGCTTGATTATTTTGGCATAATGTTGAGAGTTTTTCAGCTTGACGACCGCAGGCAATCACGGTGTGATTCTCATTGCTATATTGAATCACTAACGCTTCACCAATACCTGACGTAGCGCCCGTGATGAGTACTTTTTTATTAGTCGGCATTACTTAGCCGCCCTGGCTTTTATCCATTTAATAATTTTCCCAATAACGGGCAGTTGCTCGTAAAGCATGGCGCCAGCGTCAAGGTAATCACGGTGATAAATGACTTTTTCATTTTCGCCTTTTATATGCGAATGACCTTTAACAATAACTGCTTTTCCGGCATTTAATTTAGGGTGTTGATAAGACATTTCCCAATAAATAGCGGCTTCATCATCTTTTTCGAATATATGTTCAATAGTAAAATAGCAACTAGTTAAACTTTCATAAAGGCCATAGAAGTATCTTTGTAAATTTTCAAAGCCTTGTACTTTATGTAATGGATCGATAAAAGTAATATCTTTATGATAAATATTTTCAAGTAACTCTAAGTTATCTATTGAAAGCTTGCTGTAGTTATCAGTAAAGTTAACTAACCATTCAGGCTTTTCTTCAAGGGTATCATTGGTATTTTGGCTAGTGTTTTCAACATTGCTTTTCATTATAAAATTCTCATAACTGACTAATGATTAGCGCTGACAATTACAACACTATTGATACAATTGAGTTATTTGTAAAAATCTAATGCCATCAGACGCGCCTCTTTATGTTCAACGATCGTCGGCCAATAAATATCTAGATTACTCTTTGTAATAAAACGATGAGGAGCATGAATCTCTTTATCGGGTATTTCTTTCAGTTCTGGAAGGAATTTACGAATGAAGTCACCTTTTGGATCAAATCTTTCGCTCTGCCGTGTGGGGTTAAATATTCTAAAATAGGGCTGTGAATCACATCCTGTACTAGCGGCCCATTGCCAACCGCCATTGTTAGACGCTAAATCACCATCAATTAAGTGTTCCATAAAATATTGTTCACCCCAACGCCAGTCAATTAATAAGTGCTTAGTTAAGAAACTAGCAACCACCATTCTAAGGCGGTTATGCATCCATCCTGTTTGATTTAACTGTCTCATGGCAGCATCGACTATGGGGTAACCTGTTCGCCCGTCGCACCAGGCTTTAAAATAAGGTAAATTATTATGCCAAGCAATCGAGCTGTATTTATCTTTAAAGCACTGGTTTTTGCACAATTGAGGGAAATGAAATAATAAATTTCGATAAAATTCACGCCAAATCAATTCATTTACCCAGCTAAACTTTGGTGAGTCCGAAGCAGTTAACAAATCCGGATAATGATTAAGTACCACAAAAAGTAAATACCGAGGGCTAATAGCGCCGATGGCTAAATAAGGTGATAGTCCTGATGTGCCTTTAATTGAAGGAATATCTCGCTGGTCATTATATAAAGCCAATTTTTGTTGTATAAAGCTAGGTAACACTTCTGTCTCTATCACTGACGCTAAAGGCCAGTGATTTGAAAGAGTATTGCTAGTGGATATAGCTTCTTTGCAGTTTGATTTTATTGCGCTGGCTAATGGTTTGACTGAGTTTTTTGTTTCAGCTCTCCCCAAATATTCAAAACCATGCTCTTTCACATAAGTTAACCACGCTTTTTTAAACGGGGTAAATACTTTATACATTTCGCCCGATTTATTCAGTACTTTCCCTTTTGGAACGATAACATCGGCTTCAAATAATTTAAGGGGAATACCTAATTCAACACAGGTTTTATCACGTTGCTGTTCGTTTATTTCAACTTCACTGTTAGCGATAACATGGCTAATGTTATTAACGTCGCAATACTCACTCAAATAAGTTTTTTGCGCCGAAAAGTCAGGCACTTCAACTATCTCTAATTTAATGTTTACTTGGGCAAGTTCTTCTACAAGCGAATAGGCGTGTCGTTTGATTAAGTCTATTTTTATCGGTGACCAGTGGTGTTCTAGCCATTGCTTTTCTGAAATAAAAAAAACCGCCTTATGTGGCATGTCAGAAGATAAGAGCTCCTGAGCACTTACTTCACTTAGAAAGAAGTGTAAAGCGGGGTTATCATGGGTTCTAAGATCGTTTCGAAACCAAAGTAACAAGTGATATCCTTAGTAAAAAGTAAATAATAATAAGCTGATAATAAAAGTAGAACATCAAAAAATCTAGTAAGCGTACCTAAGTTTTAGGGCTTTAGGGTACGGTGATAAATACGATTGTCTCGTTAAATATTCTTTTGGATATTGTAGTAAATAGTGGTTTATCAGCGTTAATGGCGCCATTAACGGAATTAAACCTTCACGATAAGCATCAATCTGTTCACATAACTCTTGTCGCTCATTGGCTTGTAAGTGCTTTGAAAAGTAGCCTTGTATATGTGCTAACGTATTTGCATGTTTTTTACGTGTCGCTTTAATGCTGAGCGCTGCCATTAAACCAGAAATATATTCAGAGGCCATCTGTTCAACGGGTAAATCTGCTCTTGCTAATAATTGCCCTAAACTCTTGTAAGCCACTAAATCATGACTCATTACCGTATATTTATATTGGCTATGAAAGGTGGTTAACTTATGCTTTGTTAGACCCGATGCTTCCACATTTTGCCAATGCTTGTAGGCATATATACGTGCTACAAAGTTCTCTCTAATAAGAGGGTCATTTAAACGGCCATTTTCTTCGCAGGGTAATAACGGATTTGCGTTCATAATTTCGTTGGCAAAAACACCAATGCCATTTGATACAAGCGCATTACCTTCGGGGCTATACACTTTGACTCGCTCCATGCCACAACTAGGACTTTTAGCACAAAAAACATAGCCACTAAGGTGCTCGGTCACTTTAGCCACTTTTTGCCCATAGGCTTGAAGTGCTTCGGTAACATCACCGGTGCCATCACGTTGAGCAACATGAATTAAATCATTATGTTTTATTTGTCGTATGGTTGGCCTAGGTATAGGTAAACCAATGGCAACCTCTGGGCAATATGTTTTGTAACTTACGTGTTGCCCAAGCTCGTGAATACAAAAGTTAGAAGGCTTGTTACTCGCGTCAAATCTAACTTTCTCTCCAACCAGACATGCACTAATACCTATATGAAGATCTTCTTTCTCAACTGAATGAATCATAATAATTTAACCTGAAATATTAAATTGTAAAGCAGTTATTAATAAATAAAAGCGCCAATAGGGTTTAGTATTTTACTAATCCCTTGAGTAAAATGCAACGAGTCGTTAGCGACAGTAAAGCACAGACAACCTTTTTCAGAAACCGGGTGATGCGGGTGTTTTTTATCTAACATAATAAAATCACCAGGAACATACTCCCCTTCTTTATCACTAAACTGTCCGGCTATTAACACCGTTAGTTCAAAGCCATTGTGCGTATGTTCAGGCACAGAACCTCCAGGTTCAATATGCAATAAACTACTATGTATTTCATTTTCATCAAGTTGAATACGTGCTCTAGCAAGTTTCCCTATGTTTGCCGTTTTACCTAATACCATATTGTGTAAAACAAAAGGTAACGAATAAACGTGATTTTTGAAGATGATGTTTTTTTCAATTTTTGGCTCTATGATATCAATATCATTTGACTTAGTGATTGCAGCAATTGCTTGCTCAAAATATAAAGGGTTAACATTATCTTGCTTGCCTGAGTCACTTACGCTGTATTTATCAACAGTGACTTCTTCAAAACTCGCGTATGACAACTGCTCGGTCAGTAGAGATATTTGCTGGCGGCATTCAGAACACAGGTCTGCATGAATAGCGATACCCGCTGATAAAGAAGCCGGTAATTCGCCATTAACAAAACCTTGTATTAGTTGAAATTTAGGGTGATGTTTAATCATGGCTTTCTCCTAATTGTGCTTTAAGTTTACCTAGAGCTAGACGTAAACGTGATTTAATAGTACCTAACGGTAAATTGAGGTGAACGGCAAGCTGATCTTGCGACATCTCCATAAAATAATAGGCTTTAATGACTTGTTGTTGATTTTCTGGAAGATCGTCAATAACAGATCGTAAATTATTATTGGCTAAATGATCAGTAAAATCGTCTTCTTGAATATTTTGTGATTCAGCGAGTGACCATATATCATCACTAAGGGTGTCTTCTCGATTAGACTTAACTTTACGAAGCATATCGAAGGTTACATTACGCATAATGGTGTATACCCATGTGGTTACTGCACCTTTGTTGCCATCAAAAAGATGTGCTTTTCGCCAGACATTGCCCATGGTCTCTTGTACCACTTCACTCGCCCGGGCATCTGTATTTACTTTTATTTTAGCAATCCGTTGTATTTTGGGTGAAAAAAACTGAAACAAGTGAGTAAACGCTTGTTTATCACGGTGCGTTGCAACGGCTGTTAACCATTCGCACAATTCTGTGTGATTTATTTTATTAGGCATCCTGATAGAAGTAGCATTTATCGGATCATTTGGCAAACATATAGATGCGATGTGCATATTCACTGTGCTCGGTTAGATATTATAACAATACATACGGTGCCATTTTTTTATGGATCACTATTTTTTTTATTATATGGTTTTTACGATTTTTTAGCTGAAAACACAATCGAATGAACAAAATCTTGCGCTGTTTGAAATGAATCAGATTTTGAAAGTAATGTTTTGACTTCAAGGCTAACAGGCAATATTTCTAACCAACGAGCAATAACCCAATGAGTATTCGCTGTCATATCATTTTTGTACAAACGATCTAACAGGGGGCTTTGCTCGAATACAGAGACTAAACTGTGAAACAAGGCGATGTTTTCAGTTTCAGTGTCGATATGAGACCAATGAGGAGTTATTTTTACATCACTAAAGTGTAAATTGTCCTCATCTTTATCAATGGATAAGAGTTCCACTAAATTTTTACACTTAACATCAACTTCTAAAACGCCATCATCCCCTTGATCAAAATTAACAATATCAACCCAACTGCCCCACTCGTTATCTTGTGTTGTTACTGCAGATTCTTTGTCTACATGGGTTTTGGTCGAAACGATTACAAAGCCACTACCTTTAGATGCAATTTGGATCATTTTCAAATACCGTTGCTCAAAAATTCTTAGGCGCGTTATCCCTCCAGGCAAAAGAAATACCGGTAACGGAAAAATGGGTAAATTTGAATTTAAATTAAGAGTATTCATTAATCATTTTTTTGGTGAGCTGTAAAAATACATACGTAGTAAAGTTAAAAGATGATCATAGTTAGAATAAGATAAATATAATGCTTTGGTGATCTTAAAGTCAAAAACCGCGTATTAAAGATCATAAAATAATAATAAAGGCTCGATTATGAATTATCTAATAACTGGCGGTACAGGCTTGATAGGAAAAGATTTTATTGAAAGTTTACCTAAGAATACGTCACAAATAACCGTGCTTAGCAGAAATAAAATTAACGCTCAAAACTTGTTAGGTAGTGAAATCCATTTTATTGATAAATTATCGATTATTGATATTGAAAACAGTGATGTTGTTTTAAATTTGGCAGGTGAAGCTATCGCAGATAAACGCTGGTCTAAAAACCAACAAGATAAAATATGTCAAAGTCGTTGGAATATTACCCAACACCTAGTTGAACTTATTAGTCAGGCTAAAAACCCACCAAGTGTCTTTATTTCAGCCAGTGCTATTGGTATTTATGGCAGACAAAATAAACACCCTATAAATGAAAGCTTTGAAGAATTTCATCACGAATTCACTCACTATGTCTGTTCAGAATGGGAGAATATTGCGTTAAGTGCAGCAACAAACAAAACCAGAGTTGCTATATTACGCACCGGTATTGTGTTGGCTAAAAAGAGTGGTGCTTTAGGAAAAATGATACCGCCTTTTAAATTGGGCTTGGGTGGTAAAATAGGTGATGGAGAACAAATGATGTCATGGATTCATTTAGAGGATATGGTTGCCGCGATATCACATATAGAAACAAATGAAACATTACATGGTGCTATAAATTTAACCGCACCGAATCCTGTTAACAACTATCAATTTACTCATGCGCTAGCCTCTACATTAAATCGTCCTTGTCTTTTATCAACACCTCCATGGCTATTAAAAATACTATTAGGCGAAATGTCAGATCTATTATTGTTTGGTCAAAATGTTGTGCCTGAGAAGTTAATAAATTCCGGTTTTTCGTTTAAATACTCAAAAGTTGAAGAAGCACTAACTAATTTAATAAATTAAATAGCTGTGATCGTTATGTTGTTGGCGTATTTTATAAACACTTTTTAGTCAGTGTTTTCTTATCAAAAAACAAGGTGATCTCGGCTAATTTAACACCAAATTTATTCATTGTAGTGCGATTAAATACGCGGTTATCATCAATTTGATACATCCAATCATCCATATCGAATTGGTATGTCTTGCCATCGATTGGAACTAGTAACTGATACTGCCACTGAAATGCATAACCTGATTGTTTTCCTTTTGCTATACCGACAACGTCTTCTGCTATTCCGGTATATTCATCATTTAATTGCTTAGTTAGCTGCCAATTTCTATAGCTGACTTCACCATCATCGAAATAAAACACTTCAGCGAGTTCACCTTGGTTATTATTCCATCTACCCGTTAACTCAACGCAGAACCGACGTGTAACTTTTTTTGAATAATCTTGCACCATTCCCCATGCGAGAAGATCTCCCGTAAAGTAATGTTTAATATCAAATTTAGGATTGGTTTCTTGATAATCAGAAAGTTCAGAACTACAACTGGTGATTAAAATGAACAACATAGATAGCGATATAATTTTGATATTTTTAAACATTATTCGATTTCTCCAAGTAATTGATTTCTTAATTTTTTTTGGCTAGTTTTGGGTGAAAGCCATATAGATAGAAAGAGTTCACCAAACTCTTTCTCCTCAATACTCCCTACTTTTATATCATTAAAATAGAATACCGATTGATTATTTAGCACTAACATAGACAATTTATCTCCTGATACTATATCTGGCCATATTGCGTTTAATGTTGGAATAAATTTACTGTACTCTGACTCAGGAATATCTAGGTATTTCCATTGCTGGACAGTGCGGTCAACTAAATCATTGGTTTTAATATCTTTTAAGTACTCTATTTCAAAAAGAAGCGAATCAGGTGAATTTTTATGTGAATAACTCCCTAATTTTGTATAGAGGGTACTGTTATATATATCCCAAAATAGCACCGAAAATTTAGCGCTACCCACTTTTTTAAAATTTAGTTGGCTAAAGTCTGTAGGTAACGTATCTATTGGTAGCTTACCTACCGTTAAACTGTTTCCATTAGACTCATTCGCTGCAACAGCTGATGAGCTAATCCATAAAAAAGTAATAACAAACAAGTTAATCATTTACTGCCTCTTAAATCTCTTGAGAATAGAACCTTTCTTTTAAAGAAAAAAACAACATTATTAAAACACCCCAGATAGACGCAAATATAAAATAAGTTACCCATAAGTTATATCCGAATTCGACAGCTGATAAAGAAGCACCCCCTATATAACTTAGCGGAGGGAATATAAAACCGATAATGAATTGTAATGTTTTTGAATGCGCTAAAAATTTCAAGCTGTGTCCTATTGTCGCTGCAAATGAAGCCCATAGTGTTATCAGCCAGAATGGAATAATTAATTTTTCAGTGAACACGAGAACATCGGCGAACAACAATATTGAGTCAACCATGGTGCCCATAATGGTTACCGATATAATTAATTTAACTTCAGCTAGGGGCTTTTTGCAAAAGTAGATATGTAATCCAAGCCAACATAAAGCAAACGGAATAAAGATTTTTCCTAAAAGAACTAAGCCAAACCAAGATATATTAAAACCGATTAAGTTGAGTAGCATAAGGATAATTATAAATAAATTTCCTATTTATACGTTATGATCCTCATTTTAGATTACTAACAAGTATTAAAATTTTCTGGTATATAAAATTCTAATAAGTAAAGTTGAATGATCTTCAACTAATGGGCTGTCAGTGATTACTGAATCGAACCAGGTATGATTAATATTAATTTGGGTATAACCACCCAAAAATATAGGCGTGGATATTGAAAGACTTATGCTAGTGTTTAATGCACTTTGTCCAAGATATGCTGTCCTGTTTACATTTATCTCATCTATACCAACGCCGTAGTAATAATCAACATGATTGCTATCCAGATAGCTAAATGTAATTTTAGGCTCTATAAAAATAGGCCCAAAGCGAAAGATATTTCCGATAGATGAGGTTAGTTCCATACCATTTGATCGAGCTAATACATCAAACATGGATGAAAAGGTTATTTTCCAATCATTTTTTTTATAATGTAATCCGATACCTGCATCCATCGAAAACTTTCTGTCGGCCATACCGTCAAAAATATAACTATCGTCGTCATCAAATCCTTGGAATCTAGGCGCTGCTTGAACTAGAATTTTAATGCCCGCAATTTTTTCAACTTCATAACTGACAAAGGGTCCATAAACATTAAACTTTTCCCCTTTATAACCTATGATAGGTAAAAGCAGGTTTCGTCTGTCATAGTCCTTGTAAATTTCTTTGTTGGTACTTAAGCCAAAACCATATAAAAAACCTGATGTATCTTTAGGTATATCAGCTGAAGAAGAAAAAGACAGTGTGATAGCTAAACAAAATATAAGTTTTTTAATCATAGTTATAGATTTTAAAGGCGTATAAATTAAGTATTAATAAACATATACGTTACAACTGCCCTTTTGGATTTAATATTAACTATAATTTTATTAGATAATATTGAGCTAAATCGATTTAAGTAACGTAATTATCCTTTATTGTAATACATAAAATTAATATTAATTAACGAGGATTATTTAATGAGATTATTTTTTATCTGCTTTTTGGCCATTTTATCTGTAGGTTGCAGTACCCATTATGCTAACCAATCGCTCACCGGGCAACCATTCCCTTCTATCAGCGGTGATAGTCTTGAACAAACACCTGTTAATATCCCCGAAGACTTTAAAGGAAACACCACCTTATTACTTATTGGTTACAAACAAAATACTCAATTTGATATTGATAGATGGTTGATAGGTTTGGATATGACAAGTACTAAAGTAGATGTTTACGAAATCCCAACCATTCAAGGATTGTTTCCTCGAATGTTTAGCACGGTAATCGACAATGGTATGCGTGCAGGCATTCCTAAATCACTATGGAAAGGAGTCATTACTGTTTATCAAGACGGTGAAAAAGTACAAGAATATACGGGTAATCAAAATCCGAATAATGCCAGAGTAGTGCTATTGAGTAAAAAAGGGATAGTGTTATATATGTACGATGAGGGATTTTCAGTTGAAGCGCTTAACCAAGTAAGACGTTTATTAGCGAATAATAAATAAACCCAGCGACAACTATGTTTAATTATTTCACCATTAATTGTTTTACACGGCTTATTTTAGTTCGCCTAGGTACTTATGCAGGAAGATATTAGTAACGTAACCTTAGTCTGTTTCAACGGTTCCCTTCGACTGCTTCGCGCTCAGGGCGAACGGAGACGCTCAGGGCGAACGGAGACGCTCAGGGCGAACGGCCAAACTTCCGATTATCCTGAGCTTGTCGAAGGGTCTAATAATATTGGAAAGACATTCCTTATCAATAGTAAATTTTTCCTGATTGATCTACATAAGCATGTAGAAATACCACTTAAACGTCTCGATAATGCCAAGAAGCTGTACGGGTAAAATCTACAAATTGAGTGATCTCAGTTAGATTTTCGCTGTTTCCCCATTCTAAGCCAATAGCTCGTTTATTCTGATCTTCTGCCAACGGTAGTGTAGTTATTCTAGATGAAGTGTAATGCTTTGGTACAATCGTAACCCCAACTTCAGCTTCAACTAGTGCTAGTGCACGCTCATCCTGATTAGTTATATAGGCCATATTTAATCGCACATTATGCTGCTTAAGCAAGTTCTCAAAAACTTGTCTATGTTCACAATGAATACGGGCAATAAATAGCTCGTCATTTAAATCTTTAATACTGACAAAGTTAGCTCGGCTTAAATGGTGATTGCGCGCCATGGCAACTACGTAGGGTTCTGAAAATAGCTTTTTTGAATAAACAAAATTACGGTTAGCCGTGGGCTTTTCTTTTAATAACGTTAGCGCAAGATCAATTCTACCCTCGCGCTCAAGTTTGTGCATCTCTGCCGCACTTGCATCAATTATTTTTAGCTTTAAATCAGGATTTTCTAAACGATACTGCTTAATCAATCGGGTCACATAGGTAATTGAAAGTGTATTGATCACTCCTAGCTGAAGCCTTCGTTGTACATCATGGCGTTTCAGTTCATCCTTAGCTCTAGCGCACTCTCCTACAATCAATTTTGCTCTTTGAAGCAGTTTACGTCCTGCTGGCGTGAGTACCACATTGCGTTTATTACGGATAAATAACTTAACACCTACCTCAATTTCCAGTTTAGATATTGAAGAAGACATCGCTGGTTGTGATACAAAAGCACGCTCAGCTCCCCTAGTAAAACTTTCCGATTCGGCGGCGGCTAAAAAATGGCGCAGCTGTTGTATTTCCATAACATAACCTTTGCTTATCACTGTGATTTAAATAATCGATTTTACTTATTGTAAGCTAAGTATTAGATTGTTATCAACCTATAGAGAAAGACCACAATATATACTCAAAAAAAAGGACAAGCCAATGACAAAAACCGTTGATTTTTATTACGACTATATTAGTCCTGCTTCGTACTTAGCCTGGACACAATTGATTGATATATGTAAATGTTCTAACGCCACTATTAATTATAAACCAATGCTTCTAGGCGGTGTATTTAAGGCTCATACTTCCAACAGTCCGGTGATAATTCCGGCAAAATGGGAGTGGATGAAAGCTGACTTTATTCGCTATGCTAAATATTATGGTATTCGTTACCAGCTCAATCCACATTTTATATTTAGTACAATCAATGCAATGCGTGGTGCTATTTGGGCATTAGAAAACAACCAAATTGAAGCGTACAACCAAGCTATGTTCACCGCGGCTTGGGTGGATGGAAAAGATATTTCAGACAAAAATGTATTGATTGACATACTAGACGAAGCAGGTATTAACTCTGCTTCCGCGCTAAAGGCGATGGCTCATCCAGAAATGAAATCGGCATTGATTCAGTCAACAGAAAAAGCAGTAAAACTGGGTGTGTTTGGAGCTCCTTCTATGATCGTTGATGGAGAAATGTTCTTTGGACAGGATAGGCTAATCTGGGTTGAACGAGCACTGTCTAAATAGCTAAGACCAAATTTTTGATAGCTTGATACTATAAAGGAAATAGAAGTATGCCACAGGTTCAAGAGAATATTTATGAGTGATCAGATAGAACGCCTGAAGGTACTAAGCGCCGGAGTGCTTAGCCTGATATTGATGCTAGGGATTGCTCGATTTGCCTACACACCTTTGTTGCCAATCATGCAACAGCAGGCAGGATTGGGGATATTAGAGGGGGGTTGGTTAGCTACTATCAATTTTATGGGTTATTTGTGCGGAGCCATTATCGCTTCACTGATTAGTGATCTGGTTATTAAAGATCGTCTTTATCGCATCGGCCTAGTCGTTGCGGTGCTATCAACAGCTGGCATGGGGTTAACTGATAATTTCTGGCTCTGGTCTATGTTTCGTTTTCTAGCTGGACTAAGCAGTGCTGCCGGAATGTTAATTGGATCAGGACTGATTCTTAATTGGCTAATCCGCCACAATTACCGTAGCGAATTAGGGATACATTTTAGCGGAGTAGGTTTGGGAATAGTATTGTGTGCTATCGCCGTTGAGCTGATGACTCCGTATTTTGATTGGAGTCAGCAATGGTTGCTGTTGACACTGTTAGGTTCTTTGATTTTGATACCTGCCTGGGCATGGTTACCACCCCCTAATACATCTACGCTCACCAACAGCGGCACGACTATGGTCGATGCGCCACCCAGCCGTGCATTCTTAAGTTTATTGATGGTTTCTTACTTCTGCGCCGGCGTAGGCTATGTCGTTACAACGACCTTTATTGTCGCTATCATTGATCAGTTGCCTGGTTTAGAAGGAAAAGGGACCTGGACATTTATGGTGATAGGCTTGGCTGCCGCCCCCACAGCAATCCTTTGGGATCTATTCGCACGTAGATTCGGCAATTTGAATGCCTTGTTATGCGCTAGCGTACTTCAGGTTGTGGGAATTTTGCTACCGGTCATAGGAACCAGTCTGACTTTGACAATGATCGGATCGATTTTGTTCGGCGGAACAGTTATCGGCATGGTCAGTTTAGTGCTGACTATGGCTGGACGCTATTACCCGACACGTCCTGCGAAAATGATGGGGAAGATGACTCTATCATATGGAGTGGCACAAATTATCTCACCGGCTATCATCGGTCTTCTGGCCGAACGTAATGGTAACTATAATGATGGCCTCTATCTGGCTGCGGCCATGATGATGTTAGGGAGTGTACTATTGCTGATGCTTAAGGGACTAGAGCGCAGAGAAAATAAGCTCTTAGAGTCAACTAACTGATAATTGATGGCGCTTTTGACTATTCCAAGCGCATTCAACATATCACACGTCAATATTACTTTTAACAATGTAAACTTATGTAATATCGCTATTCTCACGCAGAATCTTTGATTACACTGATAACAGAGTTATTGTTAACATGAGATACACGTTTTATGACATGTCGATTTCGATCCCTACTGCCATTATTTCCAAGCTTATTTTTATTGGCTTGTAGTAGTACATCACAAATAGATGAAAAACTAAAAGACTTGCCGCTTCCTCAAAACTGGCACGACAGTAACCAAGCATTAGCGGTTGAACATAACTGGTTATCTCAGCTAGATAACCCACAAGTTTATCAATTAGTGAAGAAAGCCTTCGCGGCTAACCACCAATTTGCCATGCAAGCGTATGCGCTGGAAATATCAGAACAGCAACTCCTTGTTTCAGGTAGTCAACTTTGGCCTGAGCTTGATTTGGCTTTTCGCAGTGGCCGCAATAAAGATAATCAAACCGACCGTTATGCAAACAGTAATTCAGTTAATTTGAATTTACGTTATGAAGCTGATATTTGGGGAAAATTATCTGACGCCGATCGCATAAGTAATTATAACTATCTTGCGCAAAAGTCCTCATTTGAACAGTATAAACAACAGTTAGTGGTTAATGTACTAACCACTTGGTTTAGCGTGATTGAAGCAGAAAAACTGCTGACTCTTTATCGCAGCAGGGTCAAGAACTCTAAACAGAACTTAGTGATTATTGAATCAGGCTATCGTTCAGGGTTAACGGCCGCGCTTGATGTCTATTTAACACGTAATGATTTGAACAACGAGTTAACCAGAGTCTCAGAGCAAGAAACAGTAAAAACTAAACTAATTAGACAGTTAGAACGCCTGATTGGCGAATACCCAAAAGGAGAGTTACTCGTTAATGCTAACTTGCCACTACTTACCCACGATATCCCTGTTGGTTTACCCTCTGAACTAATCAGTCGAAAACCCGCGTTAAAAGCCAGTTGGTATCAACTGTTATCACAAGATGCGGGTTTAGCTTATGCACATAAACAGCGTTTTCCTAGCATTATATTATCAGGCTCTATTGGTGATGCTAACGCTGATGTGGGTGATTTACTTTCAGGCTCTTCACTAGCATGGTCATTGCTGGGTAGTGTTTCAGCGCCTATTTTTAATGCCGGCCGCTTAAAAGCGAATGAAGAAAAAACACGGTTAGCGCTAAAGCAAGGTGAACAGTTATATCTTGATACCTTATACAGCGCTTTTAGTGAGGTTGAAAATGCCATCACCACAGAAAAAAGCTTAAAACAACGTTATTACACCATGTTGGCCGCACAAGAAAATGCAAAAATTGCCTCTACCGTATCTTTCGAACAATACCAAAGTGGCTTAGTCTCCTATACCACAGTACTTGAGGCACAAAAGCGCTCTTTCGAAGCGCAAACCACGTTAATAAAAATTAAAAATCAACTCATCGCTAATCGTATCAATTTACATTTTTCATTGGGTGGCGACTTCACCACACCATCACTTGAAAATGAGGCTAAATAAACATGTCTAAAACGATCAACTATAAAAAAATACTCCTGCCGATTGTTATTCTTGTGGTAACTATCGCGTTAATGATGGTTATTTTCAACAACCCACCTACCAACAAAAAGGTTAAGCCTTCTAAAGCGGCTCAAATAACAGTGGTCACCACTACACTTACCCCACAAAATTATCAAGTAATAGTGCAAAGTTTTGGTACGGTAAAACCCAGAACACAAAGTGTGCTTTTTGCCCAAGTTTCAGGGCAAATCAATAAAGTGAGCAAACAATTTAGAGCGGGTGGTTTTTTTGAACAAGGCGATATATTAATAGAGCTTGACGATAGAGATCACCGCGCTGAAGTCAAAATTGCCCAAGCAAGCTTAATGTCAGCCAAGCAAAGTTTGCAAGAAGAAGGCGCACGGATGAAACAAGCCAAAGCGGATTGGCAAAGGCTGGGTAACGGCCAAACACCTAACGCGCTAGTATTACGTCAACCACAATATGAAGCGGCTAGAGCACAAGTGCTCTCTGGAGAGGCATTGCTTGATAAAGTAAAGCTGTCGCTAGAGCGCACCAAAATTGTAGCTCCTTACGCCGGTAGAGTATTACAGAAGCATGTGGATATAGGTCAAGTGATTTCAAGCAATACCCAGCTTGCCAATATTTTTGCCGTTGATTATGTCGAAATACGCTTACCGATAAAAAATAAAGATTTACCGCTTATGAAGCTACCGGAAGAGTATCGAAATAGCCATGAAAAATTAGCAGCTGAAGATAATGACCATTCGATGATAAGCAACGTTGTTATTTCATCGGATTTAATGGGTGAGCAAGTCTGGCAAGGAAAAATTGTTAGAACCGAGAGCGCCATTGATGAAGTGTCTCAACAGCTTTATGTGGTTGCTCAAATTATCCGCCCATACGATAGTGAATATAACCAAGGTGCACAGATAAAAATGGGTCAATATGTCACCGCTAACATTACTGGCCGCACGGTGGACAATGCCTTAGTGATCCCAAGTAGTGCTATTTACCAAGGTAGCTATGTCTATATTGTTCAAGATAGTCTGTTAATGCGTAAAGAGGTTCAATTAGGTTGGCAGAATGGTACTGAATCTATAGTAATACAAGGATTAAAGGCGGGTGATGAACTGGTACTAACATCATTAGGTCAAGTTAATTCGGGTACGCCGGTAGCTATTAAAGGGCAAGCGACAACAAAAAAAAGCATTAAACCTAAAACCGCTACTTCATCTAAGGTGAATAACTAATGATTGCTTGGTTTGCTCGAAATCATGTTGCTGCCAACTTACTATTAATTACTATTTTAATAGCGGGTTTATTTAGTCTTTCTAACCGTATTCCATTAGAAGTGTTTCCGTCTTTTGCTACTGACCGTATTAATGTTAGCGTGTCATTACGTGGTGCAACCCCTGAAGATGTCGAAAAGAGTATTTCTATTCGCATAGAAGAAGCAATACAAGACTTAGAAGGCGTCAAACAAATTGCCAGCCGTTCACAAGAAGGTTCTTCTGCGGTCAACATTGAAGTAGAGTCTGGTTATGATCCGCGCGAAATGCTAGCTGATATAAAAAGTCGAGTTGACGAGATTAATACTTTTCCGGCTGATGCGGAAAAACCTGTTATCTCGTTAGTAACACGTAAGCGAGATGTAATAGCCGTCACCGTTGCCAGTATTTATAGCGAAAAAGAAACCCGTGAATATGCTGAAAAAGTACTGGATGATTTACTTAACAACCCTGAGATCACTCAAGTAGAATTAAAGGGGGTTCGTAACTATGAAGTATCCATTGAAGTACCGCAAAATAAGTTACGCCAATATGATTTAACCATAGCGCAAATATCTACTGCTATTTCAAATTCAAGTACTGATATTTCCGCGGGTAACTTAAGAACGCGAGGTGGAGATATTTTACTGCGCTCAAAAGGTCAAGCCTATCGGAAAAACGAATTCGAAAGCATTGCCATAAAAACCAATGTTGATGGCTCTATTATTCGATTAAGTGATATCGCTATTATCCAAGATGCATTTGAAGAAATGCCCGTTAGAGCCAGATTTAATGGTAAAAAAGCCGCTTTTCTTGATGTGTATCGTATTGGTCAACAAAGCGCTATAGACGTTGCGGGCGCGGTGAGAACTTATATAACTGATCAGCAAAGTTCATTACCCGTAGGTGTTGAATTAAGTTTTTGGGACGATGATTCACAAATTGTAAAAAACCGAATATCCACGCTAACAACCAGTGCCTTTCAAGGGGGAATTTTAGTCCTAGCCTTATTAACTTTATTCCTGCGGCCCTCTATTGCTTTTTGGGTGTTTATTGGGATTCCAGTGTCTTTTATGGGGGCATTTATTATGATGCCCGTATTTGGTGTCACGTTAAATGTCATGAGTTTATTTGCCTTTATCTTAGTATTGGGAATTGTCGTCGATGATGCTATCGTCACGGGAGAGAATATCTATACACACTTAAAAACGGCTGAATCGGGTGAAATGGCAGCGATTCTCGGCACCCAAGAGGTAGCAACGCCAGTAACCTTTGGTGTTTTAACAACGATAGCTGCTTTTTTACCTCTTGCTTTTATCGAGGGCAATCGTGGTGCTTTATTTGCACAAATTCCGGTTATCGTTATTCCGGTACTCATTTTTTCGTTAATAGAGTCAAAGTTTGTTTTGCCTTCTCATTTAAAGAACTTAAAGCTGCGATCTGATACGGCGAAGCAATCAAGGTTTAGCCAACTGCAAGAATCCTTCGCAGATGGCTTTGAACGCGCGATAATACGCTTTTATCAGCCCTTATTAAAACGTGCTATTAATAATAAAACCACGACTCTAGTTGGTTTTGTTGGTGTGTTCTTAGTCATTCTTGCCCTTATTATGAGCGGGTGGACCAAGTTTATTTTCTTTCCTCGTATTCCTAGTGAAACGGTGCGAGCTTCTTTAACGTTACCGGCAGCTACCCCGTTTGAAGTCACTAATAAATATATCGTTAAAATGGCTGAAAAAGCTGACTTGTTAAAACAAAAATACATTGAGCCTTCAACCAACAAAAGTGTCATTATTAATATCTTAGCGAGCGCAGGTGGTCGTGGCGGAGCATCAAACAAAGGCAGTGTACGTTTTGAAATCACCCCGCCTGAATCACGTGAATTAGCTATTACATCACGTGAATTAGTAAAGGAATGGCGTAACTTAATTGGCCCTATTCCGGGTGCTGAAAGCATTACTTTTAGAGCTGAAATAGGGCGTTCGTCAGATCCTATTCATGTCCAGTTTAAAGCAAGTTCATTAGAGATCTTAAAAGAAGTCACCGATAAAGTGAAAGTTCGATTAGCCACTTATCCTACGGTTTTTGATATTGCTGATAGCTTGTCAAATGGTAAAGAAGAGCTGCAAATTGAACTAACTGAGCAAGGTAAAGCATTAGGAATCACTCGCATGAGTATTTCAAGGCAAGTCAGAAACTCTTTCTTTGGTTCACAAGTACAACGTATTCAGCGTGGTAGAGATGATGTTCGCGTAATGGTACGGCTACCACTTGATGAACGTCGCACTACGGCTGATTTAGAGAATATTTTGATCATAACATCGTCAGGAGGCTCAGTACCCTTATCTCATGTTGCTAAGCTTATCCCCGGAAAAAGTCCGTCAACTATATCAAGAATTGATAGGTATAGAACGGCGAATGTCAGTGCTGATGTTGAAAAATCAAATACCAACATGACTGTGTTACAGGCTGATTTAAAAGCGTATTTAGATGAACTTGTTGTGCATTATCCAGGAGTTAGCCACTCTCTTGAGGGCGAAGCTAAAGAACAGCGTGAATCTTTTGGCTCACTGGGTTGGGCACTGTTATTTGTCTTTTTTATTATTTATGCATTATTGGCAATTCCTTTTAAGTCTTATATACAACCTCTTATCGTTATGAGTATTATTCCGTTTGGTATGATAGGTGCCGTTGTGGGGCATTGGATTATGGGATTGCCATTAACCATCATGAGCTTACTGGGTATGCTGGCGTTAATTGGTGTGGTGGTAAATGACTCACTCGTATTGGTTGATTTCATCAATAAAAAATGCAGTGAAGGGGGGCAGCTAATGGAGGCGGTATTAACAGCAGGTGCTGCTAGGTTTAGACCCGTCATGCTAACCAGTTTAACCACCTTTATTGGTTTAATGCCGTTATTGTTTGAGCAATCTACACAGGCTCAATTTTTAATTCCCATGGCGGTATCATTAGGTTTTGGCATTTTATTTGCCACCGTTATCACCTTGATACTCGTGCCCGTGAACTATTTAATTGTTGAACGATTAAAGGCTTTGTTTTTAGCGGATGGTGATGCTGAGCAAGATAAGTCACTGCTTGTGTCAGAATAAGCCGTATTGGAGTTTTAGTTATAATGTTCTGTTAACAGCTTGTATAAATAAAAAGAGCTGCCCACGTTAATTGGTAAGCTCTTTGGTTTATTACATTGCTATATATTCGACTAGGCGTCTTTATGTAGATGAACATCCATTTGCGGATAAGGAATGTTTAAGCCTTCACTGGCAAACGTTTTATATACTTTTTCATTCAATTCAAAGTATACGCCCCAATAATCAGGCGCATTCACCCATGCTCTAACAGCAAAATTAACTGAGCTATCTGCTAATGCTGAAACGGCAATAAATACTTCTGGATCTTTTAAAATACGTGAATCTTCATCGCATAATCGCTTGATTACTGCCCGGGCTTTGTCCACGTCATCACCATAAGCAACCCCAATGGTCCAATCAACACGCCTTGTTGCTTCCGTTGAATAATTAATCATTGATGATGTCGATAATCCCCCATTAGGAATAATGATCGTTTTATTGTCAGGCGTTTTCATGATGGTATTGAAAATTTGTATCTGAGAGACCGAACCAACATAGCCCTGCGCCTCTATAACATCACCCACTTTGAACGGTTTGAAGATGAGAATCATCACGCCGCCAGCAAAGTTTTGTAATGTGCCCGACAATGCCATACCCACTGCTAAACCAGCCGCACCAAGGATCGCAATAAACGAAGTCATTTCGATGCCCAACATACCAAGCACTGTGATAATTAACATGACCCTTAGCAGGCCGTTAACAATACCCGTTAGGAAAGGCATTAACGATGGATCCGTCCCACCTTTGTTTAATGCTTTTTCTACACCGCGACCAAGGGCTTTTATTGCCCAGCCACCAATAATCCATACGACGATCGCACCCATTAATTTCGGACCATAGAGTAATGTTATTTGTGTTATTTGATTAACGATTTCTTCTGTATTCATACTATTTTCCTGATTTATTTGGACGGTTTTAAAATGTACCTAATGGCTCTTTCATTTCGCTCAAGTCTATATTTATAATAGTAAATATACGTCAAAAATCATGATTATGCTCAAAATATTTTCTGTGGGATTGATGGTGATTTTACTTGCTTGGCTTTACGCTAAGGCTGCAGTAGGATAAATTGAATGACCAAAACGTAAAGAGTATTGAACAATGAAAATTTATCAAACGCATATGGCGCCAAATCCTCGTAGAGTTCGCATGTTTCTAGCGGAAAAAAATATTGAAATGGACTATCAGGAAGTTGATATTGCGGCTGGAGATAATCTTACACCGGAAATGAGGGCTAAAAATCCCACCACTAAAGTACCTTTTTTAGAATTAGATGACGGTACTTGTATTGGTGAAACGGTGGCTATTTGTCGATATTTCGAAGAAATAAAGTCAGAAAATCCGTTGATGGGCCGAACTGCTTTAGAAAAAGCACAAGTTGAAATGTGGCAACGTAGAATAGAGTTTCATTTGTTACTACCCGTGAGTATGTGTTTTGTACATACAACGGGGTATTTTAAAGATCGTATGAAACCTGTTGTTGAATGGGGTGATATTTCAGGCCAAAATGCGGTGACTTATTTTGAAGAGCTAAATGAACATTTTAGTCAATCTAGCTATTTAGTGGATGATTATTTCAGTATTGCCGATATAACTTTATTGTGTTCTATCGATTTTGCGCGCGTTGTGAAAATACGTATTAATGAGGAGTATACTCATTTATTAGACTGGTATGCACGCGTGTCTTCGCGCTCAAGCGCCAGTGCTTAGTCGTTTTTAAATGATTGACCGGTAATGCAGTACGCTCACTCATCTGGTTTTTACCGATGAGTGAGCCCAATTAACGGTGGTTGGTAAGAAAGCGCGTAGCTTCATCCGTAGTGAGGGGTTTGCTATAAAAATATCCTTGTATGATGTCACAATCCATATCTTTAAGAATACTCCGTTGTTGCTCTGTTTCGACACATTCGGCGACTACCAGCATGTTTAGATTTTTGCCTAGCGTAATTATTGACTGTACTATCCCCTTGTTCGCTTGGTTTAGTCCAAGGCCTTTTATAAAACAGCCATCAATTTTAATAATTTTTATTGGTAAATACTGTAAATAACTCATACAAGAATAACCCGTTCCAAAATCATCCAGTGCAATATTGATACCTAAAGCCACCAAGGCCTCTAATGTGGGTAGCGCGTTTAACTTTGACCCGACAAAGGTATTTTCAGTTAATTCTATTTCCAGGTATTTAGGGGCAAGTCCCGTGGCTGTGAGGATTGACTGAATTTTTTCCAGACATTGCGGATGCACAATAAACGAAGCAGGCAAGTTGACCGCTATACTGACCGGTGTGAGGCCAGATTGTTGCCAACTCATATTTTGTTTACAAGTTTGTTCCAGTATCCATAGACTTAATTCAGGCATAAGTCCTACCTCTTCCATGATGGGTAAAAATTCATCGGGAGAAACAAACTCACCGTCCAGCTTCCATCTTATCAAGGATTCAAATCCAACAATTTCTTCACTATCAACGGCTATTTGTGGTTGATACACCATGAAAAATTCATTATTTTCTAATGCGCTGCGTACCCTCATTTCCAGTGTTAAACGGTGAGTAGCCTCGTTCAGCATCTCAGGTTTAAAGTATTGAAATTGACCTTGTCCTTTTGCTTTTGCGTGGAACATACTGAGATCTGCATGCTTTAGCAAACTCAGGCTGTCTTCCCCATCTTCTGGAAAACGGGCAATTCCTACACTGGTTGACACCTGTAACAGGTGGCCTGCTATGATAGTTGGCTGACTTAACTCCTTAATAATTTTGTTAACAACGGATTCGATATCGTCAGTTTGTTCCATAGACTCAAGCAGAATAAGAAATTCATCGCCACCCCAGCGGCTGATCGAGTCAGAGTTACGTAACATGTTCGTTAGCTTGGCAGCGACCTGCACCAGTAATTCATCTCCTATGGTGTAGCCTAAACTATCATTGATCACTTTAAATTGGTCTAGATCGAGAAACAACACAACCAAGCTAGTTCGACTTCTTTTTGCGGTATTAATCGCGTGAGCTAGCCTATCCATAATTAAATGTCGGTTGGGTAATTGGGTTAATTCATCATAGTTGGCGCGGTTAGTAAGTTGCATCTCATGGGTTTCTATTGTATTCAGCATGGCGTTAACACCTGAGATAAGATCACCGATTTCATCATTACGTACAGTATTTAGTCGCTTGTGGTATCTTTTATTCTTGGCGACGTAGTTCACCAAATTAATTAAGTCTTTGATGGGAGTCATCAATCGTTTTTGCGACTGCCAGTTAAGTAGATAAGCCAGTATAAGGGTAGTGATAAATATAATAGAGGCGATTAATAGATAGCGTATTTTATATATATTTAATGATTTCAGCTCTATTGACATCACAATAGTGCCCAGATTATCTTCATTTATCGTTATCTGCTTTGACAAATAAAGGTGCTGACCTTTGAAAAACACTGCTTTATTAAAATCATCAAAAGGCATATCAATAGTTTGCCCTGCACGTTTATACTCAGCAAATAACTGACGATTGGCATCGTAAATTTGCGCATAGTTAATCGTGCTAGAGTGTTTGAGGGAAGACAATATAGCGACTGTCGCTGGCTTATCATCAAACAATGATGATCTACTAGACGTTGCCAACAAGGTTAGTTCGCTGATCATGACCTCTGTTATATCGTTTTTGTAATCCTTGATAAACTGACCATAGAGAATGCTCAACATGAAAAGCAATGCGAGAATGTTAATTCCCATCGCAACCATTAGTTGTTTAGTAAAGAAGCCTAGTTTAATTTTTTTAGTTATATACATCATTTGATTCGGGTTAGTGTGAATAATTCAACGGGTGTACTCTATCCTATAGATTGAGAAACGGTGGCCATGAAATTTAATGTTAAATATTTCATATTAAATGAGCTCCATGTTATGACAGCAACAACTTATATTCGTGTTTTAAAGGGATTAAAACTAGCTATCAATAAGCACTCTATTTAATATTTTACAATAAACAATAAACAATAAACAATAAACAATAAACAATAAACAATAAACAATAAAATTTTTGGCCAAAAGATACGGCCATACGGGCTTTAAAACCTAAATCATATAACAAGATAAAGCATGCTCTAAAGCAAAACAAAGACACTAACTGTAAAAGATAATGCAAATGATATTGATTCTCATTTAGAGTTGTGTTTAAATATCCCCACTGTTGAGAGAGTCGCATTTTTTTACGATTTTTCTATTGCTCCTTTCATCAAACCTTTTCGCTAATTTTGTTAGCGCTAGGCTATTGAATAACACTTATATTGGAATCTAACACATGATAAAAAAAACATTAATTACTTCGGCATTAGCTGCCCTTTTAGCCAGTAATACCTCGATTGCTAGCCAAGAAGCGGATGAACTGCGCCAAATTATTGCTGAGCAACAAAAAGTGTTAGCACTGTTAGAAAAACGCCTAGATGAAACGGATCAAAAGCTTAACGCGACAGCGGATCAAATGGATATTAATGCCGAGGAAGGTGCCCTATCTAACACCACTATTGGCGGTTATGGTGAATTACACTATAACAATTATGAAGATAAAGATGCGGAAATTGATTTTCACCGTTTCGTGTTATTTTTTGGCCATGAATTTAGTGACACAGTACGATTTGTCTCTGAGTTTGAATTAGAGCATTCTATTGCGGGTGAAGGCCAAGCAGGTGAAATTGAACTTGAACAAGCCTATGTTGAAGTAGATATTAATGAAGGGCTTAATTCAAAAGTTGGTTTGTTTTTGATTCCAGTCGGTATTATCAATGAAACGCATGAGCCACCAACATTCTACGGTGTTGAACGTAATGGTGTTGAGAAAAATATTATTCCTGCAACCTGGTGGGAAGCGGGTGTCGCTTTTAACTATAAGCCTGCTGGTGGTGTCAGTATTGATGGTGCAGTGACAAGTGGTTTAAACGTTGGCGATGATTTTAATATTCGCAATGGTCGTCAAAAAGTGGCTAAAGCAATGGCTGAAAACCTAGCCTATACAGGTCGTGTTAAATACACAGCAATTACCGGATTAGAGTTAGCCGCGACGTTACAGTATCAAACCGATATTACTCAAGGTGGCGCTGACGATAGCTTTACCGCTTCTATTGATAAAGCAGATGCCACTTTACTTGAAGCACATGTTATTTATCAAATTGATGATTTCACCGTTCGTGCTTTATATGCCCGTTGGGATATTAATGGCGACGAAGCAAAAGCGTTAGGCCGTGATAAGCAAACAGGTTGGTATATAGAGCCTTCTTATCAGTTTACTGAAAAAGTAGGCGCTTTTACTCGCTATGCAGAACATGACAACAAGGCAGGCAATGGCAGTTCAACAGCCGTTAAATCAACCAGTGTCGGTGTAAATTACTACCTTCATGAAAATGTTGTTTTAAAAGCAGATTATGAAGACATACGTGTAGACATAGACGGCGCCAGTGATTCTTCAGGATTCAACCTAGGCTTTGGCTATCAATTTTAATTATTGAGAGCTTGATTAATAACGGATTAAATAAATAAAGTGGCTAGTGCTAACGTGCTATTCACTTTGCTGTAAATACGACAGGTGATTACATGAATAAGTATCTATCTTTATCTATTTTTGCTTTAGCGATGTTGTTTAGTCAGGTGAGTGTAGCCACTAAAGGGGTCTACCAAACCCCTGCTGCGTTTATCAGTCAGTCATTCTCAGACGTAACGCCTCAAGCAAAAGTGATATGGTTAACCAAAGAAGACAAAGTTGTAGTGGCCAAAATTTTACAGCATAAATTTAATCGCATGCGCATACGGTACTGGCAAGCGGGTAATGAAACTGTGTGGATTTTAAATGAAATAGGCAAAGAAAAACCAATTACTATGGGTGTTCATATTAAAGATAACTACATTGATCACTTTAAAGTCTTAACGTATAGAGAAAGCCGTGGTGATGAAGTACGGCATGAGTTTTACTCTCAGCAATTTATTAATGCGACGCTTAACAAAGAGAATGGACTTAGCCAACGTGTTGATGGGATTACGGGCGCTACGTTATCTGTGAGAGCCACTAAAAAAATAGCCCGTTTAGCGCTTTGGTTAAATACGAAAGTGACCACTATACCCTTTCCTCTTGAATCATGAATCTGCAAGTCAAGCAGCTATGGCTGCTTATAATCACTGGCTAAAAGTACAATGATGCGGCAGAATAGTGGTAAGCTTCATCAATTACATTAGCAATGAAATCAGCAATGAAATCTTCAAAATTGTTACATAATCGCTTGATTCGACATTTGCGCGAATGGCATCGAAAATTGGGCATTATTGCCGCTTTTTTTATTATATTTTTATCCATCACTGGTGTCGCTCTTAATCACACCACCACTCTGTCATTAGCACAGAAACCTATTCGTAGTCTTTGGTTATTAGATCACTATGGTATTGCACCACCTAATGATATTCGCTTTTATCAAGCCAGCTCGTTGCAAGTGACGAATAACTTAGTCTGGTTTGAGGGTAAACTGTTGTTAGATAGTTCGGCTGATATAGTCAGTGGGGGAGTTATGCCCGCTAAAGTATCGAGTGATGCAATAGTTGAGGTGTTTATTATTGCTAGTCAAAGCCATCTGTACCTATATAATCATCAGGGTGAAATGCTTGACCAACTAGGGTTAGAATCAGGTATTCCAGAAGGCATTGAAGCGCTAAGTATTGATAATGATAGGGTGATTGTTAAAACCTCATCAGGATATTATCAAAGTGATAGTACCTTACTTGATTGGCAAGTTATTTATCCATTAGTAGCTCCTTTATGGATAAAGGCACAATCGGTTTCATTACAACAAGAACAACAGGCCGCACTGGCTTATCGATCTCAATTTTTAACTTTAGAACGTATAATTTTAGATGCACACAGCGGTCGTATTTTAGGGTTGTTCGGGGTGCTATTTATGGACGCGGTTGCCATTTTACTTATCTTATTGTCGTTAAGCGGCGTCTATATTTGGGTGCGGTATGCTAGAGCTAAGCGCGAGTCATAAATTGTAACAAATAGATGGCTGTTTTTACTGTTAACCTTTTTAATCATGACCAACATCACTTATAGTAAGATGAATTGTACCGGTTTCTAATTCCAGCTGAATTATGTCTCTTCAAGTGGATCAGGTATCTATATTAATTATTAAAAAGTATTGCGAGAAATATGATGACCCAGGAAACTCCAAAAATTTTAGTAGTGGATGATGATATGCGTTTGCGTGCTTTATTAGAACGCTATTTGGTAGAGCAGGGGTTTGTGGTGCGAAGTGCTGCTAATGCAGAGCAAATGGATAGACTACTTGAACGTGAACATTTTCATTTGTTGGTATTAGATTTGATGCTGCCAGGTGAAGATGGTTTATCTATTTGTCGTCGTTTGCGTCAACAAAAAAATAATATTCCTATTGTTATGCTAACCGCTAAAGGTGACGAGGTTGACCGAATAATTGGTTTAGAACTTGGCGCTGATGATTATATGCCTAAACCTTTTAATCCAAGAGAGTTATTAGCGAGAATAAAAGCGGTTTTACGTCGTCGAGTGCAAGAGGCTCCGGGTGCACCGTCTATGGAAGAAAATGCCATCTCTTTTGGTGAGTATCATCTTAACTTAGCGACACGAGAAATGATTAAAGGTGATGTTAGCATGCCATTAACCAGTGGTGAATTTGCGGTATTAAAAGCGTTAGTTACCCATCCAAGAGAGCCATTATCACGTGATAAGTTAATGAATTTAGCCCGTGGACGAGATTACTCCGCCCTTGAGCGTAGTATTGATGTACAGGTGTCTCGTTTACGTCGTATGCTTGAGGTTGATCCCACTAAACCCCGATATTTACAAACGGTTTGGGGGTTAGGTTATGTCTTTGTGCCCGATGGTAACGCTACTTAATCGTTGAGTCTGTTATACGTGAATGTTGAGTCAGTGATGTTATGAAAGTATTACCCCGTAGTGCATTTGGTCAAACTGTTTTACTGATCGGTTTTTTACTATTTGTTAATCAAGTTGTTTCTTATGTTTCGTTTGCGTTATATGTTATTGAGCCTAATCAGCAGCAGATTAATCAATTATTAGCTAAGCAAATACGCGTTGTTTTTATTGATATAAAAGACACTCGTGTGAGTCCTAAAATGGCGGAAGCTTTTCATCGTGAAACAGGTATTGGCTTATACCGAGAAGCACAAGCACTCAAGTTAGGTTTAGGCTCAGCAGGTTATTACCCCTATCGCAGTGAGCAAATGTCAGCATTATTGGGTGGCTCTGCCGAGGTGCGAATTTCCCAAGGTGATGAATACCTTTTTTGGATAAGGCCTCCTCAGGCGCCTAACCTTTGGGTGAAAATTCCTTTAATGGGGTTAGAGGAAGCGAATTTTTCACCGCTATTTTTCTTTCTTGGTATTATCGGTGTACTCAGTGTTGCAGGAGGGTGGCTATTTGTAAGACAACTCAATAGACCCCTTAAATCTTTACAGCATGCCGCGGAGGATGTTGGTCGAGGCGACTTCCCTGAGCCGTTAATCGAGCATGGTACGTCTGAAATTATGGCCGTTACTCAAGCGTTCAATCACATGTCAAAAGGCATTAAACAGTTGGAAGATGACAGGAACCTGTTAATGGCGGGTATTTCTCATGATTTACGTACGCCCCTAACACGTATACGTTTAGCCAGTGAAATGATGTCGGAGCAGGATGAGTTTTTAAAAGATGGTATTGAGAATGATATTGATGATATGAATAATATTATTGATCAATTTATTGACTACATTCGTCATGACTCAAAAGATAAAGCAGTACTTGGTGACTTAAATGTTTTAGTTGAAGAAGTTGTTAATGTTGAAATTCCTGCCCATAGAAATATGCATCTTATTACGGGTGAGTGCCCTAAAATTCCTCTGCGTCATGTGGCAGTAAAGCGTGCATTAGCGAATCTAATTCAAAACGCACTGCGTTATACCGAGGGTGATATCGAAATTTTTACCGGTGTAGATAAGCGTCAAGGCTGTGCTTATTTTATTGTCAGTGATCAAGGTGAGGGTATTCCTGAAACTGATATTGAACGTTTATTTCAACCTTTCACCCAAGGAGATAAAGCTAGGGGTACAGAAGGTAGCGGCTTAGGGTTAGCGATTATTAAGCGTATTGTTGATACGCATGGCGGTAGCGTTGAGTTATCAAATAAGCCAGAAGGTGGTTTACAAGCTAAGGTCAGCTTGCCATTAAAATTCTAGTGTTGATTGTAGTTTAGGTAAGATAATTCCAAGGCATTTCAATTAATGGTGACGGGTAAATAACGCAATAGACTCATATCATTAAAAAGTCACTAATAATTACTTATTAGTGACTTTTTTTGTCTACTCGTGTTATTTGAAGCTTGGTATTATTACAGTTTAGGTCCTGCAGCGACTAGCGCCTTACCATTGTCAGTATCAGTGAACTTATCAAAGTTATTAACAAAGCGCTTAGCTAAGTCAACCGCTTTGTTATGCCACTCATTAGCGTCTTCATAAGTGTTTCTTGGGTCAAGAATATCTCCTTCAACACCTGAAACTGTGTTTGGTACTTCTAAATTAAACATCGGAAGAACCGTTGTTTCAGCTTTATCAATTGAGCCATCTAAAATAGAGTCAATAATTGCACGAGTTGCTTTAATTGAAATACGTTTACCAGTACCATTCCAGCCGGTATTCACTAAATAGGCTTCTGCACCTGCATCGGTCATACGTTTACGAAGCACTTCTGCATATTGTGTTGGATGTAAGCTTAAGAAAGCGGCGCCAAAACAACTTGAGAAAGCAGGTGTTGGTTCAGTTATACCACGTTCAGTACCAGCAAGTTTAGCTGTAAATCCAGATAAGAAGTAATATTCTGTTTGCGCTGGAGTTAATTTAGCAACGGGTGGTAATACACCAAACGCATCAGCGGTTAAGAAAATGACTTTCTTAGCATGACCAGCACGAGAAACAGGTTTTACGATGTTATCAATGTGGTGAATTGGGTAAGAAACACGCGTGTTCTCAGTTTTTGAGTTATCGTCATAATCAATTTTGCCATTATCATCAACGGTAACATTTTCTAATAACGCATCACGACGGATAGCATTATAAATATCAGGTTCGTTTTCTTTGCTAAGGTTAATTGTTTTCGCATAACAACCACCCTCAAAGTTAAACACACCATTATCATCCCAACCATGTTCATCATCACCAATTAATTGGCGTTTTGGATCCGTTGAAAGTGTAGTTTTACCTGTACCAGATAAACCAAAGAAAATTGCCGTATCGCCATCTTTGCCAACATTAGCACTACAGTGCATTGAAGCAATACCTTGCAGCGGAAGGTAGTAGTTCATCATTGAGAACATACCTTTTTTCATTTCGCCGCCATACCAAGTACCACCAATCAACTGTACTTTTTCAGTTAAGTTGAATGCAACAAAATTTTCAGAATTAAGACCTTGTTCTTCCCACTTATCATTAACGGTTTTAGCACCGTTCATTACGATGAAATCTGGTTCATAAGTTTTCAATTCTTCATCGCTTGGACGAATGAACATGTTCTTAACAAAATGGGCTTGCCATGCAACTTGAGTAATGAAGCGTACTTTTAAACGTGTTGCTTCATCAGCGCCACAATAAGTATCAACAACAAATAAACGTTCACCAGAAAGTTGTGTGGTTACTAAGCCTTTTAAATGATCCCATGTTTCAGGTGTCATTGGTTTGTTATCATTTTTACCTTGATCAGACCACCAAACGGTATCGCGCGTAATATCATCACGCACAATATATTTATCTTTAGGAGAGCGACCAGTAAAAATACCAGTATCGACATTAACGGCACCGGACTCAGTTACTACGCCTTTATCAAAACCATCGAGATCGGCTTTTGTTTCTTCACTAAAAAGCAACTCATAAGATGGATTGTAAACAACTTCTGTAACATTATTAATGCCATATTGTGACAAATCAATTGAGTTTTCTGGGGCGGTCATAGCGAATTCACTCCTAATGGTATGACTAATTATAATTTGAGGTTAAGTATAAAATTTTCATTGTGTTAATAACTCGACATTCTATGGGATTAATCTCTAAAACGAAAGTAAAATATAACCTAAGATGAAAGTTTTCATTATAAGCAACAGAAATAGTGAAAATAGCGAGGTGTTTATTGTAGGTAATTTTACAACAAGAATAAGAGTAGGGGCTAGGAGGGGGGTAGGTGCTGCTCACTCTTTTAGGTAATAATTATCCAAAAGAGTGTTTGATACAAAAAAATATAATAAAATGACAGTTTGTAACTAATGCTTATCTTTCGAAATGAAACTTTTTAAATCATCATAAAAAAAGTCATAAGTCGTTAAGCAATAATCACAAGTCATGGATATTTTACTTTGTTCTGCGAGTATTGATTCAATTTCATTTGGCTCTATCTGCGAAATAGCCGCTAAACATTTATCACTTGAGCAACCACATTGATAGCTAACGGCTTGTGGATCAAATAAGCTAACTTTTTCTTGATGGTATAAACGGTATAATAACGCTTGTGCTTCAAGCGAAAATATCTCATCAGCCTTAATGGTATTTGTTAATTGCGTTATATGTGCAAAGTCACTTTCTTGCTTTGTTAAATTTTCACTGCTGCCATCACCATCAGGTAATAATTGCACTAAACTACCGGCAACTTGTTGTTTATCATCATCGCTGAATAACCAAATTTTTGTGGGTATTTGTTCTGATACCTCAAAATAATGCGCTAAACATCCGGCTAACGTTGTTTGCTCTAATGCCACTACGCCTTGATAGGCTTCGCCTTTTGCGGGTCTTATGGTAATGACCATGGTGCCTTTGCCAATGAGTTCATGTAATGAGGTACCCTTTGTATTAGCTTGATCTGGTTTTAACTTGGCTATACCACGCATTTTTTGATTATTATCACCATTAATTGACATGTAACCAATAGGTCCATCACCTTGAAGTTGTACGGTGATTTCCCCTTCAAACTTTAATGTTGCACTGAGTAAGCAGGTAGCAGCCATTAATTCGCCAAGTAACAAGCGAACGCCAATGGGGTAATTATGGTTTTTAATAATACTTTGATAGCTTTTACTTAATTGCACTAATTCTCCACGCACGTGCATGTCATTAAATAAATAGCGGTTAAGCAAATCTGTGGTGGCAATTGTGCTTTTAGTTATGTTGACTTTAGTCACATTGGTATTAGACATCGCGCCTATATCCTTTCTTTGAATTCTATTAGTTTTCGACGTTGTTTTTTGTCGGGTTTAGTGGCGCTTGCCGGGCTGAGTAATATACCTTGCTTACGCGCTAAGCTATTTTTTTCTCTTGTTTCTATGCTTTTACTTGTTTCTTTATATAAGCTTTGCGCAAAAGTTGCGTCACGACGTTTATCCGCTAAGGCGATAACTTCAACTTCTTTTTCATCAAAACCCTGGCGAATTCTTATTGAGTCACCGATGACAACGGATTTTCCTGACTTAGTTCGCTGGTGATTATAAAAGACTTTACCACCATCAATCATTTGCTTAGCAATAGCACGGGTTTTAAAAAAACGCGCTGCCCAGAGCCATTTGTCTAATCGAGTTGAGCTGTTTTCATTTGTTATTGCCATAGAATATTGCTTTTTATAAGTAAAATAAACTAAAAGTACACACCTAAATTTTGCTGAAAATAACATGTTTTAGCGTGCACTTCGCTTATTCTCTAAAAGTTATCGTAAATAATAGTTAAAAACCGTGTGCTTTACTTGTTGCAGAGCTAATGCTCACGTATTATCAGGTAATTGGAGTTTTGGAAGCAAGGTGTTTTTTACGGCTATGCCTCTCACCTAAATTGTACAATTATTAGAGTAGAATAAAGATATGAATAGATGGCTATAAACGACAATTTTACATCATTTGCCTCTAATTTGGCAAAATTATCTCAACAAAAAATCGCACAAGTTATTAGCGTTGTGCTATTAGTTTATATTGCCTTTTTAGCGGCTAAAATAACGTGGTTGCTAGTGCCAAAGGCACCTCTAACATATAATTCATCGCTATTGGCGGGTGTAAAACAAGTCAGTTCAATAGGATCGAGTGTTAATTTATCTGCTGTGCAGAGACTTAATTTGTTTGGTCAATATAATGAACAAACAAAGGACGTTGTTGAATTAATTACTGATGCGCCGGTCACTCGCTTGCAACTTACGTTGTCTGGTCTAGTTGCTAGTGATAAAGCGGAGACTGCTGCAGCGGTTATTGAACATAAAGGCAAGCAGGAAACGTATGGTATTGGAGATGTTATTTTAGATACGCGCGCAAGTCTTGAACAAGTACTCATTGATCGTGTAATCATTAAGCAGTCAGGCCGTTTAGAAACCTTAATGCTCGATGGCGCTGATTATAATCAACCGGCTCAAAATATGGCTAACAAAAAAGCGACGATTAAGGCAAGAAAAAAGGTTGATAATAGCCCCCGAAAAACGCTTAATAAAGCGAATGTGGTCGATCAACGCTTGAATAATGAGTTAACACGAAATGCGGCTCAGTTGAGGGCTGATATATCAGAAGACCCCGGCAAAATCACAGATTACTTACGTATTTCTCCTGTACGTGAAAATGGAAAAATAATGGGTTATCGATTATCTTCAGGTAAAACTCCTGAGTTTTTTAAATTATCAGGTTTAAAATCTGGCGATATAGCGGTGCAAATGAATGGCTACAATTTACGAGAGCCATTAGAAGCTGCGCAAGCACTGTCAGCACTAAAAACAGAACGTGAGATATCTTTATTGATTGAGCGTAAAAATGATTTGATAGAGATACTTTTTAGTATTGACTAAATATAACAATAATTATTTATAAGATTAATTATAAGACAAAAGCAATAAGGAATTTTTCATGGGCATAACCTTAAACGTATTTGTGGTTAAGCAGTTAACTCACAAGTTTAAGCAACTCAAGCAATTGTGCGTAGTGTTGATAACAGCACTTACCTTTAGTGGAATTTTTGCTGTTGGGCAAGCGAGCGCAAGCCAATATTCACCTAGCTTTAAAAATACTGAGATTGTTGAGTTTGTGACTATTGTCGGTAAGAATCTGAAAAAAACCATGATTGTTGACCCTAATGTACGGGGCAAAGTTAATGTACGTAGTTATGATGTTTTAACGGAAGAGCAGTATTATCAATTTTTCCTGAATGTGCTCGAAGTTTATGGTTTTGCCGCAGTGAAAATGAATAATAATATTATCAAAATTATTCGAAACAAAGATGCAAAAACTTCGTCAATTCCTGTTGTTGGTAGTAATAGTGGCATTATTGGTGATGAAATGGTTACCCGCATTGTTGAAGTGAAAAATGTCACTGTGCGTGAATTAGTACCGCTTCTACGTCAATTATCCGATCAAGCAGGTGGTGGTAATGTGACTAATTACGACCCTGCTAACGTTATTATGCTTACAGGCACAGCAGCAACAGTAAATCGTCTAGTAAAAATTATTGAAAGAGTAGATAGAGCAGGCGATCAAGATGTAGAAATTATCAAATTGCATTATGCTTCAGCAGGTGAAATGGTGCGTATTATTGAAGCCATGAATAAGCCGTCTGGTGGTAAAGCAGGACAGCCAACGTTTTTGATTCCAAAAATTGTTGCCGATGATCGTAGCAATAGCGTTATTGTTAGTGGCGAAGTTAAAGCACGCGAACGTGTTATTCGTTTAGTTAAACGGTTGGATAGTGAATTAGAAAGTAATGGTAATACCCGCGTTTACTATCTTAAATATTCGAAAGCTGAAGACTTAGTGAAAGTGCTTAAAGGTGTTAGTGACTCCATTGCTTCAGAAAAGAAAACCACCAAAACAAAAACTAGTAGTATACGCGATGTTAGCATTGAAGCACATGAGTCAACCAATGCGTTGGTTATTACAGCACAACCCGATATGTTACGTTCCCTTGAAGCGGTTATTCGTCAATTGGATGTACGTCGTGCACAAGTCTTGATTGAGGCGATTATTGTTGAAGTGTATGAAACTGACGGTATTAGTTTGGGGGTACAGTGGGGTAATGAAAATTTTGGTTTTACCCAATTTACTAATGGTCCCGCCACACTTTCATCTGTTGCGGCTGGCGCCAAGCTCGCTAAAAGTACACCGGGTACACCGGGCACAACGGTGACAACCGAAAATGGTACTACGATCAACCCTCCGGGTAATGATATTGACGGTGATTTTACGGTATTAGGAGCGGCGTTAGGTTCAGCTAGTGGTTTAGTTACCGGCGTTGTTTCAGGTGACTGGGCGGCTCTTCTTCAAGCCGTTAGCACGGACACTAATTCAAATGTTTTAGCTACACCGAGCATTACGACGCTTGATAACGAAGAGGCTTATTTTATTGTTGGTCAAGAAGTACCGATTCTAACTGGATCAACGAGTAGTAGTACTAATAGTAACCCTTTCCAAACCGTTGAACGCCAGGAAGTAGGCATTAAATTACGTGTTACGCCACAGGTCAATGAGGGTAGTGCGGTTCAACTCTCTATTGAGCAAGAAAGCTCCTCGGTCAGCGGCAACACGGGTGTTGATATTTCAATTAATAAAAGGGAAATCAAAACCACCGTAATGGCTGAAAGTGGTGATACGGTAGTTTTAGGCGGTTTAATTGATGAAGATGTACAAGAAAGTGTGCAAAAAGTGCCTCTGTTAGGTGATATCCCTTTTATTGGTCATTTGTTTAAATCCATCAGTAATAGTACTCGTAAACGTAATTTGATGGTGTTTTTACGCGCGACGATAATACGTGATGCAAGTTTAATGAATGAAATCAGTGAAGGTAAATATAATTATATTCGTGCCGATCAAATTCGCAAGCAGGAGGAAGGTTTGTCATTAATGAGTAATGAAAAATTACCCATATTACCCGAATGGAATGATGATTTAGCATTACCTCCTTCTTTTGATGAATATCAAGATACACTACAGCAAGAGAAAGCCCATTCATCACAAGGCAAGTCAGTAGAAGGTAGTTTACCAAAAGAGAATAACGAATAATGTCTGAAGGCATTATTCAAGCTACAAAGGTAGCAATACAGCAACAGAGTGAACCATTAACTGAGCTTGATAACAATGAATCAAGCGCTATCGCTTGGCGTTTACCTTTTGCTTTTGCTAAGCGCTTTAGTGTTTTATTTAGCAAAAAAGAAACAGGTTACGTTTTACACTGCTTAGCCAATATCAGTTTAGAAACTATTGTTGAAGTCCGACGTATTATTAAAGCCCCGTTTAGTTTTGACGTTCAAGATATCGCCTCATTTGAATTGTTGTTAACTGAGGCTTATCAACGCGACTCATCAGAAGCGCAACAAATGATGGAAGATATAGGTAACGAAGTCGATCTATATTCGCTTGCCGATGAAATCACAGAAAGCGAAGATTTATTAGAAAATGAAGATGATGCGCCCATCATCAAATTGATCAATGCCATGCTCAGTGAAGCGATCAAAGAAAGCGCCAGTGATATCCATATTGAAACCTTTGAAAGTGCTTTGCAAATTCGTTTTCGTGTTGATGGTATTTTACGTGAAGTGTTAAAACCAAATCGAAAATTAGCCTCATTATTAGTCTCGCGTATAAAAGTGATGGCAAAACTGGATATTGCTGAAAAGCGTATTCCACAAGATGGCCGAATTTCGCTACGTATTGGTGGTAGAGCCGTTGATGTTCGTGTATCCACTATGCCAACAGGACATGGTGAGCGTGTTGTATTACGTTTACTCGATAAAAATGCGGCAAGATTAGATCTTGAAGACTTAGGCATGACAGATCATAACCGTGCTCGGTTCTCAACCTTGATTGAAAAGCCGCACGGTATTATTTTGGTTACTGGCCCTACAGGCTCAGGTAAAAGTACGACTCTGTACGCAGGCCTAACCCAAATTGATGAAAAAGAACGTAATATTTTAACGATTGAAGATCCGATAGAATTTGCTATTGACGGCATTGGACAAACGCAAGTAAATACGAAAGTGGACATGACCTTTGCCCGTGGTTTACGTGCTATTTTACGTCAAGATCCTGATGTGGTGATGATAGGCGAAATCCGTGATTTAGAAACGGCACAAATTGGCGTGCAAGCAAGTTTAACAGGGCATTTAGTTTTATCTACCTTGCATACTAATACGGCAGCAGGTGCTATTACACGTATGGAAGATATGGGCGTTGAACCCTTTTTATTATCGTCAAGTTTATTGGGTGTTTTGGCGCAGCGATTGGTTCGTACGCTTTGCCCTCATTGCCGCAAGAGTCATTTACCTGATGAAGAAGAGTGTGCTTTACTTGGTTTACCCGCCGATAATAGCCAAGAAATATATCGGGCTATTGGTTGTGCTGAGTGTAATTTTAAAGGCTATCGAGGCCGAACAGGTATCCATGAGCTGTTAGTCGTTGACGATACGGTTCGGGAAATTATTCATAACGGTCATGGTGAGCAAGCTATTGAGAAATATATCCGTCAGCATACCGCTTCTATTCGCCTTGATGGTTTTGAAAAAGTTATGCTAGGTAAGACCACTTTGGAAGAAGTGTTACGCGTAACGAGAGAAGATTAATGGCGGCTTTTGATTATGAAGCGGTTGATGCTCGGGGTAAAACTAAAAAAGGTGTTATCGAAGGCGATACCCCAAGGCAAGCACGGGCATTACTACGTGAACAAGGTTTAATGCCAACAAATGTTGTGCCGATATTAGCCAGTAAGAAAAGTAAATCAGGAAAAACGAGTAATCGAAGCAATAAAGGTAAAGTATCTGCTGCGGAACTGGCATTAATAACGCGTCAATTAGCAACCTTAGTTGAGTCAGGTTTACCCCTTGAAGAAGCGTTAGTCGCTATTGCTGAGCAAGGTGAAAAAAACGCTATTAAAAGTATGATCATGGGTGTACGTACCAAAGTTACCGAAGGTTATGGCTTAGCGGAAAGTATGGCTGAATACCCTAAAGTGTTTAACCACCTTTATCGAGCGATGGTTGCCGCGGGCGAAAAATCAGGCCATTTAGATAAAGTATTGAATCGTCTAGCTGATTATACCGAACAACGGGAACAAATGCGTTCACAACTCATTCAAGCATTAGTTTATCCTGTGATTATGACTGTTGTTGCGGTAGGTGTTATAGCCATTTTATTAACGAAAGTCGTACCACAAATTGTTGGTCAATTTGAACATATGGGAGCGGGTCTACCCAGTTCAACGAAGCTGTTAATTGCCAGTAGTGACTTCTTGCAAGCCTATGGTTTTTATATGGTGATATTTATTGCGATGATTATGTTGTTGATTTCGCAATTATTGAAAAAGCCAAAATTTAAGATGGTTTATCATCGACGAGTTATTACGCTCCCAATGATAGGTAAAGTTGCTAAAGGTCTCAATACTGCTCGGTTTGCCCGTACGTTGAGTATACTTTCGGCGAGTGCCGTACCTTTATTGGAAAGTATGAAAATTTCAGGAGAAGTGCTTGATAATTTATATATTAAGCAGGAAGTTAAATTGGCGGCTGACAAAGTACGTGAAGGGACTAGTTTGCGTTTGTCGTTAGAGCAAACTAAACTATTTCCCCCTATGATGTTGCATATGATTGCCAGTGGTGAAAAAAGTGGTCAGCTTGAACAAATGCTGGGTCGTGCCGCAGACAACCAAGATAAAGAATTTGAAGCCTTAATGAATATATCATTAAAAGCCTTTGAGCCTGCCCTCATGGTAGTTATGGCAGGGGTGGTATTATTTATAGTCATGGCAATATTAGAGCCGATATTGAAATTGAATACCTTTGTTGGCGGATAGCCTTTCGACCCTTCGACTGCTTCGCGCTCAGGGCAAGCGGCAATACTCCGTTCATCCTGAGCGCGAAGCAGTCGAAGGGAGCGTCTCCGTTTGTCCTGAGCCTGTCGAAGGAAGAAATATTGCAGTAAAGAAACAGTAAATCATTTTACGTTAATAGGAAGTTAGGAATAAATAAATGAATAAACAAAAAACGCAAGGTTTTACGCTATTAGAAGTGATGGTAGTAATTGTTATCATCGGCATGATGTTAAGCGTAGTAGTACCAAACTTAATGGGTAGCCAAGATACAGCTAAATTACAAAAAACAGTACAAGATGTCACTGCGCTAGAAAGCTCTTTAAGTATGTATAAATTAGATAATTATGACTATCCAAGTACAGAGCAAGGATTAGAGGCATTAACTGACCAAACTGATATAGAGCCGATTCCGCGTCGTTTTCCTGACGGTGGTTATGTTAAACGCTTACCTAAAGACCCTTGGGGTCATGAATATATTTTATTGAACCCAGGTGAACAAGGTAAAATGGATGTGTTCTCATCAGGTCCAGATGGTGAAGCAGGCAACGAAGATGATATCGGTAATTGGAATCTAGGCGATTATCAGTAATTTCGCCTAAAAACCACTTACTCGGCGTTGCGAAATACTCGTTTAGCAGACTAAACGTCGTATTCAGCGCCTTGAGTAAGCGCCTTTTAGACTGAAATTTAAAGCCTTATTTTTGGCTCAGATAAAAGAAAGCTAACGATAAGATATGAAAAAAAACTACTCGATATTATCAAAACCCGCAATAAAGACTAAAGGCTTTACTTTACTTGAAGTGTTGGTGGTCATTGCGCTGATAGGGTTGATTATTTCTAGTGTACAGTTTAACTTTTCTGGAAAACGCCCCGAGGATACCTTAAAAAGAGTGAGCCACCAATTCACGGCGTTATTTGAAAATGCCGCCAATTATGGATTGTTAAATAATGTTGAGCTTGGCTTATATATTGATAAAAACAGCTATCGTTTCTTAGGATATGATGGCATAAAATGGAATGAGATAGCGCAGCAAGATTGGCTAGCTAGACAAGAATTACCTGAAGGAGTCACCTTAACATTGAGGTTGGATGACTTACCCATAGAAGAACCGTTACTTTTTGATTCATCGGTATTTACGGAGAAAAATGAAGAGTTTCTTTCTTATCAGTCGGTTGACGAAGACACCGTGCAAGAAAAAAAATTTTTACCGCAGGTCTATATGTTATCGGGTGGTGACATAACCCCTTTTAGCCTAACGTTTCACTTTAACGAAGAAGCCTCGTTGTATGATGATTTATCTGAACTAGGTTATCGAGTAACCGGATTTTATAGTACACCGCTAATGATAGAAGGGCCGGTGTTAGATGAATGATTATAGACAATCAAAAAAATTACTTGGCTTCACGTTAATTGAAGTGATGCTCGCGATGGCTGTTTTTTCTATTGCGGGCATAGCGCTACTCAGTGCAACCACCAATAATACGCGTAACATTGGTTATCTAGAAGACAAAATGTTCGCTAATTGGGTTGCGGCTAATCAACTTGTTGCAACTAATTTAGTGGAAAATTGGCCACCAAAAAACAATTTAAAAGGTGATGTTGAATTAGCTGGTAGGACATGGTTTTGGCAGCAAAAAGTTATCAAAACGCCTGACAAAGATATGCGCGCAATTGTGATGGAAATTCGACTAAAAAAAGGTGATGAACTGCCTATTAGCAGCTTAACTACCTATGTTTCTAAGGTGGAAAAATAATGTCGAGTTGTAAACATAAAGGCTTCACTTTACTAGAAGTACTCATTGCCATCGCTATTTTTTCCCTTATAAGCTTATCGAGTTTTACTATTTTTGATACGGTTCTTAGCAGTGATGAAACATCGAAACAACGTAGCGAACGTCATAATGAGCTACAGAGAGCCTTTGTAATTATAGAGCGAGATCTTTCTCAGATTGCTCGTAGGAGCATTCGTCTAAATGGTGAGCCCCCGTTAGATAACTTTTTGCAAACATCAGGAGAGGCTTTTTTATCTGATGAGCAAGCACTCGCCTTTGTTCGTCATGGTTGGACAAATCCTGGTTTATTATTGCCGCGCAGTGATATGCAAGCAGTGGCGTATCGGATAGTTGATGAAATGCTAGAGCGATTACATTTTAATTTTGTTGACGCCGTTGTAGGAGAAGAGCCGAAAGTAAGATCGTTAATAAGTAATGTGTCTGCATTAAAATTTGAATACTACGATGGTAAAAAATGGCAAAAAACGTGGTCAGAAAAATCGTTACCTTTAGCCCTCGCCATTGAAATTGACACTAAAGATTATGGCGTTATTCGTCGACAATTTTTAGTTGCGGGTAGTAAAATAGCTAAAAATAAAGCCTCAGGTGAAAACCCATGAGCGTCTCATTATCAAAAAACCACAAGCAAACAGGTGTAGCGCTAATTACGGTCATGTTGATTGTTGCCTTATGTGCCGTTATTGCTAGCCAGATGACTGCTCGTTTGCAAATGCAAATGCAACGTAGTGCTAATATTTCGTTTAACCAACAAGCCTACTGGTACGCTATGGGCGCAGAGGCTTTTACCAAAAGAGTATTAATAACCTCCTTTAAAGATGATAAACAGGTAACTCATTTGGGACAAATTTGGGCACAAGGCGAAACTACTTATCCTGTTGATTTAGGTGAAATATCAGGTGAAATTTTTGATTTGCAAAGTTGTTTAAACCTGAATGCACTTCGAGCTCCGCTAACCAAGGCAGATAACGAGAGTGAGGTTAACAATAAACAGAAAACAGGTAACAATAAAGTGCCTGCTCGACTTGCCTTTGAAATATTATTGATCAATCTTCAGCTAGACGGTGTTAGCCAATTTGAAGCTGAATCAATGGCTGATTCGCTAACTGATTGGTTGGATGAAAATAGCCGTATTAGCGGGTCAGGTGGCGCTGAAGATGATGATTATGCGTCACGTGAGTTTCCTTATCTTGCGGCGAACAATTTTTTAGCTAGTGTTAATGAGCTAAGAATTCTAGAGCATTTTACGCCTACTATTATTAATGCGATAAAACCTTATGTGTGTATTATACCGGACAGTGATCAACATAAAATTAATATCAACACCATAGACGCCGAGCAGCCGGAATTACTACAAGCGTTACTTGATTCTACTTTAGAAGAAGCGGAGCAGATACTCAGTGCTAGAGGAGATGAGGGGTTTGATTCCATTGATCATTTTTATAATTTGCCTGAAGTGACTAAATTAAAGAATAGTGACAGTAATAAAGATCAGTTTGTAGTTGATAGCGAATACTTTACACTAAAAGCCAGTGCCAGTTTTAACAATAGTTTTTTTGCTATGAACTCGGTAATAAAAATAACAAATAATAAAGATATTGATGTGATCAGCCGCACCATAGGACACAATTAATGGCCGAAATTTTATATATACGCTTAGGTAGTCGAGTTCAAGATGAAATATCTTGGTTAGTTTTTAATTCTATCGAGCAAGAAATTATTGCTAGTGGCATTTTAGCGAGTGCGGAGCAGTTACATGATTTAACGGCTAAAGCAGAGCAGCGTTTGGTTAACGTTTTTGTGCCAGGCAGTGATGTGCTATTAAAACGTGTATCCTTGCCTACTAAGTCACAACGTTCTATGCGTGCAGCCGTTCCTTACATGCTAGAAGATGAATTAGCGCAGGATGTAGATGACTTGTTTTTTTCTTATGCTGATATGGCAAGTGATGATGACGAAAACAATTGTTTTGTTGCTATCGTTGAACGCGTGCAAATGCAAATGTGGCTAACATGGTTGGCTAATGCAAAAATTAAAGTGAAAACACTTCAATCTGAAGTGTTAGCTATGCCTTATAAAAAAGGTCAATGGAGCGCCATTGCTTTACACTCTTCAAGTCATGCAGGAAACCAAATAGTAGTGCGTCAAGGCGAGTGGCAAGGTTGTACCCTTGATAGCGAAGCATGGAAATTTTCCCTAGAGCATATTTTTTTAAACCAAGTACATTCAAATGAACAACAAGAGAATAATGCTGTAACCCTTAATGCTTATTCTGAACTGCCAAACTTACAATCCTGCAGTAGTAATATAACGGTTATTAACAGCGAAGAAGAACTACCTTTAGCCTTGTTTGCACAACACTGTCAACGTCGCCCGTTTAATTTATTGCAAGGCGAATTTAACGTTAAAGAGCAGCGCTCTATCGGGGCAACTAAGTGGTTATGGGCTGCGAGTTTTGCTATGTGCGCTTTATTATTGAATGTGGGCTACAAAAGTGCACAACTGTGGCAATTATCTGCACAACAGACACAAGTAGAAGAGCGAATTATTACGCGTTATAAAAAAGCTTTTCCAGCGACTAAAAGAGTGCGTATTAGTACGATAAAGTCACAATTAAATAAAAAAATTGCTCAATTAGGTGGTACAAGTGATAGCCGTGGTTTTTTAGCTATGCTATCAAAAGTGCAGCCAGCTTTTGCTAAGGTACCTGCTTTAAAACCTGAATCATTAAAATTTGATGGTAAAAGACAAGAGTTACGTCTGCAAGCCATTGCGAATGATTATCAACATTTTGAACTGTTTAAGGCGGCACTTACTCGCGCTAACTTAACGGTGAAGCAAGGTGCGCAAAAGAACCAGGGTAAACAAGTGTCGGGTTCGTTTAGTATTAGTCGTAAGCAAAGCAAAGTAAGTAGTAAGGAGCGCTCATAATGGACTTATCTTCAATAAAAGTATGGTGGCGTGGGCTTAACATACGTGAGCAACGATTAGTGTTAGCGATGGGCTCAGTGATTTCTGTGTTTTTACTTTATAGCTTAATATGGCAACCGTTAAATGAAAACTTAGCGAAAACAGAAAAAACATTGGCTAGCCGACAAGCCTTATTAACATGGGTTACTGAAGATACCGCTCGTTATCAAAATGTTCAATCAACGGGTGGTAGCAAAAAAAGTAGTGGTAGTTTATCTAGCATCATTAACCGTACAGCAAATCAGCAACAATTAACGATTACTCGTATGCAACCTCAAGGGGAAAACTTGCAAGTATGGCTTGATAGCGCTCCTTTTACACAGTTGTTATTTTGGCTTGAACATTTAGCTAACAACGAAAACTTGCAAGTACAAGCTATCGACTTAGCCCAAGGTGAAAAACAAGGTGAAGTACGTGTACGTCGTTTGCAATTAGGTCGGAAATAGTCATTTACTTTTAACACTTAATTAAGATTACCTCATTATAAATATTTACAGCAGAGAAAATAAATGAAGAAGAAGTTTGCCATCGGCGTTATGTTTTTAATTACTTACCTTGGATTTTTAGTTGCAACATTACCTGCGACTGTCGTGTTTAATCAATTTGAAATGCCTAAAGATCTTTTGGTATCAGGCGTGAGTGGAAGTATATGGCATGCAAATATTGAGCAAGTCGTTGTTGATAAAATGGTGCTTAAAAAAATTCAAACGAAGTTAAGTTTTTGGTCTTTAATGACGTTAGCACCCATGTTACCCGTCACTTTTGGTGATTCTTTTTTAGCAGGTCCTGAAGGTAAATTCGACATCACCCTTTCTCAGGGAAAAATTGAAATAGAGAATTTAAGTTTATTCATTAAGGCAAATAAAATCGCTCAGCAACTTACTTTACCTTTACCTGTGACGGCACAAGGTGATGTAGAAATAATGCTATCTCATGCTGCCATTGATATAGAAGATAAAAATAAATGTATCGCTGCTAATGGTGTGGTCACGTGGTCAAAAGCAGGAGTGGTTGCTTTAGCAGAAAAGATTAAACTAGGCACTTTGAATGCCAAAATCGCCTGTGAAGAGGGGGCTTTAGTATTGGTGTTGTCATCCAAAAATGATTTAGGCTTAACTTTTAGTGCTTATGTAAGTCAAGGTGGGCGTGTTTCAGGTAATGGTTTTTTAAAGCCAGGGGCTAAATTTCCACCTGCGCTAAGTAGCGCACTGCCGTTTTTAGGGCGAAAAGATAGTCAAGGGCGCTATCGATTGTCTTTTTAGGGATCTATCTTATCGGGTTTGCTAAAATATCTTTAGTTAATTCTCGGTAATCAGAAATTGAAGTAAAGTCAGTGAAGCTATTCGCTGGTTTTTTACTGTCGGGATTCTCTACCGCTAAAATATGTTTAATACCATATTTTTGTGCTGATTTTAACACCGGTAAGCTGTCATCAACAAATAACGTTTTATTTACATCAAAACCTTGTTTAGCTTGCAATTTTTTCCACAGAAGTTGTGACTCCTTCACTACGCCAAATTCATGGGTTGAATAAAGTACATCAAAGTATTTGTCTAATTGAGTCCGTTCAATTTTTAATGATAGGGCGTCAGGGTGAGCATTGGTTACTAGAATCACCTCGCGACCACTTTGTTTTAATGCTGTTAAAAACTCGTCAGCATCTTCACGTAATTGAATTAAATGTTGTACTTCACGTTTTATTAGCGGCATAGGCATTTGGGTAAATTCAGTCCAATAATCTAAACAATACCACTCAATAGTGCCGGAAAGATCGAGATAGCGTTCCATGAGCTTTTGCTTACTCTCTTCAATGCTAATACCATGCTGCTCACTGTAGCGTGTAGGAAAGTGCTCCAACCAAAAGTGGTTATCAAAGTGTAAATCTAAAATCGTTCCATCCATATCGAGTAAAACAGTAGAAATTTTTGACCAATTGAGCATTTAGAGGTTCCATAATTGATGTTTATCGTGTCATTATAACCGTATTCAAATGAATTAATAATGAATCTTGAAAGCTTATGGCAGGGAATAACCAATTACCCAAAATTAATGGTCAAAAACAAGTTGCTAAAAGTCGTTTGTTTACGATAGAGCAGCTTGATTTAACCTTTAGTAATGGTGAACAACGTGAATATGAGCGTATGCTTAGTTCAGGCAACGGTGCGGTAATGATAGTACCTATGCTTGATGATGATACGTTGTTATTAGTGCGAGAATATTGTGCGGGTACCCACAGTTATGAACTTGGTTTTCCAAAAGGTCTGATCGATCCTGGTGAAAGCCCAGAGCAAGCGGCAAACAGAGAGTTAAAAGAAGAAATATCTTATGGCAGCGAACAACTAATGCCCCTTTCACAGATGATGATGGCACCCGCATTTTTTAATGCAAAAATGGATGTTTTCATCGCGCGAGGCTTATATGCGGCAGAACTAGAAGGTGACGAACCCGAATCCTTAGATGTGGTGCCTTGGGCAATTAAAGATTATAAAAACTTATTACAACAACATGATTTTAAAGAAGCACGCAGTATCGCGGCATTAATGTTACTAATTAATCATCTTTTCCCAACGAAATTAGGATAAAGCATGAGTAATGAACAGTTATTAAATATTGCCCTTGAAAGCGCTAAAAAAGCGGGTGTTGAGGTAATGAAGTATTATAGAGATAAGAGCTTCACTGCAGAGTTAAAAGAAGATGAAAGCCCGGTTACGTGTGCTGACCTTGCCGCCAATGATATTTTGATGGATCAACTTAGAACATTAACGCCCAATATTCCAATTATATCTGAAGAAGTAGGTACAGTAGCCTTAGCACAACGTAAAAATTGGTCTAAATATTGGTTGCTCGATCCCATTGATGGCACTGGAGAGTTTATTATTGGCAGTGGTGATTTTGCTGTTAACATTGCGTTAGTTGAAAACGGTTGGCCAAGTATTGGTGTTATTCATGCGCCGGATCATCATCAAACATATTACGCTCAAACGCATCTAGGCGCTTTTAAAGAATGTAACTCATCAAGCAGTACTCAACAAGAAAAAAGCCAATCGAGTCATCAAATTCATGTAGCTGATTATCAAGAAAAACGTCGCATTAAAGTCGCGATTAGTAGACGACAAAAGCTTAGTTTAATGGGACAATACTTAAATGATGAATATGATTTTGATTATGTTGCTTTAGGCAGTTGTTCGCTTAAAAATTGTTTAATTGCCGAAGGTGGCGCTGATTGCTATTTACGTGTTGGTGTTACTGGCGAATGGGATACAGGGGCTAGCCAATGTATCTTAGAACAAGCGGGTGGCAGTATTATAAATAGTGAATTTCATCCACTGACATATAATACAAGAGAAAGCTTGCTCAACCCTGACTTTCTTAGTTTAGGTAATCAAAATATTCCTTGGAAAAATGTGATTAAACCACATCGAAAGCTTTATTAATTCAAGTGTATTAATTCAGTGTTTTTTCTTCGTTATCGAACTGCTCTCGCGGTAAAATATTAACGCTTTCATGAAGCTCGGAGTAGACTATGACCGCGTTGCCTTGTTGCAATTGTAATTTAACTTGGGAAATTTTATCTGCCTTACTAGCGTCAATTACACCATAATCAGTCCCTTCACGTAAAATAAACTCCTCAATGATAGCTGTTAGCGTCTCTTCGTTAATTTGTTCTAATGGGATTATCATCTGTTATTTCTCATAATATTTAGTTAATACCAATCTCACTAATTTTGTGATCATTTCTACGGGCTAAAACAACCAATTGTTTCGTTATTTATTTAATAATTATAACAACTAGTTATTACAATAAATGCCTTTTATTTGGCTATTTTACTGAGTATAAAGCAGATCACCTAATTAATAAAACGGGTATAATCTTTATTTAAAAAATCAGGCACACGTTGCTCTAATCCATATTGTGATTTTAATAGGTGATTGCCATGAATAAATCTGATGAGTCTGGGCTTAGAACGAAAGAATTTAGCAGCGATGGTTTTGGAATAGGTATTAGTGAGCCACCAAACAGGTTTGAATTTACTCACTGAATACATGTTCTATAATGATAAAATTGGAGAAGTAAGATTGGACGATAAAGCGCTTGATTAAGCTATTAACTTGATATATTTATAATCGTGTGTTCATACTTGATCTTTAAGTGTTTGAATTTATTTTAGAAAATATAACATTACCTTTGCATGTACTATATGGTTAGGGATATTAACCCTAGTATTTAGTATCGCAAAGGTAATAAAATGGATAGAAAGATAATCAGTGTGTTGAATTATTTTTTGTCTTCGTTTATATGTTTAATAAAATAGTAAACATAATATGCACATATGCCCATCATAATAGCCATGCCTCCAAAGGCAAACATAACAACGGGATCATTGGCTAACATTTTAAATAAATCCATGGGGAACTCCTTATATTTTGTATTGCTAATATTATAAGAAGTTGCACCCAATAATTATGTGATATAGATCAATATAAGTCTCTTTTTTGCGCTATTTCAGCCTTCATTTTCTCCTGATCTTTGATGTTTTTGTAAATTGTATTGGCTTTTTCGATAGCGCTATCTTTTTTTGCTTTAGATAGTTGTCGTTCATCTAATAAGCGACTTTGGTTAGCGTGGGGGTAACCATTCCAAGAAGCGATAGTGTTCCATACAAGTGACATCTCAGTGCTTTTTTCTACGCCTTTACCCTCACTGTATAATAAGGCTAAGTTGTATTGTGCTAAGGCATAGTTTTGGTTCGCCGCATTTTGATACCAACGAGAGGCTTTAAAGTCATCTCGTTTCACGCCTGTGCCATTAGCAAACATTACGGCTAAATTGAACTGAGCACTCGCTAGCCCTTTTTTAGCGGCTTTATCGGTTAACCGGTACGCTTTTTTCAAGTCTTGTGGTACTAACTTACCTTCACTATAAATTAATGCTAATTCAAATTGGGCATCAGAATAATTTTGTTTCGCTGCTAGTTCAAATAATGTTAGTGCTTTCATACCATCTTTAGCAACACCGTAACCATGCTGATAAACGATAGCCATTTGATACTGAGCTGGCGCGTAGCCTTCAACAACTAAGGGACGAAATTGTTCGATAGCCGCATGAAATTCACCACGATTCAATTCGTAAATACCCAGTTCTAGATCGTTACCTTGGCTTAAGGTTGAAAAACCGCTCAGAAATAAAAAAAGTAATGACACTATTTTAGTTGGCATAGATTTCTCTTTTAGGTTAAAAGTGTACGTGTTGATTAATGAGCGTATTAACTACAGTGTAGCTTAAAATTTAAGTTTGATTCAAATTTATAATGTTTGGATCTCTTCAATTTGTTCAGCTAATTCTAACCATAACATTTCATTTTCTTCTACTTTATTCTTTAAACTCGCTTGCAGCTTTAATTGTATGGTTAGCTCACTTTTACGTTCTGCTTGGTAAATATCACTGTCACTAAGCAGTGCTTCAACTTGTGTTAATTCATCTTGCCAGTGTTGAATTTTTTTCTCTAGTTTGTCAGCTTCTTTACGCAGAGGTGCAGATATTTTTCGTAGCTCAGCTTGTTGTTGGCGTAACTGTTTTTTATCTACTCCTTTATCTACTGTGCTTTTATTATTGTTGATAGCTTGTTTTTTATCGTCATTGAGCCATTGTTGATAATCATCAATATCGCCACTAAAATTACTGACCTGGCCGTTAGCAACTAGGTAGAACTCATCAACACAAGATTCTAATAAAAATCTGTCATGGGCAATTAATATGATAGCGCCGCCAAAGTCTTGTAAAGCCATGACTAGGGCTTGGCGCATTTCTAAATCTAGATGGTTGGTCGGTTCATCAAGTAGTAATAATTGTGGTTTTTCTAACACAATTAGTGCTAATACTAAACGTGCTTTTTCACCACCAGACATGGTATTAACTGACTCTAATGCTTGATCACCGCTAAAGCCAAACTTACCTAAAAAACTTCGTGCTTGTGGTTCGCCTAAAGTAGGTTGAGCGCGAATGATATGATCAACAGGACTAGAACCGCTGTGCAGTTGCTCTAGTTGATGTTGTGAAAAATAACCTATTTGTAATTCTTGAGCACAATAGCGCTCGCCATTTAATAATTCTATTTCACCCGCTAAAGATTTAATTAAGGTTGACTTACCCGCACCATTTCGCCCTAACAAGCCAATGCGACTGCCGGGCACTAAGGTTAAACCAACCTCATTAAGAATAATGGTTTCCGTGTTATAACCACACTGACTTTCAGTTAACGATAATAAAGGATAAGGCAGGCTTTCTGGCTCTTCAAAGCTAAACGTAAATTGACTATCAACATGGGCAGGTGCTAAATCAGGTAATTTTTCTAAGCGTTTTAAACGACTTTGTGCTTGTTTGGCTTTGCTGGCTTTTGCACGGAATCGATCAACAAACGCGGTTAAATGTTCGGCTTCTTTTTGTTGTTTTTGATATTGCGCATCTTGCTGTGCTAAATGTTCACGTCGTTGTCGCTCAAACGCGGTGTAATTACCGCTATAAAGTTTGGCTCGTTTATGTTCAATATGTAAAATTTGACCGATAACGGTATCAAGAAAATCCCTGTCATGAGAAATAAGTACCAAGGTACCAGTAAAACGCTTCAGCCAACGTTGTAGCCAAATAACCGCATCTAAATCTAAATGGTTGGTGGGTTCATCAAGTAGCAGTAAGTCAGCGCGGCTTATTAATGCTTGGGCCAAGTTTAAGCGCATGCGCCAACCACCGGAAAAGTCTCTTACGGGATTAGCTAATTGATTTTGTAAAAAACCTAAACCGTGTAACAACTCGCCAGCACGCGCAGGTAAGCTGTAGCCGTTAATTGTGTCTATTTTATTGATTAATGTGGCTTCTAAATTGCCATCGTCATTTGTTCGAGCTTGTTCTAATTGTTGCTCAAGCTGGCGAAATTCTTTGTCGCCGTCCATCACATAATCAAGCGCCGATTGTTCAAGCGACGGCGTTTCTTGTTTAACGGTGGCTATTGCCCAGCTGCTTGGCATGCTCAAATTTCCTGCATCAGGAGACAACTCTCCTAATAACGCCGCAAAAAGAGACGATTTACCACAACCATTACTGCCGACTAAACCTACTTTATGATTGGGATGAATAGTGAAGCTTGACGCGTTGATTAGATTTTTGGCGCCTCTATCTAAGCTTAAGTCGGTTGCAGTGATCAAGAAAATGTCCTAAAAAATAAGTTAATTCGAGACTATTGTCGCTTTTCCTTAGGGGGTAATTCAAGGTAAAATAACTTAAATAGTATTTATTTTCCTTTTTGAGAGCGTTGTTGTGAAAAATAAGAGTAAAAAAAGATTTATCGCTGGTGCCGTTTGTCCTAAATGTAAGGCGCAAGATACGATGGCGTTAACTAAAGAAGATGAAGTAGAGAAAGTCACCTGCGTCAGTTGTGGTGAACAAATGACACAAAGTGAGCCTCAAGTTGAAGAAGTTGTTCGTCAACATGAGCAAGTTATTGGGGTGTTTAAACCTTAATCTTAATGATATCGCAGAGGTGGCTCTACATCATCTTTATCTTAATAGTGTGGCGGAGGTGGCTCTATATCATCTTTATCAGATGATAAACTACCGGCATCTTTTAGGCGATTTGCTACTAATTGAATTTGTTCTTTCAGTTCTGCAATTTGCGTTTGATGCACAGTCAATTCTTCACTGAGTTGTTCTATCACATCATCTTGAAAAATGTTGCGAGATTCCAGTGCGTTGATGCGATCTTCTAGGCTATCAATTTCTTTTTTTTGATTCTCGTTTGTCATTTACTTAATTCTATTCTTAACGTTTAGTGTGTTTGGGGATATGCCAAAGTTTAGCATATCCAGAAGGGCTTTCTGTTATTAGAGTATTATTATCGCTAAATTCGAGAGTATAAACAACGGATCCTATAGGTCTATTTGCATTTTTTTGGGTAACCAACCACTCGCCTCTTGTAGCGAAATCCTAAACGCAGCTAGTATTTACCAATACCAATACCAATATCCATAATTAAGTAATTACTATTGTTGTTAACGCCAATATTACCAATGTTTGATTCAGATAACAGCCAAGCTACCTTTCTTTGCGGGTGAAATCTTGTTATTGGTTTATCGCCAGAGTGACTGTTATTAGGATAAAAGATCCCTGATAGCATCATATTGACTGTGAATTTCATTACAGATTATAGAGGGTTTTTATGTTTTGAAAAATGAAGCAACATATTAGTACTTTTTTATTTTGTCATTTCTCGTTAGTATAAGACGTTTTTTAAATTGTTTAGCTTTATTTTAGTTTAGCTAAAATAATAAATGGATTGGGGTACTCTCCAATTGTAATATTGTAATGGAGAAATAAATGAAATTATTTAAACCCACTTTAGTTGCGGTTGCTTTATTAGCTGTGGCTGGTTGTTCAGAAGGCGCCAAACAAGAAGAGGTAACAGCACCCGTATTAGACACAGAAATACAAAAACAAGCTTATGGCCTAGGTGTTTCTATTGGTAGTTATATGCAACGTAATTTGGATGAGCATGACAAGTTAGGTTTAGCGCTAGATAAAGAATTGATTGTACGTGGTTTTGTTGACAGTATTAATGATAAAGCCGTGATTGAAAAAGAAGAAGTTCAAGCATTGTTGACGAATTTAGAAGCAACAATGAAAGCGAAGCAACAAGAAATGTCGGTATCAGCAGCAAAAGAAAGTTTAGACTTTGGTCTAAAATTTCTTAAAGAAAATGCGACAAAAGAGGGTGTACAAGTTACCGAATCAGGTATTCAATACTCAGTATTAACTGAAGGTGAAGGTGCGAAACCTGTGGCTACGGACACAGTAAAAGTACACTATAAAGGTACTTTCTTAAGTGGTGATACGTTCGATAGCTCATACGATCGTGGAGAACCTGCTGTATTCCCATTAAATCGTGTTATCAGAGGTTGGACTGAAGGCGTACAACTTATGTCTGTTGGCTCCAAATTTAAATTTACTATTCCGTCAGACTTAGCATACGGCCCAAAGGGTAATCCGCCACGTATTCCGGGTAACTCAGTATTACAGTTTGAAATTGAATTATTAGAAATTCAAAAAGCAGAGCAAGTTCCTCAAGTAGGTGAACAACCTTCTGCAGAGAAATAAACACAATTGATTAATAATTAGTTACCCGTAACGTAACGAATTATGAAAAGCCATCTGCAAAGTATTGTAGGTGGCTTTTCTTTTAAATAGACCGTATTTTGGTGCAGATGTAATGAAAAAACTTTTAATAATAGGGTGGGTTTGGCCTGAGCCTAATTCTTCTGCGGCAGGTAGTCGCATGTTGCAATTAATTCAATTCTTCCAACAACAAGATTATTACATAACCTTTGCGTGTACTGCTCAGCGTACTGAGCATATGGCTGATCTCACTGAAGTTAATGTAGACAGCGTTGATATTAACCTAAATTGCTCAAGTTTTGATGTTTTTATGGCTAAACTACAGCCTGATGTGGTGATGTTTGATCGCTTTATGATGGAAGAACAATTTGGTTGGCGTGTGAGTGAAAAATGTCCACAAGCCTTGAGAATATTAGATACTGAAGATTTATTTTGCTTACGTAATGCTCGCCATACGGCTTATAAACAAAATAGAACGATGACAAATGCAGATTTGTTAAGTTCAGATTTGGCTCAAAGAGAAGTGGCGGCAATTTTTCGTTGTGATCTCACGTTAATGATTTCACCAGTAGAAATAGCATTGTTGACTGATCTATTTAAAGTCGATGCTAGCTTATTACATTATTTACCCTTTGTTTTTAATCAAGAGCAGCGCCAACAAAATAATCCTTCTTATCATCAGCGACAGGGTTTTATTTCTATTGGCAATTTTCGTCACCCACCTAATTGGGATTGTGTATTATGGTTAAAACAACAAATTTGGCCATTAATTCGTCAGCAATTACCGGAAGCAGAATTGTTGATATGTGGCGCTTATCCCCCGCCAAAAGCGACGGATTTACATGATGTAAAGTCAGGTTTTTTGGTTAAAGGCTGGGTTGATGATGCAGTACATGTGATGCAAACCTCACGAGTCTGTTTGGCTCCTTTGCGTTTTGGTGCGGGTATAAAAGGAAAGTTGGCTGAAGCTATGCTTTGCGCGACGCCTTCGGTAACTACCGATATTGGTATTGAAGGGATGCAAACCCAATTAGCATGGCCGGGAATAGTAGCCAATGAGGCGCAAGCGATTGCTGATGCAGCGGTTAAACTTTACCAACAAGCGAATGATTGGCAAATTGCGAGTGATTTAGGCGCAACCAACGCAGAAGAATTATTTGAGCAAGTTAAACACTTTGAAGCGTTATCAAGTTGTATAGATAAATTACTAGCTGATTTAGAACACCATAGACAATATAATTTTATTGGCTCTATGTTGAACCATCATCACCATAAAAGTACTAAGTATATGTCTCAATGGATTGAAGTGAAAAATAAATTATTAACTACCTGTGACGAACAGGGTGCTGTTCATAAAACGAATTAATCTATCGTCTCTATAAAGTTGCTGCTAATATTTTAGTTAATCGCTGTGCGGCTAATAATAGTCTTTGCTCTATAACAACTTGATGTTGATCTAAATAATTGACAGGTAATCTTATTTTACCTGTCAATTTTTGGCAGCTGCCTTGGTTGGTTAATCGGCAATAGTTTAAGTTAGCACTTTTTGCTAACTGAAAAGATTCATCAGCCCATTGCCAAACCTGTTCTGCTTGCCAGTTTGGCTGTGAATGTTGATTCCATTTTTTTGTTAATAACGCTAACCATTTTTTTTTACTGCTCTTTCCTTTATATAAAATACATTTATCCCAATACGAATGTAAGTTTTGACATTGAGTTGTTGAGTGGGAAAATTTAACGTTATTGCCACCTAAATCATCGGAGAAACTGATATGCAAAGGTTGATGAATATCACCTAGCCAATGACCTAAAAACAGTAACGCTTGTACTTGTTGCCAATTAGCCTTTTTTTTAGTTTTAGCTAATGTTTTTTGGTGTTGCAAAATTGCCTGAGGAATACAATTTTTACTGCAATCGTTGGCTGTTATATTTATGTGATCACGCGGTACATTCATATAATGCCAAGGTAGATAGGCTTTGAAGTTATCTAACTGTTTTATTGCATCAGCCCAAGCACAAGCATTAGCGAAGGTGATTGGACTGCTTTGCTTTTTATAATGGTAGTGATTAATTAAGCGTTGATGTTTTTCTGGGATAATTTTAAGTAAGGTGGTTATTTGCGATTGTTTAGCTAGAGATAAATGTTCAAAAGCTAATTGACATACAATTTGGTGACCCAGTTTTCCTAAGGCAAAACTGGGGTTAGAAAAAGTAATAAATAATAATGTGAAAAAAAATAGCTTTGTTATCAATATTTAGCTCCTCAATTGAGCTTTGTCTTTCGAGAACAAAGCTAAATATCTATATGTGTAAGCAAACAAACCAGAAGCTTGACGTTGGCAGGATGATATTAATCAACAAAAATTTGCATTTCTTCACCAATTTGCTTGCGCATCTCCATTAATTTTATCGCAGTTTTATGCTGTTTTTTATCGTCTTCTGTTATAGGAACCCACTGAGGTACATGTTCAGATTGCCCGTTTTGATCAACCGCCACCATAATGACAATACAATGGGTCGTTAAGCGACGATTTAATGATTTTGGATCACAAGCATTAACTTCTAGTGCTATATGTAGAGAAGAATTACCAGTGTAAATAACTTTGGCTTCTACTTCGACTAAGCTGCCTACATGGATAGGGGCAACAAAACGAATTCCACCAGCGTAAGCCGTTACACAATAACGTCCACTCCAACCTGCCGCGCAAGCATAAGCGGCTAAATCAATCCATTTCATTACCGCACCACCGTGGACTTTTCCGCCAAAATTTACATCTTGCGGCTCAGCTAAAAAACGAAGGGTAATATCCCGTTGTGGTTTGTTCATGGTTTACTCTCTTGAGGTTCTATATAGAGGGAAATTTAAAGGGTTAACGTGATATAAGCAAATAATTAATCAGAAAGTGCTCCCTAATTTTTGTATATGGTTATGTGTTAAATTTCAATGATAGTTGTTTTTATGCTGTTCATGGTAGCTTTAAATGATGATGGAAGGAGTAGAGGTTAGAAAGTTCGCGTATTCATTTGCTGTTTTTATTGTGTGGATTTTATTATTGAGATAAAAAAGCCTTCCTCAAAGAGAAAGGCTTGAAATGCTCGCTTTATGGTCTTGTTGAACAAGATTCTTGTTATTTGTTCTTTCTAGCTGCTTTTTTATTTTTGTTTTTATTTTTGTTGTTATTTTTGTTGTTATTTTTGTTGTTATTATTATTAGACTTCCTTGCTAGTGCCGGTAATTTATAGCAAGGCGTTTCTCTCACTGCAACAACTTTAATAGAGCATAAGCTCGACTAAACTCTTCGTACAATGGTTTTTTTGATACTGATTCCGCTAACTTACTGATTATTAATTTATTTAAATAGAGCTAACCTTGGATGATAGGTTTAAAGTATTTTTAACTTATTATTGATGTTTTGTTGAAGTTACTAAAAGCAATTGATTTGGCGCATAGATCCAAAATTGTACCAGTGCTAGAATACGCCGTATAAACTTCTTGTTATCGACATTAATCATGGCAACAAGAGTAAGCAGACAGTAAATGAATTTAGAGGACTGATTGGTGACCGAATTAAAAAATGATACTTATTTACGTGCGTTATTAAAACAACCAGTAGATTACACCCCTGTATGGATGATGCGTCAAGCTGGGCGTTATTTACCTGAATATAGAGAAGTACGTAAAGACGCTGGCGATTTTATGTCAGTTTGTCGTGATGCAGACTTAGCTTGTGAAGTAACTATTCAACCTTTACGACGTTTTAAGCTTGATGCCGCTATTCTTTTTAGTGATATTCTAACTATCCCTGATGCGATGGGTTTAGGCTTATATTTTGAAACTGGTGAAGGTCCTAAATTTACGAATCCAATTACTTGTAGAGCAGATATTGAAAAAATAGGTATTCCGGATCCAGAAGATGAATTGGGCTATGTCATGAATGCCGTGCGTACTATTCGCAAAGAATTAAATGGCGAAGTACCATTAATTGGCTTTTCAGGTAGTCCGTGGACCTTAGCAACGTATATGATTGAAGGTGGTAGTTCAAAAGCTTTTACTAAAATCAAAAAGATGATGTTCTCAGACCCACAAAGTTTACACTTGTTACTTGATAAGTTAGCAGACTCTGTTATTACCTATCTTAACGGTCAAATTGCCGCAGGTGCACAATCAGTTATGGTATTTGATACTTGGGGTGGTGTATTATCACCTCGAGATTACAAAGATTTTTCACTACAATACATGGCTAAAATAGTTGATGGCTTAACTCGTCATGCAGATGGCCGCAAAGTGCCCGTTACGTTGTTTACTAAAAATGGCGGTATGTGGTTAGAAGATATTGTAGCGACAGGCTGTGATGCGGTAGGACTTGATTGGACTATCGATATTGAACAAGCTAAAGCCCGTGTAGGGGATAAAGTTGCTTTGCAAGGGAATATGGATCCGTCAATGTTATATGCGCCTTTACCTCGTATAGAGGAAGAAGTATCGAAAATCTTGGCAGGTTTTGGTCACGGCGGTACAGGACACGTGTTTAACTTAGGTCACGGTATTCATCCAGACGTTAAACCTGAGCACGCAGGACACTTTATTGAATCGGTACATCGCTTAAGTAAGCAATACCACAAATAAATAACTGTTAATGAAAAAGTAGCAAACTCTAAATAGTTTGCTAATTTTCTCAACTGGTACTTCGATCCTTCGATCCTTCGACAAGCTCAGGACTCAGGACTCAGGACGAACGCTTTAATCTTCATCTTCGTCATAAGTGCTAAAATCAGTAATGCCCTTTTCTTCCAATATGCGACGTACGCTTGCCGGTAGTTTTTCATTATTATCCTTCGCCAAATCTTCATCATCAGGTAAAGGTTGACCGGTAAAAGCATGTAAAAATGCTTCACATAATAATTCGCTGTTAGTTGCGTGGCGTAAATTATTGACTTGGCGTCTAGTCCGTTCATCAGTTAACACTTTCAAAACACGTAAAGGAATCGATACGGTAATTTTTTTTACCTGCTCACTTTTTTTTCCGTGTTCGGCATAGGGATTTATATATTCGTCATTCCACTGAGCCATGTTACTTCCTCTATATTATTCTAGTTATCTCATTAATTATAAGATAGATTTTACTGGTTGTTGAAACTCAGTCAAGTAGAAGTTTAGATGTCTAAAAAATCTTGACCTAAATAATCAAAGAGTTTAGAGTTATAGACGTCCAAACATCTAAAAAATTCAAGTAAAAAAAGTCAAGCAAGCAAAGCGATTGAATAAGAGGAATTTATATGTCGATCAATAAAATTACCACTGCTGCGGTGCAAGCAGGTATTAATACTGACCAACACCATGGGGCAGTGGTTGCGCCTATTTATTTATCAAGTACATATTCATTAAAAGGCTTTAATGATAAGCGTGAATTTGACTATTCGCGCACTGGCAACCCAACGCGTGCTACTTTTGCGCAAGCCATTGCTACACTAGAACAAGGCAGTGTTGGCATTGTTACCAGCACAGGAATGGCGGCGGTACACTTAATATGTCAGTTATTATCAACAGAGGATTTGGTGGTGATTCCCCATGATTGCTATGGAGGAAGTTTTCGTTTGTTTACCCATCTAGCTAAACGCGACCTATTTAAGTTAATTGTGGTTGACCAAAATGATGAAGAAGCCTTAGCAAAGGCGTTAGCGCAAAAGCCTAAATTAGTGTTATTAGAAAGCCCTAGTAATCCACTATTACGTGTGGTCGATATTGAGCAAGTGACTAAAGCTTGTCATACCGTAGGTGCTTTAGTTGCGGTTGATAATACCTTCTTATCGCCTGCATTACAGCAGCCACTCTTATTGGGTGCTGATATTGTCTTTCATTCCACAACCAAATATATTAACGGTCATAGTGATGTTGTTGGCGGCGTCGTCGTTACTAAAGAGCAAGCACTAGGTGAAGAGTTAGCATGGTGGGCCAATTGTATCGGTATTACGGGCAGTGCTTTTGATAGCTTTTTAGCTTTACGAGGTTTAAAAACCTTACCGGTACGTATTAAACAGCACCAAGAAAATGCGGTACAAGTGGCTGCTTTTTTAAAGAATCATCCTGCTATTGATGTCGTTTACTATCCAGGATTTACTGATCACCCGGGTCATGATATTGCTAAAAAGCAGCAATCAGGTTTTGGTGCTATGTTAAGTTTTGAAGTAACAGGTGGCGTTAATTCAGTGAAAAAATTATTTGATAATTTAACGTTATTTACCTTAGCGCAATCGTTAGGAGGGGTAGAAAGTTTAATTAGTCATCCGCAGACAATGACTCATGCCGGTATGGATGAAGCAGCAAGACTAGAAGCGGGTATTAGAGATTCATTGGTGCGTATTTCAGTTGGCATCGAAGATATTGACGATATTTTAGCAGATTTGGCATATGGTTTAGAACAAAGTCAAAATGCATAGTGACAAGTGACAAAAGATGCTCGTTATATTGCAGTGCTTGTTAAGTAACAAAGCAATGATAAGAAGGGTGTAAATGAAAAGCTCTCTAGTTAACACTAAAGTTAAACCGAAACTTTGGCATTGTTATAATAGCCGTTCATTACGAGTGTTATGGGCTTTAGAAGAGTTAGGGATCGAATATGATGTGGAAACTATGGCGTTTCCACCTCGCTATACCGTTGAAAAATATAAAGCGCTGAATAGCTTAGGCACAGTGCCTTTCTTTGTCGATGGAGTAAATGGTGAAATCCAAATGACCGAGTCTGTGGCTATTTGTCAATACCTAGGTGAAAAATACCAAAGTACAAATAACATGATACTTTCTGTAGTCGATAGTGATTATGGTGATTATCTTAACTGGCTTTATCATAGTGATGCCACCTTAACGTTTCCACAAACATTAGTGTTAAGGTATCGTGCTTTTGCGGCTCAAGGTTGTACTCAGCAAAAAACAGCGGATGATTATGATGCATGGTTTGCTGCGCGTTTAACGCGCTTGAGCGAACATTTACTTCACCATGAATACTTATGTGCTGAGCGATTTACTATCGCTGATATCGCCATTGGATTCTCTTTGCACCTAGCTACGTTGTTGCAGTTAGATGGACACTTTAGCCCTCAAATATCAGCTTACCTGTTGCGATTAAAACACAGACCTGCATTTCAACGAGCTCAAGCGATAGGTAAAGAACTCGATCCTTTTCCTCAAAAGTAACATAAAGTAATGAATTGACTAATTCATTACTTTATTTGGTATTAAGTAAGGCAATAACGCTGGATCATTGCTATTAATAATTTTTCTGTTTTATCAATTTCGCTATGGGCTAAAAATTCATTAGGCTGATGTGCTTGGTTAATTGAACCTGGGCCTAATACAATCGTTTGGCAACCTAGCTGTTGAATAAAGGGTGCTTCAGTCGCATAATTTACCGCGCAACACGTATGACCACTAATTTCTTCAGCAATACTTACTAAACACGTTTCATCAGTTGTACATTTTTCTTGTTCAAAACTTGGTGAACTAGGATGTAACTCTTCAAAGCTGATACGGCCAGGGTACTTCTCAGCTAAGGGCTTTAATGTGTCGCTTAACCAATGCATTAATTCGTCATCAGTCATACCCGGCAACGATCGTAAATCAATATCTAACTCACAATAGCCACAAATACGGTTGGCATTATCACCTCCTTTAATGGCACCAAAATTTAAGGTGGGCGCTGGCACATCAAAGGCCTCATTCTTATAGTTTAAGCGGAATTTTTCTTGTAGGTTGATGAGTTCGCCAATTACTTGATACATGATTTCAATGGCATTAACGCCCAAACTTGGCTTACTAGAATGGCCAGATTGTCCTTGCACACTGACACGATGTGACATATGCCCTTTGTGCATGATGACAGGAATTAAGTTAGTGGGTTCACCAATAATGGCGACATCAGGTTTTATTGCTTGGCTTTGAGCAAAAAAACGGGCTCCGGCCATGGTCGTTTCTTCTTCGGCAGTTGCTAAAATATATAAGGGTTTCTTTAGCTGTTTAGCATTAAGCCCTTTGCAGGCTTGTAAAATAAAAGCGAAAAAGCCTTTCATATCACAAGTGCCTAAGCCGTAAAACTTATCATCTTTATTGACTAGACCCATTGGATCGCTTTGCCAGCGGCTTTCATCAAAAGGAACCGTGTCACTATGACCCGCAAGTAATAAACCGCCTTCACCACTACCAAGTTTGGCAAGTAAATTAAATTTATTCTCACTGTTTTTATGGGCGCTAGGTACTTTTTGAATATCAATGCTAAAGCCTAACTGCTCAAACCATGCCCCAAGCAGTTGAATAACTTCTAAATTACCTTGATCCCAGCTAGCTTGAGTTGAGCTAATAGAAGGACAAGCAATCAACTGAGTTAATGATTGGGTGAAATTAGGTAGTTGCGACATAAAACTATTCCGGAAATATACTTGAATAAAAGATCAAATAGTTATGCTTAATAGTTGCATAACTATCCATTAACTGATAAATTGCTATTATATTATAGTGTAAATAACCTGTTTTCATAAGGCTACTTTTTTAATAAGGCACAGTGTAATGCTAATTGTTCAAGAAATACGACGACGATAGAGAATTTTTTATTATCTCTTGAATGCTTTAGTTATAAGAGGTAGTTATTCCCTGATAAAAAACATATCGTTATTGTTTATTTGAATATTAAGGTATTTGATTGTGTCAAAAGTTATTAAGGTTGCCGTGATCGGCGCAAGTGGTTATGCAGGTGCTGAATTAGTTGGTTTACTATGCAAGCACGATAAAGTTTCAATACAACATTTAGTTGTGTCGGAAAACTCTACTTCCTGTGGAAAACCTTTTAGCGAGTTACATGGTCGCTGGCAGGGGATATGTGATATACCCCTGCAGTCTTTTTCTAAGGAATGGTTTGAGGCTTCTGCCAAAGAACTTGATGTTGTTTTTTTTGCTACTCCCCATGAATTTAGTGCCGATTGGGCGCATGCTTTTGTTGAGGCAGGCGTAAAAGTATTTGATCTTTCTGGTGGCTTTAGACTTAAAGACCCACAAGATTATCCAACGTTCTATGGTTTTGAACATGCTAATATAGAAGCGCTATCAAGTGCTAAATACGGCTTAGCCGAGTGGCATCAAGACGATATTGCGAGTACAAATTTAATTGCCGTTCCGGGTTGTTATCCAACCGCGAGTTTACTTTCCCTTAAGCCTATCACCAGTAACCACTTTCATATTGAAAACTCACTTATTGTAATCAATGGAATTAGTGGTGTTAGTGGTGCCGGTAGAAGTGCCTCTTTGGCCACTAACTTTAACGAAGTTAGTTTAAAGCCATACAATATTTTACAGCACAGACATCAACCTGAAATATCTCAAGAAGCCAATGCTCAGGTAATATTTAATCCCCATTTAGCGCCTTATACAAGAGGTTTATTGGCAACAGTGACTTTACAGTTAAAAACGGAAATTACCGCTAAACAAGTCGCAGAAGCATTTGAACAAGCCTATGCCGATAAGCCATTGGTGAGACTTGTTAAAGCTTGGCCACAAATTGGCAATGTTGCCAATACCCCATTCGCTGATGTACATTGGCAACTTGATGAAGAAAAACATGTGCTTGTGGTAAGTTGTGCGATTGATAATTTATTGAAAGGTGCGGCATCACAGGCTTTACAATGTTTTAACATTTCGCTTGGTTTACCAAGTGAGTATAGTTTGCTACCCAGTAAAATCGCATAAAGACCCACGGGAAATAAGAGAAAAGACATGAGTAATCCTAAACCTTTAGTTATAAAAATAGGCGGAGCCATCTTAGAGAAAAAAGATGCACTCAATAATTTATTATCCGTGATAACCAAGCTAAAGACTGATGCCAAAGTTGTTCTAGTGCATGGCGGTGGTTGTGTCGTTGATGACATGCTAGCGCAAGCGGGTTTTACCACCGTTAAAAAGCAGGGTTTGAGAGTAACACCTAAAGAGCAAGTAGGCTTAATTACAGGCGCATTGGCGGGTACGGTCAATAAATCTATAGTCGCTACGGCAAATAGTATGAACTTACCTGCGGTGGGATTATCGTTAACTGATGGTGATATGATTCATTGTCGCTTATCACCTCAAGATTTAGGCCAAGTAGGTCTTCCTAGTGCAAAAAATAGTGTATTATTAGATGCCTTATTAAATAGTCATTTTCTACCGGTTATTTCCTCTATTGGCGCTTTGCCTAATGGTGACTTAGTTAATGTGAATGCTGATGATGCCGCGGTTGCTATTTGTCAGTTGTTAAACGCACAATTATTGTTATTGACTGACGTTAATGGCGTTAAAGGGGCTAATGGCGAGTATTTATCTAGTCTAAATAGTGAGCAAGCAAATACACTAATTGAGCAGGGTGTTATTGCGGGTGGTATGACCGCTAAAGTTAATGCAGCCTTACAGGCGGCGAATCAATTACGACGAAGTATCGCGGTTGCCAGCTGGCAATCGCCAGAGCAAATTATGCAATTGCTTGATGGTCAGGGTGTCGGAACACAAATACAGCCTGATTAGCATCTTATAACCCTCTCGAATAAAATATACGAGGGTGTGAACGTAATAAAAATTTTTAAAAGAAGATACCAATGTCGAACCAATTAAATCACTTTTTAGCTGACGATCAGTTGAATAAAAGCCAATTGTTAACCTTGATTGAGTTAGCAATTAAGATTAAGAAAAATCCAACCGGCTACAACCAAGCCTTAGCCGGAAAGTCCGTTGCAATGATTTTTGAAAAACCGTCATTAAGAACGCATGTCAGTTTCGATATGGGCATCAGTAAGCTTGGTGGTCATGCCTTGTATTTAGGGCAACAAAATGGCAAATTAGGCGAACGTGAACGCGTGAGCGATTATGCTAAGAATTTATCATGTTTTGCCGATGCTATTGTTGCGCGCGTATTTAGCCATGATTCTATTCAAGGTTTAGCTGAACACGGTAGTGTGCCTGTTATTAATGCGTTATGTGATGTCTATCATCCTTGTCAAGCCTTGGCTGATTTTGTTACCTTAGCAGAGTTACTTCCGTCCTTAAATAAGCATGAATTAAGTGATGTAAAACTGGCTTATGTTGGTGATGGAAATAATGTGTCTAATTCATTGATGATTATGGCAGCGACGTTGGGCGTTGATTTTACTCTGCTTACGCCAACAGGTTATGAAGCACAATCAACTATTGTAGAGGTAGCACAAGCATTGGCTAATAAGTCGGGTGCAAAGTTAACTATCACTACCGATGTTGAAGCGATTGGCATGCAAGATGTTATCTACACAGATACATGGATTTCAATGGGCGATGAAGACGCGAGTAATAAAGCGAAGATATTGGCGCACTTTGCCCCGTATCAAGTTAATCATCAGTTAATGATTAAAGCGAACGCAACTGTAGTCATGCATTGTCAGCCAGCACATTTGGAAGAGGAAATTACCACTGAACTCTTTGACAGTGATATGGCAGTGGTTTTCCAACAAGCTGAAAATAGAATGTGGGCACAAAATGCCGTATTGGTATCGTTATTAACATAACGAACCTATTGACTAAAAAATCTTTTATTAAGAAACAATTAAACAAATTTAGAGAATGTAATTATGAGTATTCAAAAGAAAAAAATTAAAAAAGTCGTATTAGCTTATTCTGGTGGCTTAGACACCTCAGCCATCATTCCATGGTTGAAAGAAAACTATGATAATTGTGAAGTTATCGCATTTTGTGCTGATGTTGGTCAAGGAGAAGAAGAGCTTGTTGGCATTAAAGAAAAAGCTATCGCTTCAGGCGCTTCTGAATGCTATGTAGCCGACTTGAAAGAAGAATATGTTAAAGAATATATCTATCCAATTCTTAAAACGGGTGCTGTTTACGAAGGTCAATATTTATTAGGTACGTCAATGGCACGCCCTATTATTGCCAAAGCTCACATTGAAATTGCGCTAAAAGTTGGCGCTGATGCGGTTTGTCATGGTTGTACAGGTAAAGGTAATGACCAAGTACGTTTCGAAGCTTGTTTTGCTGCCCTTGCGCCAGAGCTAACAGTAATTGCGCCATGGCGTGAGTGGGACATGGTTTCTCGCGAAGACTTACTTGATTACTTAGCTGAACGTGATATCCCTTGTGCTGCTTCATTAACTAAAATTTATAGCCGTGATGCAAACGCATGGCATATTTCGCACGAAGGTGGTGAGTTAGAAGACCCATGGTGTGAGCCTTCTAAAGAAGTTTGGACAATGACGGTTGATCCTATGGATGCACCTGATGTACCAGAAAAAGTAGAATTAAGTTTCCTTGAAGGTGAATTAGTTTCTGTTGACGGTAAAGACTTCTCTGGTAATGGGACGGAAAATAGCCCAGGTGCTTATGAAGCACTAATATACCTTAACAATAAAGCGGCAGCACATGGTGTTGGTCGTATTGATATTGTTGAAAACCGTTTAGTGGGTATGAAGTCTCGTGGTTGTTATGAAACTCCAGGTGGCACCGTATTAATGGCTGCTTATAAAGGGTTAGAAACACTTATTTTAGATAAAGAATCTTTAAAATATCGTGAATCAGTCGGCCATGAGTTCTCTCATGTTATTTATGACGGTCGTTGGTTTACGCCATTAGCAAAAGCACAATTAGCTTCAGCGGCTTCTTTTGCAGAAAAACTTACCGGTGATGTAGTGGTTAAGTTATACAAAGGCATGGCGCAAGTTATTCAACGTCGTTCTCCTAATAGCCTGTATTCAGAAGAATTTGCTACCTTTGGTGCTGACGATGTTTATGACCAAAAACATGCAGAAGGTTTTATTCGTTTATTCAGTTTATCTAGTCGTATTACTGCACTTTCGCAAAAGAATAAATAGTAATGGCTCTAGTTGTGAGATGTGGCGGGCGCTATAGCGTCGCTTACAATATAAATAGTATTCTCGAAAAAAATTGGAGTAAATAGTAATGGCTTTATGGGGCGGACGCTTTAAAGAAAAAGCGAGTGTACAATTTAAAAAATTCAATGACTCGTTGCCAGTTGATTACCGCATGGCAGTACAAGATATTGTTGGTTCAATCGCTTGGGCAGAAGCATTAACAACAGTTGATGTGTTAAGCCAAGATGAATTTACACGCCTAAAAGCTGCATTGCTAGAGCTTAAAGCGTCGGTTGAAAATGATCCTAATCAAATCCTAGCATCTGATGCGGAAGATATTCACAGTTGGGTTGAAATCAACTTAATTGAGAAAACCGGTGATTTAGGCAAGAAGCTCCATACTGGCCGTAGTCGTAATGACCAAGTGGCGACAGATTTAAAACTATGGTGTAAAGAATCAGGCGGTGACATCCTGTTTGCCTTAGTTAATTTGCAACAAGCATTGTTAAACCTAGCTGAACGTGAAAGTAATACAGTATTACCGGGCTATACCCATTTACAACGTGCACAACCAGTTACTTTTGGTCATTGGTGTTTAGCGTATGTGGAAATGTTCGATCGTGATATTGGTCGCTTAAAAGATACCTTGTACCGTGCAGATACCTCGCCATTAGGCTCTGGTGCATTAGCGGGTACAGCTTATCCTATTGATCGTGACTTATTAGCGCATAATTTGGGTTTTAGAAGTGCAACGTTGAATAGCTTAGATGCAGTATCTGACAGAGATCATGTACTTGAGCTACTCTCAAATGCCAGTATTTCAATGATGCATTTATCTCGTTTTGCTGAAGACTTAGTTTTCTATAACTCGGGTGAAGCCGGTTTTGTTGAAATGAGCGATTTAGTTAGCTCTGGTTCTTCATTGATGCCGCAAAAGAAAAACCCGGATGCGTGTGAGCTTATTCGCGGTAAAGCGGGTCGTGTTATGGGCTCTCTCGCTGGTATGATGGTCACAATGAAAGCCTTGCCACTTGCTTACAATAAAGACATGCAAGAAGACAAAGAAGGGCTTTTTGATGCGCTTGATACTTGGCAAGAATGTATGGAAATGGCCGTGTTAATTGCCGATGGCTTAAAAGTAAATCGTGCACGTACTTTAGCCGCAGCACAACAAGGTTATGCCAACTCGACTGAATTAGCAGATTATCTTGTTGGTAAAGATATTCCATTTCGTGAGGCTCACCATATAGTGGGTGAAGTTGTTTTAGCGGCGATCGATGCAGGCCATGCTTTAGAAGAGTTTTCGGTGGCACAATTACAAACGTTCAGCGCTAAAATAGAACAAGATGTGTATGAGCATTTATCTATTGAATCATGTTTAGATAAACGTGTTGCATTGGGTGGTACGTCGAGAACGCAAGTACAAAAAGCGTTAGCTGATATACAAGGCAATCATGACAGCTTAAATGCACAAGTTGTTGGTGCGCCAAGTAAAGATCAAATTACTATGACGTTGAAACAAGTAAAACAACGTTTAAATGCTCAAAAAGCCGCTGCACTTTCAGTGCGAAGAGCGCGTATGTCTGATGTTGATAAAATATATCAGCAAGTAGGTTATTGGGCTGATAAAGGCGAGATATTACCGCGTTCACGTGACAATATTATTCATGATATTCAAAATTTTGTCGTTGCTGAAGTTGATGGTGATGTTGTCGGATGTGCTTCTTTGTTTATTTATCAAACGGGTTTAGCTGAAATACGTTCAATTGTTATTGATAAGTCTGCTCATGGGCAAGGACAAGGACAAGCTTTAGTACAATATTTACTTGAATTTGCGCATCAAATGGAACTGCAAAAGATTATTGTATTAACGTACGTTCCTAAATTTTTCAATAAATTAGGCTTTGCTTTAATAGAAAAAAGCTCATTGGCAAGTAACATTATTGAAGATAGTGAACAAAGTCCACATAAAGATCCCGCTGATGAAGTAGCTATGGAATACATTGTTGATCGTTCAGGTACCGCTTAGTCAAACGAGTAAGATCTTTTTACTCAGGCAATAAAGGAAAATAAAATACAGATCATGGATAATAATAAAAACAATGTTAAATGGTTTAGAAATGCTGCGCCTTATATCAATGCGCATCGTGGTAAAACTGTGGTATTAATGTTTGGCGGAGAAGCGGTTTCACACGCTAATTTTGCTAATATTATTCATGATATTTCTTTGTTGCGTAGTTTGGGCGTTAAGTTAGTGGTCGTGCATGGTGCACGCCCACAAATTGAAGAACGCATGATACAACGAAATATTAATCAAATAATTGAAAATAATATTCGAGTTACTGACGCTGATACACTGGTGGCGGTAAAAGATGCTACAGGCTCTTTACGTTTACACATAGAAGCCTTATTAAGTACCGGCTTAGTCAATTCACCCATGCACGGATCGCAAATTCGTGTGAGCACCGGTAACTTTGTGATTGCCAAGCCTATGGGTGTACGTGATGGTATCGATTATAAATATACGGGTAGTGTTCGTAGAATTGATTCTGATGGCATTAACATGCAGTTAAATTATGGCTCGATTGTATTACTATCACCCATCGGATATTCCCCTACAGGTGAAGTCTTTAACCTTGCACTAGAAGATGTTGCAGCGCAAACTGCCATCGCTTTAAAAGCTGATAAATTGATCACCTTAACAGAAGATGAGGGTTTATTGGCTAAAACGGGCGAGTTGATCAGAAGTTGTAGTGTTCGCACTGTTAAAACATTATTGGATGAGAAAGATTGCCATGTGCGTCAGTTATTGCTTCGAGCAATCATTCAATGTGGTCAAAATGGTGTTGAACGTTGTCATTGTGTTAGTTATCAGAGTGATACCGCATTATTACAAGAACTTTTTACCCGTGATGGAGCGGGTACTTTGATTGCTAAAGATCATAAAGAACAAATTGCGATCGCAACGATTGATGATGTTGGCGGTATTTTAGAATTGCTAGAACCGCTAGAGACAGAAGGTGTTCTAGTCAAACGTTCACGTGAATTACTTGAAATAGAAATTGATAAATTTACGGTCATAAAAAAAGAAGACGTTATTATTGCTTGTGCCGCTTTATATCCCTATTCAGATGCGGAAATGGGCGAGGTAGCTTGTGTTGCTATTCACTCTGATTACCGAAAAGGTAATCGCGGTGGACGTTTAATGGAGGCTCTGGAAAGCGTAGCAAAAAAACAAAAACTTAAGTCTATATTTGTGTTAACAACCGTAAGTGGGCATTGGTTTCTTGAGCAGGGTTTTATTGAACAAGCCATGAACAAGCTACCTGAAGGTAAACAAAAACTGTATAATTTTCAGCGAAAATCAAAAGTCTTAATTAAAGAAATTTAACTTTTTTTGAGTTTTTAGGTTAAATGATCTATAGGTATAACAATGAAAATAATGATTTAAAACAGTTCTTCTACCTTGTTAACACCCTCTCCACTTTGAAATATATCAGCACTATTATCTGTACTTATGTATTCGGTAGGTACAGTGCTCAATTCAAAGTATTCAAATAAACTACTCTTATTAGTTTTAGTGGTTAGCTTACCTGTCGCTTTATCAATACGCACAGACACGATTTCAGCAGGTGGCTCAAACGTCTCTTTGACTAGATCAGTTAACGCCACTTTCATAAAACTTATCCATGCAGGTTGGGCTGATTTAGCACCAAACTCTTTGCCAGTAATTTGGTTTTTACCTAGATTACTGTTGTATACGGATTGACCTAAGTTACGGCTAGGATCATCAAAGCCTATCCATGATGTTGTCACTAAACGACGCGTAAAGCCAGAAAACCAAGCATCTTTAGCTTCATTAGTCGTACCTGTTTTGCCAACGATATCACGACGTTTTAATGTTCTAGCACGCCAGCCAGTGCCTTGCCAACTATTGTCTACAGACCAATCAGATCCCCAAATAACACTGTTAAGCGCTTGGGTGATCAAAAAAGCATTTGGAGCTGAAATAACTCTAGGTGCTGAAATTAATGGTACACTAATCGTTTGCTCATCTACCCATTCATTTGTTACGTATTCACTACTATATACGTCGATATCTTGCGAATCGTCATTATCTCTAGCCGGAGTGATACAAGGTTCACAAGCTCGTTCAGGATTAGCTTGATAGATCACTTCTCCTTCAGCATTTTCAATACGCTCAATTAAGTAAGGCTCAATTAGAAAGCCGCCATTAGCAAATGTAGCAAAACCAGTAACCAGCTCTAACGGCGTTAATGAAGCTGAGCCCAAGGCTAAAGATTCATTACGTGGTAATTCATCAGGTGAAAATCCAAAAGATGAGAGGTGGTCTATAGTCTTATCTATGCCAATGCTTTTTAATAACCTTACGGCAACAACATTCTTTGACTGCGCCAAGGCTAAGCGCATTCTAATCGGTCCAACATAGGTTTCTGGCGAATTTTTTGGTCGCCATACAACACCACTACTTTTATCCCATTGATTAATCGGAGCATCATTAATTAATGAGGCTAGAGTAAAGCCATTCTCTAATGCTGCAGAGTAAATGAAAGGTTTAATATTTGAGCCTACTTGACGTTTAGCTTGGGTGACTCGGTTAAATTGACTTTGTTTGAAGCTGAAACCACCGACGGCAGCTTTAATTGCACCATTATCTGGCGATAAGGAAACAATGGCTGCGCTGGCTATAGGAAATTGGCTTAAGTGGTATTCACCTGCTGAGATTTGATTAACTAATATTACATCACCATAACGGAATATTTCACTTGCTATCTTGGGGACAGGGCCTTGTTTTTGGTCGTTTATATAAGGACGCGCCCAAGCCATACCTGCCCAAGATATCACCGATTCATCATTATTGCGTAAAGTTATATTGACTGATTTTTCATTTACTTGCGTAACAACAGCAGGTACTAACATTTGATAATGAATCACATTATTAAGTGCTGTTGTAATTTCTTCCGCTGACAAAGGTAATGGCTTGATCGTTAATTGAGTGTTGTCGTTATTTTGTGAGGTAGTAAGGTCGGTAGGCTTTTCAACAGAGCGAAGAGACGCAATAGCACCTCGATAGCCATGACGTTGGTCATATCGTAATAAATTTGTTGTGACAGCAGAATGGGCGGCTTGTTGTAATTTATCCGTGACCGTAGTAAAAACATTATACCCACCAGTATAAGTTTGCTTTTTTCCATAGCGGCTGAGTACTTCTTGATGAGCCATCTCAGCAATGTAAGGGGCATTTAATTCTATTTTAGCGCCATGTCTCTTACCAGTCATTGGGGCTGATTTTGCCTGTTGATATTCTTTATCTGTGATATAGCCACTAACGAACATGCGTTGCAACACTGTTGTTCTTCGTAATTTTGCTTTTTCTACTGATCGGATCGGATTGTAGGTTGAAGGTGCTTTTGGTAAGCCTGCCAATACGGCTATTTGCGCCAAAGTTAGTTGATCAATCTCTTTGCCATAGTAGACCTGTGCAGCAGCACCAAAACCAAAAGATCTATGTCCTAATGGGATTTTATTAACGTAGAGCGTCAATATTTCATCTTTAGTTAATAAATTTTCAATATGAAAAGATAAAAATATTTCTCTGATTTTTCTAAGGTAAGTTTGTTCGCGAGTTAAAAAAAAGTTTCTAGCAACTTGCATGGTGATGGTACTTGCACCACCTCTACTATTCCCTGTTATTTGCCCCAAAACAGCGCGTGCCATTCCGATAGGATCAACACCGAAATGAAAATAAAAACGATCATCCTCGGTGGCTAATAAGGCATTGATTAGCTGCTGTGGAATCTCTTTAAAGATTAGCGGCTTTCGTTTTTTCTCACCAAATTGAGAAATTAACGAACCGTCAATGCTGTAGATCTTCATGGGAGTTTGCCATTGAACATCCTTTAACGATTCAATATCGGGCAACTCATCGCGCAAAGTCAAATATAAAAAAAATGTGCCAAAAACAATAATAGATACTAAGGTAAAAGTAAGCTTGAAAAACTTTTTGGCAGGAAACACTACATTCGCTCTATTTGTGAATAAAATGGACTTATAAGGCTAGTATATCTTGTAAAACCATCTGATATGCGTGTTTTTTTGAAAAATATGTCTAAAATAATTACAACAATATAATTTAGTGGGTTGTTATGCTGGATAATCTATGGAGAAAGAAGACGACTATGATGGTCGGGATTGATATAGGATCTCATACCGTCAAAGCCGTTCTGCTCAGTCAGGGTAGTGACGGTTATATTATAGAAGACTTCGCAATTGAACACATGACACGTGGCGCCGTTGTCGATCGTGAAATTCAAGATATTGAAGTGGTTGGTCATGTTCTCGCTAAAATTCGTCAAAAAATATCAATGAAGGCGAAAGAAGCAGTAGCAGCGGTATCAGGTCAAACTGTGATCAGTAAAATCATTTATATGGATGCTGCCCTTAGTGAAGATGAATTAGCTAGCCAGATTGAAATAGAAGCCGATAGTTTAATTCCCTATCCTTTAAATGAAGTAAGCTTAGATTTTGAATTATTAGATGTTAATGAGTCAGATCCAAGTAAAGTGAATGTATTACTGAGTGCAGCACGAACAGAGTCAATTGAAGCAAGAGTTGCTGCCTTAGAGTTAGGTGGTTTTCATGCGAAAGTTATTGATGTTGAATCTTATGCACTAAGCAGATCACATGATTTATGTTTATCACAACTTCCTGAAGATGCGGTAAATAAAACGGTAGCCATTGTCGATATTGGCGCAATCATGACACTTTTTACTGCCACCAAAGCGGGAAAGCAGATTTATAGCCGCGATCAAATCTTTGGTGGTGAGCAATACACTCGTTCAATTGTTTTATATTATAAAAAATCATTTGAAGAGGCTGAAGAAGCAAAAATTACTCACGACTTACCCCCTAATTACGTGTTTGAAGTTTTAGCTCCTTTTCAGACCATTTTAATACAACAAATACGTCGAGCTATTCAAATGTTTTTGACTTCAAGTGGAGCGGATAAGGTTGATTATTTACTTGTTTCTGGTGGAACGGCTTCAATTGAAGGGTTAGACAAATTACTAACCGATGAATTGGGTATTCATACCATTATTGCTAACCCCTTTAATAATATGGAAATAGCAAAAACGATAAATGCAGATGAGTTAGTGAAAATCGCCCCACAATTGATGGTAGCAACAGGGTTAGCTTTAAGGAGTTTTACGCCATGGCATATATAAATCTGCTCCCTTGGCGCGAAGAAGTACTTAAGGCTAAGCAAAAAGAATTTTTTATCGTGTTAGCGATTGCAGGGGTGTGTGCTTTTGCTTTAGTTTTATTAGTTAACTTATATTTTCAAGCACGTGTAGATGGGCAGCGGGAACGTAATACCTTTTTGAAAAATGAAATTAAATTATTAGATAGGCAAATAGCAGAAATAAAAACCTTAAATGCTAAAAAAGTCGCATTACAAAAACGTATTGATATTGTAGAGAAATTACAACGCAGCCGTAACGTTGGAACGCAAGTCCTTGATGAAATAGCTAAGATAATTCCTAATGGAATTTATATCACCCAAATTGATAAAAAAGACAATACCATTCAAATTATAGGAAAAAGTGAATCAAATAATCATTTAGCTAATATGATCAGAGCGATTGAATTATCAGATTTATTCACAGACGCCACTCTGGAATCTATTACTTCTGATGATGGGCCGCCTAAGCTTCTAAGTAGCTTTAAAATGCGAGTGAAGATTAAAGGGATGGTAAATGATTCAAATACGGGATTTTCGAATACAGTCAATGGAGGTGGTAATTGATCCCGGTCAACGTTAAAACATCGTTTTCAGTGAAAGCATTGACGCTTAATGAGGGGCTTTCGAAATTTGACACATCACAATTTGAAAATTTAGAACTTGAAAGTATTGGCCAATGGCCGGTTGCAGCGAAGTTGGTACTAACTATTTTCTTTTCTGTTGTTATTGTTAGTTTAGGGTATGTTGGTTTAGTTAGTGGTAATATCAAACAACTTGATCAGGTTATTGCTGAAGAAGTAACGTTAAAGCAGTCTTATAAAAGTAAATACCATGTTGCGGCAAATTTAGAATTGTTTAAGGCACAAATGCTAGAAGCAGAAGATATTTTTGCTAACCAATTAAGAAATTTACCTAACAGCTATGAAACGCCGAGTTTATTAGATGATATTACCTTTATTGGGACTAACAGTGGATTAGATTTTGTTAAGTTAGAATGGCAACCTGAAATAAGCAAAGAGATATACATAGAGTTACCTATTGATATCGAAGTAAATGGCTCTTATCACTCTTTTGGTAACTTTGTCAGCAAAATATCTGGATTGCCTCGTATTGTTACTTTACATGACTTTACAATAGATATTACACCGACAAGTAAATCTATGTTGAATTTAAAGCTTGAAGCTAAAACCTATCGCTACCAAGAGGCTAAAATACAATGAAAAAATTAACTTTTATTGTCTTGGTATTAGTGAGCGGTTGTTATGATGATACGACTGATCTTCGTGCTCACCTTCAACAGATTAGAGCAACAACAACGAGCCAAATAGATCCTATTCCAGAAATGCACCCATTTAACCATTATGATTACTCCGCATTTGATTTAAGAAGCCCATTCTCTTTACCAACACCAGAAGTCATTCAACAAAAAACTCAAAAAAACCTACAAGTTTCCGGATGTTTAAGCCCTAATCCTCACCGTCCCAAGCAACCCTTAGAAAAGTTTGCACTGGCTGAGATAACAATGAAAGGCACCATGGGAGAGGAGGGTATACTTTGGGCATTGGTTGAAGTTTCTGATTTGAGCCTGCATAGGGTTGCCATAGGTAGTTACATGGGTTTATTTAATGGTCATGTAATAGAAGTTAATGCTAAAAGTGTAAAATTAGTTGAACTTAGACCTGACGGTGCAGGTTGTTGGGGAGAACGTGAAACAGTAATTATAATTACTCTATCAAAGTCGGAAGGGTAAAGGGAAATAATAATGCTATTTAATAAAATGAAAAATTATAAAATCTTTACTAGTGTGACCAAATTGAGAGGAGTTTGGCTAGTTTGTTTAACTTTATTTTCACTTGTTACAACCTCTTTCAATCTCAATGCAGAGCAAGCAAATGATAGTAAGTTATTAGGTATTTATTATAATACAATTCAAGACGATCAGATTAAATTAGTCTTTGAATTCTCGAAAGAAATACTTTCCTTACCGGCAGTAAAAACTTCAATGGACCCTGCTTATGTGGAGGTAAGTTTTGCGGCCAATATGTATGATGATAAAACTAAAGAAACGCTCATTAATCATGCAGGCATTACTAATGTTGTTTTAGATAATAGTTCAGGCAAGGTTGTTGCCTTGATCAATTTAGAAAAGTTATCTGTGTTTGATGTCGCGTTAAATGACAAAAAATTCTCTATTACTTTTAATTATGGTCAATCAGCTGAAATTATTGAAGCATTAAGCCCTGCAGGTGAGCAATTTATTAATCAGGTAGAGTCACTTGATTTTCGTTTAGGTGAAGACAATTCAGCTGAAATATTAGTCTATTTAAAAGACAGTATGGTTGCTGTTGATGTAAATGATAAATTAGGAAAGATTAATGTTGAATTTCATAATACAAACATAATTGAAGATTTACTTTATAAGCTTGATGTAACCGATTTTGGTACGATTGTTTCAGGTATTGAAACCTTTAAAGAAGGTCGCAACGCACGTTTAGTGATTGATGTTGATACGCACTTTACTTTTTCACATCATCAAACAGATAACTTATTTATATTAACCGTTAAAGAAAAAGAAAAGAAAGCACCTGGTTACTTAGGCGATAGCGAAGACTTTACTGGTCGTACAATATCACTCAACTTCCAAGATATTCCTGTTCGTACTGTATTACAAATTATTGCTGATTATAATGAGTTTAACTTAATCACTAGTGATACCGTCACAGGAAATATTACTTTACGCTTAGATGGCGTTCCTTGGGACCAAGCACTCGATATTATTTTGAAAGTAAAAGGTCTTGATAAACGTATGCAAGGCAATATATTAATGGTCGCGCCGAGTGATGAACTTGCTGCTCGAGAAGCCAAAAACTTACAAGCTCAACAGCAATTTGAAGAATTGGCACCATTGTACTCTGAATACGTACAAATAAATTATGCTAAAGCCATTGAACTCGCTAACTTAATCAAAAATGAAGATACGAGTATTTTATCCTCTCGTGGGAGTGTCTCAGTAGATGAACGTACAAATACACTATTGATTAGAGATACAGCGAAAATTATTGAAGATATTAAACGCATGGTTAATATTTTAGATATTCCTGTGCGCCAAGTTATCATTGAAGCGCGTATGGTAACCGTTAAGGATAATTTAAATGAAGAATTAGGTATTCGCTGGGGTCTTACAAATACTAATACTAATTTAAATGTTACGGGGACGGGTTCAAGTGCAACATCAGGTTCTTTAGCTGGTGTAAACTCTGCTAACGAAGGCGCTATTCCTGCATTAGCAAATCGGTTGAATGTGAATTTACCTGTTGCAAGTCCAGCAGGGGCTTTAGCATTCCAAGTAGCTCGGTTAGCAGATGGTACTATTTTAGATCTTGAATTAAGTGCCATGGAAAAAGAAAATAAAGGTGAAATAATTGCTAGCCCTCGTATTACCACGGCAAATCAGAAAGAAGCTTACATTGAACAAGGTGTCGAAATTCCTTATCAAGAAGCCGCTTCAAGTGGTGCAACAGCAACACAATTTAAAAAAGCGGTACTTAGTTTGACTGTAACGCCTCATATTACGCCTGATAATAAAATTATCTTGGATTTAGTGGTAACTCAAGATACCATTTCAGATATATCGAGTGGACAAGCTCCTGCAATTGATACTCAACGTATTGGTACTCAAGTACTGGTGAATGATGGTGAAACTATTGTGCTGGGTGGTATTTATCAACAAGCCATTATAAGTTCGGTATCTAAGGTACCAGTATTAGGTGATATTCCTTATGTTGGTTGGTTATTTAGAAACACTAGCGAGTTCAATGAGAAAAAAGAATTACTCATTTTTGTAACGCCACGTATAGTAACCGAGCACTTTTAGCACAAAATTGTCATTTAATTGTCGTTAAGTAAGTTTTTATCTTACTTAACGACAATGTTACTTGCAATCTTACCCCAACAATTGCGATAATTACGCCCTTGAAATTTCCGAGGGAGACCTCTATAACGTCAGAAGGTATTTAGGCAGATACTGTGATTTCCCTTTTGATATGATCTGAAACAAACGAGTATTAAGTAAATCTAATGGCAGAAAAACGTAATATCTTCCTAATTGGGCCTATGGGCGCAGGAAAAAGTACTATTGGTAGAGAACTTGCTGACAGACTACATCTTGAGTTTTTTGATTCGGATCAAGAGATTGAACGACGTACAGGTGCAGACATTGCTTGGGTTTTCGATCTTGAAGGCGAAGAAGGTTTTCGCAAAAGAGAAGAAGGTGTTATCGAAGACTTGAGTGAAAAACAAGGTATTGTTTTAGCGACAGGTGGTGGTTCTGTAATAAGTGACCAAGTTCGTAACCGCTTATCTGCACGTGGCATTGTGGTATATCTTGAAACCACAATAGATAAACAAGTGGCTCGTACTCAAAGAGATCGTCGTCGCCCGTTGTTACAAACATCCGAAAAACCTCGTACTGTCTTAGAAAATTTAGCTGTTGAACGTAATCCTTTTTATGAAGAGATTGCCGATGTGATCATTAAAACTGACGATCAAAGTGCTAAAGTTGTAGCGCACAAAATCATTGAGCGTTTAGACTTTTAATTATATTTATAGTTCTTACAGTAGTAGATACAAAAAATGCCAACACTTCAGCTTGATTTAGGCACCCGTAGTTATCCCATTTATATAGATTCAGGTCTGTTTAATAACTCAGATCTGTTCTCTTCACATATTCGAAATAAGCGTGTGTGTATTGTCACTAATACGATAGTAGCGCCTATTTACCTTGCTCAGATTAAAGAAAAACTAGCCAACTTTGACATTGATGAAGTTATTTTACCTGATGGTGAGGCTGAGAAAAATTTAGCTAATTTTGAGCGTATCATGTCACATTTATTAACAAATGAGCATGGTCGTGATACAACGTTAATCGCTTTGGGTGGTGGGGTTATTGGTGACATCACCGGTTTTGCTGCTGCGAGTTATCAACGTGGTATAGACTTTGTTCAAGTCCCGACAACGCTCTTATCACAAGTAGACTCTTCCGTAGGAGGTAAAACAGCAGTAAACCATCCGCTGGGTAAAAATATGATTGGCGCTTTTTATCAACCTAAAGCAGTCATTATTGATATTGATAGCTTGGCGACTTTACCCGAACGGGAATTTAATGCGGGTATGGCTGAAGTCATTAAGTATGGCATTTTAGGCGATTATGATTTTTTTGTTTGGCTAGAGCAGAATGTTGCTTCAATTAAAGCGGGCGATAAAGATACGCTCTCTGAGATGATTGAGAAATGCTGTCAATGTAAAGCTGATATTGTGGCGAGTGATGAAACCGAAGCGGGTGTGCGAGCATTGCTTAATTTAGGTCATACTTTTGGTCATGCAATTGAAGCAGAACAAGGATATGGTAACTGGCTTCATGGTGAAGCTGTTGCTACGGGCATGGTACTGGCTGCTAAATTAGCTATAGTAATGAATTTACTTGAAGTATCAGCACTTTGTCGAATAGAGTCACTTATTAACGTATTTGATTTACCTTTGATAGCCCCGACAACGATGGGGTTTGATGACTTTGTTCGCCATATGCGCCGAGATAAAAAGAACATCGGTGGGAAATTACGTTTTATAGTCCCTACCGCTATCGGAAAATCAGAGATTCGCGATGATGTAACAGTGCAAATGCTTCAGAAGATTCTATAACTGTTTTGTGCTTTCTAACAGTTAATAGCAAGCATGTATTATCGAATGGGTTAGTACGTAAGCACTATCGAACACGCGAATAAATCAGAGTAAAACCAATGAGCAAGCTGATACTGTGTTGTAGATGATATGTTAGATGTAGCCACTACAGTAATTAGTTCCATCGTTCACATCGATTAGATAGTCCTACGCTTTTATGTTTTTCAAAAGTATGAAAATGGATAGTTCATCTATTTATCGCCAGACAATCATGTTAGCTTTAGCTAAGAATAATTTATAGGTTTTGTTGTGACTCAAGTTAAATCACTAGTTAGTATGCGATCTCCTTTGAAATGGGCTGGTGGGAAAAAAAAAGTCATAAACGATATAGCAAACCTCCTGCCTACGAAGGGAAAAAGAAGGTTAGTGGAACCTTTTGTTGGTGGTGGTTCTGTTTTCCTTAATTTAGACTTTGACGAATATCTTTTGATGGATATGAACAAAGATTTAATTAACTTATTCAACATAATTAAAAATAAACCTACAGAATTTATTGCAGACGCTCAGAAGTTTTTCAATGGATATAGTAATCAGCCTGAACAGTATTACGACTTTAGAAAGCAATTCAATCAATCTACTGATTCATACGAACGCTCTTTGTTGTTTTTATATCTAAATAGACACGGTTACAATGGTTTATGTCGATATAATAAAACGGGTGGTTATAACGTCCCTTTTGGACGGTATAAGCACCCGTATTTTCCTGAAAAGGAATTAGCGTATTTTTCTGAAAAAGCTCAGAAAGCAACGTTTATACAAGGGGATTTTGAAACTGCGTTTTCTCAACTTCGAACTGAGGATGTGGTTTATTGCGATCCTCCTTATTCACCGATAAATAGAACGTCAAATTTTACTGCTTATGCAGGTAATTCATTTACTGACGAAGACCAATTGAGACTTGTTAATTGTGCAGAAATAGCAAGAAGCAAAGATATACCAACATTAATATCAAACCATTATGTAGACTTTACTCGTGAGTTATATAAAGAAGCAAATAAGCGGAAGTTATTTCAGGTGCAACGATCAATAAGCCCAAAAGGGCAAGGGCGTATAAAAGTTCAAGAAATATTGGCTTTATATAAATAAGACCGATACTAATTCATCAACAGCGCTAAGTACTCGGCATTACTAGATTAACTACTGCAATGAGTACAGCAATAAACATGATCACCCCAATTAGGCCTACAACAATGAAGTGGCTTAACTTACCTTGGCTAAAATCTCTTTCTCTGTTTTTATTACTTTGCACACCAAAAAATGCTGCGGCAACACTTTTAAAAGTGTTAGTCAGTGATGAATTTTTATAAAGCATTTTTAATTTTACCAATAAGGGATTAATTAGTGAAACTATAATGCAATAACTAAACTAAATCTAGAAAATGTAAATGAGTAAATTTGTTATTACTAGAAAGCCGGGACAACAAACGTTTATTTGATATATAAACAGCGCTGCAGGGATGATTGCTGTGATTCATTGGAAGGTTAGATTCAACAGCTATATATGATTTAAATAAATCGACCTGATTATTAAAAGTATTACTATTAGCGTTAACTGTGAGTCGTAAAGTTACCGATAATGTTACGGGAAAAAATAGTAAGTTTTGTCATGATCCGTTTCTAATGAATAGATATTCATTAGAAATAAAAAAGTGTTAATCGGTTGAGTGTAACCAATTAACACTTTAATGCTATATTTCTATTTTAGCTTAGAATGATTTACCAATTCTATATTTCTATTTTAGCTTAGAATGATTTACCAATGCTAAAGACTAGGTTTTCATCACTTGTCCCAATTCCAGACAACTCTTTTGAGTTAGATACAACCGCAACACCAACATCAAAACCAGACACTTCAGTGCCGTATCCAACTTCTATGTAATCACCATCAAAGTCATCGCCCCAAGTACCGTAAGTTGCATAAAAACCTTCATGCTCAATAGTTGCAGATAAGAAGTCATAATCTTGGTCTGCGCCACCTTCAACTTCCCACTCACCTACATTGTAAGAAACAGAGAACATACCGTAACTTAAACCTAAGTTTACTTCGTTATAAGACGTATCAAAATCACCTGTGTATTGGTAAGTAGTAAAACCGACACTATAACCAAAACCATTATCTAGTTCGTTACCATAACCGCCATAAACATCGATTTCTAGGCCATCTTGAACGTCAGCTGTCCAAGCACCAATATAGAAGCCACCTGTTTCATAATCAACACCAGCGCTAGCAGAGGCAGTATCGGTTTGTACTACACCACGGAAGATATATTGTGATACAACACCAACATTGGCACTTAAGCCTTCAATATCAGTAGCTGATGCTTGAGTTGATATGAATGCAGATGTAGCTAGTACTGAAGTTAGTGCGATGCTTAATAGTGATTTTTTCATGTTAATCTCTCTTAATTATTATAAAGTTGTGAATCTATCAAGTATTTTGCAAAGATGGTGCCCAAATGATAAGTTTTTATTAAATAGTGATAATTATCATTATTAAACAAAGAGTTAAGTATTAATTATTAGTGCTTTACTAAAATACAACTCGATAAATTTAGACGAATTGCGCTTAAATGGTGCGATTTTTTTTGTCTTGAGCAAATTGTGTGCATTATTTATATACTGTCGTGAACTCGCATTTAGCATTAGCTTGGGTATAATGGCGATAACTTTTTTTAGGGCTTTTTTATTATGTCTTCTTTTTTAATTGCACCTTCTATTTTATCTGCTGATTTTGCTCGTTTAGGTGATGATGTCGCCAAGGTTTTAGCTGCGGGTGCAGATGTTATACACTTTGATGTTATGGATAATCACTTTGTTCCTAACTTAACTTTTGGCCCCATGATTTGCCAGTCGTTGCGTGAATACGGTATAACGGCGCCAATTGATGTCCATTTAATGGTGAAGCCTGTGGATAGTTTAATTCCTCAATTTGCTAAAGCCGGTGCTGATATCATTACTTTTCATCCAGAAGGCAGTGATCATGTTGACCGCACATTACAGTTAATCAAAGATCATGGCTGTAAAGCGGGTTTAGTATTGAACCCAGCAACACCTTTACAGTGTTTAGACTTTATCATGGACAAACTTGATGTCATCTTGTTAATGTCAGTAAATCCTGGTTTTGGTGGACAATCGTTTATTCCAACTACCTTAGATAAATTACGATTAGTGAAAGAAAAAATCAACCAAAGTGGTCGAGATATTCGTTTACAAGTGGATGGTGGTGTTAAGGCCAATAATATTGCTGAAATTGCTGCTGCAGGTGCAGATATGTTCGTTGCAGGTAGTGCCATATTTTCTCAAACAGATTATAAAGTTGCCATTGATGAAATGCGTGCCGAGTTAGCAACACTATCAAATTAGTTACAGATTAATATTTTTTAAAGTAAGAAATACCGTTTAAAGGAAATGTATGAGTAAACCTATTGTATTAAGTGGCTGTCAGCCATCAGGTGAATTAACTATTGGCAATTATTTAGGCGCATTAAAGCAATGGGTCAATATGCAACCTAGCCATGAATGTTATTACATGTTGGTGGATCAACATGCTATTACCGTTCGTCCTAAAGCGGAAGATTTACGTAAAGCAACGCTCGATGGATTAGCCCTTTACCTTGCTTGTGGCGTAGATCCTGCGCAAAGTACTATTTTTATTCAGTCTCATGTGCCAGAACATGCGCAGCTGAGCTGGGTATTAAATTGTTATACGCAAATGGGTGAATTAAACCGTATGACACAATATAAAGATAAGTCGCAAAAATCTGAAGCAAATATGAACTCAGGTTTGTTTACTTATCCGGTGTTAATGGCTGCGGATATTTTATTGTATCGTGCCGATAAAGTACCCGTTGGTGATGATCAAAAACAGCATTTAGAATTAGCGCGTGATATTGCCACCCGCTTTAATAATCTTTATGGTGATATTTTTACCGTGCCGGATCCGTTTATTCCTCAGCATGGCGCACGCGTAATGAGCTTACTTGAGCCAACGAAGAAAATGTCGAAATCAGATACTAATCTGTCTCTTATACACATCTGACGCTGCCGACGAATAGAGAGGTG
>CAJXQM010000005.1 GCA_913058145.1 uncultured Colwellia sp.
TGGCACGGCATTGTTGCAACTGGGCTGTGAATTAGCACAAGGGTATGGCATTGCCAGACCGATGCCAGCCAGTGATATTACCGCGTGGATTAGAGACTGGACACCTGATGTGGGGTGGAAAACATAAATAACACAATCGTAGTACTGCTTTTTCTGAGTTCTGATTATCATCCTAATTCAGTCAGGCGATAATTAGTGTTAGAGTCAATTGATTATAAAATAAATTTACTCTAATACTAATTACCCTGAAGTCTTATTGGATTATGTGTATATTCAAACCACTAAATGTGACATAAATAATAGTGAGGTGAATAGCTTAACTTTCTGTTAGCCTTAATAACCAGCGACTTTACCGGCCCTACTACGGGGATCTGTTGCACCAAATAATCCCTGTTTAGTTTTCATAATGCTTTGTGTACTACCCATAGAGGATTTTAAATGAATTTTATGACCTTTCGCTTCCAATAGTTTAACGGTATCAATACTCAAACCTCGTTCTACACGAATTTCATCAGGGTACCATTGGTGATGTATGCGCGTGGCATTGGTTGCTTCTGCAATATTCATGTGATGATCGATAATATTCATCACAATTTGTAATGTTGTCGTGATAATTCTCGAACCACCGGGTGTACCTGTAACAAGGAACAACTCACCATTTTTTAACACTATAGTAGGAGTCATCGCGCTTAGTGGTCTTTTCTTTGGTTCTATCGCATTAGCGGTTCCACCTAATAAACCATATCCGTTAGGAACACCTGGTTTCGAAGAAAAATCATCCATTTCATTATTCATCAAAATACCTGTGCCACTGGCTACAAGCCCAGAGCCATAACTAAAGTTCAATGTGTAGGTATTGGCAACTGCGTTTCCCCATTTATCAACGACAGAAAAATGAGTTGTTTGTGGGCTTTCATAAGGGGCAAGTTGTCCGGGTTTGATTAACTCACTTGCTGTTGCTCGCTTCATATCAATTTGTTGAGCAATACTATTGGCATAAGCTTTATTTGTTAAAGCTTTAATTGGCACAGAAACATAATCATCATCACCAAGATACTCACTACGATCAGCATAAGCACGCTTCATGGCTTCAGCCATTACATGAATGGTGTCAGCGCTATTATGACCCCACTGATCAATGGGGTAATTTTCTAAGGTATTTAGAATTTGTACAAGATGAGTGCCACCCGATGAGGGTGGAGGCATAGAAATGACCTCATAACCACGATATGTCCCTATAATGGGATGCCTAATTTTGGCTTGATAATTAGCTAAATCTGTAACGGTCATTACGCCACCCGCTTCTTGCACAGCCGAAGCAATTTTACTTGCGATGGCACCTTGATAGAAACCTTTACTACCCTGCTTAGCAATCAGTTTTAAACTGTTAGCCAATTCAGGTTGATAGAAGTATTGGCCTATTTCTAATGGCTGCCCTTTATTTGAATAAAAAATGTCTTTGGTGCTTTGCCAGTGGCTCAAACGATCTTTCATCGCTGATAATGAACCTGATAAATCTCGCGTAACAACAATGCCTTTTTCAGCTTGATCTATTGCCGGCTGCATTACTTGTGCAAGCGTCATAGTGCCATATTCTTTCAATGCTAACTCTAAACCCATAACAGTACCCGGTACACCAGAGGAAAGACCATGAAAGCGAGCTTTTTGATTATCTACATCACCGTTTTCATCTAAAAATATATCCTTGTGTACCGCTGCAGGTGCCATTTCTCGATAATCTATCGCGATAGTTTTTTTCTCTTTTGCGATATAAACCATCATAAAACCACCACCCCCAATATTACCTGCTCTGGGATAGGTAACGGCTAATGAAAATCCAACCGCTACGGCAGCATCTACTGCATTACCGCCTTGTTTTAGAATAGCAACACCAACATTTGTAGCCAGAGCTTCTTGGCTAGATACCATACCGTTTTCAGCCCAATAAGGTTGAGCTATTTGATAGGAGGAATAAATAGCTGGTCGTGGTTTGATCAGGCTGTTTTTCGCATTAACACCAAAAGAAACAACAAAACTTAGAGCCAAAAGTGTCATTACTAATCTATTTTTTATTGTATTTGAGCACATTGTAAATCCTGTTATTTTTTAAAAGTTCGGCTAATTTTAACGTTCAACATATTTTAAATTTTACTGATTTCCTCAAATATTTTAATAGTAGCGTATTACAGTTTTAGCTTAAATACTTGATTTTAATTATTTTAAAAATCAAGCTATGTCAGTATTTGTCTTTGTTTAGAATTTACATTTATTTATCATATGGTTTTTTTTATGCTAGGTTTTTATCGCTGTCATTGATATTTAATACCTTTTCCATCTACGTAAAGCAATAACTGATAGAGTGAAAATTCTAATGGTCAGAAAAAAATTGATTTTAAATCAGTAATATCCGCTTTAGTCTCTTTAGCAGACCTCAGTGACATCCGAGCGCTAATGACTTTTTAGCAGGCCAAATTTTTTCTTACAGGCAATAAAAAAGCCTTAGCAAAGTAAGGCTTTTTTGAGACAACTAGGGATTATTTATAATAACTTAAACACATTTCCACTTCGTTTTTAGAGCCCATAATCACTTCAACTCTTTGGTGAATGCTACTTGGCTCTATGTCCATAATACGACCTTCACTAGTCATGGCTAAAGCACCTGCTTGTTCTAGAAGAAATGCCATAGGGTTAGCTTCATACATTAAACGCAATTTATAAGGTTGTTCTGCATTTTTGCTGTCAGTAGGATAGGTGAATATACCACCACGACATAAAACACGGTGAATATCGCCAACCATGGCAGCAATCCAGCGCATGTTAAAGTTTTTATCACGTGCTCCAGAGTTACCGGCAATTAAGTCGCTGATGTAATTTTGCATTGGCGCTTGCCAGAAACGTTGGTTTGACATGTTAACAGCAAACTCTTGCGTATCAACAGGTACTTGTACGTTGCGTTCAACTAATAAATAACCGCCGTGTGTTCTGTCTAATACATAAAAATGCGTGCCGCTGCCCGTGGTCATAACCAACATGGTTGCAGGGCCATATAATACATAACCGGCACAGACTTGACGATGACCTGCTTGTTTGAACATATCCGAGTTATCAGCAGCCATATCTTTTGGTGCTTCATGGATCGAAAAAATGGTACCAATAAGTGAGTTAATGTCGATGTTTGAGCTGCCGTCTAACGGGTCAAATGAAACAAGGTACTTACCATTATCATTGCCTGCTACTGAGGTATCTTCTTCTTCAGACGAAATCGCTTTAACAAAACCTGATTCAAGTAAAATATCTTTAAATAATTCGTTAGCTACCACGTCTAATTTTTTTTGTACTTCACCTTGGATATTTTCATCTAAGGTTGACCCCATTAAATCACCTAGATGTGCTTGGCTAACGCGAAAAGAAATCTCTTTGGTTGCGGCTAAAATAGTTTTGATTAATGAAATAAGGTCTAGTGGTACATTGTCTTGACGTAAAGCGGGAGCTAATCGTTGCATTGGGTTACCTAATTGCTTTTAAGTTATTTATATAATTTTATAATATAAATTAATGATAACAAATTTATGTCATATTTCAGAGGTTTTAATCCAATTAATGTCGTTAATTTTACAGAACAAAGACTTATTTTTGTTCACCATTCGCTAGTAGCCGTGTTTAGACGTCAACAGTAAGTTTTACCGCTAAAGTGCCTTTATTCGCACACTTTACAATAGATGAACAGATCATTACTGTGGTCAGCACCATTTTTGGCTAGGTCAGCTGTTGGTTGTTGATAATTTATTAGTAAATAATCGTGTTAGAAACCTAAGCTTTGTTAGTACGACTAAGTTACCCAATAAGATAAAACTTAAACCAATAACCGTGTATTCACTCCAATGAAAGTCTTCAACCACAGTAGAAATTAATACGGCAATGGCAGGAAATAGAATATTAGCATAAGACGTTTTGTGCGCGCCTATACGTGTCATTAAGGTTAAGTAACAACCAAACGCGATGACTGAGCCAAACAATGATAAATAAATTAATGAACTTACGTAGGCTATCTCAAAAGAAAAGCTGAATTGTTTCCCTTGTACTATTACCGCTAAACCGGTGAACATTGCACCATACAACATTCCCCAGGCGTTTGCTGCCACTACAGGAATATTGTTTTTTTGATTTTTAATCGATAGCATATTACCCATGGAGGCTGAAAAAGTGCCTAGTAAGCACATGCCTAATCCTAATAATGTGGCTGTGCCTATCGTTATATCTGTTAATTGCGGCCAAAAAAGCGTCACGATACCAAATAAGCCAAAAGCACCACCAACATACACTTGCTTGGTGATTTTAGTATTATAAAAAATTCGCGCATTGACTATATTCATTATCATCAAGGTTGAAAAGGCGATACAGGTCAGTGCTGAATTGATGTGTTGCTGTGCTGAATAAAGTAATAAGTAGTTCAGTCCAAACAAACAAATACCAAATGCAACGAATATCCCATGTTGTTTTAGGGAGAAGCGCATTGGTAATTGCTTTATTTTAGCAAAAGAAAACAAAATAAAAGCAGCGAGTGCAAAGCGATACGTTATAGACGCTTCTAGAGCCACATCGCCTAGTTGGTAATTAATGGCAATCCAGGTTGATCCCCAAACTAAAACGGTGATCAGATATAAAAAATAATTATTCATGAATATGGTAGGTTCTTTTTTGCTAGTATCAAAAGATGTGATGACAGTGTAACGATAATTTAGTTTAATAACATGTACAGAATAATGAGAGTGAAACTTATCTTATATAGTTTATGTTGGCAATGTAGAGTTAATGATGCGTTTATTAGAGAAAACATATTTCCTGCTTTTTTGTATCAACAAGTGATTGATTTTATCGAAAAGGAACAATGAATTGGTATTTTATTACCTGGAGTTGTAACGGTAAATTTACCAATACTGAACAAGACGTGCAATTACCCGCTAGAAGAGCAATCATGAAATGACCCACACCCTAAATAACCCCAATCGAATATCATTAAAATTATTATTGCCGTTATTGGCATCAATAATGGCTTTGTCACCATTAGCAATTGATATGTATTTACCGGCTATGCCTATGTTGGCTGAATATTTAGCTACTGATATGCCTATGGTACAAAACAGCTTAAGTGTTTACTTGTTCGGTTATGCTTTAGGGTTAGTATTATTTGGCCCCATGGCTGATACGTCATCACGTCGGAAAATGGTGATATTTGGTGTGAGTGGTTTTTTATTGGCCAGTTTGTTACTTCCTTTTGTCAGTAATATTGAGCAATTTTTAGCGCTACGTTTTATTCAAGCATTTGTTAGTAGTGCCGCAACGGTCGTAGTGCCAAGTGCTATTCGAGAATATTATCAAAAAAACACGGCAAAAGGGTTATCGTATGTCTCTATGATCATGATGTTAGCGCCGATGATCGCTCCGAGTATTGGTAGTGTGTTATTAATTGCTCACAGTTGGCAGATGATTTTTTATGTGTTGTCATTTTATAGTGTGGTGATATTGTTATCGGTAGTAAAATACTTGCCAGAAGCAGTTAGAAATACCATCGAACCAGATAAAGAAATTAGCTTTGTAACACGCTATAAAATTGTTTTTTCAAATAATGAAGCACGATTTGATATTATCAGTTCCATGATGATATCACTGGCCTTTTTTGCTTATATTACGGCAATTCCTTTTGTTTATTTAACTGTATTTAACGTGTCAGAATTTAACTTTAGTATACTGTTTGGTATTACTGTGATGGCATTAATGAGTGCTCATTTTATTAATACGCGCTTAGTGGTACGTAAGGGCTCCCGAAAAATGCTGAGGTACGGTTTAAGGTGTGCCATGATTGCTTCAATAACATTATTGGTCGTCAATTATTTTTCATTACCGCTTGTTTATACGGTGGCCTCTATCTTGCCTTTAATGGGGGGGATTTCTATGGTGGCGGTTAACTCAGATGCCTTAGTCATTACTAAGTTTCCTGAGCATTCAGGTACGGCAACCGCTGTTATAGGGACGTTACGATTTGGCATTGGTGCGTTAGCTGGGCCAATATTAGCTTACTTTTATGATGGCAGCGCTTTTCCTTTTGCGGTATTAATGTTCTCTGCTGTATCGGTGGTGTTACTATGTCAGATTAAAATTAACCGTCATGAAAAATTAATATGAATGAGAAAAATTAATCTAGAGGAATTAACATGAAAAAAGTAGCTGTAATTTTAAGTGGCTGTGGTGTTTATGATGGCAGTGAAATTCATGAAACGGTATTGACGCTGTTAGCCATAGAAGAAAATGGTGCAAGTTATCATTGTTTTGCGCCAAATATGGCTCAGCATCATGTTATTAATCATTTAACAGGTGAAGTTAGTGAAAATGAAACGCGTAATGTATTGGTTGAGGCCGCTCGAATTAACCGTGGTGATGTGGAAGACTTATGCGAGTTACGTGAGCAAGATTTTGATGCCTTAATTGTACCAGGTGGCTTTGGTGCTGTAAAAAATTTATGTAGTTTTGCGCTTGATGCTGAAAATTATCAAGTGAACGCAGAAGTGTTAGCGAGTTGTCAGGCTTTTGCTAACGCAGATAAACCCACCGGTTATATGTGCATTGCACCGGCGATGTTACCATTCATTTATCCTAAAGGTGTGCAAGGAACGATTGGCACTGATTCAGATACTGCTTCATTAATAGAAGCGCAAGGGTTAGTGCATAATAATTGCAATGTTGACGATATAGTTATCGATCAAGCTCATAAAGTCGTGTCTACGCCGGCTTACATGTTGGCAACCTCGTTAACTGAAGCTGCATCAGGTATCGATAAGTTGGTCAAAAATGTTTTGGCACTCGTTGAATGACAGATAGACTTTTAAAAAGTAAAAAAATTTTGTATGTTACTTTTTACTTTATCAGTCTTTGTTTTTTCACCTTAAGTACGTGTTACGCATTGCCTACTCAAAAGGTACCTAATAAAGATGCGTCAAATAAGAATAGTTCAAATAACTTTATGACTAAAGCGTTAAAATTAACAAAACAATTTTCTGATGTTGAAAGATTAGTAGCGACAAAAATGGCGTTAGATATTCGCTATTTTTGTCCTGAAAATTCGTCTACTAAATTAGGGCAAACTGAGCAATCAGGGTCAACTAGGCAATGCTTACAACCCGTGACCAAACTGCCACAAGCATTAGCTGATATGGTTACCTTAACTGGCCTTGGTAGTGTTGTACTATTTGCTGAAAATTTAGTAACGACCAAGCAAGTAATTCAGCTAACCCATGATTTACAGCAGGCGGCGGTGCAATCTCCGTCAGGACAGCCATTAATAATTTCTATTGATCAAGAAGGGGGTAGGGTGGTGCGTTTACCTCACGCTACTTCGTTTGCTGGTAATATGGCAATAGGTGCTACTTATGTAGATCATGGCGTTACGTTTGCTACACAAACAAGTACGGTTATTGCAAAAGAACTCAATGCATTAGGGTTTAATAATAACTATGCACCTGTGGTTGATGTGAATACCAATGCGGATAATCCCGTGATAAATACTCGCTCCTTTGGTGAAAATCCGCAGCAAGTCGCCGAGTTAGGTGTTGCTGCAGTCAATAGTTTTCAGCAGAACGGCGTTATGGCCACATTGAAACACTTTCCCGGACATGGTGATACGCATGTCGATAGCCATTTAGGTTTACCACTTGTTACTCATGATTTAGCCACCATAGAAAAGCAAGACATAGCGCCTTTTCAGTGGGTAATTAACCATAGTACACCCGCGATGGTTATGACTGCCCATATTCAATATCCGGCCTTAGATAATTCAACGGTCGTTAATAAAGAAGGCGATAACATTGTTAGACCAGCCACTATGTCACGTAAAATATTAACAGATTTGTTAAGAGAAAAAATGGGTTATGATGGCATTATTGCCACTGATGCCCTTGATATGGCGGGTATTACCCACTATTTTGATGAAGTTACCGCCGTCGTTGAAACCTTTGTTGCTGGCGCTGATTTAGCGGTAATGCCGTTTAAAATAAGAAAGGTTGAAGATATTGATAATTTTTATCAATTTATTAAAGAGGTCGCGCAAAGGTTACAACAAAAAATTACGCGTAATCCACGGTTATCAACAGAATTAACACAATCTATCGTGAGAATAAATCGTTATAAAGCCCAATATTGTCAATTACCTAAAATCTCGCTTGCCCAACAGTTCCTATTAGCGGAGCAGATAATAGCTCAACCAAAACATTTAGCGCTTGAGCAAGCCTTAGCTGATAATGCCGTGGTTCAGTTAACGGCTAAACAAAATAGTTTACCTGTTAATATTGACGAGATTAATCGCATTCATTTGTTTGTATTAAATTGGCAAGAGTTTGGTGCGTTAAAACAAGCGATTACCAGTCAATGGCAAAGTGCAGGTAAAACGGTGCCAACAGTGAGTGCAACGGTTGTGGCAGAAGGTGATACCCAATCACAAATACAAAGTGATGAAAAGCTAGCAAAGGCAGACTTAATTATTGCGACGGTTGATACTAAAATAGCCAGTGCGGTAAGCAGTTTAGTAGACACGGGAGGCGCTGAAGATCTGTTAACGCAAATTAACTCTACGCAAAATGGGCAAAATAAAGTCGGTTATAAGCTGCTACTCAGGTATCAGTTACAACAAGCACAAAAACAAAAAGTATCCAGTGTATTAATTGCCAAAGGGTCTCCGTATTTACTGCATCCTTATCGTAAATTAGCTGACTCTGTTTTAGTGACTTTCGATGATCATATTTATCAAAAGATAGATCAACTTACCAATAAAGAATATGCGTATAGCTCAGGTTATACTACCAGCATGGCTATTATTTTTGGTAAGCAAAAAGCACGAGGGAAATTGCCGATTAGTCTACAATAATTTTAGCCTCTATTTTCTAACCATTTTATTAACTCTAGCATTGAGCCTAACGATTTTATGATAAACATTACAAATTTTACACACACCAAATTAACGATTAAAAGTTGGCAAGTACTTGAACATGATAGCTGGTGTGTTTTGGGGCGAAATGGCTCTGGAAAGCAATACATTCAACAACTGTTAACTGGAATTCTTCAACCTGAAGCCGTAGATGAGCTTACATTACCTGATGCCGATAAAGTCGGTCTGGTTTCTTTTGAAAGTCAGCAAGACATTTATGAGAATGAATTAAAAATTGATGCGAGTGATTATAAAGACGCCAATGATATAGGCACTAAAGCTAAAGATTTTTTACCCAAAGATAAACTCAATGATGTTCTGATTAGTGAGTTTGGTTTGAGCCACCGACTTGAAAGTGGTTATCGGCAGTTAAGTACAGGAGAGGGGAGAAAACTCTTAATTTTACAGGCAATATTTAATGGCGTAGAGCTGTTGGTGTGCGAAAATCCTTTTGATAGTTTAGATGAAGCCTCTTGTATAGCCTTGTCAAATGCACTAGAACGCTTATCAAAAACGGGCATTAATGTTTTATTGATGCTTAATAATCGACAAGATATTCCCGAATGGTGTAACAATATAGCCTTTATTGAACGAGGGCAGTTTGATGTGGTTGGTAAACTGGACAGTGATGAAACTAAGCGCCAACTTGATGCTTTGTTAACGCCGATGCTTGACGATATTAGCTGGCCTACTAACATGCAAGAATTATGTGACTATAAGCACCCCTATTTAGTAAAACTGTGTAAGGGTAAAGTTCAGTATAAGGGAGTAAGCGTTTTTGAAGATTTAGATGTTCACATTAAGCCATTGCAGCACACTTTGATCACAGGCCCCAACGGCAGTGGTAAGTCGACGTTAATGCAGTTAATTACTGGGGATTGCACCCAATGTTATAGCAATGATATTCACGTTTTAGGCTATAAAAGAGGCTCGGGTGAAAGTATTTGGGAACTCAAGAAAGACATGGGTATTGTCAGTTCGGAATTACACCGACAATACAGAGTAAACGGTGATTTATTAACGGTAGTGCTTTCTGGTTATTATGACTCTATTGGTCTTTATCAACAACCTGAACATCATCAAATAGACATTGCCCGACAGTGGTTAGACAAAATAGGTTTATTAGCGCATCAACACAGCTCTTTTCGAAGTTTAAGTTATGGAGAACAACGATTAGCTCTAATCGCTAGAGCTTTAGTTAAATCGCCTTATTTATTAATTTTAGATGAACCGACACAAGGGTTAGATGAACTTAATCGACATAGAGTACTTAACTTCTTAGAACACCTAGCCGAGCAAAAACACAGTACCATGCTATTAGTTAGTCATCGTAAAGATGAGTACCTGTCAATATTTAAGCAGCATATAAAACTGTAAGGAGGTTTTTATAATGCTACCGTTCATAACGCTACGGTATATAAAATTACAGCTGTTTTGGGTGCCGTCAGGTATTTATTCTATTTGGGGCGATTTTTTACTTCTTCATAATGCTTCATAAGGTTCCATGTAGAACTATCATGAGCTTGATCGATCGAGTTATTATTAAGCTCCTTTTCAATTCTACTGGCTAACCCTTTGCCAAGCTCTACGCCCCATTGATCAAAAGAACATATTTGTAACAGTATGCCTTGAACAAATATTTTATGCTCGTATATCGAAATTAAACTACCGAACGTAATTAACTGTAAGTTTTAGGCTAAAGAAAACCTCGTAAGCAGACGCTTACGGGGTTGAGATATTAAATACATTTAGTCAATTAGCTTAATAATAAGTATCTTCTGTGTTGTGTGCTTGAGGATCTTCTATGATCTCGTTGAACTCTACTTCAATACTATTATTGTTACAGGTATCTGCTAAATAGATTCTACGAGTTGAACCATCAATCCAAGTCACGGTACCGCTGCCTTTTTTACTACCACATTTCATACCAATATGAATATCGTTAAATTCCATAGCTCCTCCTATTATTATCAATATTAGACGCAATAAATTAGAGTACTCACTATAAACTTAGTTCACTTTAGTTTGTTTTTTGTTCAGTTGTAAACAGATGTAACAGAAAAAACATCAACCATTGCTGTTGATTTACATAGAGTTATTTGTCGTCCTTACGGTAAATATACGGTGCCAAGTGTGCAACTTTTACTAGCCCCTGTAACTGCGGGCATACTACTTAATAATTTTTTATCATAAGCAAATGCTAACCAAGCAAAAGCCACTGCTTCTAATTGATCGCCATCGATACCTTTTTGATTAGTAAGCAATAGTTCGTATTTATTCTCTTCTGATTGTGACTCTGATTGTAATTGTTGGTTTATTTGGCTTTTTAATGTGTGGTTGTGAGCGCCACCACCACAAAGGTAAACCTTAGTGATGTTTGTATTATTAGTACTGAGCTGTTTAATTGCATTGACTATGGTTATTGCGGTAAATGCGGTGAGTGTGGCTTGCACGTCTTGATTGGAAATGGGCTTAATATTACCGAGTTGTTTTTTTAACCATGATAAATGAAAGTATTCTCGACCGGTACTTTTAGGTGGTGTCAGCTGAAAATAATTATCAGATAATAATTGTCTTAATAAATTATTATCTATTTTCCCTACAGCGGCCCAATCACCATTTTTATCATAGTTAGTCTTGCTATCGGGGTTGTGCAACTGGAACCAATCATCCATTAACGCATTACCTGTTCCCGTATCATAGCCAATAACATCTAACTTATTCGTAGCAGGCAGAAAAGTGAGATTGGCAATACCGCCAATGTTAACCACAAAAACATCACTGCTGTTATGTATTGAGTTTTCAGCACTATCACTATCACTATCGCAACTTTCACTGAAAATAGTTTGATGAAAGGCTGGTACTAAGGGAGCACCCTGGCCACCCAGTGCCATATCTTTACGCCGAAATTGACCAATAACGCGTATGTTGGTTAAGGTTGCTAACGTTTGACAGCAACCAATTTGTAAGGTGAAAGGCTGTTTAGCTCGCGGTCGGTGACGAATCGTTTGGCCGTGACTGCCGATGGCAATGATATCATCACCGTTTAATTGCTCTTGGACTAAAAAGGCATTAATGGCATTCGCAAAAAGTTTTGCTAGTTCTACATCTAGTTCAAAAGCGCGATCTATTTCATTATTATTAGGATTGTTATTATCAGCGCAATACAAAGCGGTAATTTTATCGGCAGTTTGCTCACTATAAGCTTGATAATAACTGGCATGATGTTCAAGTTTATTATTTTCATCGAAAGTCACTAAGGCTAAATCTAACCCATCGGCACTAGTACCAGACATTAAACCAAGGTAATAGTTGTTTTTCTTTGCCGAATTTATTTGCATAATACTCATCACTTTATTGTGTATATTCTACTTTCGATATTGTAGCAAGCATGGAATATTTAGAGCCTAGCAAGGCTTCCATACGTTTTTTAGAGAGTGCTGTAAATTTAGTTTTATATTTTTTGGCTATCGGTTTAGCGTCAGGAAGTTTTACCGTTCTGGGGTTACGATGTACGCCATTAAGGAGAAATTCATAATGTAAGTGTGGCCCTGCGGCTAAGCCGGTTGCTCCTACTTTACCAATGAGTTGCCCTTGCTTTACCCGTTGACCTTTTTTGACTACGCGTTTTGAAAAATGTAAGTATTTTGTCACTATGCCATTGCCATGCTGAATAAAAACATAGTTACCATTGTATTTGTTATAGGTTGAGTGAGTGACTTTACCATCACCTGCAGCGACTACCGGTGTGCCGGTTTTGGCTGCATAATCTATACCTCGATGTGCCTTCCAACGCTTTTGCACCGGATGAAAGCGCCTTTTCTTAAAACTAGAACTGATATATTTAAAATTTACTGGTGCACGTAAAAAGGCTTTACGCATGCTTTTACCATCGGGAGTATAGTATTCGTCATCAGTAAAGCGTACAGCTTGAAAAGGCACGTCTTGATTAATAAACTCTGCTGCAAGAATATTACCTGCCCCTATATATTCTCCTTCAACATATTCTTTTTCATAAATCATATGAAAACTATCACCAGTGCGGAGATCTAAAGCAAAATCAATGTCCCAACCAAAAATATTAGCAAAATTGATAATTTGCGCGTCAGTTAACCCCGCAATAGTTCCTGCATTCCAAAAACTTGAACTAATAGTACCATGAGCGAAAGCTTGACGAATTTCGACCGTTTTAGATTCTTTATGTGATTGAAATTTATCACCAACGAGGTTGATATATAAGGTATCTATTTTTGATAATGGGTATTCTAACGCGGTCACTCTATTTTTGTCATTACGCGCTATGCGCAACGTATCTCCTACATTGATTTTCATTAGTAATTTACTGTCTTTACCTTGAGCAGTACTTACCGCGTAAGTTTCTTGCGCACTAAAACCTAAGCGTTTGAATATTCTTGCTATTGAATCGCCACTGCGTACTTTTGCTGTTTGCCAAGAAATATTATTTTGTTGTTGTGAATTAACCGTGCTCACTATAGCGCTTGGAGAGGATCCCTCACGTATAACCGTATCTTTAATCGATGGGATTTTTATCGTGCTATCAGTGATTGAAGTGCTGGCTTGTTGAGGCATGGCAACTTGGTAGCGCTTACCTAATGCGAAGCCCTTATTACTGGCATCTTGTGTGGTTAGTTCTTGCTCGGTTGGTAATATCATCAACAGCAATAGAAATACACTGATTGATACAATGAACAAGCGATGTTTTTTGGGAAGGCGCAGAAACATGTCGCGAAAACTCAGCAGTATTCCCTGCAGGCTTTTTAATTGACGTTGTATTATTTGTTGTTTATTCACGGAGATTTTTGTTTGTTAGATGGTAACTGACATACGATAACTGTCGCTAATTAAGCTGCACTATATCAAATTTTTTATAAAAGATTTATAAAAATAAGCTCACAATGGCTTTTATTCTTTTATGTCGTGAATAAAGTGAGTAGAATTCGGCTATTGAAATGAATATTACCTAGGCTATGGAGCTAAAGATGACCGATGTTAGTCAAGCGTTTGCAGAGTTAAAACGCGGTGCGGAAGAAATATTAGTAGAAGATGAGCTGCTAGCGAAATTAAAAACAGGTAAACCATTAAAAATCAAAGCGGGCTTTGACCCAACAGCGCCGGACCTACATCTAGGTCACACCGTATTAATTAACAAATTACGTCAGTTTCAGTTGCAAGGTCACGAAGTTATCTTTTTAATTGGTGATTTTACGGGCATGATTGGTGATCCAACCGGTAAAAATGTTACACGTAAGGCACTTACTAAAGAAGATGTTTTAGCCAATGCTGAAACGTATAAAGAGCAAGTATTTAAAATTTTAGATCCAGCAAAAACAACGGTTGCCTTTAACTCTACGTGGATGGACAAATTAGGTGCTGCGGGTATGTTACAGCTTGCTTCTCGTCAAACTGTTGCTCGCATGATGGAACGTGATGACTTTAAAAAACGTTATGCTAACGGCCAGGCCATCGCGATTCATGAATTTATGTATCCATTAGTACAAGGTTGGGATTCTGTCGCGCTTGAAGCTGATGTAGAGTTGGGTGGTACCGATCAAAAGTTTAATTTACTAATGGGACGTGAATTACAAAAAAGTGAAGGACAACGCCCACAAACCGTACTGATGATGCCATTGCTTGAAGGCTTAGACGGTGTACAGAAAATGTCGAAATCTTTAGGTAACTATATTGGTATTACGGATAGCCCTTCCGATATGTTTGGTAAAATCATGTCGATTTCTGATGTATTAATGTGGCGTTATTACGAACTACTTAGCTTTAAACCTTTGGCAGAAATTGAAGGGTATAAAACTGAGATTGAGCAAGGTAAAAATCCACGTGATGTGAAAATCGATTTAGCAAAAGAACTTATTACGCGTTTTCATGATGAAGCTGCTGCACAAGCCGCGCATGATGAATTTATTAATCGCTTTCAAAAAGGTGCTATGCCTGATGAAATGCCAGAATTTGAGCTAATCCCAGAAGGGGGTGAAATAGCCATTGCTAACTTATTAAAAGAAGCGAGTTTAGTTAGTAGCACTTCAGATGCATACCGCATGATCAAACAAGGCGCAGCCAAAATTGATGGTGAAAAAATAACAGACAAAGGTTTAACACTCACTCGTGGGAGTAAAGCCGTATATCAGGTAGGTAAACGCAAATTTGCTCGCGTTAGTGTTAACTAATCGATAAATGACCTGAAGAAAACTTAATAAATTAATTAATGTTGATTTTGGTTATGTATTGAATGATTTTTCAATAGTATTCATTTCTATTTAATAGGTTACAACAGCGGTTGTAGCCTATTTTTTTGTCTGCATAACAGTGCAATCTCATAAGCTAAAAGAAACTATCTCATGATAACGCATATACTTGTGACATTAAATTCTTGGTTTGGTGTCATGGTGAACTATACCCATTAAAAGTCTATTGAAAAAGGTGTTTAGCTTACTAGGCCCTAGTTGCATGTTGTTAAGTGGTCAACGCCTATTAGTTAACTTTTTATTTCAGATCAATAGATAAATCGTTTAAAATGTTATGCTGTCATCATATTAAAACTCAGTGATGAATTCTCCTTGTTACTCACGAATAAAAAACTACCTTTGCTCTTAATACTACTCGTTTTTATGTGTAGTGCCAGTCAATATCTATCTGCTGAAGAATTTACGGTAGTGGCTACTGATAATCTGCAAAAATTCCTTGATGCTAGTCAAGATGGCGATACTCTTACGCTAACACCAGGTCAATACTTTGGTAACTTTGTTATTACCAAACAAATTACGTTACGTGGTGAAAAAGGTAGCATAATTGATGCTCAGGGGAACGGACACGCACTTGTCCTAAAAAACACACATATTACTATTGATAACCTAACTATTGTTAATTGGGGGGATGACCTCACTGAGCAAAATTCAGGTATTTACTCTCATGAAAAAGTGGCTAATAAAAAAGCTGATGGTTTAGTTATTTCAAATAACACCTTATCAGGAGATGGTTTTGGTATCTGGTTAAATCAGGTTACCAATGCCAAAGTTTTCAATAATACCGTCGAAGGAAACCTAATATTGCGTTCTGCGGATAGAGGCAATGGTATTCAAATAGCGAACGTAACACATAGTCATGTTTTTAATAATGAAACCCATAAAACGCGTGATGGTATTTATGTTATTTCTAGTCAAAATAATCTGATAGAAGAAAATACCATGCATCATTTACGCTATGGTATTCACTATATGTATTCATATGATAATACAGTGAAAAACAATATCGCCTACAGCACTAGGGCCGGTTATGCATTAATGAGTTCGAGGCGATTAACCATCACAGGTAATAAAACGACTGACAGTGAAGATTATGGATTTTTATTGAATTTTATTACGCAATCAACCTTTACCAATAATCATGTTAAAAATGTATGGACTAAACCAGAAAATAAGGTGTTAGGTCGTGATGGCAAAGGTTTATTTGTTTATAATTCTGGTTATAACACATTAGAAAATAATATTATTGATACTGCCGAAATAGGTATTCATTTAACCGCAGGCTCAGAAAATATAAAAATTTTTGGTAATAGTTTTATTAATAACCCAACGCAAGTGAAGTATGTTTCAAATAAAAAACAAGAGTGGAGCAAGGATGGACGCGGTAATTACTGGAGTAACTATCTCGGTTGGGATATGAATAATGACGGTATTGGTGATGCTATTTTTGAACCCAATGATGGGATTGATAAATTAGTGTGGCAGTACCCTGAAATGAAAATGATCATGGATAGCCCTGCTATTTTAATTTTACGTTGGGTGCAAAAACAGTTTCCGGTATTAAAGCCGCCAGGTGTTAAAGATAGCTACCCGTTAATGGTACCTCACTTTGCTCAAGATAATACAAATGCGAAAACAGTATCGTTAGCTAGTCACCTAAAGATGGCGTCTTTACAGGAAGAAAAATTATGAATACCCCATTAGTCTCATTAGTTGAGGCAGGTAAAACTTATGGTCAATTAGATGTATTAAGTTCTATGACTATGTCGTTAAATGAAGGCGAAGTGCTCGGTTTGTTTGGTCATAATGGTGCAGGAAAAACCACCATGATGAAGCTAATACTTGGTGTTATTTCACCAAGTAAAGGCCGTGTGACAGTAATGGGAATGGCTCCTGACTCAAAAGAAGCGTGGCATTGCCGCAGTAAAGTAGGGTATTTACCTGAAAATGTGAGTTTTTATGAACAGTTAACGGGCTTAGAAGTACTTACTTATTTTGTAAAGTTAAAAGGATTCTCGAATAAAGACTGTAAAAGGAAGGCAATAGATTTATTAGAGCAAGTAGGCATAACCTACGCGATGAAACGGCAAGTAAAAACTTATTCAAAAGGTATGCGTCAGCGCCTTGGTTTAGCACAAGCTTTTATTGGCGAGCCAAAATTATTACTACTTGATGAACCAACAGTAGGACTTGATCCTATTGCGACACGTGATTTTTATAAAACGGTTGACCAGCTTAAATCAAATGGCTCAAGTGTTATTTTATGCTCTCATGTATTGCCCGGAGTAGAGCAACACATTGACCGAGCAATGATTTTATCTTCTGGAAAATTATTAGCAATGGGAACATTGAGCGAATTACGCGCACAAGCGGCTTTACCGGTTGTTATTAAACCTATTTCCTTCAAAAAAGGAGGCTTAAATGATGCTGTTGCGCAAGATGCAAAATTAAAGCACTTTGTGAGCGGTTCTTGTCAAAATACCTTGATGGTACCAGAGCAAGAAAAATTGGCGGTATTAAAACAACTTCTAAGCCTAGAAGAACTTGACGATGTTCATGTTGAGTCAGCGAACTTAGAACAAGTGTATCAACATTTTCTTGAGAAGTATGAGCGCAATTTTCAGCAAAAAATTCAAGGAGGGCAGTACTCATGAAACAAATGTTAACCGTTGCCAATAAAGAATTTTATGATGGATTAAGAAATCGCTGGCTAGTATCAATCACTCTGATTTTTGCCTTGTTATCTGTTGGTTTAACCTATTTTGGCGCTGCGGCATCGGGTGCTGTTGGTGTTACATCACTTTCAACCACCGTGGCTAGTTTAGCTAGTTTAGCGGTGTTTCTAATTCCGCTCATTGCTTTATTACTCAGTTATGACAGTTTTGTTGGTGAACAAGAAAGTGGTACTTTGCTATTATTACTCACGTACCCTTTAAGTAAAAGCCAATTGTTATTAGGTAAATTTATTGGGCAAGGGGGCATTATTGCTCTTGCTACGTTCCTTGGTTTTGGTGCATCTGCTTTGTTGTTATATTTCCAGTTAGGAGATACTGACATTTTTAGTGCTTTTGGTTTGTTTATCATCAGTGCAATATTATTGGGGTTAAGCTTTACGGCTATATCTTATATAATTAGTCTTTCGGTGAGTGAAAAATCCAAAGCAGCAGGCTTTGCGTTGATCACTTGGTTCTTGTTTTCTCTTGCATTTGATTTAGCATTACTCGCCTTATTAGTGGGTGTTGAAGACGGTGTTACGCAACAAGGCTTAACGCAGTTGATGATGCTAAACCCGACCGATATTTTTCGATTAGTCAATCTGTCAGGGCTAGACAGTAGTGATGTAAATGGTGCATTAGCTGTCGCCATCAATGCCAGTTTATCTCAATTTCAGTTATTTTCAGCCTTGGTTGCTTGGGTAGTTTTACCGCTAAGTATTGCCATTTTTATTTTTAAGAAAAAGAAACTTTAACCTATTTACCGAGAATTTTTATGATGAAACTTTATAAATCACTAACCTTCATTACTGTGTTTACTATCGCAGTGACTTCGTTAATATCGTGCTCTGACAAGGCAGAAAAAAAACAAATGCTACATAAAGCGGTCGCTATGGAGTCTAGAGATGAATGTCATTTATGTGGCATGTTAATTACCCGTTTTGATGGTCCTAAAGGTGAAGTGTTTCGTAAAGAAACGGGAGATCAGGTTTTTAAATTTTGTTCAACGCTTGATATGTTTAGTTACTATTTAGACCCTGAAAACAAACGCAATGTTGCGCAAATGCTTGTACACGATATGAGTAAAATGCCTTGGGGTAGTGACAGTATTGATGACAAATATTTTATTGATGCTAAAACAGCGTGGTATGTTTTGGACTCAGAAAAAACGGGTGCTATGGGTAAAACCCTAGCCAGTTTTAGTCAGCAAAGTGATGCGCAAGCATTTACCAAAGAGTTTGGTGGGAAAGTAATAAGCTTTGCAGAAATTAATTATGATGTCCTAATGTAGATCCTCTCACTTCTCTTTGCTTTATTGTTAATAAAGAACTTGCTAGTCTAAGGTAAGTTCTTTTATTTTATCACTCACGTTATATGCCTAAATTTTTTTCTATCATCCTGTTGCTTACTCTTATAAGTGCTTGTTCAAGTAATCAAAAAGTTGGGGTGGTTTATCATGACCGTTTTGATTTTTCACAAGTGAAAAGTTACAGTTTATATAATCGCAACTCCCCCTTTACTGATAGCCAAAGTCTAATTGATACACGTCGAAATGCGATTGAAATTGCGATAGAGCGTATGATGAGTATTAAAAAGTTTAATTATGCCAAGCCTGAAGATGCCGATGTTATTGTTACCTATTATTTATTTAAAGGAAAAGCCCAAGAGTATTCTAACTATAATGAAGTCGTGCGTTTTTGTGTTTATTGCTTGCGTGCTAATGCTTGGCAAACTAATAACCAATATTCAAACCTTACCAAAGGAAGTTTAATTTTAGACTTAGTTGATCCAAAAAATAAGCGTTCAGTTTGGCGTAGTGCTTATCCGCTAAATATTGATGTTAAAGACAATAGCGCAGAGTTAAATGAAAAAATTCAACAAGCAGTCAGTTCAATGTTGGCTATGTATCCTCAAAGTAAAAGTCTCCCTAATTAATCTGTATAAGTTGGTCAAAAAACTATTCAAGGTGTTCGCCACTGTTTATAATGCACATCTAAAGCAAGTAATTATAATTAATCTGAGAAAACGTGTATATGAACTTCCCATCTGATGAAACTGGCCAAGTATTAGCCGAAATGCAGCAAGCAGGTATTGATCTTAGCATCTCGCATGATGTGGTTTTTTATCATTTGTTTGAGCAGCAAACTCAAGCGCAAGCAATGGCTGATTTTGTTAAGCAAAATATAGCTAATGTTAACGTGAGTGTCCATGCCGATGAAACGCCCAATGTTTGGGATGTTGACTGTACCGTACAAATGATTCTAAGCCATGAAGCAGTCGTTAAAAAAGAAGTTGATTTTGAACAATTGGCAACTAAATTCTCTGGTTATAGTGATGGTTGGGGAATCGAAGCTTAAGCGTTTTTTGCATTACTTAATCAACGCTTATATTGTCTTTTATCTTGAAAAACACACAGTATATCCATTACATTACTGTTTTTTATTCTATTTCTCCATAATATCAAAGGCGGGTAGTGACACTCGCCAGTAAATAGCGGTCAATCTTAGTAGTAAAGCGCCTAAAATAGCTATTATGGTTGCCTCATTTTTTGACCACCCCAGTAAATGAAATATCACAAATAAACCACCACCGACAGCGGTAACTGAGGCAAGGACGACAACGCCAAATGGATCAAGTTTATACCGCCCAGCCATTAATGCCCCGGATAGGGCAAAAACGATAGTACCAAAAATATCTAGCCAGTATAAAAGATCATTAATGATTATAAGGTATAGTTGTTAGTGAGTATGCTTACTCGAAACAATAGGTAACTTTGCATCAAGCCAACCATTCATATCACCGGTTAGATGCCGCAAATCTTTAAAACCATTTTCAGCTAAAATATTCTCAGCAAACTCTGCGCGGCGACCAGAGCGACAATGAACTACCACAGTACTATTTTTATATTGTGATAATTTATTCAGCTTCGCTGCAACGGTGTTATGACTAACGTTAATGGCATCAACAAGGTGGCCATTATTATACTCATCTAGAGAGCGAACATCTAACACGACTATATTATGGTTAGGTGCTTTAAGTGCGGTTAATAATTCTTGTTGCGATATTTGTGGTGTTTCACCAGCAAAGACCACGGTGGAAAAAAAACTAAACGCTAGCATGATAAGGTTTTTAATTGTAAACATAAGAAATTTCCTCAAGGGTGATTAAAGTCTGTATTTGCACTACAGTACTGTATATTAGCAAAATCTAATTAAAAAAACAAAGGTGATGAATATAATAAAAAATACGCTAATATAAATAATGCTTTGATTTTATTACTCGTATTAATAATAACTGGCTAAAAGAAGGCATATGCTGAAATGAGCTGTTTTTTCCGCTCACCACTAAACTAAGCCAGTGTTTTTCCTTTTAGGGCGTCGAGCATATTGATCACTAACTGAGATGAATTAACTGATGCCGTTTCTAAGTATTCATCAAATGACGTTGGCGATTCTATACCCGCAATATCTGATAACGAGCGAACAATAACAAAGGGGACTTTAAATTGGTGGCAGGTATGAGCAATAGCCGCGCCTTCCATTTCTACCGCTGCCATCGTTGGAAAATTAGCGCGAGCTTTAGCTATGTCATCTTCTTTAGTCATGAAGGTATCACCTGTGGTAATCAGGCCAAGCATAGCGTTGATATTATTGAGTTCTTTTATACCGATTTGTGCGGCGCTAACTAATGCAGGGTGAGGTATAAATGCCGCAGGGTTCGCCGGTAATTGACCTATTTCGTAACCAAAAGCAGTCACATCAACATCGTGGTACCTTACTTCTGAACTGACAACGATATCGCCTACTTTCAATGATGGGTCGAAGCCACCAGCTGAGCCAGTGTTGACTACATAGTCGGGTTTGAATTTATCTATCAGTATTGCCGTTGCTAGTGCGGCAGCCACCTTGCCAATACCTGATTGAACAATGACTACATCACTGTTATCAATTTGCCCTTGATAAAAGTTATAACCTGCATGAGTAATAGTTTCACAGTTTGAAAGTTTTGCTTTTAAAATAGCCACTTCGGGTTCCATGGCGCCAATAATACCTGCTTTCATTTTATTATCTTCTTTATTTTTACTTAAATATGAAAGAATTATAACCTGACTTTAGCGATAAATCTTTAGAAGACTTATCTGTTTTACTTAAGCCGCTAATGATTGGATGAAGCGTTGAAGTTTAAGGGGTTGTATAATGAGCTTTGCTAGGGTGTGGCAAATAAGTAAAAACCAGCAGGTTGGCTGGTTTTTATTTTGAAACGTTAACAAATATAGCTAATGAGGTAATATTGCTATCTAATTTATAACTATGTTTTTGGGTATTTTTCTTTCAATGCCGCATATAGCTGTTGTTGAAAGTCATCGGCGCTGGCATCTAAGGTATTAATTAAATCAGCTAACATTTCATTGTCTTCTTTGCCATGCCAAATTTTAATGTAAGTACCTTCTTTATAGCCATGATCTTGACGGAAAAAGTTTAAGGTGTTTTTACCGATATACTGGCGAAACAATTCATTTAAATCCATATTCATTAATGACATACAGTCTGCTAACGCTTTAGCATCAAATGATTTATGTGTCACTGCAGCTGAAGCTAAATTTTCTAAGGCTATTTTAAAATCATTTTCAGCGGTACCTTGGTGTAATTCTTTAGCTAATTTTGTTGAAATATTGCCAACTGTTTCACCCGTCATCAAGCGTAAACTTAAACCAAAATGGAAAATATCAACTAACTCTAGTTGTACTTGAGCAATATCAATTTCTTGGTGCTTCCACCATTTCCAACCATGATGATCAAGCATTTCAGCACATTCTACCCAAATAGCCCGATACCATTCGTAACCATTATCACGCCATGTTTCACTTACACGGCTGTTCATGGCATCTTGCATGGTTAGCATTTGATTGATTTGCTGTTGGGCAACAGATAAGGCGGTAGATAATTTTTCGCTCATTATATTCTCTGATAGTTTAATCTAGACTGGGTTATTTTGCCTAAGCTAAGCGCAAGTGACAAGTAATAAACACTTAGCTTTGGCTAAATAATTTTTTTCTGACCATTGCACGATAATCTTTTGGCGTTAATCTCAGGCTTTGCTTAAATAAGCGCGTTAAATGTCCTTGATCATGATAACCCACATGATAAGAAATCTCTTGAATAGATAAATTACTTGAAGCAAGTAAATCTTTTGCCGTTTCAATACGTAATTGCTGCCAATATTGGGTGGCACGCATGCCTGTTGCTATTTTAAATCGACGAGAGAAAGAACGTTGACTTAAACCAAATTGCTGTGCTAATTCAGTTAAACTTAGCGTACTATTTAAGTTAGTACGCAACCAAAATTGAATTTGTGCAATTAATTCGTCAGGGTGTCTATCGACCGCGCCCTCTAAATAACGCTGCTCTTCATAAGGTTTTCGTATTTCATGAGAAAAATTACGCTCTACATTTTGAGCTGCCGCTCGACCATAGGTTTGACTAATAAGATGAACAATAATATCAGCTAAGGCATTTAAGCTCGCGGCGCAGTATATACGTTCAGATTGAGTGATGAAAAAATCTGGTTTTAACGCTACTTTAGGGTAATCACGCTGAAATTGTTCAACATAATGCCAATGTGTTGTCGCGCTATGATTATCAAGCAAGCCTGATTCAGCTAAAAAACAAACGCCAGTACCTACGCCCAGTAGGGTTGCGCCATGCTGCCAGCAGTAATGAAGCCAAGCAATAAGCTTTTTGTGTTTTTTTAATATCGGTCTGGGGTTTCGCCACAAACTAGGGACTAAAATAATATCTGGCACCTCTATGCGTTCTATGCAATGTTCGTTTAACACGACGTCAGGTGAAAATGTTAAGCCGGCACGTGAAGTAACGGCGTTGCTTTCTTGGCTCACTAGCTGGGTTTTTAGTTTTACTACTGATTTATCATAGCGGTGAGCAAATGCTTCACCTGCTAATAACATCTCTAGTGGTAAGGTTAACCCAGTTGCTAATACATGTTGGTATATAACTAAACTTACCCGTAATTCGTTCTCTTTCACGACAGCCATAAGATACATATTCTTTTTTTGTTCTGTCTGGCCATTATGGCATATTTTGTGGCTATTTTGACTTATTATTTTATTGTGCTTAGCTTTACACTACACCTATTAAAATTATTATCCATTTTGTTAGATTAGGTTTTTCATGACTTCATCATTACCTGTAATTATTGGTATGGGTGGCATTAATGCTGCTGGCCGTACTTCGTTTCATCAAGGTTTTCGCCGTATTGTTATTGATAAAATAACTGCCGAGGCGCGCCAAGAAACTTTTGTTGGTTTGGCTAGTTTAATGAAGTTGGTGACTTATAAAAATGGCCAGTTGACTGATCAACAAGGTGATGAAGTTCTTGCTAGTGATATTGAAGCAACGTTTGGTCAGCAAATTCTTGATGGTACTTTGATCAGAAAAATAGAAAAAAATCATTTTGATCCTGATGCTACTCACTGGTATCAGAAAATGCATGTTATACCTGTTGATAAAACTATCTGTTTTGAATTACGTGCTAAAGAGTTACCACAGCCATTGCCGAATGCATGGCAGGTTACTGACTTAGGTGAAGGTAGAGTAAGCGTTGAAATCCCTGAGGAATTGACTATCTCTCATGACGCATACCGCGATAATCCTATTAAAGCCGCAGGACAAATGCCGACCGGTTTTGAACCTGGCTCTCTTTATAATAGTCGCCATCAACCACGGGGTTTACAAGCCACTATTTTTGCTGCGACTGATGCTATTCGTTCAACCGGTATTGAATGGGATGCTATTTTAGATAAAATCAGCCCTGATCAAGTGGGAACTTACTCTGCTTCTATTGTAGGGCAAATGCAAGCAGAAGGCTTAGGTGGTTTATTGAAAAGTCGCTTGGCGGGGTCTCGTGTTAGTACTAAGCAATTAGCACTAGGGTTAAATACCATGCCGACAGACTTTATTAACGCGTATGTTATTGGAAATGTGGGTACAACGTCTACTTCTTCTGGGGCTTGTGCTACTTTTTTATATAACTTGCGCTCTGCTGTACAAGACATGCAAGCAGGTAGAGTTCGAGTGGCTATTGTTGGTAGTGCTGAAGCGCCAATTACCCCGGAAGTTATTGAAGGCTTTGGTAATATGAGTGCATTAGCAAATGAACAAGGTTTAAAAAAATTAGATAATAGCGATAATGTCGATCATCGTCGAACCAGTCGCCCGTTTGGCAATAATTGTGGTTTCACCATTGGTGAGTCAGCACAGTGTATTGTTTTAATGGATGATGCCCTTGTAGTTGAAATGGGCGCAAAAGTGATGGCGTCAGTCGCGGATGTTTTTGTTAATGCAGATGGTTATAAAAAATCGATCACCGCTCCAGGTCCGGGAAATTATATTACCATGGCAAAATCGGTGGCATTAGTACAAAGTATTTTGGGTAAAGAGACACTACAACAACGTAGCTTTATTTTGGCTCATGGCTCGAGTACCCCGCAAAACCGTGTAACAGAATCATTCATTTATGATCGCATAGCCACTAATTTTGGCATTGATAATTGGCCTGTTTGTGCACCAAAAGCTTTTGTTGGTCATACGTTAGGTCCCGCCAGTGGTGATCAAATGGCAATGGCGTTAGGCATTTTCAGCGAAAAAATTATGCCTGGTGTTACAACTATAGATAAGATTGCTGATGATGTGCACAGTAACCGTTTGAATATCGCTACCGAGCATTGGCATTGTGGTGATATGGATGTAGCCTTTATTAACTCCAAAGGCTTTGGCGGTAACAATGCTACTGCAGCTGTGTTCTCACCAGAAGTAACTTTAGCGATGATAACAAAACGTTATAGCGAACAAGTGATGACTGAATATCGCCAGAAACTTACACTTGTTGAGCAAGCACAAGCGCTTTATTGCCAACGAGCTAACCAAGGTGAGTTTGATGTTATTTATAAATTTGGTGAAGGACTACTGGATGAAGAGTCGATTGAAATTACTCATGATAGCTTAAGCTTTGCTGAATTTAAGAATGTCATTAATTTACCTACAGAAAATCCTTTTTCTGATATGGTGTAAGGCGGTAAATAAGTAACATAGCGGCGATTTTTAATGGTTATAATTTAATAGTCTTATTTACATTGCAATAAAAAACCAGCTTATATTTAAGCTGGTTTTTTATTTTTTAGATTGTGTTATATTTATGTTTGAGCGGTTTTTACTCGAATTCTATTACTTGCAACTCTTGTCTCATGTAAGGTAGAAATTGCAGATTTAGCTTCTCTTTCATTAGGCATAACAACAAAGGCAAAGCCTTTTGATTTACCTGTTTTTTGGTCTAAAACTAAGTCACATTCAGTGACTGAGCCATGAGTAGAGAATAAAGTACGGATTTCTTGTTCAGTTGTTGAACGTGAAAGGTTACGAACTAAAAGTTTCATAATGAGCCATGTTGTAGTGTGTTATTGCGAACTGAATTGTCTCATATATTTGAAATAGACCAAATGATTTTATGCATTTAAGCTAAATAATGTATATTAGTGAAGTAACTTTAGATTAGTTAACAATAAACTGTTTACTTATTGAACTAATACCTATATAGTATCTCCGTTATTTATTCTCATCTCGTTTATTTAACTAATTATCCTTTGCGATAATCCATGTTTTGCCTTTCCCTTTCACAGTCAGTCATCACTCAAATTATAAATGCGTTCCTACGCAAATTAAAATAAATGCGTCCAACGCAAATTTAAAGAGTTCTATTATGTCTTATACCTATAAAGGTATGATTTATTCAATTAAGTCACCTGTTAGATCTATTTCAGTAAACAAACACAATATTGTTGTTACTGATCAAGATGGTTCTAAGTTAATCAAATTTACTAACGTAAACGATTCAAAAAGTTTTTTAGCTTGGGTTTATCAAGTTTAGTTAGCTAGTTCAAAAAACTGTTAGTTAAGAGCTAACCTATATCCAAGCCACTTCAAAATGTAAACTTGAAGTGGCTTGGATCACCATTAGGCGATTTTTTCAGTCGTCACTCCCTTCATTTTTATACCCATACCACCTTAAAAACAAGAGCAAAAACTACCTTTACGTTAATTAATCACCTTTATCATCTGAAAAAAGTTCAGGATAGGTATACTCCAATTATCATAAAAACCAACAAATAAAACTGTACATAAAAACAGTGTTTGCGATATGCTTGACCTTATTCATTAAGAATTACTCAAGAGTGGATCACCGTTGAAGTTATATATTGCTGAAAAACCCAGTTTAGGTCGCGCCATTGCAGCAGCATTGACGGATACCTTAGCAAAGCCACACAAAAATCTTAAAACGCATATTGAATTGGCAAATGGGGATGTGGTTAGTTGGTGTGTTGGCCATATTTTAGCGCAAGCGGATCCAGAAGATTACGATGATGCGCTAAAAAAATGGAATATAGAAACATTACCTATAGTTCCACAGGAATGGCAATTAAAACCCATTACTCGTACTCGAACACAATTAACCGTACTGCGAAAACTAGTCAAACAAGCTGATGAAATTATTCATGCCGGTGATCCCGATAGAGAAGGGCAGTTACTAGTTGATGAAGTGATTGAATACTTCAAAGTATCAAAAACTAAAAAAAATAATATTAAACGTTTATTGATCAGTGATTTAAATTTACCAGCAGTTAAACGATCATTAATGTCTTTAAAAAATAATAGTGAGTTTGTACCGCTTTCTATTTCCGCTTTAGCGCGGTCAAGAGCCGATTGGCTTTATGGCATCAATTTAACGCGTGCTTATACATTACAAGGGCAAAAACAGGGCTTTAATAGTGTTTTATCCGTGGGTCGAGTGCAAACACCATTATTAGGTTTAGTGGTTAGACGTGAACAAGAAATCAATGAATTTGTCAGTAAACCTTTTTATCAAGTACTCGCTCACCTCAGTGTTAATAAAGTCCCCGAGAATGAGGAAAAAACCTTTACCGTAAAATGGCAACCCAGTGACGCTTGTCAGCAATATTGTGATGACGAAGGACGAGTTTTAGTGAAAGCATTGGCAATGAATGTTGTTAATAGAATTACTAATCAAAACGCCATTGTCGAAAGTATGAAAACTGAGGACAAGCAACAAGGACAGCCTTTACCATTTAATTTATCCAGTTTACAGATAGCAGCGGCTAAGCAATTTTCTATGAATGCTAAACTTGTGTTAGATGTGTGCCAAGCACTTTATGAAAAGCATAAATTGATCACCTATCCACGTTCAGATTGCCGTTATTTACCCAAAGAACAGTTAAAACAAGCGCCGGGGATTATTGATTTATTATCACAAACTAATTTACCTTGTGCTCAACAAGCAAAAAATGCGGATCAAAGCATTAAAAGCAAGGCGTGGAATGATAAAAAAATCACGGCTCACCATGCGATTGTACCTACAGAAAAATCACCCAAAAATTGTCAGTTAAACCCTTTTGAAAAAAACATTTACTTGATGATCGTTCGACAATATTTAGTACAGTTTTATCCTGCTTATCTTTATCAACAAACAACACTGACAGTAAAAATAGCCAACGGACATTTTAGTACTAATGCCAAAATGGAGCAGCAATTAGGTTGGAAAGTACTGTTCCCTATTAACAAGACGAATAAAGATCAAAATGAATTTCAAGTAAACGCTTTACCTAGGTTAGCAAAAGGGCAAGTATTACATTGCCAGCAAGGTGAATTAGTAGAAAAGCATACTTCTCCCCCAGAGTCTTTTACTGATGCAACATTGTTAAGTGCCATGACAGGTATTGCCCGTTTCGTTTTTGATCCCAATATTAAAAAAGTACTAAGAGACACTGATGGCTTAGGTACGGATGCTACGCGTGCCGGTATAATAGATTTACTCTTTAAGCGAAATTTTTTACAGCGCAATGGTAAAAAAATAGTGGCCACTGAAATTGGTATAGCATTAATTAACGCACTTCCAGCAATGGCTACACTGCCAGATATGACAGCGCAGTGGGAGGCTTTGCTAACCGCCATCAGTGAGAAAAAAGCGAGTTACCTCCATTTTATGCAGCCTTTAATTAATACTGTGACGGAAATGGTAGCAGGTGCAAGTCAGCAATCTTTTACCGGATTGCCTAAAGTCGCCTTTAAACCAAAACGAGCAAAAAAAAATTTAACAAGAAAACACCTAGTGTAAGCAAAACAGCAAGTGGGTAGTAATGGGCACTTTTTTTACAACTTATATTAATTGTCATGATACGGGGTGTTATTTTATTAAATTAGTGTTCATGGAATGAGTGCACAACCACTAACCAATTGTTATAGTAAACATTCGGGTATAAATTGATATAATCAAGTTTAGTGAAAGAGTAATAGTATGATAATACTGCAATATGCTATGGAAAAAAGCCAACTTTACAACGTGGATGAGTTCGGCATTAAAAATTATAATTACGGCATTTTAGGCTTTGTTTCCTTAGCCATTTTTTCACTCTTAAATATTATCTTAGGTTATGTGACATTTTTAGCCGAAACAGGTGTGGTTAACTCCCCCGTACAAAGTTATGTTGATGCACTTTGGTTGATGTTAATGTCATCTACAACCATAGGCTTTGGTGATGTTTACCCAATAACCTTTGTTGGTAGGGCTGCTGTTTTTATAATGTTTATTTTAGGGGTGGGTATTTTAGGTGGCGTAGGTGCTATTTTTGCCAATAAGATATTTGGTTTTGCAGATACCAATATTAAGAATAGGGAATTAAGACAGCAAAATGAAGAAATTATTGCCCAAAATAATCAAATTCATCGACAGCTAGCAAAGCTTGAAGAAAAATTAGAATCATTTTCTTCTCCTAAGTAATTTCAATATACTGTACTAGCTGGTTAGAAAGGCTATATGCGACAGTGATGGTAACTGCATCTTTGAGTAGTATCACTCATCGGTTAACGGCTCAGCCATTAGCAAATTAGTATAGAAAGACTCATAACGACAATCATGGGTTTTATAAAAAATCACAATTGATTTTTACTGTGATACTTACCTTTAATCCTATTGAATGACTTGGATTAAAGGTAAGGAAAATGAAGGATTACGTCTTTCTTTTGTAGAGATCCTACTTTATAGATTAGATTTTTTAGATTGAACAGATTTCTTATTGGATTTTTCTTGCTTGCGCTCATTCATGATTGCTTGAACATCGCCACCAATATGGCTTTCACCACGCACTTCAGCTAAGGTGATTTGGCGTTGACGTTCTGCATAGCGACTACGTTGTTGCTCGGTTACTTTATCATGGCAACGATGACAACTGACGCCTTTAATGTAATGCTTACTTTCTTTTTCCGCTTCAGTTAACGGGAAGCGACAAGCAAAACATTGATCATATTGACCTTGTTCTAAACCATGATTGACAGCAACACGACCATCAAAAACAAAACATTCGCCCTGCCACATGGTTTCTTCACTAGGTACTTCTTCAAGGTATTTTAAAATGCCACCTTCAAGATGATAAACTTCTTCAAAGCCTTGTTCTTTTAGGTAAGCGGTTGATTTTTCACACCGAATACCACCGGTACAAAACATAGCTACTTTTTTATGTTTGTTTTTGTCTAAATTATCTTTGACATATTGAGGGAATTCACGAAAAGTTTCGGTATCCGGGTTTAACGCCCCTTCAAAGGTGCCAATTTCTACTTCGTAATCATTACGTGTATCAACCAGTAATACGTCAGGATCAGAGATTAGTGCATTCCAGTCTTTCGGTTTTACATAGGTACCAACCACTTGATTTGGATCTATGCCTTCAACGCCCATGGTAACAATTTCTTTTTTTAGTTTGACCTTAGTGCGATGAAATGGGTTGTCATCACTGAAGGATTCTTTATGAACAATAGCACCCAAATTTGGTTGTGCTTGTAAAAAATCGAGTACTTGTTCAATAGCCTTTGCGGAACCAGCAATCGTACCGTTGATACCTTCTGCTGCTAACAATAGTGTACCTCTGACCTCGATATTGGTCATTTTAGCTAATAATGGATCGCGTAATTCAAGGTAGTTATCTAAACGAACAAATTTATATAAGGCACAAATAGTAATTGCGCCAGTAGAAGAAACTGTAGACATGTTTGACTCCATTGAGCTAACTGAAGCGTAAATTCAGTGCTGTAGATTAAAAGGTAAACCAACATATGATTTAGTTCATATTTTGGTAGCGCATTTTAACAGAATGACAATAGATAAGTCTATTGTCATTCTGTTAAAAAATGGCTAGAAAATTTCAACAAAATCTTGTGTGTTTCTTTAAATACAAGAAATATTCATCTAAAAAAACAACGTAATATTCTGTTATTAAAAACAAAAATGCCACCTTGCATTAACAAGGTGGCATTTTAGATAAATTTATTAGATTACTCAACGCTATCAATTCAAGAATAAGGAAGAAGTACGGAGCCTATAACTGTAGGTGAGTACTTTTAACGCCGTTATTGAGCTTGTTAGCTAAGAGTTAGCAATAAATTAAGCTTCAACTTGTAAAATAACAGTATCGGCTTTGCTGGTGTACTCTTCCATTTTATCGAAGTTCAAGTAACGGTATGTATCAGCAGCAGTAGCATCAATTTGAGAGGCATACTCCATGTATTCAGCCACACTTGGGAGTTTACCTAAGATAGCACCAACCCCCGCAAGTTCTGCTGACGTTAAGTAAACGTTTGCGCCAGTACCTAAACGGTTAGGGAAGTTACGTGTTGAAGTAGACAACACCGTAGTATTATCACCTACGCGTGCTTGGTTACCCATACACAGTGAACAGCCAGGCGTTTCTACACGAGCGCCGGCTTTACCATAAATATTGAAGTAACCTTCATCTTTAAGCTGCGCACTATCCATTTTTGTCGGTGGTGTAACCCACATACGTGTTGGTAATGAGCCACCAAATTTTTCGATAAGCTTACCAGCTGCACGGAAGTGACCAATGTTAGTCATACATGAACCGATAAATACTTCATCAACTTCAACACCAGCAACGTCTGATAATAATCGTGCATCATCAGGATCGTTAGGACAACAAACGATAGGCTCTTTGATATCCGCTAAATCAATTTCAATAATGTGAGCGTATTCAGCATCACTGTCAGCAGACATTAATGAAGGGTTAGCTAACCATTCTTCCATGCCTTTAATACGACGCGTAATAGTACGTACATCACCGTAACCTTCAGCAATCATCCACTTAAGCATAACAATGTTAGACGTTAAGTATTCCGCAACCGCATCTTCTTCAAGTTTGATTGAACAACCCGCAGCTGAACGTTCAGCTGATGCATCAGATAATTCAAATGCTTGCTCAACTGATAAACCTTTAAGACCTTCAATTTCTAGTACACGACCAGAAAATTCGTTAACTTTACCTGCTTTCTCAACCGTTAATAAACCGTTTTTGATACCGTAATAAGGGATAGCATGAACTAGATCACGTAAAGTGATACCTGGCTGCATTTCACCTTTAAAGCGAACCAATACTGATTCAGGCATATCCAAAGGCATTGTGCCTGTAGCCGCAGCAAAAGCAATTAAACCAGAGCCTGCAGGGAATGAAATACCTAATGGGAAACGTGTATGAGAATCACCACCAGTACCTACAGTATCCGGTAATAACATACGGTTTAACCATGAGTGAATTACACCATCACCCACACGAAGGGAAACACCGCCACGATTCATCATGAAATCAGGTAATGTGTGATGGGTAATAACATCAACAGGCTTAGGGTATGCCGATGTATGGCAGAATGACTGCATGGTTAAATCAGCTGAGAAGCCTAAACAGGCTAAATCTTTTAATTCATCACGTGTCATAGGACCCGTTGTATCTTGAGAGCCTACAGTTGTCATTTTAGGTTCACAGTATTGACCAGCGCGAACACCTTCAACATCACAAGCTTTACCTACCATTTTCTGAGCAAGGGTAAAGCCTTTACCTGTATCGTCAACAGCAACTTGTTTAGCGAATAAGTCAGCTTCAGGTAAACCTAATGCTTCACGAGCACGAGCAGTTAAGCCACGACCTATGATTAATGGAATACGACCACCAGCACGAACTTCATCTAATAATACCGGGCTAAGTGTAAATTCTGCAATAACGTCACCAGCAGCGTTTTTAACAACACCTTCGTATGGGTAAATGTCGATAATATCGCCCATATTCATTTTTTGTACGTCTAATTCAATGGGTAATGCGCCTGAATCTTCCAAAGTGTTATAGAAAATAGGAGCGATCTTGCCACCTAAACAGACACCGCCACTACGTTTGTTTGGAATACACGGAATATCATCACCCATGTACCATAAAACAGAGTTAGCTGCAGATTTACGTGAAGAACCCGTACCAACAACATCACCAACATAGGCTAGTGGGATACCGTCTTTTTGTAATTCTTCAATTTGAGAGATAGGACCAACAACGCCATCTTCTTCAGGGGTAATACCGTCACGCCCAATCTTAAGCATTGCTTTAGCATGCAATGGAACATCAGGACGAGACCATGCATCAGGAGCAGGAGATAAATCATCGGTATTCGTTTCACCAGTCACTTTAAATACTTTAACGGTGATTTTTTTAGCCACTTCTTTTCTAGAAGTAAACCAAGAACCATCAGCCCATGATTGCATTACTGATTTAGCTGCAGCATTACCTGCTTCAGCTTTTTCTTGCACGTCATGGAAGGCATCGAACATTAATAAGGTGTTTGATAAACCGTGTGCAGCAGCTGAAGATAGTGCTTCATTGTCTAAAAGGTCAATCATCGGTTGAATGTTATAACCACCCAACATAGTGCCTAACAATTGTGTGGCTTTTTCAGGCGTTAATATAGGTGAAGTCGCTTCGCCTCTAGTGATAGCAGCTAAAAAGCCCGCTTTAATATAAGCGGCATCATCCACACCTGCGGGCACACGATTTGTTAATAAATCAATTAAAAGTGTATCTTCACCAGTGGGTGGGCTTTTAACTAATTCGACCAATGCTGCTGTTTGTTCAGCGTCTAAAGCTTTAGGTACCAGACCTTCAGCTGCACGTTCTGCTACGTGGTTGCGATATTCTTGAAGCATGATATTCACCTTCTTATTGGAGACATTAGTCACTTTAGAGATGACTCAGTTAATACAGAGCCAATTTAGAGCAAAGTTTTTAAGTATCTAGGATTAAAAATGGATTGTAAATTCATCTTAATAATACAATATTGTCGACACTTTTTGTTATTTGCGGTTAGTTCCTTTGTTTATTTTCAATATCTACTCTGGTTATAGTGTTTTGTTTTTAGTGTGTTACGTGATTTTTATTTGTTCTTCATACGACTATATTACTAGTCCATTGTTTTTTTATTTTGATATTGTCGGAAATGTATCGATTTTGCTTAATGTTCTATTATGCAAAAAGTTAACTAATATAGGATCGTTCAGATGGGTGCATGATGTGTTGAAATAGTAAGTTGAGGTAAGCAGCTTGATACAGTACAGGGATTAAAGTGGTTTTCAGCGACTAAGCGTATTTTATATCTGATAATATAACCACTATAACTACTTCTTCTACCTGCTATAAACTGTATGAATACTGTTTATTTAACCAAATGATTACGTAGAGTCTTGAAAATCAGGTAAACTATATGGCAAAATTTGTCCATGCTAATGACCATTTTATTAGCATCTTATAGCTAGAGAGAGTATCAAATGAGCTTATATTCAGAGTACATTAAAGAAATTGAAAGTCGTAAAACTGATCTAGGATTGGCTCCTTTGCCGATCGATGGAGCCGAATTATTATCTGAGATTATTGCTCAGATTAAAGATTCAGGTAATGAGTATAGAGCAGATTCCCTTAACTTCTTCATTTATAACACTTTACCAGGTACAACAAGTGCCGCTGGTGAAAAAGCAAAATTCTTAAAAGAAATAATCCTTGGCGAATTTGTTGTTGAAGAAATATCAGTAGAATTCGCGTTTGAATTACTTTCTCACATGAAGGGTGGTCCTTCAATTGAGGTGCTACTTGATTTAGCATTATCTGACAATGCAGCGCTTGCAAAAGCAGCTGCTGAAGTACTTAAAACACAAGTGTTTTTATATGACGCTGATACAGCTCGTCTTGAAGCAGCATATAAAGCAGGCAACCCACTTGCAAAAGAACTTTTAGAAAGCTATGCACAAGCAGAGTTTTTCACGAAGTTACCTGAAATTGAAGAAAAAATAGAAGTGGTTACTTGTATTGCTGGTGAAGGTGATATCTCTACTGATTTATTATCTCCAGGTCATCAATCTCACTCTCGTGCTGACCGTGAATTACATGGCCAATGCATGAGCACTCCTGAAGCTCAAGCAGAAATAAAAGCATTACAAGCTAAGTACCCTAACGCAAAAGTGATGTTAATTGCTGAAAAAGGCACTATGGGTGTTGGTTCATCTCGTATGTCTGGTGTTAACAACGTTGCACTATTAGCAGGTAAAAAAGCAAGTCCATATGTACCTTTTATCAACATCGCACCAGTTGTTGCTGGCACGAACGGTATCGCTCCAATCTTCCTAACAACGGTTGATGTAACAGGTGGTATTGGTCTTGACCTTAAAAACTGGGTTAAGAAAGTAGATGCCAGTGGTAATAACGTGGTTGATGCAAATGGCGATGCAGTGCTAGAAGAAGCGTACTCAGTTGCTACAGGTACGGTATTAACTATTGATACCAAAGCGCAGAAATTATACAACGGTAACGAAGAGCTTGCTGATATATCGTCGGCGTTCACACCGCAAAAGCAAGAATTTATGAAAGCTGGCGGCTCATATGCTGTAACGTTCGGTAAGAAACTACAAACATTTGCAGCAGAAACGTTAGGTGTTGATACGCCTGCAGTATATGCACCGGCAAAAGAAATATCACATGAAGGTCAAGGTTTAACTGCTGTTGAGAAGATATTTAACCGTAACGCAGTTGGCGTTTTATCTAACTCACCTCTACACGCAGGCTCAAACGTTCGTGTTAAAGTAAATATTGTTGGCTCACAAGACACAACTGGCCCTATGACATGTCAAGAGCTAGAAGCAATGGCTGCTTCTACTATTTCACCAATTGTTGATGGTGCATTCCAATCAGGTTGTCACACAGCTTCAGTATGGGATAGTAAAGCAAAAGCGAACACGCCTAAGTTAATGAGCTTTATGAATGCGTTTGGTCTAATCACTGCACGTGATCCAAAAGGTGTTTATCATTCAATGACTGATGTTATTCACAAAGTATTGAATGATATTACGATTGATGATCGTGCGATAATCATCGGTGGTGATTCTCATACACGTATGTCTAAAGGTGTAGCATTCGGTGCCGATTCAGGTACGGTAGCAATTGCATTGGCAACAGGTGAATCTGCAATGCCAATTCCAGAGTCTGTTAAAGTAACCTTTAAAGGTGAAATGAAAGGCCACATGGATTTCCGTGATGTTGTTCACTCAACGCAAGCGCAAATGCTTAAGCAATTTGGTGGTGAAAATGTCTTCCAAGGTCGTGTAATTGAAGTGCATATCGGCACGTTATTAGCTGACCAAGCGTTTACTTTCACTGACTGGACTGCGGAAATGAAGGCAAAAGCTTCTATCTGTATTTCTGAAGATGAAACATTAATTCAGTCTATTGAATTAGCTAAGAGCCGTATCCAGATCATGATTGATAAGGGTATGGAAAATAAAGCCGGCACATTAGTTGGTCTAATAGCACTTGCTGACAAGCGCATTGAAGAAGTTAAATCAGGTACTAGCCCTGCATTGACACCTGATGACACTGCTAACTACTATGCAGAAGTTGTTGTTGATTTAGACCAAATTGACGAGCCAATGATTGCTGATCCAGATGTAAACAACGATGACGTATCTAAGCGTTACACGCATGATGTTATTCGTCCTGTTTCATTCTACGCTGATAAATCAGTTGATTTAGGTTTTGTTGGTTCTTGTATGGTTCATAAAGGTGACATGCAAATTATCGCTCAAATGTTTCGTAACATGGAAGCAAAAGGTCAAACTATTGAATTTAAAGCACCATTAGTTGTTGCACCACCAACGTATAACATTGTTGATGAGCTAAAAGCTGAAGGCGACTGGGCAATTCTTGAGAAATATTCAGGTTTCGAATTTGATGATGCTGTGCCTAAAAACGCTGCACGTACTAAGTATGAAAACATCTTATACTTAGAACGCCCTGGTTGTAACTTATGTATGGGTAACCAAGAGAAAGCTGAAGCAGGTGATACGGTTATTGCCACTTCAACACGCTTGTTCCAAGGCCGTGTAGTAGCTGATACTGCAGAGAAGAAAGGTGAATCATTACTTGGTTCTACACCGTTAGTGGTTCTTTCTACTATGCTTGGTCGTTTCCCTACAATCGAAGAGTATAAGAGTGCGGTAGACGGTATTGACCTAACTCGCTTTACTCCACCGGTTGAGCAGTTAACTACCCCGGCTGTAAGAATTGCAGATCCTAGCTAGGGTCGATATTTTTAATAGTTAACACTGAATAAAACAAAAGGGTCACTTTACTTATACTAAGTAAAGTGACCCTTTTTTATTTTAAGCAATAAAAAGATCCAGATATCAGTTGGGTTTGTTAGCAGCGACTTCGGCTAGCACTTAATCTTGGCAATAAGTGAAGGGAATATATAGTTAGGCATAGCACGCTTGTCATCGAAGCCTTCAACACCTTGAATCACCTCAATTTGATAATGGTAACCACCACATAAACGATAAGATTTACGGAGCAAGAAAGTGGCTAATCGTTCAAAGCCGACCCTATTATTCGGAATCATTTCTAGTTTAAATTGCTTATAAGCCAATTCAGTTTGTTTAAATTGAATATTATGATCAAAATCCCACAAAGAAATACTACCATCATTACTTACAGATTTTTCTAAGCTAGTACAACTTATGATCGTTGAAAATAGAGTAGCATAGATCATTGATTTTGGGATTTTGCTCATCAAAACTCCGCTGAATCTTACGTGAAAATAGAGGCTAAAAAAGGACAATACCAACATGGATATATACTTTCATAAAGTATAGCAGCTATAAGGTCATTTTATTTTTGATCAGTAAACAACGCTGATCTTCTTGCTGCTTTATTAGTAAACTACGTTTCGTTCCTGCAGACAAATCACTTAACTCATTAACCGCTTTAGCTAATCTAGCGACACTAACTTTACTACAAGTAGCGGGTATTAAGTTGTTATAACTGCGCATAAAAACAGGTCCGTTGGCTTGATCCATTTCCGTTAAACTCAACATAAACTGAGCAGCATTTTGCTCATTAAAGCTATTTTGCTCACTTGGGTAAAGTGCTGACATAGCGGTGCGTAACTTAGAAAAGCCAATATCGGTATTCTTTTGCTGAATTTTTGCTAACCAATCAGTTTTCACTTTAGCATTAGGTGCTATAGCTTGTGCATAAATTGCTGATTTTTCACCGGTGTCAGAGCTATCTATTGTGAGCTCTTGAGCAATCAATTCAGCAGATTTAGTGTGTTTATAGCGGTTAAGTTGCGCGATTATATCCCAACGGATATCTTGGCTTATGGTTAGGCCTTCTAAGGAATGCTGGCCATTAAGTAGTTTGTATAGGTTATCTAGGGCGCTTTTTGTATGGGCCAAGTTTACGTAACTGTTAAACCAACGACGTTGCCTGTTTTTATTATCGGTATTATATAATGTGCTTTGCCACGTTATTTCTTCTAGTTGTTGAGCAAACTCTTTTACGTATGGATGCTGACTACCTAATCCTTTGTTTAGGTAGGCTTTAGCAGAGGATATCTGCCCTAAAATTTGTCCTAACGTTGTATAATCTTGCTCAAGTGGCGCATTCGCTAGAGCAACGTGTAAATATTCATTTAAAGGTAACTTACCATCGCGAACACTATCCCATAGACTTTGCCATAACATTGAGCGCAGTAGTGGATCTTGAATTTGTGCTAAATAATTTTGAGTGGTTTTAAAAGAGCGAGCATCCAGATTTACTTTCACAAAAGCCCAATCTTGATAGTTTGGATAAACCAAATCTGGGCAGATTACACCGACTAATTCGTTAACTTGGGTACTTTTTCCTTGATAAATAACGCTTATCTTTTTAGTTAAATGAAACCCTGGGTTTTTTGCTTTAAACAGTGCTATTTGAACTTTTTGTTCTCGTAATGTCGGTTGGCTTGCATCAGCGGTTTGCAGTAAATTAAAAGAACTGATCTTACCTGCGTTACATTGGTAGCTTGCTTCAATCGTATTAACGCCGGCTTGATAAAGCCATTTTTGTTGCCACTGCGTTAGGTCTTTACCACTGGCTTTAGCTAAACTATCAATGAAGTCATCTAACACTGCATTTTTATAGGCATTATCACTAAGGTAATTGTGAATACCTTGTTGAAACGTTTTTTCACCAAGAAGATGGCGAAGCTGGTTAAGTACCGACGCGCCTTTTGAATAAGTAATGGCATCAATATTATCAAAAGCATTTGCAGTTGAAGGTACAGGCACTTCAATCGGATGGGTGGTTACACGTTGATCAGCACGATAGGCACTTTGTTTACCACCAGCATAAAAACTACGCCAAGCATTAGTAAACTCGGTAGATTCGCTTGTTGCTAAGGTTGCCATAAAGGCAGCAAAACTTTCATTTAACCATAAACCATTCCACCATTTCATGGTGGCTAAATTACCAAACCATTGATGCGCCATTTCATGCATAATCACGCTAGCTAGACGCTCTCTGCGGCTTTGACTCATTTCTCCATTGGTTAAAAAACTTCCTTCTGAAAAAGTAACCGCTGCCGCATTTTCCATAGCGCCATATAAAAAGTCAGGCACTAACACTTGATCATATTTTTTAAATGGGTAGTCAATGCCAAAGTAATCATCAAAAAATTCGAAACCTTGCTTGGTGTAAGTAAACCAGTGCTTAGGTGTTATTTGATTGGCAACTGATTGTCGAGTGAATAAACGTAATGGGTATTTTCCATTATTATCCTGCCACATTTTATAGGGGCCAGCATGCAAAGAAAAATTGTAAGGGCTTAAGGTTTTACTTTGAGGAAAATGCCAAATGTTAAAATTACCTTGCTTGGTTATTTTATCTTCCCTCATTGCGGAAAACACCGTCCATTCTTTTGGTGCAGATACTGTCATTTCAAACGTTGCTTTTAGATCGGGTTGATCGAACAGAGCAAACATTTGTTGTGCTGCTGCCGGTTCAAAATGAGAGTAAAGGTAAACTCTATCATCCACCGGGTCTTTAAAACGGTGCAGCCCTTCACCATTGGTACTGTGCTTATGGGTAAATTTTACGGTAACGGTGTTGTTACCTTTGATAAGTTGCTCAACGGGTAAGGTAATAAACCATTGGTTATAATTTTTTTCTAGTGCTTCAACGGGCATTGAAAAACCATTAATGATGACACTTGTTATTTGTGCCTTGTTGAGATCTACTGTTAAAGGGGAAGTCTTCTCGCTTAACGCAAAATTAATCGTTGAGCTGGCTGAAAAACTTTTTTCACCTGTCAAATTATAATTCAATTGATAGCTAACATCAGATACCCGAACAGAGCGTTTAAATGCTCGTTCTTGACTCAGGTATTTATTCTCAGCACGAGGATAATCTATTGCGGTTTCAAGTACTATATTACTTGAATCATCATGTGCCTTTCGATCATTTTTTGTTGTCACACAAGCGCTAAGAAATAGCGTAGCGATAAGTGTTGATACTGTAAGGAACATTTTCTTTGAAGGTTTAAATCTCAAGGAGTTCTCATTGTTTTTTTAGAAATTTGATAAAGTATAATGCAGAATAGAGAGAGTAAAAAGAGGGGGGCTGATTTGATTGTCAAAAAATAAAAATTTGTAAAGAAGTCAGACCAAATTCGATTAACGGTGGTAACAAAAAAGCCACTATCTATTATAAGATAATGGCTTTATGATTTTTTAACGATTAAATGATAGTCGTTTTATTTTTTCTTTTTTACTGCTTTAGCATTTGGTAAATCAGTAATAGAGCCTTCAAAAATCTCAGCCGCTAAGCCAATTGATTCATTTAGCGTTGGGTGAGCATGAATAGTTAAACCAACATCTTCAGCATCAGCGCCCATTTCAACCGCTAAACAAATTTCACCAAGCATTTCGCCAGCATTAATACCAACGATAGCACCACCAAGAACACGACCAGTCTCTTTTTCAAAGATTAGCTTAGTTTTACCTTCAGTACGTGCAGAAGCGATAGCACGACCAGAAGCCGCCCATGGGAAGTTAGCCACTTCAATATTTAAACCTTGCTCTTTTGCTTCACGCTCTGTAACACCAGTCCAAGCCATTTCTGGATCAGTATAAGCAACTGAAGGAATGCAACGAGGTTCAAACGTATGTTTTTTACCTGAAATAACTTCAGCAGCACAATGTGCTTCATGTACCGCTTTGTGAGCTAGCATTGGCTGACCAACCACATCACCAATAGCGAAAATGTGACTTACGTTGGTACGTAATTCATTGGTAACGTTGATGAAACCACGTTCATCAACGTTTACGCCAGCTTTGTCAGCGTTAACTAAGTGACCGTTTGGCTTACGACCAACAGCAACTAAAATTTTGTCATAACGTACTGGTTCAGCAGGTGCTTTTTTACCTTCAAAAGTAACGTATAAGCCGTCGTCTTTTGCTTCAACAGCCACAACTTTAGTAGACAACATAATGTTGAATTTCTTTTTGTTGTAGTTAGTATAAATTTTAACAATGTCTTTATCAGCAGCAGGTACCAATTGATCGGCAAATTCAACGACTGAAACGTTAGAGCCTAACGCGTTGTATACTGTGCCCATTTCTAAACCGATGATACCACCGCCTAGTACAAGCATTTCTTCTGGTACATCTTTAAGCTCTAGTGCGCCAGTAGAATCGATTACACGAGGATCATCTTTTGGAATAAAGGGTAAATCAACAACGGATGAACCCGCAGCAATAATGGCGTTATCAAAAGTAATTGTTGTGGTTTTACCGTCATTACCTTCCACTGCGATTGTTTTATCGCTAGTAAATTTACCAAAGCCGTAAACTGTTTTAACTTTACGTGCTTTAGCCATACCGCCTAAGCCACCGGTTAATTGACCAATTACGCTTTCTTTCCAGTTACGGATTTTATCTAAATCAATTTTCGGCTTACCAAAAGTAACACCGTGAGAAGCCATTGCTTCAGCATCATCAATAACTTTAGCTACATGTAGTAATGCTTTAGAAGGAATACAACCAACATTTAAACAAACACCGCCAAGGGTTTCGCGGCTTTCCACTAAAACTACATCTAGACCTAAATCTGCTGCGCGAAATGCTGCGGAATAGCCACCAGGGCCTGCACCTAAGATTACTACTTGAGTTTTGATTTCGTTACTCATACTGTCCTCAATAAAACTGGTTAAAGTTTTTTATTTTATGTAAATATTTTTATGGGCGAAATTCTACGCTTATCTATAGAATTTCGCCAATATTAATTGATAAGAACCGACTAAAGTCGATATTACAATATTAACTTGCGGATATCTGACATTACGCTAGCTAAGTGCACGGTAAAACGTGCTGCAAGCGCACCATCAATGACACGGTGATCGTAAGACATTGATAATGGAAGCATTAGTTTGGGAATAAATTCACTACCATTCCATTTTGGTTTCATTTCAGACTTTGATACACCTAAAATTGCTACTTCAGGTGCATTTACAATCGGAGTAAATGCTGTGCCGCCAATACCGCCAAGACTAGAAATTGTAAAACAACCCCCTTGCATATCTTGTGCTTTTAGTTTGCCATCACGTGCTTTAATACTAATTTCTAATAATTCACGTGATAACTGATGAATACCTTTTTGGTCAACATTACGTACTACAGGAACCACTAAACCATTAGGTGTATCAACTGCTACCCCAATGTGAATGTATTTTTTTATCACTAAGCTTTCACCGTCTTCACTCAAACTTGAGCTAAATACGGGGAATGCACGTAGAGCGTCTGCCGCTGCTTTTAAAATAAAGACTAGCGGTGTAATTTTAAAACCAAGCTTTTGCTTTTCACAGATAACGTTTTGTTCTTTACGAAATGCTTCAACGTTAGTGATATCCGCTTCATCAAATTGAGTAACATGAGGAATAGTTACCCAGTTACGGTGTAAAAACGGTCCCGATATTTTTTGAATACGCGTCAGTGGCTTGGTTTCAATTTCACCAAATTTAGAGAAATCAATAGCTCTAGCGCTAACTACCTGCAAACCACCTTCACCGGTGGAAATTGCATTACTTGGGTTGGCTTTCGGGCGAGAAAGTTCATATTTTACGTAAGATTGTACATCTTCTTTTAAAATACGGGCTTTATTACCTGTACCTTTAACCAGTGTTAAATCAACACCAAATTCACGCGCAAGACGACGAATTGATGGTGAAGTGTAGATTGCGCCTTTATTTACTTTTCCGGCTTCTGGGTGATGCGGTACAGGAGGCGATTTTTGACCTACTGGAGCCGCTTTAGCAGGAGCTAGAGGGGGAGTAGGAACTGATGCTTGAGCTACTTCAACAGGCGCAGCTGCGCCTGATGATGTTTCCAAACGAATCACTAATGAGCCTTGTTTGACTTTATCACCAGCATTAATCAATACTTCGACAACGGTTCCAGCTGCAGGTGTAGGTACATCCATCGTTGCTTTATCCGTTTCTAACGTGATTAAACCATCTTCTTCTGCAATCACATCACCTACAGCTACGAGTACTTCAATAACATCAACTTCACCATCTTCGCCAATATCGGGTACTTCAACATCGATGATAGCACTGGCGGCAATCGTTGGAGCTACTTGTGGAACTGCAGGAGCAGCCGTTACTTCTTGAGGTGCTACTACTGGTGCAGCTACCGCTTCAGCAATTGGTGCAGCTTCAACACTTGCGCCACCGCTCATTTTAGCAATCGCGTCACCTTCTTTAAGCTTATCACCAATAGCAACTAATAACGCCGAGATAGTACCAGCACCGGGTGCTGGAATATCCATTGAGGCTTTATCTGTTTCTACGGTGATAATGGCATCTTCAGCTTCGACAGCGTCGCCGATAGCAACACAGATTTCAATAATTTCTACTTCGTCGCCACCAACATCTGGCACTAGAATTGTTTGTATGTCTGACATAGTAATATCTAGCCTCTATTAAGCGTAAAGTGGGTTGATTTTTTTTGTGTCAATATTGAAACGTTTAATTGCTTCTGTCACAACAGAACGTTTAATATCACCGCGATTAGCTAACTCAAATAAAGCCGCAACAACAATATAGTTTTGGTCCACTTCGAAATGTTGACGTAAATTAGCACGGCTATCACTGCGACCAAATCCGTCGGTACCTAGCACGCGATATTCCGTATCAATAAAAGCACGTACTTGTTCGGCATAGTTTTTAATGTAATCGGTAGCGGCAATGGCTGGGCCATTTGCTGGGGTAATTACGTTACCAATATAAGCTGTTTTCTGCTTGCTTTCAGGGTTAAGCATGTTCCAACGCGTAACGTCTTGACCTTCACGTGCTAGTTCATTGAAAGAGGTTACAGAGTAAACATCACTTGAAACACCATAATCTTTTGCTAATATTTGAGCTGCTTCGCGAACTTGCAATAAAATGGTACCAGAGCCCATTAATTGAACATTGGCTTTGGCCTTTTTAGCTGCAACACTTTCTAACTTATAAATACCCTTAATAATTTGTTCTTCAACATCTTTATCTTCCGGCATTGCAGGATGTTGATAGTTCTCATTCATTAATGTTAAGTAGAAGAAAATATTTTCATTTTCTTCATACATGCGGCGTAAACCTTCACGAATAACAACGGCTACTTCATAACCGTACGTTGGATCATAGGTAACACAGTTAGGAATTAACCCCGCTTGAACATGAGAATGACCATCTTGATGTTGTAAACCTTCACCGTTAAGTGTCGTTCTACCCGCAGTTGCACCTAATAAGAAACCTTTTGCTTGGCTATCGCCCGCAGCCCAGGCTAAATCGCCAACACGTTGGAAACCAAACATAGAGTAGTAAACGTAGAATGGGATAGTGATAGCATTACAAGTTGAGTATGAGGTACCAGCAGCAACCCATGACGCCATTGCGCCTAACTCGTTAATACCTTCTTGTAATACTTGGCCTTTTTTATCTTCACGATAATAGGCGACTTGGTCAGCATCTTGTGGGACGTATTTTTGTCCTTCATTGGCATAAATACCTACTTGACGGAATAAACCTTCCATACCAAAAGTACGTGCTTCATCTGGAATAATAGGCACAATACGTTTACCAATTTTTTTATCTTTAAGTAAGCTATTTAATACACGCACAAACGTCATGGTTGATGAAACTTGACGCTCACCTGAACCTTTTAAAATAGCATCGAAAATTTTCAATGATGGAATTTCTAATGATTCTTCAGCTTGTTCACGACGCGCTGGCATTGAACCACCTAACGCTTCACGGCGTGCTTTCATATACTTATATTCAACGCTGTCTTCTGAGAACTTATAAAAGGGTAAATTTTCAATGTCAGCATCAGCTACAGGAATATTAAAACGATCACGGAAATGCTTCAGTGAATCAATATCGAGTTTTTTAACGTTATGTGCAATATTTAACCCTTCACCAGCAGATCCTAACCCAAAACCTTTAACGGTTTTAGCTAAAATAACGGTTGGGCGACCTTTGGTTTCCATTGCTTTTTTATAGGCAGCATAAACTTTAACGGGATCATGACCCCCACGGTTTAAGCGATAGATATCTTCATCTGACATGTTGGCAACAAGTGCAGCCGTTTCAGGGTATTTATTGAAGAAGTTTTCGCGGGTATATTTACCGCCTTTAGCTTTACAGTTCTGGTATTCACCATCAACGGTTTCTTCCATTAACTGTAATAATTTGCCTGAAGTATCACGGGCAATAAGCGCATCCCAGTAACTTCCCCAGATAACTTTAACAACTTCCCAGCCTGCGCCACGGAATGTGCCTTCTAGTTCTTGAATTATTTTGCCGTTACCACGAACAGGTCCGTCTAAACGTTGTAAATTACAATTAACAATAAACGTTAAGTTATCTAAATCTTCACGCGAAGCTAAACCAATAGCACCTAATGATTCTGGCTCATCAGTTTCACCATCACCCAAGAAACAATAAACACGTTGTCCTGAACAATCTTTAATACCGCGGTCTGTTAAATATTTAAGGAAACGGGCGGTATAAATAGCTTGCAATGGACCTAAGCCCATAGAAACCGTTGGGAACTGCCAGAAATCGCCCATTAAATGAGGGTGAGGGTAAGATGACAAGCCTTCACCATCACATTCTTGACGGAAGTTATTCATTTGCTTTTCGGTTAAACGACCCTCCATAAATGCACGGGCATAAATACCAGGAGAAATATGACCTTGAGCGAAAATAAAATCGCCACCGTCTTGTTCTGAAGCCGCTTTAAAAAAGTGATTAAAACCGACATCATAAAGCAATGCTGACGAGGCAAAACTACCCACATGGCCACCTAGCTCTAAATCTTTCTTAGACGCTCTTAATACTAAGGCTAATGCATTCCAACGAATAGCGGCACGAATGCGATATTCAATGGTTAAATCTCCTGGCATATTAGGCTCTTGCCCAGGAGGAATAGTATTTACATAGGCAGTAGTTGCTTCGAAAGGTAAATGAGTACCACCACGACGTGCGCGGTCGATCAATTTTTCTAATAAAAAATGTGCGCGTTCTGGACCTTCATTTTCTAATACCGACTCCATTGATTCTAACCATTCTTGGGTTTCTAATGAATCAATATCAATGTTTGGTAGATCTGACATAGTGCTTTGTCTCCAATATTGTTGTTTGTTTGTTTGTTTGTTTGTTTGTTTGTGAATATTTACGTATTTTTACATTCTGCGCAGGGTTCTTTTTATGCGACTATTTTCTTGTGTTAGTTTTAAAAGAATCTCTTCTATAAAAGCTAAATGGCGGTGGCTAGCACCCCAGGCTTTCTTTGGCTGTCCGCTAATAATAGCGTCTAGCAAATCTTTTCTATAATCGGTTACTTTGCTAAAAATTTCAGGGCGTTTAGCTAAAACTGTTAAATTTTGCTCTATGTTATCTATTATCAATTCAGCCATGCTACGTGCGGTTTGTAATATCACCACATTATGTGAGGCGGCACATATGGCGATATAAAACTCATAAACGGCTTCTGCTTCTAATTTGAAATTATCTTCTAATTGGCTATTACCGATATTGTTATGCTTGTCTTGTATTTGTTCAAAGTCAGTTGTGGTACCTCGCAAGGCTGCATAATAGGACGCCATGCCTTCAATTCCATGGCGAAATTCTAATAAATCAAATTGTGATTCACTACTATTGGCCATTAAATCAAACATAGGATCGGAAAACGATTTCATTATATTTTTGCTAACAAACGTACCACCTCCTTGTTTACGCGTTACCAATCCTTTAATTTCTAATTTTTGAATGGCTTCACGTAAAGACGGCCTTGAAACGTCAAATTTTTTCGCTAGATCACGTTCAGGTAATAATTTTTCGCCTGGTTGTAAACTACCTTCAATAATCAACTCTTCTAGTTGAGCTAAAATAATGTCAGACAGTTTTTGTGGTTTTAATTTTTGTTGTAATAACTGTGTCATTAACGTACAAACCTTTAATAATTTATTTTAGATTGGTCACTCTCAGGTATCAACTATATTACCCTTGGTAAATTGGTATTACCTTTGTGTTTTTAGGCAATAAAAAGAGATAAAGGCAACACTTGAAATGTAATATAGTTGAAGATCCGCATTAAATCAAGGTTGTTTTATAGACAAAACAGAGTTAAAAACCAAAACTAACGCTTACCAACTTAATGGTCTTACCAATTTTTTGGGTTTTTAGACGTGGTTTGTATTTCGTGATGAGCAAAGAAATTATCAAGTACATCCATATTTCAATGCGTTTAATGTTATTTTTCAGATAAATCAACACCTACTATTTTGGTGTCAGTACAGAATTGGTAGCACTAAGGCTTACTACTGTATCACCTATGGCGTTTGGACTGCTTGGGGTACTGAAATAAGGCAGCCATTGCCGTCTATATAAAATAATTTGGCTAAATCATTAGATGTGGGTATATTTTAGGAAACTAAAATTTATTATTATGTATAGATGAAAACTCATCTATACCGATGACGGGCAGCGTTATAATTAATCTTGAAATTCATCTCTACAATCAAACCTTTGTATCCCATACGCTATCTAATAACTTAGCGAATAACACCAAACAGAGTTAACGTAGCAATTGAGGCAAGTAGCAATAAGACGTTTCGTTTAGATAAGCGTACTAATAAACAAGGCTCTGCTGTGCAGTCACGTTCGTCTACCATATTGTCTTCCGATTTTTGTGCTACATCAATTAAAATTTCGTGTGTTGGTTTTTTACCATCAAAGAAGCTTTCGATCCAGATAGGAAGCGCTCTAGAAAAATGACCGACAAACATATAGCCAAACGAAGTAATGCGTACTGGTAACCAATCTAAGTAGAATAAAATGTCATGATAGTTTTTACAGCCAGATAAAACACTCGGAATACTATATTTGTCGTCTTCGTTTATCGTGTTTTCTTCCTTCTTACATTGCTGTTCATTTTCATCGGGATTGCCATTACCTGGAGTCGATTCACTCTGATATAAAGGACAGCCATTTTGTTGTTCGATAACGGTGGTGAGTAAACGATAGAAAACGACACCAGCAGCACCAAACATAATGAAAAATAACATAATGGCGATATAATAACGGTAATTTAGCCAAATAAGTGCTTGTCCAAATCCCATAGGTGGTAAATTTTTATCTTGTAAAAGTTGTTGATGATACAATTCTGATGTGGTTTTTTCATCACGAAAAGCCGCATGTAAATACTGCTTGTAGCTGTTACGTGTAGTGACGCAACCAAAACAAACAATGAGTATCAAAGTAGATAATATTAAGTGTAGTAAGTTATCATCAACCAAGAATAAAATCGCGTAAATAACAGCAACAGGTAAGAGTAAAAATAGGGTATAGCCAAACGTGCTATCTTTGACTTTTGACAGGGGGCTATTATTGCACTGAAAAAAGCAAGTATATTTTTGATAATAATAATCAAAACGCCAAAAGGAAGAGGAGAGTGATTTTTCTGCAGCTAATGCAATTAATAAACTAAGTAGACTCATGTATAACCTTATTATTCGTTCGTTATTATTATATTATTGTGTTGTTGTAACAGTTGACGGTAATGAGGCCAGTTAAATATCTTTCCTGGATCTGTTTTTCTTATCGGTGCTATATCACAATGACCCACAATGTTCTCATGGGTTATTAGTGGATAATGTTTTTGCAAACTAGCCGTTAATCTGGATAATTGCTGGTATTGCACTTCTTCATAAGGAATGTCATCGGTACCTTCAAGTTCTATTCCAATAGAATAATCATTACATTTATCTCTACCATTAAAACAAGAAATACCGGCATGCCAAGCTTTGTTATTAAAAGATACGTATTGAATAATACTGCCATCACGCCTTATTAAGCAATGGGCAGAGACTTTTATTTGGGCAATATCACCAAAGCTAGGATGGTCATCAGCCATTAACTGACCTAAAAATAGATTAGTTATATGATTACCGCCAAAGCTTCCAGCCGGTAAAGAGATATTATGAATTACAAGTAAGTTAATGTTCTCTTGTGGTTCTCTCAGGCTAAAAAAAGCAGAGTATTGATGTTCTGTTTTTTGGAGCCAACCATTGCTAATGGTTAACCTTTTCTTTGGTTCTTGCTGATAATTTGGTCGCAAATTATTACTCTTTGAAGCTTTGTTCTTGTCGATTAACGACATACAATAACTTTTTAATAAAACTGTACCTTATTATGACTGAAGATGACCCGACAAACAAAATTGGTAAACTTTTTGTTTGGCTTGCATGGATTATGGCTATTGCGTTATTAATGTTCTTTTTTGAAGATGAACTTGAAAAGCAATATAATCCGAATAGCCAACCACAAGTTAGCTTGAATAGTTCAGGTCAAGCGGAGGTGATATTAAAGCAAAATAGGCAAGGGCATTATGTTACTCAAGGGAGCATTAACGAAGTCTCTGTGACTTTTTTACTGGATACTGGCGCTACCCAAGTCTCTATTCCTGCGCCTATTGCTGATACATTACAGCTTGAAAGTTATGGTAGTTACCCCGTGCAAACAGCAAATGGTAAAGTTGTTGTTTATAAAACTAAAATAGATCAGCTTAGCATTGGCAATATTTTCCTATATAATGTTGCCGCACATATAAATCCTGCGATGAAAAATGATGAAATATTGCTAGGCATGAGTGCTTTAAAGCAGTTAGATTTTCAACAAACAGGCAAACAATTAATTTTGCGAGAACCTCTTTAACAGGAATAAGAAAAATGCTCATTACTCAATTAGCTAAGTTAGAAGAAGATATCACTACCACAACCACCTGGGCGCTTAAAGAAGATTTAGGCGCATTTGATAGTGAAATTGCCTGTGCAGAACAAGATATTACGGCGATGTTAATTCCTGAGAATGAACAAGCGGTTGCTACTGTTATTACGCGTGAAGATTGTATCGTCTGCGGTGTTGCTTGGGTGAATGAAGTGTTTAAGCAACTAGATGCATCACTGAAGGGTACTGCTAAAAAAACAGTAAAAACATCACCTACCAAAATTACGTGGTTCGTTAACGATGGCCAAATGGTGAAAGCGAATACTACCTTGTTTGAACTAGAAGGTAATGCGAGAACGTTACTAACGGGTGAACGTGTAGCGCTTAACTTTTTACAAACGCTATCAGGTACAGCCACTTTAACCAGTAAATATGTGCAAGAGTTGCAGGGCAGTAACACCAAGTTATTAGATACGCGTAAAACATTACCTGGCTTGCGTAGTGCGCAAAAGTATGCGGTTCTTTGTGGTGGTGGCGTTAATCATCGGATTGGCTTGTTTGATGCGTTTTTAATTAAAGAAAATCATATTGCCGCGTGTGGTGGTATAGCCCAAGCGGTTGCTACGGCAAAGAAAAATCATAGTGATAAAACGGTAGAAGTTGAAGTTGAATCAATGGATGAGTTGCAACAAGCGCTTGATGCCGGGGCCGATATCATTATGTTAGATAATTTTACCCCAACGATGATTGAACAAGCGGTGATAGCAACACGTAATAAAGCAAAATTAGAAGTGTCAGGTAATATGACCATAGAAATTTTGCGGGAATACGCGAAAGCAGGGGTCGACTTTATTTCTTCAGGTGCATTAACTAAACATGTACAAGCTATTGATTTATCAATGCGATTTAAATAAATCAATAGGCTTTATAAGTACTGAGTCAGTTTATTTTTTAGTTAACTGATTCAGCTCTTTCTTGGCTAAATAATTATCCATGGTTGAACGTAATAGTTTATAAAGCAAAATAGAACCGTCAATTTCTTCTTTACGATTAGTTAAGCTCTCAATATTCAAACCTAACGGTAAATCGTAAGGAATAACCGCATCTAAAATTTGTTGTAAACTGTTAGTGCAAATACGAATTGACTCATAAAGTGGACTCTCAGAATGAAGAATACGTAAACTTGTCGCCTCAGGAACATTTACGCCTAACCATTCAATAAACTCTAAGGTTTTCTTACTGCCACAAGGTGAAAAAGTTAAGATTAATCGTTGAGGTTTCAACCCTTGCTTTTTACACTCAATAGCATAACGCGTTAGCATGTCTATTGTTGCTTGAGGGTTATATATTGCCTGAGAAATAAAGAAGTTACACCCTTGCTTGTTTTTTTCTATTAAACGTTCATGCTCATTTTTTTTACTTGCATGACGTTCAGCAATGGTGACACCGCCAATGAAAAAATCATGTTCATTATCGACAAGGGTTTTATAAGCATCAGCTAAAGGGAGTGATATCTCATTCTTTTTTGAAGGGCTACCAACAAGTACAATGTCTCTAATACCATATTCTTGCCAAGCTTCATTGGCCCATTGATTAAAGACATCAGCGTTAGATTGAACAACGCTTTTATAAGTAATCACCGGGCGATTTGATTTTTTATTAAGCAACGATGAATATAGGCGAGTGTCGTGAGTCAGCTTGAACGGGAATGGTCTTGGTTTACTCGTACGAGAATCTTCATCTTGAATGTCATAAACGATCAGGCCATCAAAATCTATATCGCTAACACGCTCCAATAATTTCTCAGCAATTGTTTCAATTGCCTCTAATGGGGTGTCATTTTTTGGTGGTGTTGTGCCAATAAAGTAGACACCGCGATTAATATCGTTATATCTAGCGCGAAGCTCTGATTGCTTATTCAAAATAGTTCTTCTTGTTAAATTTAAGTTGTAGACGTTTAGATGTCTATATGATCTTGGAAATTGACTGGATTGTCAACTGTTGATCGGTAAATAACTTAAGAGAACTGTTATTTTGGTCAGTATTTTGTTGGTTTGTAGTGCTAGAGTTTATTTAAGCAGTGACCTATAAAGGGAATAGGGTACTGCTTAAATCAGTTAGACTAATGAACAATAAGTTACTTCAATTTATTAATAAAGGTTTGTCTAAACTTAGTGATTTTAGGTGATATAACTGCCTGACAATATTGATTTTGTGGGTTATTACTAAAATAATCTTGATGATACTCTTCACCAGAATAAAAAAGTTCAGCAGGACATACTTGTGTGACTATCGCTTGCTCAAAAATTTTAGCGAGACTCATTTCACTAATTATTTTTTCAGCAATATGCTGTTGAGACTGATCATTATAAAAAATAGCAGAACGATATTGAGTGCCAATATCGTGACCTTGCCTATTTAGTTGGGTTGGATTATGTAAGGTAAAGAATATCTCAATAATCTCTTGGTACGTGATTTCCTTATCATTAAAACTTAACTGTACTACTTCAGCATGACCACTGTTGCCAGTGCAAATGTCTTCATAAGTAGGATTTTCACTATGACCCCCCATATATCCTGAAATGGCTGAGTGTATTCCTTTGACTTGGGAAAATGCGCCTTCTATACACCAGAAACAACCACCGGCTAAGGTGGCTTGTTGAAGATCATTTTTGTGGATAATAGTTGTCATTTTTATGATTTATCTCATTACATTCGTTAAGATTAACGATAGTATAATATTGTACTTAGACAATTTATACCTATTGAATAAAAAATTTATGTCACCATTTTTTCAAATAAATAAAACACTGACAAACCCTAAAGTGAATAACCAAATTCAACGGGTACTTGCCCTGCGTAGTGCTGCTATTACTATTCAATTACTGTTGATCTTTTATGTTAATTTAGGATTAGCCTATGAATTACCTTGGATGCCATTATTTAGTGTCATTGTATTAGAGCTTGGCTTCACTTTTCTCAGTTTTATTTTTTATCGTAACAAGACGCAAATAAGTCAGTGGGCGTTATTGATGCAAATTTGTTCTGACATCCTATTTTTGTCGTTGTTATTATTTTTTAGTGGCGGAGCAACCAACGCCTTCGTGTCTTTGTTATTAATTCCTATTGCGATCGCTGCGGTTACCTTAACATCTACTTTATTAGCACTAGTCGCCTTTTTAGCGATACTATCGTATAGCGTTTTATTGTGGTATTTACCCATGAGTGTTATGCACGGTAATATGCAAGGGCATTTTATTGGCATGGGCATAAACTTTTTATTTTCTGCTTTAGTGGTAGCTATTGTCGTAGGAAAAATGGCGCGTAGCATTAATCAAAGAGAATTAGCCATTGCTGCTTACCGGGAAAATTTATTAAAACAGGATCAGGTTACTTCCTTGGGAGTAGCTTCTGCACAAATAACTCACCAACTTGCCACACCTATTGCAACCGTGCAATTACTTGCGGATGAACTCAGTGAAGACTTTCCTAATAATGATATTATCAATGATATGCAAAGCCAGTTAACACGATGCAGCGATAGCTTGAATGCTTTTCGTGCTATGGTATTTGATATTAAAGAGCAAACTATCGTTGCGACTAATGTTGGCAAGTTATTGGAAAAGTTATTGGATAATTTACGCGTTAATCACCCTGAAATAAGTGTTGAATTAGTAGAGCACCAACCAGCAAATACTAAAATAATGGCAGATGCTGCATTATTGCCGGCCATTTTGAATTTAATTAATAACGCTGTTCGAGCAACCAAGGCAAATAATAGCAAAAAAATCACCTTAGTTAGCCAAGTTGATGCCCAAAACTGGCAATTTATTATTCGAGACTATGGCGTAGGTTTTACTTTAGAAAAGCTTAAACAGTTGGGCGTAATGCCTGTAAATAGCGAACAAGGTTTAGGTATGGCAGTGTTTTTAAGTCATGCTAGTCTCGATCGTTTAGGCGGGGAATTAGCCTTAACTAATCATCATTTAGGCGGCGCTTTAGTCACGTTAAGTCTCCCAGTAAGCAGGTAAAAAATTGAAAAAACTATTGATAGTTGAAGATGACATTATTTTTGCTAATACATTAAAGAGGCGTTTAACCAAACATGATTTTGATTGTGTTCATGTTGAAACCAACTCAGAAGCATTGTTAGCTTGTCACCGACACAAACCTGATTATGTATTATTGGATATGAAGTTATCACAAGAAACAACGTTGAATATCATTACCCCTATCCGTCAATTACGCCCCAAAAGTCGTATCATTTTACTAACTGGCTTTGCCAGTATTGCTACCGCTGTAGAGGCGATTAAATTAGGAGCAGATGATTATTTAACTAAGCCGCTTGATACACAAACCTTGTTAGCCGCTCTTAATGAAATTAAAGCGGGTGAAATTCTCACAAATACAGAACTAGATGGTAAAACACTATCAGCAGAACAAGTACAGTGGGAGCATATTCAACAAGTATTGAAAGCCAATGATGGCAATATATCCGCTACCGCTAGACAGTTATCTATGCACAGAAGAACATTACAAAGAAAACTACAAAAAAGACCTCAAAATCAGGGATGATCTTTTCACCAGAATCTAGTAAAAATTAATACCTATACCTGCCTCACCTCAAGATAATGCCACAAGGGTTTTGTGTTGGGTTATAACCAAGTATTTGTAATTCACCCCAACGAGAAGTGTTATTTTGGATACGACATTATAATGTCAGGTTTAGGGTAAATTAATCATAATAAATTTTTCTGTACTCAAATAAGGTTAAACTGTCCTGAACAAGCACTTTGAGTCGCTTGAATATAAACATGAGAATAAAGAGAGAGTTTTGTGATAGAAAATCAACAAGCGTTAATTGAAGCTATTAACCAAACCATGCCATTTGGTAAGTATGCAGGTCGAAAATTATTACAATTACCTGAGCCTTACTTAGTGTGGTTTCATAGTAAAGGTTTTCCGGAAGGTAAATTAGGGCAGCAATTAGCGCTGATGTATGAAGTTAAATTAAATGGTTTAGAAGCTATGTTGAAACCATTGTTAAGATCATATTAGCCAACCTGAATGCGTTTTGCTCCAGAGTGATTATTTTTCACCACACACAGTACAATTCTTCTGTTTCTTCATGGTAAAATGTTGCCATTGGTTCGATAAACCATCAAACAAATTCAACTTATTAATTTGAGCTTTATTGCCGGTGAGTAACTTTATTGCTTGTAATGTTTGCATACCCGCTACTATCGCGAGTACGGGACCTAAAATACCAACAGTTTGGCAATTATTGGCAGGTGCCGTCTTTGAGCTTGGAAATAAGCAATGATAACAAGCACTGGTGTCATCTCTTGGGTCTATGACCATTTGCTGACCATCAAAGCCCGTTGCTGCGCCAACAACTAAAGGCACTTTATGAGTGACACAAGCTTGGTTGATTAAATAACGGGTGGCAATGTTATCTGAGCAATCAAGTACGACATCTACTTGGGGTAAGTAGTAATCACATAGCTCTTGATCTAGCATGTCATCAATGGCTTCAATATGAGAATCTGGAAATTGTTGATTGAGCTTTTCTGTTGCGGTATTCGCTTTGTTTCGATTAATATCTTGTTCGCTAAATTGTATTTGTCTCGGTAAGTTACTTAATTCTATCGTGTCACCGTCAGCTAAATATAAAGTGCCAATGCCTGCAGCAGCTAAATATAAACTAGCGGGATTACCCAACCCGCCAACACCAACAATAAGCACTTTAGCATTACGTAGAGAAACCTGTCCCTGTTCACCAATTTTTGGGAGCATAATTTGTCTGGAATATTTTAGTTGTTCTTGTGTTGTTAGCACGTTTGATCCTTTTTATATTTTTTTTGAAGCCCTATACCTATAACCTACGGTCTATCACCTACAATATATCATCTAAAACTTAGTACAAATAAGTGCGCACGGCACCGGCCTTAAACTGTAAATACACGGGCTTATTTATACATAACGCCAACTTTAGTTGTGAATAAGTACTGATATGAACAAAAAATTCTTGTCCTGAGCAAACCACCGTAACTAAAACTGAATGGGTAGATTCATCGATAGAACTCGACTCTATTGCGTTAATAGTACCTGATAAATGATTAACAATAGTGCTATTTTGAGGTTCAGATAAGCAAATACTTATATCGCTAGCAAGAATAAAGCAACGCAGTTGCTGGTTATGGGTAAATTCACCCGGTAAACGAGGTAATAAAATTTCCTGTTCAACGAGTGCTAATACCATTAACCCTTGGCCATTGTCTGTGTTTGTTATTGGTAAAGATAAACTAGTTTGTTGATGAATTAAGTGTTCACTTGGTAAGCTGTTTGAAATGAAGTTTAATTGATGGATGGTGTGATGAATATTGCCATAATTTATCACTTTTCCCTGTGACAATATCAGCATGCTGTCACACACTTGTTGTAGCTCATCTACAGAGTGACTAACGTATAGAATAGGTAATTTAAGTTGCTGCTGTATCTTAACAATTAAATTCAATAGCTTAGTTTTACTTACCTGATCAAGGGCGCTTAATGGTTCATCAAGTAATAATAATTTTGGTTCAGTTAATAAGGCTCGTGCTAAGGCAACGCGTTGTTTTTGACCACTAGAAAGATCATTTACACTGGCATCAGCTAAATCGTCTAATTCGGTTAATGTTAATATATCAGCGAAATTTAGTTGACTATTAACACAGCGCTTGGCCGCGTACTTTAGATTATCGCGTACGGTTAAATGCCCAAATAAACGGCTGTCTTGAAACACTAAACTGATGTTGCGTTTTTCTGGTTTTACACATAAATTTTGCGTTGTGTCGATTAATATTTTTTCATGAAAAACTATTGAACCAGTAATTTTTTTTTCTAAACCTGCAATAGCTCTTAGCAGCGTGGACTTTCCCGATCCAGAACGACCAAAAACGCCGGTGATGCCTGTTAAATCAAGCGCCTGATTAATCTTAAGATCAAACGTTTTATAACGGAGGTTGATATTTAGGCTGAGTATAGTCATAAGTTAGCTTGTTTTTCTTGTTATACGGCGCGGAAGGTTTAACAAATAAACACAGCCTAATAAAATCATTGAACCGACAAGTAAACTAATGGCAAGTACATGGGCTTTAGCATAATCAAAGGCTTCTACATGATCAAACAAGGCTATCGATAATACGCGGGTTTCACCGGGAATATTACCCCCTATCATTAATATCACACCAAATTCACCTACAGTATGAGCAAAACCTAAACTGGCGGCGGTGATAAAACTGGTTTTCGTTAAAGGGAGCACTATAGTGAAAAACCTATCTATAGGCCCCGCACCTAGCATAGAACCCGCCTCTAATAACGAGTCACCTAATTGCTCAAACGCTTTTTGTAATGGCTGTACCACAAAAGGTAGTGAATATAATACTGAGCCAATAACAATAGCAGAAAAACTAAAGGCTAGCTGTTGCCCTGTTGCTTGTTGCCAAATTTTCCCAGGTAAATGCTGTGGAGAAAAAGCAATTAACAAATAAAAACCTAATACTGTTGGTGGTAACACTAAGGGTAGGGCAACAATGGCTTCAATAATGACTTTAAAGCGACTGGTCATTTTAGCGAGAAACCAAGCCAGTGGCGTACCAATCAATAATAATATCACGGTAGTGAGTGCCGCCATTTTCAAGGTAACGGCTAGGGCTAGAAGATCAGGGCTTGCCATTGCTTTGCTCTTGTTGAGTTAATTGTTGAATTGGCTGTTGAGTGAAGGTGTTGTTAGCGTAGCCAAAACTTTCTATTTTTTGCTGAATTTTTGGGGATAACAAAAACTGACTTAAACGTTTTGCATTAGTCATATTATTCCGACTTTTAATAATAACCAATTGTTGCTCTATAGGTTGATGATAACTACTGGGAATAATAACGCCAGCTAGTTTATTAATTACCAACTGGCTATTAGCCACTAAACCACTATTGACTGCTTGGCTAAGTACCTGAGTGAAGGTTTGATTAATGTTAATACCGGTAATTAATCTATTTTTATACTGTTGCCATAAGTCCAAGTGTTGCAATGTTTGTTTGGCGGCTTTTCCATAAGGGGCTAGGTTAGGGTTGGCAATAGCAAAGTATTTTTGTGTGCTTGCTAAATCACTTAATTGCGCTTTGTTATTCATTGATAACAGTGCCAATTGACCAATAGCATAAGTTTTTCGGCTATTGAGCAGTATTAAATTTTGTTGTTCGAGTAGTTTAGGTCTTACGCTGTCAGCGGAGATAAATATATCGAAAGGCGCGCCGTGTTTTATTTGTAAAAATAATACTCCGCTAGCACCACTAATGATTTGTGTGTTGATATTAGTTTGTTTTTTAAATTCAACAAGTAACTCTTTTAATATAGGCGTAAAGTTGGAAGCTACGGCAATACGTAGAGGACTATCAATATTATGATTTGAAGCAAGGCTAACGCTCATACAACTTACATTTATAAAGAGTAGAACGTTAATGAGTATTAGTGGATATAGCCTAGATAAATTCATTGTTTAACTTACCATTTTTGCGCTTTAGTATCGTCTGTTGCTTTTGCATCGAGCCAAGATTCGCCTTGCTCAGTACGTTCTTTTTTCCAAAATGGAGCCTGTACTTTTAAAAAATCCATAATAAATTCATTGGCGGCGAAAGCATCGTGTCTATGTTTACTAGTTACCCCAACAAACACAATTTGCTCGCCAATACTAAGTTCGCCAATACGGTGGATTACTTTTACCCGCCCAATATTCCACCGTGTTTTGGCTGTGTTAATTATTTTCGCTAATAACTTTTCGGTCATGCCCGGATAATACTCTAATGTTAAGCCACTGACATCCATGCCATTGTTATGATTTCGTACACGACCAGTAAACGTTACTATAGCGCCATCACTGGCATTATCTTGCTCAAGCAAAGCAACTTCGTCAGACAAACTAAAATCGCTTGTTTGTATGGATATTTCTTGATTCATAATTTTTATCTTTGTACCATTTTCATCTTTCCCGTTTGTCCTGAGCTTGTCGAAGGAAGCCTGTCGCCCTTCGACTGTTCGTTCCTCACGCTCAGGATGAACGGAGGGTTTTCGTGCTTCACGCTCAGGATACCTATTTTTCACTTGCCGTTTGTCCTGAGCTTGTCGCCCTTCGACTGCTCGTTCCTCGCGCTCAGGATGAATGGAGGGTTTACGTTCCTCATATTCAGGATGAATGGAGGGTTTACGTGCCTCTCGCCCAAGAGAAACGGTATGTTAGCCACCAGTAACAGGTGGGAAAAATGCCACTTCATCACCTGATTTAATGACTTGTTCGTCATCAACCATCTCGTGATTGATTGCACTCAATAATGATGTATTACCAAAGAGGGTTTGCCACTGTTCACTTTTACTGGCTAATTGCCGTTTTAAATCAGCGACGGTAGTTATATTTTCACTACTTACGGTTAGTTCACTACAATCTAATTGCTCGCGTAGCGCGGCAAAAAATACAACGTTGATCATGTTTTTTCCTACAATATCACTTGAAATAAAGTCTTATTATTCAAAATTAGGCATTTTAAACTATACATTCGAAAACTGAAATTAGTTTGCTTGCCAGTGGCCTGATTTACCGCCTTCTTTCGTTAGTACTTTTATACCTGAAATTTCCATGGCTGGATCGGCCGCTTTACACATATCAAACAAGGTTAAACAAGCGACAGAAACAGCGGTTAATGCTTCCATTTCTACACCTGTTTGACCTGTTAATCGACATAAGCTTATTACTTTAACTAATGATTTTTCAGTGTCTAACGTAAAATCAACCTGTACTTTACTCAGCATTAAAGGATGACATAAAGGGATCAAATCGCTGCATTTTTTTGCTGCTTGAATACCGGCAATACGTGCAACGGCAAAAACATCACCTTTTGTGTGTTTACCAGTAGTAATCAATTCAAACGTTGCACGATTCATTTTGATGAACCCTTGTGCGGTTGCTGTGCGTGATGTCATTGCTTTTTCGGTGACATCCACCATATTAGCTTCACCCTGCTGATTAATATGGCTCAACTCTGGCGTAGTTGTCGTTGAATTACTCATTAGTCACGCGTCTCACATTGCTCTGCAGAAATATTTAAATGAGGCACGAAATTACAAGGTCTATGACTCGCATCAAGCTGCTCTTTAATCACTTTATCCCAAGCAGTTTTACAAGCATTGGTTGATCCAGGTACGCAGAGAACGACAGTTTTATTAGCTACACCACCAAAGGCGCGTGATTGAATGGTTGATGTGCCAATTTCTGCTAATGACACGTGACGAAATACTTCTCCAAAGCCTTCAACATTTTTATCAAATAATGGCAATAATGCTTCCGGTGTATTATCTCGTTCGGTAAAACCAGTGCCACCTGTTGAGATAATTGCGTTGATACTCTCATCTGCTATCCATTGTGACACTTGCGCGCGTAGTTGATAAACATCATCAATAACAATGGCTTGATCTGCTAGATTATGGCCTGCTGCGGTTAGGCGCTCAACTAACGCTTGACCAGAGGTATCGTTTGACTCGTTGCGTGTATCCGATACGGTTAATACCGCAATGTTTAACGGGATAAACGTTTTGCCGCCGTGTGCTGACATAAGGGGTCCTTTACTAATGTATAAGTTATTTTATAAGTTAATGTATAAATAGAGTAAGTTATCGTTTAAAAACCAAACTGTTTTTTGCTTGTTGCCATTGCTCAGGTGTATTGGTATTAAATAAGGCTTTGCTATCACCACACTGAATTTCTTGATGTGGGATATGTTGGAGCAACGCTTTTATTGATGGGCCATTCTTTTTCGATATTTTTCCTAAAACTTTGCCACTGCCTGATAACTCGTTACTTACTAACGAGTTGTTGTAAAATGTTTTTGATAAAAATAGTTCAATATAAGTATTGTTAGGTAAATACAGTGGAATATTATGATCTTTAAAGTAGGTGGCTTTCTGGTTCAATTCACCTTTAATGCGTAAATCAGCTAAGATTTTTGGTGTCATAAAAGGTAAATCAACAGGCAGTATCAATAATGCTTTAGCCTGAGGGAAACGGGATAATACGCTGTAAATACCGCCAACGGGGCCACTTTTTTTTACCTTGTCCGGAATATCATATTCATCACCACTGACGACGAGATTATTAATACCTGAATTAACGAGCAACTGTTTAGAAAAATTAAGCATGTCAGTCGTATTACGTAGCAATTTAGCTTTATCTTGACCCATGCGAGAAGATAATCCGCCTGCTAGCACTACACCTAAGCATTCATTAGGTGAAAAATCATTATTTAAAATATTGTTAAAAGAATTCATACTAACCACCTAACATAGCCAAGTGTTTTGTGCCGCCAGTTAGCTTATCATGTAAAAAGTGAGTGGCTTTTTTATCGCCCAATAAGGATAATATTTTCGCTTGTAATGGTTCAATATTATCTGATTGCAATTGCTCACGTAAAGATAAACCATTTTCACCAAATAAACATAAATGTAATTTCCCTGAGGAACTGACGCGTAAACGGTTACAACTTTTACAAAAATCTTTTGAATAGGGCATGATTAAACCAATGCGTCCTTGATAATCAGGGTGGTAAAATTCTTGAGCAGGTCCTGCTGCGCGATCCTGAATAACAGGCAACCAACCATCAAGAATTAAATTTTGTTTAATACGTGAACCTTGTACATGTTGTGCATCAAAAAATTTCTGGTTATCACCGGTTTGCATTAATTCTATAAAACGTAAAGTGACCGGTGTGTCTTTTAACCAATCTAAATAGCTTTGAATATCTCTACCACTGTATTCACGCATTAATACCGTATTTACTTTCACGCTCGGCCGACCATCGGCTAGTGCCATGTCAATACCTTTTAAAATGGTATCAAGTTTATTATGGCCGGTAATGGCAAGAAATTTACGAGGATCTAAACTATCAATGCTGATATTTATGGCATCAATGCCCGCATCTAACCACATAGGTAAGTGTTCAGGTAATTTAAAACCGTTACTGGTAATAGCAACTTTTTTAATTCCTTGGGTTTGTTTGCAAAGATTAATAATATCGGGTAAATCTTTACGGAGTGCGGGCTCACCACCCGTGATGCGAATTTTTTCTGTACCTAAACTGGCAAAAGCAGCAGTTAAGCGCTTTATTTCAGCGAGTGACATAAAATCGCGCGGAGTATCACATTGATAACCGTCAGGTAGGCAGTAATTGCAACTAAAGTTACATACGTCAGTGATTGATAGGCGCAGATAATAAAATCTGCGACCGAAGTTGTCTGTTAACATGTCACCTTTCCAAATGTGGGAGGCTAACGTGTTTCCTTGTTAACCCTGGTAGCAAGCTATTTACAAAAAAAAGCTGCTACGGCTTATAATTACTTGACCTTATTTTTGAAAATATAGGCGTTAGCAATTACAGCTCGGTGTAAATTATTTATAGTCGTATGACTAAAATTAAGTATATATCATTTAATAGAAACTATCGTAATTGATTTTGAGTGTGATTATTTTGATCTGCAACAATAAATACCGGATGTGTTTAGCATAAAAGTTAAATCGCTATTACATTATTGTCAAAGTAAGCGATACTAGCGTCATTGAAAAGTTAAAGTTAAGTGAGTACTGTATGTCTGATTGTTGTTCTGCCCCTGGTTTATTGCCTTTTGAACAGGCGCTGCAAAATATGTTGTCACAAATAACCCCTGTTACTGAAACCGTTAATATAGCAATAGAACAAGCGATGAATGCTGTATTAGCACAAAATATCTCTAGTCCACTGAATGTACCTAATCATGACAATTCAGCCATGGATGGTTATGCTTTTGCACTTAAAAGTTTTAAACAAAGTAAAACGTTGACCTTGGTGGGTCGCTCGATGGCAGGTGCCCCATATCAAGGGACATGTAAATTAGGCGAGTGCATCCGTATTATGACGGGCGCTAAAATGCCTGTGTGTTGTGATAGCGTTGAAATGCAGGAAAATGTTCAGGCAAACGATGATGACATTACTTTCTTACAAGAAAAGCAGTTGGGCTCTCATGTGCGAAAAGCGGGTGAAGATATTCAATTAGGGCAGCAAGTACTCCCTAAAGGTCATAAAATATCAGCAGTAGATATTGGTATCTTGGCTTCGCTTGGTATTAGCGAAGTGAGTGTTTATCGTAAATTAACAGTAGCGTTAATTGCCACAGGTGATGAGCTAAAATTACCCGGGCAAGCGTTAAATTCGGGTGATATATATGAGAGTAACAGTTTTGTGTTACGAGGCATGTTAGAAAAGCTAGATGTTGATGTTATTGATTTTGGTGTGATTAAAGATGATTTTGATGCAATAAAAGCGGCTTTTGTGAGTGCTGATAACCAAGCCGATGCTGTGATTTCATCTGGTGGCGTTTCTATTGGTGACGCTGATTATACCAAGACTGTATTAGATGATTTGGGTAAAATTGGTTTTTGGAAAATAGCAATGAAACCGGGTAAACCATTTGCTTTTGGTAAGTTGCCTAATAGCGTCTTTTTTGGTTTACCGGGCAACCCAGTTTCAGCATTAGTCACGTTTCACCAATTAGCGTTAGTTGCGTTAACTAAAATGCAAAATGCACAGCCGTTAAAGCGTACAATATTACAAGTGAAATGTACCTGTGATTTAAGAAAATCTCCCGGACGTATGGACTTTCAGCGGGGGGTGTTGAGTGTAAATGAGCAAGGCGAAAATGTTGTGTTATCAACGGGTTCTCAAGGCTCAGGTATTTTATCTAGCTTAGCGAGCGCTAATTGTTTTATTGTTTTAGCGTCTGATCAAGGAAAGGTGACCGCTGGAGAGGTAGTGACGGTGCAGCTATTCGATCAGTTTATTTGTTAGCCATTAATCTTGTTGCTGTATAGCTTAATTTAGGTGTCAACAGTACTCATTGACTTGCGTCAACTCCGTGCATTTTCCTTTAAATTAAACCATACAGCTTAAAGCTAAATAGCTAAGTTTTTAATGAAATTATTATTTACAGTTGTGCGAAACACTTAGCCGCAGCTTCAAGGGTTTTCTCTATAATATCATCGCTATGCGCGGTAGATAAAAACCCTGTTTCAAACGCTGATGGTGCAAGGTAAACACCGTGCTCAAGCATTAAATGAAAGAAGCGATTAAATTTTTCACTATCACAAGCAATTACTTGTTCAAAAGTTGTTATTGGTTGGTCGTCATCAGTAAAGAAAAAACCAAACATAGCACCCACATAGTTAATACTTAAATTAACACCATGTCGTTCTGCTGCGGCTTTTAAGCCCATCGCTAATTTTTCAGTCGCAGCAGTTAGTTGTTTATGTTTATCACCTTTTGCTAATTCTGTTAACGAGGCCAGACCTGCCGCCATAGCTATTGGGTTACCTGAAAGTGTGCCGGCTTGATATACTGGGCCTATAGGCGCAATGTAATCCATGATCTCTTGTTTACCACCAAAAGCACCTACTGGCATACCACCACCAATAACTTTACCCAAGGTAGTTAAATCTGGTTTGATATTGTAATGTGCTTGAGCGCCGCCCAATGCTACGCGAAAGCCTGTCATTACTTCATCGAAAATCAATACGGAGCTGTATTGATCACATACTGCACGTAAGCCTTCAAGGAAACCTTCAACAGGCGGAATACAATTCATATTGCCTGCTACTGGTTCAACGATAATACAGGCGATTTGATCAGGGTATTTAGCAAAGATTTCTTTTACTTGTTCAATGTTATTATAACTAACAGTTAACGTGTGCTTGGCAAAATCAGCGGGAATACCTGGAGAGTTTGGTATACCCAATGTTAATGCGCCAGAACCAGCTTTGACTAGTAATGAGTCAGCATGACCATGATAGCAACCTTCAAATTTTAAAATTTTATCACGGTTAGTGTAACCACGGGCTAGGCGAATAGCACTCATGGTAGCCTCTGTACCAGAGCTAACCATACGCAGTGATTCCATTGATGGTACTAATTCACGTACTTTTTCCGCCATGGTTATTTCTAGCTCTGTAGGGGCACCAAAACTCAAGCCATTCTGGGCAGTGTTAATTACCGCTTCTAAAATTGCAGGGTGGTTATGACCTAAAATCATGGGTCCCCATGAGCCAACATAATCAATGTAAGCATTATCATCTGCATCATAAATATAAGCGCCTTGAGCGCGCTTAATAAAAGGTGGGATACCACCAACACCATTAAAAGCGCGTACAGGAGAATTAACGCCACCAGGGATCACTTTTACTGCTTTAGAAAATAGTTGTTCTGACTTATTCGTCACTAAATTTGTTGTTTGGTTCATCAGTTCACTCTTTATTTTTTCACTGGTTAATTATTTGACCAGAAAAAGATCAGTTTTCACTCAGTAAATAAGGAAAAATTCATAGTTTATGTTCTTATAAATAAGGTGCTAGCGCTTATTTGTGTACCAGTTTACTTCTTTTTCATACTGGGTTAGTTGCTCTTCAACACCTAAGGTTAAGGCGAATAATGCCATTCTGACTAAAACACCATTTTGTGCTTGTCTGAAAATGGCTAAGCTATCTAAATCATTTAAATCTATATCTAATTCATTTGCTTCTGGGCGAGAATCTCTCGGCAAAGGGTGCATAATAACGGTGTTTTCACGACAATATTGCTGATAAACACTTTTGTTTAAACTGAAATGCCCACGATATAACTCGGCTTCGTCTTTACTAGCAAAACGTTCTTGTTGAATACGGGTTTGATAAATTACATCGCAAGATAAGTTTCCTGCCATCGTGTCGGTGATAATAACTTGATGGCCCGCATTTTCAAGTGTTGAAACTATACTATCAGGCATTTGCAGTGCGGTTGGTGCTACCATAGTTATTTTGACATTGTTATAAAGGCTGAGCAGTTTTGATAGTGAATGTACTGTGCGACCATGCTTTAAATCACCCATCAAAACAATATCAAGGTTGTCTAAGCCCTTGTTAAAATGCATCATTTCAGATTGTATGGTAAATAAATCTAATAGTGCTTGTGTAGGGTGTTCATTAGCACCATCGCCCCCATTAATAACGGGCACTGTACTGCCTTGAGCAAATTTTTCAACTGAATGCATTTGTGGGTGACGCATGGCGATAACATCAGAGTAACCACTGATTACTTGTGCCGTATCAAATAAGGACTCACCTTTGCTAAGTGATGAGTTTTCTTGTCCGACGGTTTCTCTTACATAGCCACCTAGTAGATTAAAAGCCGTACCAAAACTCACTCTAGTACGAGTGCTAGGTTCGAAAAACAAATTACTTAAAATCGCTCCATCAAGAACTGTACATCGCTTTTTGCGAGCCGCGTAGGGTGCCATATTGGCGGAAATATCTAATATTCTGGCTATTGCTTCGCGATCAAGTTGCGAAACGGACAAAATATGACTGCCTTGAAAATTCATCATATTAAAAGTATTTGAGAAAAAATTTGGCGAGAAATATAGCATAAAAAAGAGTTTTTTAAAATCACTTGTATAATACGAATAGAATAAACTCTCGCTGAATGATCAATCCATTGTTTCCATTGGTATGATTAAGGTAGATAAAATTAAGTTGTAAACTAGGGGATAAAAAAGGCCGTTAAACGGCCTTTATTTGAAGAGGTGAGCGTTGCTATTATTTTCTGCACTTAATACGAAGACTAATAACCATTATTATCAATGACCACCAAGCTATGCTACCACTACTGCTAGTTGAGCTTGCTTCGAGGGGTGCAGGTGCAGGCGTTACTGGCTCAGGTGCTACTGGCTCAGGTGGTGTTGCAATTACAACTGGAGTAAAAACAACATTACGGATATGAGCATTATCATCACCTTCTGAGCTAAGCTGATCTTTTTTATATACCCAAGCAATATTATGCTCACCGGCGGGAAATTCAACAGATTCACTTTGGTAAGCAATTTCACCAGAGATAAAGTTAATTAACTCGCCATCAACATATAAATAGAGTGCATCAAAAGGTTCTTCAGGATCGTTGGTATTTTCTTCAGAGGATACTGACCATTCAAATGATAGTTCTCCTTCTCCAGCTACGGTCACCATGACGATACTTTCTTCTTTATCGCCAATGCTACCACTGACTATGGCGGCAGCTTCAGTATTATCAAGCTTCCAAGCTGAGTTACCACCACTATACCAAGTTAATGCAACGTCAGCGCTAGATAGTTGTGTTTTTATCTCACTGGCTAGTGCGATAGTTTGCGCTATAATTTTAGCACTGCTGGTGGCTATTTCACTATTATCAGAGGCAATAATAATGTTAGCGCTATGGTTGCCAATTTCTGCAGCATCATAGTTAACCGGTAATAAACAAGTTGCTCCAGCAGCGATATTATGACAGTGGTCACTCGTGATTGTAAAATTAACATCGCCATCAATAGTGAAGGTTAGGTTGGTACTTAATTCACTATTATTAACAATTTCTAGCGCTGAGCTTTGTGCTTTTGCTTTCGCTTGAATAGTAAAATCAAAGAATTGATCAATAGCGATGCCGTTGGTAATTTCATTAACCCAATCGCTAAAAACGGCTGTACGAGTATAAACCCCAGGAAACCCATCAGCAGCACAACCTATACCCCAGCTAACAATACCAATTTGCTGCCAGCCTTCATTAGTATTGATCATTAATGGACCACCACTGTCACCTTGACATGAGCCTTTGCCACCACCAGGAATAAATGCACAAATCATCGCATCAGAGAGCCCTATACTATTGGCGGTAAATGTTCCTTCAAAGGTATCAGTAGATGATTGTGCTAGTATACTTTTACATTCTTCATTTGTAAGTAGCTGTAAATCCACTTGATGTAATACGTCAGGAAAGTCTGATGTTGGACCACCGTCAGCGTCGTAACCTTGTCTACCACCCCAACCCACAACGGTTACGGTACTGTTGTCTATGGCAAGTTGCGCTGTTGTAGTTAAATCAACTAAGGTTATTGCGGTGATTGCTGGGTTAGTTACGCTATCAACCAATTCAATTAAGGCAATGTCATTGTTCAATTCAACATCTAGTTGGTAATCAGCGTGCATATAAATGCGTTTAATGGCTTTTGCATTTTCAGCACCGTCACTTAAGTCATATTCACCCACATTAACTTTTAATTGCTGGGGCGAAACGCCGTTAACACAATGTGATGCGGTTAATATCCATTTTTTGCCAAGGAAGGATGCGCCACAGGTCGATGATTGCACTGAAGCAGCTTCTTCGATAACAGTTAAGTTTGCGCTTACACCGATATTCTCTTTTAACGTAGCCCCGTCAGCTTGAGTAATAGAAACTGCAGGTATTGTACCCGCGAAATCTTCACCTAACGTACCACTGATGGCGCCTTCCACATTATTGTAGATAATCGCGCCACCACCACCACCTGCTTGACAGTTTTCTACTTTCACTGCAAAATCAATTTCACCACGTTCAATTAAACAAATTTTGTTAGTGGCATCAACGCACGGTGAATCACCAATGCCACAGTCGACGGTATAGCCTGCGGCACTACCTGCAACGCCACCACTGAAGGATTGGCTTTCATAGCTAGTATTATCAACAGTTAATGTGGTCGATATATCATTCAAGGTATAAACCAACGCAGACATCCATGGCCAGTCGCCCTCGGTGGCAACTTCGCCACCGACAATCTTAGGTTTTACGGGAATTAATTCAGTATTTTTTGCTATGCTACTGTCGCTAATAAAAGCTACGCAGAAAAAAGCCATAATAAGAGCAGATTTTAAAGAGTACAGCATTTTTTGAACCTCTAATTTCAGTGTGTTCGCTCTTGACAAAACAACCCAAAAGCTCAAAATATTTAATTAATTGTTAACATTTATGAGAGTAAATACTTTGAATTTTAAAGCGAATGCAAGACCGAATAATAGCTTGAGTATAAAAGTATTTCAGGATAAAACGTAGAGGTTTTATCCTGAAATGTTAACTATTTTGATAGGTAAAGGCGTTAGATTGGTTTTACGTAAGCTAAAATAATGATTGCCAAAAGGACTAACACGGGAATTTCATTAAAAATGCGGTAGAATTTCCCTGAACGTGTGTTGTTGTCTTGTTGAAATGTTTTTACTAGCTTAAAGCAATAACCATGATAGCTAAGTAATACCATGACTAACGTTAATTTGATATGTAACCATTTTGAGGCGACAAACCAAGGGTAACCGTAAGCATAAATAATGATTAAACCAAACAAAACGGTTAAAATAGCAAAGGGAGTAATGAAATAAAGTAAGCGTCTCTCCATACCTTTCAATTGTTCAGCAACTTCTATAAATGAGGTTTCGGCATGATTTACAAATAAACGGGGTAAATAAAATACACCGGCAAACCAAGCAACCATAAAAAAAACATGAAAAGCTTTAAACCATAAAATATAATTTATTATAAACTCGCTCATTACTTTAATTTTCCTTTAATTTAATTTAATTCATGTAGAGTTAATATCAACGGGACTAATTTATTGCTCAACTTGGACTATTTTTCCTATGACTAATTTACCGGTAACAAGATATTGTCTAATTTGTTCAAAGGTAACTACCCCCATTATATCGTCAATACTATGTTGATAAATGTATACTCCTCCGCAGCGTTCAGCAATTAAGAGTTGGTATGCCTCTGCCAAGCTAGCTTGATGAGATATAGGGATGAGTTTATGCAAGCTCATTTGATCTGAAATTTGGTAGGTAATCGGGTCGCTAGACGCGTTTTTGTTATCTATTTGATCAAATGATTTACTGGCTAAGGGAACCTGTTCACTAAATTCAGCCCAATAATAATCAACTTTTTCTATAACTTCATTATGTTTAGTGATTTTTTTAATAGTTTTGTTAATCACGGGTACATTAATATCACTAGTAACAACAAGGCCTGCAAGGGTGCGTTGAGATGCTTTTTCTACTAACTCGAATTTTTCTATCATTAACCCTAAAACGCCAATTTTTTGTAACGTTTTTTCGATGGGAGGTTTGTTATAAATAAGGTTTTGCGCATCCAGTTGCATAGTAAATACTGAGCGATTTTTAAATAATTGACCAGAGGTTATGCTTGAAATGGTGATTACGATCATCGCGGGTACAATTATTTCTAGCTGTCCAGACAATTCAACAACAGCCAATAATGCTGCTAGTGGGGCATTTAAACTAGCAGCCATAAAGCCCGCCATGCCCATTAGAATAAAATCACTACCAATATGCTCACTCGGGTAAAGCTGCATCACTAATGCGCCACTTAATGCACCTGCAATGGCACCTATACCAATGATAGGACCAATAATGCCGCCGGGGATACCCAATCCTAGCGCAAAGGTCGTCATTAAGAACTTCGCTAACAATAAACTAAATAATAATCCTACCTGTAAGTTATTAGCTAATGATACATCAATAGCACTTGTGCCTGTGCCCATAGCTCCGGGAATTAAATAACCTAAACTACCGGTGATTAGCGCGGCTATCATAAGTCTGGGTACTATATGTAATTTTATACTATGTTTAATTATGCCAACTAAGCTTTTATTGAAAGCCGCAGCAAGTACACCTAATAAAATAGCTAGAATCACTAAAGGGATATAATGTTGGGGGATTAATTCAATTTTATGGAAAAACTCAAAGTGATGTGATGTTTCAAACACAGAGCTGGTCACTAAAGAACCAACCAGTGAAGCCAACATGATGGGAATAAAAATATGCACTTTATATTCACGCATAATCACTTCCATAACAAAAAGTACTGCGGCAATAGGCGTATTAAAGGTAGCTGCTATACCAGCGGCAATACCACAAGCGCATAAAGTACGAATACTATTATGAGGAAGCTGTAATAGACTGCCTAAATAACTACTACAGGCAGCACCTAAATGTACAGCGGGTCCTTCTCTACCGACTGAAAACCCAGAGGCAAGTGCTACCGCACTACCAAAAAATTGATTTAAGGTGTTTTTTAATGGAATAACGCCATGGGCTACTTTTAATCGATGTAATACAAACGGAATGCCAGTTCTTAAGTATTTATAGCCGGTTAGCCAACCAAATAATAAGATAATCAAAGAGCCGATGATAGGTAAATCAAAACGACTTATTTTATCTAAGGTGTTATAGTTGTCGCGTTTAACTAGATACAGTTGTTGAATTTCTTCAATAGTTAAAGTAAACAAAACGACTAATAATGCTGAGGCAAAACCCCCAATAATGGCAAGCAAACAAATTTGCCATGAGGTTTTAGGTAATGCTAAATTTTTTCTTATTGGGTTAAGAAGTTTCATTATTATTGGTAACTAGTGTTAATTCACATCATTTTTATTGGGTTATTATACGTTACACATGAATTGGTTAGCAAAAATAAATCTTACGGTGGTCATTGAGCGTTTAGGGCCATTTAAATCGGCGTTGTTTTTAGTCATTCTGATAGCACTTTGTTTATTTACGGGTTATCGGTTAGGTAATTTTTATCATCACTTTCAAACAACCACGTTAACACAACAAAAAAATCGACTTGAACACTTATATCAAGAGCAAGCGCTTCAAGTTGAGCGAATTCATACATTAGAAGTGGAGTTGGCTGTAGAACAATTAGCCAATCAAAATGCGCAAGTCACATTAAAGCAAATGGCTGATGAGCATTATCAAGTTAAAAAGCAGTTAGGGTTTTATGAAAAAGTGATGGCACCTGAGAAAGGGGCTAATGGCTTGGTGATTGATAATGTAAAAATTACAGCAAGCCAAAGCCTCAATCATTATAATTTTCAAGTTACCTTAGTGCAGCAGCAGCTTAAAAAACGCTATGCTAAAGGTTATGTAGATATAAAGGTAACGGGCAGTTTTGCAAATAAACCTAGTCAATTAACATTATCTGAAATTTCTAAGGTGGATAAAAAAAGCTTGTCGTTTAGTTTTAAATATTTTCAAGTTATTTCAGGTGATTTTACTTTACCAAATGACTTTATTCCTGAAACAATACACGTATCAGCAATATTGACGAAAAGTAAATGGCAGAAATATCAGAAGCTTAGTGAAACTCTACCGTGGAACTTAGAATAATACTTGATTAAATTAGTCAGGTTTAAGATAATTACCCTGATTTATGTTGTTTACCCCTTTTGTTTGCCCTTTTTTTTAAGTAGAAAGTAGAGTTCTATGTCTGATCCTATCTCAAATCCCGAATTACCAATTAAGTTCACCGATTCAGCAGCTAAAAAAGTGTTGTCTTTGATCACCGAAGAAGAAAATCCAGCATTAAAGCTTAGGGTTTATGTTACTGGTGGTGGTTGTTCAGGTTTTCAGTATGGCTTTACTTTTGATGAAAAAGTGAATGATGGTGATATGACGATTGATAAACAGGGAGTAACAATGGTTATCGATCCAATGAGCTTACAATACTTAGTTGATGGCGAAGTTGATTATCTCGAAAGTTTAGAAGGTAGCCGTTTTGTTGTGAACAACCCCAATGCATCAACAACGTGTGGCTGTGGCTCTTCTTTTTCTATCTAGTTTCTATTCTAAGCACTATTATTTTTATTATGCTGTGACTGCTTTTTTATGTTCATAAAGTTGTTCATGGATTTATTTTAATAGTTCATCCATTGTTTTTTGCCATCGCTAGCAGTAGCAACTTAGCTAACTGGTGATGGGGATAAAATATCCTGGTTAAGGTGTTGGATTGTTTTGATCTTCATAAACGCTAATATCGAGTTACTACTGTAACGCATTCACAACCTGAAAATGAGTACGGATCGCTCCAGCTGTAAAGAAAAAACAGCATATTTATCTCGATCGCTCTTAATGTAATAACCACTTCTTTATTTTGAATTATTTAGATATCTATGGGGTAAAGCCTGTAATCAATTCAGTTGAGTAGGTTATTAAGTTTGTCGTGATATGTAATGCCATCTTTAAATTCTAAAGTTTTCTAAACCATTTTTTTGAGATTTATCGTATTCTTCAATGGTATTGAAATTCTCACCAACACGAATAATACCGCAGATAACTATTGTAATATTATTCATGAGCGAATGCTTAACATTAGCTGAATTTCCTGGTTAGTTTAATTGGGGAAGATTTGGCTCATTAGTAATTTTTTAGTTTGTCCATGAAAAGGTTAGTATGAAACACGATAATGATGATCGGTCAAATGATCAATCCCGATTGCTTGTTGTTACTTGTTTTCACTCAGCTATATGTCAACCTGGAATACAAGGATAAAATCAAATGTTAAGCGATAGCACTATTATTAAAAATCAAGAAAAGCGTAAGCGTTAATTTTTTGAATTCACTTGGCTATAAAAATCATATAAGCTTGTAAGTAATATCGTTCTCAATAATAAAAATAAATCGTACTCATATGTTAGACACACGTGTTTTTGATACTCATGTTTACGGCAATAGGAAAATAATTTCATGTCTGATGTGCTCGAATATAGTCCAGACGGGGTAGAACAAGTTCCCCTAAGACGCTTTACAGAAGAAGCTTATTTAAACTACTCCATGTACGTTATTATGGACCGTGCCTTGCCGCATATTGGTGATGGCTTAAAGCCAGTACAACGACGTATAGTTTATGCCATGTCAGAGCTGGGTTTATCCGCAACAGCTAAATATAAAAAATCGGCTCGTACTGTTGGTGATGTGCTCGGTAAATTCCATCCTCATGGCGATAGTGCTTGTTATGAAGCCATGGTGTTAATGGCGCAACCATTTTCTTATCGTTATCCTTTAGTTGATGGCCAGGGAAACTGGGGTGCACCAGATGATCCAAAGTCTTTCGCGGCTATGCGTTATACTGAATCCCGTTTATCACGCTTTAGTGAGATACTTCTAGCTGAGCTTGGTCAAGGGACTGTTGATTGGGTGCCAAACTTTGATGGCACCCTGAATGAGCCAAAAACACTGCCCGCACGTTTACCTCATATTATGCTTAACGGCATTACCGGTATTGCCGTTGGTATGGCAACCGATATCCCACCTCATAATGTACGTGAAATTGCTGCTGCCTGTGTGCATTTAATTGAGCAACCGAAAGCCGAAGTGAGTGATTTACTAGAATTTGTTCACGGACCTGATTACCCAACAGATGCAGAAATAATTACCCCTAAAGCTGATATTGAAAAAATATATCAAACGGGGCGTGGCAGCATTAGAATGCGTGCGGTTTATGATATAGAGCAGGGTGAAGTGGTGATCACCGCATTACCGCATCAAGCATCAGGCGGTAAAATATTAGAACAAATAGCGGGACAAATGAACGCGAAAAAACTGCCGATGGTGGTCGACCTTCGTGATGAATCTGATCATGAAACCCCAGTACGCTTAGTCATTGTTCCTCGATCAAACCGAGTTGATACTGAACAATTAATGCAGCATTTGTTTGCAAGTACCGATTTAGAAAAAAGTTACCGCGTTAATATCAATATGATTGGTTTAGACAATCGTCCAGCGGTGAAAAATTTACGAGAAATTTTAACCGAGTGGCTTGAATATCGTCGTGAAACTGTACGTCGACGTTTACAATATCGTTTAGATAAAGTATTGGCTCGTTTACATATTTTAGACGGTCTATTAGTTGCTTACTTAAATATTGATGAAGTTATCGAGATCATTCGTGGCTATGATGATCCAAAAGCCGAGTTAATGTCGCGCTTTAGTTTGTCAGAAATTCAAGCCCATTCCATTTTAGAAATAAAACTAAGACAACTCGCTAAATTAGAAGAATTTAAAATTCGTGCTGAGCAAGATGAACTGCGCGAAGAACAAGAATATTTAGAAAAGATTCTTAATTCAAAAGTGCGTATGAGTACGCTAATGAAAAAAGAAATTTTGGCTGCTGCAGAGGAATATGGTGATGATCGTCGTTCTAAATTGGTAGAACGTGCTGAATCAAAAGCATTAACTGAAAAAGATCTTGTGCCAAGTGAACCCGTTACGGTAGTTATATCAGATAAAGGTTGGGCACGATGCGCTAAAGGCCATGATATTGACGCCACCGCTCTTAGTTATAAAGCGGGTGATAGTTATTTATGCTTAGCCAAAGGACGAAGTAACCGTCCGGTAGCCTTTATTGACTCATCAGGTAGAGCGTTTACTACTGATGCGCATACGTTACCAACGGCGCGTAGCCAAGGTGAACCACTGACAGGACGATTTAACTTAACAGCAGGTGAAAATTTTGTGCATTGCCTAATGGCTAATGATGACACCCAATACTTGCTAGTGAGTGATGCAGGTTATGGTTTTATTAGCTGTTTTGGCGATATGATTAGTCGTAATAAAAATGGTAAGGCGATGATTACTTTACCAAAAAATTCAAAGGTATTAACACCACAGTTAATTGAGGATATTGATAGTGCTTCTTGTTTAGCTATTACGACCGAAGGGCGAATGTTAGTATTTCCAGTAAAAAACCTGCCTATTTTAAGTAAAGGCAAAGGGAATAAAATTATTAATATCCCATCTGCGCGAGCTAAAACACGTGAAGAGCTTGTTACTTTGCTTGCCATTGTGCCAGAAGGCGCCTCAGTTACCTTGCATGCGGGTAGACGTAAACTCACCTTAAAAACTAGTGATATTGAACATTACCGGGGTGAACGAGGTCGAAGAGGTAATAAGTTACCACGCGGTTTACAACGAGTAGATCAAGTTGACGTGGAATTGATCAAAGCAGGGGCAGTGGAACAAGAGGTAAGCGATAAAAAATGAATTTTTATTACCTGAAATACCCCCGCGTTATGTAAATTATAGGAGGCCAAGGACGGCCCCTTTTGCTGATTTATTCTAATTAGATTAATGCTACTCACGCATTTATTGATCAACATCAACTAAGGCGTAAACAATAATTTTTTTCATTGTGTCCTTACCTATCTCAGTGTAGAATGCAAATAGTAGTAATTCTCATTAGCTTTTGTATCTTGTTATCTAAATTGACTGTTTAGCGAAAGTTACTAACAAAGTAATGATGATATTTTATTTGTATTTAGTAAGCTTATTTTTAACCAATTGTTGTTAAAGATGAAGTAGAAAAAGGTAAAGAAATGACTTTAGTTGATATAGCCAAAAATCAGGTTGTTAAAATTAGCGGATTACCGTTTGATGAAATACTCTCCGCTCAGTTGCTCGAGCAAGGTTTTACTTTGCGTACCGAAGTAGCATTAGCGCATAAAGCGCCATTTAATGGACCAATAGCTTTTCGATTACATAATACTAAAATAAGCATTCAACGCTGCATCGCCGAGCAAATTCAAGTTGCTAGCACTTAATTTTTTGTAGGTTCCACCTGAACCCTCTAGCGTATTTAAACACCGCTTCATTCAGTAAACGTTATATGAGTTTTCATCATGAGTTGTTGTTCTAGTTTGTCATCATGTAGCCAATCTTCTGATAAAGGAACTGTTTTGCCACTAAAAGGTTTGCATTACGCCCTTGTTGGCTTTGCTAATACCGGCAAAAGTACCTTATTTAATTTACTCTCTTCTCATACTAAAAATACAGTCCAGCAAAATGTAGGTAATTTCTCAGGCATCACGGTTGCGGCGAACAAAACATCAATGCAGTTAAATGGTGTTGACACTTTTCTTTCAGATTTACCCGGTCTAAGCTCGCTAACTAAACGAGGTGAGCAAGGACACGACTTAACTATTTCTCAACAATTTATTACAACCAATGATATTGATTGTTTGATTAATGTCGTTGATGTTAATCAAATAAGCCGTCAACTTTATCTTACGACACAGCTACTTGAATTAGGCGTGCCTATGATAGTTGTGCTGAATAAGATGGATAGGCAGAAACATGCCTCTGTTGATGTTGATAAATTAAGCGCTGAATTAGGTTGTCCTGTAGTGGCGCTCAGTGCGCACGATAAAAATTCTTTAAGCTGCATAGAGAAAAATTTATTATTAGGTCAACAACAATTTACGAAGCTAAAACAAGTCTCAAAACAGCCTAAAACAGAAGAGCATAAAAATTTGATAGGTGAAAGTTCATCTGCGATTCAAGCAAGACATGATTATGTTGCCGATGTTTTATCTCGATCAAGTGTTGGTGGAGGCGGAGCGCGCTTTTCAGATAACTTAGATAACTTTGTGTTGCATCCAGTGACAGGTATTCCGGTATTTTTAGGCATGATGTACCTGTTATTCATGTTTGCAATTAATGTTGGTAGTGCGTTTATTGATTTTTTTGATATTCTCAGTGGTACCATTTTTGTTGACTATCCACTACATTTTCTTACACCTTTAGGTTTACCTCAGTGGGTTCTTACTATAGTAGAAGGTGTGGGCAGTGGTATACAAACTGTTGCCACCTTTATTCCTGTAATCGCCTGTTTATTTATTGGCTTATCGTTATTAGAAAACTCAGGTTATTTGGCTCGAGCTGCTTTTGTAGTGGATAGCGTGATGCAAAAAATTGGCTTGCCGGGTAAAGCGTTTGTGCCGCTTATTGTTGGTTTTGGTTGTACGGTACCTGCGGTGATGTCAGCGCGAGTACTTGACAGTGAAAGGGAACGTATTACTACGATTATGATGTCTCCCTTTATGTCATGTGGAGCTCGCTTACCTGTTTACGCATTATTCGCAGCGGCATTTTTCCCTGAAAGCGGTCAAAATTTAGTGTTTTTATTATATTTGATTGGCATTGCCGCGGCTATATTTACAGGCTTTTTACTTAAAAAAACCGTGTTATCAGGTACTACTTCATTGAATATAATGGAATTACCACCTTATGAATTACCTAAGATTGGCACCATCAGTAAACGTGTGTGGCAACGTACTTATAGTTTTGTTACTGGTGCAGGTAAAACCATTGTTATTGTAGTGTGCTTACTGAATTTTTTGAACTCTATAGGTACAGATGGTAGTTTTGGTCATCAAGACAGTGAAAAATCTATTTTAAGCCAAAGCGCACAACTGGTTATGCCATTGCTTGCGCCGATGGGGATTAAGGAAGACAACTGGCAAGCTGGTGTGGGTATTATTACCGGAATTTTTGCTAAAGAAGTCTTAGTTGCAACCTTTAATAGTTTATATTCGCCAAGTAATGGTATCGCTGATGAAGCACCATCGTTAACAGCAAGTTGGACTGATGCTGTGACAAGTATTAAAGAAAACCTATTGGGGATCGCACCAGATGATCCCTTAGGTATTGATGTGGGTGACCTTAGTGATTTAGCGCAAGTTGCCAAAGAACAAGAGGTAGAGTTAAGTACTTATCAAGTCATGCAGGCCGCCTTTGCGGGTCAATTAGGGGCGTTTAGTTACTTGCTTTTTATTCTTCTCTATACACCATGTGTAGCTGCTATGGGGGCAATTAAAAGTGAGGTTGGTACTCGTTGGGCTGGTTTTGCCGCTACTTGGAGTTTTTTACTAGCATATTTAATGGCAACGTTATGCTTCCAAGTGGGTAACTTTTTTGTTGCTCCGTTAATGGCCAGTATTTGTATTGTTGCGGTACTGTTGTGTTTTGCTGGTGTTTATTTTTGGCTAAAACATCAAGGGCGTAAAGTACTGACTATTCCTATCTCGGTTAGTTATTCATAAAGTTTATTAGCATTTATAAGGCTAATAAACGCTAATAATTTGTGATGTGGTATAGTTTTCTTAGTAGAGTAAAATTAAGATAACAGGAAACATCCACATGTCCAATATCCAGAGTAAACGCATTGGTATCTTAACCAGTGGTGGTGATGCCCCAGGCATGAATGCCGCTATTCGAGCTGTTGTGTTGGCTGCTCATCATTATCACATCGATGTTATGGGTTTTTATTATGGTTATAACGGTTTAATTTGTGCTGAAAGTATTAATCAAGCAAAGCTTATAGAGCTTAGTGATGTTAATAGTATTATTCATCGTGGCGGTACTTTTTTAAAAAGTGCTCGTTGTCATAAAATGCTAACGGAAGATGGTCTTCAACAAGCAGCAAAAACCTTAAAAAAAGAAAATATTGATGCTTTAATTGTTATAGGTGGTGATGGCTCTTTTAACGGATTATTAGCACTGAAAGACCACTGGCAAGGTCAGTTGATTGGCATTCCGGGCACTATTGATAATGATCTTGATGGTACTGACTTTACAATAGGTTTTGCAACGGCGGTAAATACTGCTATTGAAGCGATTGATAAAATACGCGATACCGCTGATGCTTTTGAGCGAATTTTTCTTGTTGAGGTAATGGGACGACATAGCGGTCATATCACCTTTAATGTAGGTATTGCTTGCGGTGCGGAACAAGTACTATCTTTTGAAAATTTTTCTGTGGCTGAACAACAAAGTAAACTTGAAATATTGGCAGCTGAAATCAAATATGCTCAGCAAAACCGTCATAGTAGCTATATTATTGTGATCGCTGAAAATTTATGGTCAGGTGGCGCTATTGAGCTAGCAAAAAAGCTGAAAAAATCGGCAGGTATTGAGTGCACGGCTTGTGTGTTAGGGCATATTCAACGAGGTGGCTCGCCTGTACCTAAAGATAGGTTATTAGCTACAAAGATGGGAGTTGCCGCAGTACAAGCTATTATGGCAGGAGAAAACCATATTATGATTGCAGAGCAACATAGTGCTACTTGTTATATAGCACTTGAACAAGCAGTTAAACACCGAAAAGTGGTGAGTCAGCAACTTATTGATGCCCAGACAAATATTTTGGCATTGACCGCCCAAAATCAATATTAGCCGTTTATTTTTATTTTTTTAATCGCTGTTATGAGTTTTCAATGAAATCATAAAGCGCTTTAAATTGCCGTGTTAAATTATGTTTAGGTGCAAAATAAGGTAATGGCATTGCCTGTTGATGAGACTCGCGCATTTTTACTGAACTATTTAGCATTACAGGTATAATTGGATAACCTGCTTCAATTAATTCATCTACTAATTGTTTTGGTAGCTTTGCACGTGGTTGAAATTGATTAACGATGACACCTTCAATAACTAAATCGTTATTGTGATCTTCACATATTTCATTAATAGCAGCGGTAACACTTTCTAAAGAGTGGCGAGAGAAAGCATCACAATCAAAAGGAATTAACACTCTGTCAGCGCCGATCAATGCAGATTTAGTATAAAAGTTTAACGCTGGCGGTGTATCAATGTATATTTCATCATAAAACTCCTCTAGCGCTTCCATCGCTTTGCGTAATGCAAAAATTTTGTAGCGAGATTCTAGTTTATGCTCGATTTCAGGTAGTTTATCGCATGCAGGCATAATGAAAAGATTTTCAAACGGGGTTTTGAATACAAACTCTTCTGCTCCACGTGCGGTGCCAAAGAATCCGACACTTTGATTTAAAAAATCAGCAACGGAAAGATCACAAGCTTGATCTCCTAACAAATAATGACTTGAATTAGCCTGTGGATCTAAATCTATTACCAAGGTTTTCTTACCCGACATAGCACTTACGGCAGCTAAATTACACACAATACTAGTTTTACCCACCCCACCTTTTTTGTTAAAAATCAATCTGCGCACTATATCAACCTCGAATTAATTATCTATATTTAAAACGTTACTTAGCTCTAATTTAAGTACGATTATAATATCACAAAGTTATTAGGATTTAATTAATGAAAATATTAAAGTTAACTGACTATTTATCAGTTAACCAATAATATGAGACTTAAGGTATTAATTAATATTATTAGTGCTTTACCCACTGTAACGAAAATGAAAAATCACAGCCAAGACCTAATTAATTATCAACAAATAATTCTGAATGTGAAATTCGCCTTAATCTCTGACTTGCATGATGAATATGACCATCATCCTAGTATCATCGGTTGTTTCATAAACAACTCCTGAGTCCCATAGTTTGAAAATTTAAATTTATATTCAAGGCTATATTAGCTCTACATTAGTTTTACTCTCTGATATCTTGAACGATAATCAAATAATATTTACCCATACATGTGCTAATAAAAAAGCACTGAACGGAAATTTAAATGAATTCTCAAATATCATATTAAGTATATTAATTAACTCAGCAGAAGTCTTTATCTAAAGATAAACGCTTGCACCTGAACTACTAATGGTCAGTGACAAAAAATGTAAAAAACAGTTAATGATAACGAGTTAATAAAATGTACCTTGTGCTTAAATTAATTACTTTTCGAATCGAGTATTTTCCTACTTCAAGGATTATAATTATCTTGTCATTGGATATGAATGATTACACTACTTTATATCGTTTTTTAACTTCTTTAATGGCTTGTAAACGTGCTTGTGCTATTGCCTCTTTTATTGCTATCCCTTGTAGCCCTTGCTCCACAAATACTTTTGCATTGACCTGAGTCGCGGCTTGTGCGGCATCTTTTAAATATTTTTCTTGTGGGTAAGGTTTATGTTCAAAACCAAGGCGGCCAAGAAAGTCACTTTTACAGGCGATAAGAAAATCATCAAATTCTTGAGGTTTACGCCAAACATCTAACTGATTAAATATTTGTAGTAAGGTACTCGCTTTTAGCTGAAAAGCTTTATGACAATGTAAATGATGTTCACATACTTTTAAGGCTAATTGCTTACAATAATTGGGTACTTTAAGTTGTTTAGAAATTTTATCTACTAAGGCGAGGCCAGACTTTTCATGTCCTCGATGACTAGGTAGCTGTTCGTGTGTGGTTAACCCTTTACCAAGATCGTGACATAAAGCGGCAAAGCGAATAGCGGTTTTGTTTTTATTCTTAGCGGTGAGTAAAACGGCTTGTTGTAATACCATCATGGTATGGATACCGCTACAAATTTCAGGATGCCATTGGACTGGGTTAGGGACTCCCCATAAAACATCAAGTTCCGGCCAAAGTGCTTTTAGTGCCTGGCATTGGTGCAATACTTCAAAGAATATTTCAGGGTGTTGTTCATTGCTAGATTTTGTATTGTCGGCTTCTCCCTCAGTACCACTTTCAACTTCGCCTTCACATAGTGCGCGTTGCATTTCTTGCCAAACTCTCTCGGCGCTTAAGGTAGCTAGTTCGCCGCTATTACTAATTTGAGTCATTAAGGTAAGCGTTTCAGCTGCGATGCTAAAACCCTCTTTGTGATAGCGAGCAGCGAAGCGCGCGACACGTAATACTCGTAAGGGATCTTCAATAAACGCATCGCTAACGTGGCGTAACACTTTGTTTTCTATATCTTGTTGGCCATGGTATGGGTCAATAATCGTACCGTTTTTACTCATTGCCATGGCGTTAACGGTAAGGTCGCGTCGTAACAAGTCTTGTTCAATGGTTACATCAGGTGCGGCGTAACAATCAAAACCTGTGTAGCCTTGGCCTTGTTTACGTTCAGTGCGAGCTAACGCGTATTCTTGTTTGGTTTTTGGGTGTAAAAAAACAGGAAAATCTTTGCCTACTTGATGAAAACCTAGCAACAACATTTGTTCAACGGTTGCGCCAACCACTAAATAATCATTATCTTTTACTGTTCGATTTAATAGTTTGTCACGAACAGCACCACCCACAAGATAAATATCGAGCGTTGATGTATCTGTTGTTAAGTGAGTAGTGTTAGTAGACAAAAATATCCCTAAAGTGTGTGCTGAAAAAGTAAAGTTTATCACAACTTTTGATACAGCATGAGCGTAATTCGTAGACATACCTACTGCAAAAGGTTAGTTTCTTTAATGTGATTTTTATAATTTACCTTTGAGTAATAGCGTCATTTTATGTATACAAATTTTTTTTCGTTAAGTGAATTACCTTTTTCAATCGCGCCTGATCCTAAATACTTATTTATGAGTGATCGGCATCGTGAAGCGCTGACACATTTAACGCATGGTTTGGGGGGCTCTAGTGTCAGTAGTAATGGTGGCTTTGTTTTATTAACGGGTGAAGTAGGAACGGGTAAAACCACTGTTAGTCGTTTTTTAATGTCGAATTTGCCTAAAAACACACAGTTAGCATTCATTTTGAATCCGACCCTATCAAGCCAAGAATTACTGGCGACTATTTGTGATCAATTAAAAATTCGTTATCGTAAAACAGGCGCCACGTTAAAAACATTAACGGATAAAATTTCTGAGAAATTACTAAAGAATCATGCCAATGATATCAATACTGTATTGATCATTGATGAGGCACAGCACTTAGAACCACAAGTATTAGAACAATTACGTTTGTTAACTAATTTAGAAACAAACACTAAAAAACTATTACAAGTGATTCTTATTGGGCAGCCAGAATTACAACAACTATTGAAACGTCGTGATTTACGACAATTAGCGCAACGTATTACGGCGCGTTATCATTTGTTACCTCTAGATAAAGACGAATTAGCTCTGTATATAAAGCATCGTTTGTCGGTAGCTGATTGTCATAGAGCACTTTTTAATAAAAGTGCTCTAATGGCAATTCATCAATTGTCGCAGGGTATTCCAAGGTTAATAAACTTGATTTGCCATAGTGCCTTGATGGAGGCATACAATAGTAATAATGCAGTGATTGATAAAAAAATAATCCACAAGGCGGCAAGTCATGCTTTAGGAGATGACTTTCTACCGTCTATTTGGTGGCAGCATAAAAATGTGCAGCTAGCCTTGATTGCTAGTATGTTATTTTTCGTGTTGATTATTGGTTTTTGGCTTGGGAAAAAAGAGCCTTTGCCGATGTTAAGCAGTGAGTTACCAGAGAACATAGTAAAACAAGAAGTCACCATTAATACTGAGCCAAAACAGGTTAATCAGGTACCACTAGAAAAGGTAATTAATGCATCAGAAAAAAAACTAATACCCTTGAGTTCAGCTAGTGAGGTTATTACTCCAAAGAATGAAGTTATTGTTCCAAAGATTGACATTGTTACTCCAAAGAAAGCAGTCATCGCGAAAAAATCGCCTGAACAGAAAGTTATTTCAGCAACACCAAAGAAAGTTGTGACACAGAGAACTAAAGGTGATGAGAATTATCAAATTGAAGCTGTTGAAGGTGTTTCTGATGACTTATTAGCGCGATTTCAAGCAGCGATTGATGATCAGTCTATTCAATCACCGAAAGTTGAAGTGAGTGATAGCGTTGATGGCGAAATTAAACCACTAACACAAATGCCAGCGTGGGTACAAAAGGGAGTGCCGAACCTACGTTTTGAACAGCATATTTATGCGTCAAATGGTGAAGGTTGGGTAAATGTAAATGGCAGAGATAGGTATCAAGGGGATATGATAACGCCAGAGCTACAGTTGAGTGAAATATTGCCACAGAAAGTTACTTTATTGTATCGTGGCGAAAAATTTAGTTTACCCGCACTGACTAATTGGTAGATGTAGTTACAAGTAGACAAGTAGACAAGTATTAAGTGATGAATCAAAGTGCTCTGATTCTCGCCACTCATCCTGCGCGCGAGTTACGAGCTGTCGAAGGACAACTCATAACTCAATACTCATGTTATTGCCAGCTTGGCATTTTACTTTCAAACGCTTCAATAGTGTCTAGTTTGTTTAAAGTCCAACCAACACTATCAACACCTTCTTCTAGGCAATATTTATGAAATTCACCTAGTTCAAAGCTAAAGCTGATTTTAGTTCCAGTTTCGTTAATGAAAGAAACATTATTATTAGTTAAATCAACCGTTAGTGTTAGTTTTGCATCTTGAGATTGAGTGAATAACTGTTCAATTTCATCTTCGCTTAATTGAATCGGTAAAAGGCCAATATTAATACAATTACCGTAAAAAATATCTGCAAAGCTTGGTGCAATAACTACCTTAAAACCAAATTCTTCTAATGCCCATGGGGCATGCTCACGACTTGAACCACAGCCAAAATTTTCACGAGCGAGTAATATACTTGTGCCTTTGTATTCAGGTTTATTTAAAATAAACTCAGGATTTGGTTCTTTGCCACTATGATCAAGATAGCGACTATCGTGAAATAAATGTACACCAAAACCAACACGTTCAGTTTTTTGTAAAAATTGCTTTGGAATGATTTGATCGGTATCGACATTAGCGATATCTAATGGCACAACTAAGCCAGTATGTGTGGTAAATTTTTCCATTTTCTTTCCTAAAATTTTAATAGCACAAAGGCAATTGTTACGAGTTTAAATCAACAAAGTGACCGGCGATTGCGGCTGCTGCTGCCATCTCGGGGCTAACTAAGTGAGTACGACTTCCGCGTCCTTGTCGACCTTCAAAGTTACGATTGCTAGTTGATGCACAACGATCACCTTCTTCAAGTACATCGTCGTTCATGCCTAAACACATAGAACAACCAGGTAGGCGCCACTCAAAACCGGCATCAGAAAACACTTTATCTAACCCTTCACTTTCTGCTTGTGCTTTTACTCGATATGAACCGGGAACAACAATAGCATCGATTGAGCTTTGAACACGTTGGCCTTTAGCTGTGTAATCTTTAACAACGTTTGCTGCGGCTCTAAGATCTTCAATGCGTGAATTAGTACAAGAGCCGATAAACACTTTATTAACGCTAATATCAGTGATTTTAGTACCTGCGGCTAAGTCCATGTAAGCTAAAGCACTGACACATGACTCTTTCTCTGTAAGATCATTGAAATCATCTGGAGAAGGAACAATACCGTCTACACTTGTCACTTGTCCGGGGTTAGTGCCCCAAGTCACTTGTGCTTTAATATCTTTCGCTTCAAGCGTTACTACACTATCAAACACTGCGCCGTCATCCGACTTTAATTGTTTCCAGTCATTAACCGCTTGTTGCCAAACATCGCCTTTAGGTGCGTATTCTCTGCCTTCAACATAATCAAAAGTAGTTTGATCAGGCGCTACTAAACCCGCTTTTGCACCGAACTCTATGCTCATGTTACATACCGTCATGCGCTCTTCCATGCTTAATGCTTCGATGGCTTCACCGCAATATTCAACTACATAACCTGTAGCGCCAGCGCTACCGGTTTTACCGATAATAGCAAGAATAATATCTTTAGCGCTAATGCCTTTACCAACATGACCATTTACTTGTACTTTCATGGTTTTAGCTTTAGTTTGGCGCAAGGTTTGCGTTGCAAAAACATGTTCAACTTCAGACGTACCAATACCAAAAGCTAATGCGCCAAATGCGCCATGAGTTGCGGTATGTGAGTCACCACAAACAATAATAGTACCAGGTAATGTTAAACCAAGTTCAGGACCCATAACATGCGCGATACCTTGGTTTTTATGTCCCATACCAAATAGCTCAATGCCAAAGTCTTTACAGTTTTTTTCTAACGCGCGTAATTGATTAGCAGCACCTTCGCCTGCCGCATCAATTTTGATAGAGCGAGTTGAAATATTGTGATCCATTGTTGCTATTGTTCGCTCAGGGTGGCGTACAGGGCGGTTATTAAAACGTAAATTTGCAAAGGCTTGCGGTGAGGTTACTTCGTGAATCAAATGGCGATCAACATAAAGTAACGGTGTTTCACCTGCTTTTTCTTCTACTAAATGCGTTTGCCATAATTTTTCATATAATGTTTGTGGTGTAGTACTGATTGTCATGTTAAACGCTCTCTTTTTTCTGGGCAGTAATATGTTTACAGATATAATCACCAACTTCACTGGTGGTTTTTGCATTTTTTCTTTCATTTGCGGGTAATAAATCAGCCGTAAGTATACCGTTATCTAAGGCGTTGCTTACTGCTTTTTCAATGGCATTTGCAGCAGCATCTTCATTTAAACTATAACGCAGCATTAACGCGGCGGATAAAATTTGTGCTACAGGATTTGCAATGCCCATGCCCGCGATATCGGGCGCACTTCCACCTGCAGGCTCATACATACCAAAACCTTGCTCATTGATGCTTGATGAAGGTAATAAGCCCATGGAACCTGTGATCATCGCGCAGATGTCAGATAAAATATCACCAAACAAATTTGGACATAACATAACGTCAAATTGATTAGGATCTCGAACTAACTGCATTGCCGCGTTATCAACATATAAATGCTCTAATTCTACTTCAGGGTACTCAACGGCAACTTCTTCTACAACTTGACGCCATAATTGACTAGTGGCTAAAACGTTAGCTTTATCTACTGACGTTACTTTGTTATCACGTTTTTTTGCTGCTTGAAAAGCCAGATGAGCAATACGTTTTACTTCACGGCGTGAATAAAACATAGAATCATAACCTGTTTCTTCTTCGCCTTCGCCTCTACGACCTTTTGGTTCACCAAAATAAATATCGCCAGTCAATTCACGAATAACCAGCACATCAAAACCTTGCTCAGAAATATCACTGCGTAAGGTTGATAGTGATGATAGGGCTGGCTGTAACGTTGCTGGGCGCATATTACAAAACAATTCAAAACGAGAGCGTAAATTTAAAAGGGCACAACGCTCTGGTTGTTCGGTTGGTGGTAGGTTTGCCCACTTAGGGCCACCGACAGAGCCAAATAAAATGGCGTCGCTTTCTTCACAACCTTTCATGGTTGAATCAGGTAAAGCATTGCCGTGAATATCAATGGCAGCACCACCGACATCATAATCTTTAGTGTTAATTTCTAACTCAAATTTGGCTGCAATAGCGGTTAATACTTTTTTAGCTTCAACCATTACTTCTGGACCGATACCATCACCGGCTAATATTGCTATGTTGGACATGTTGTTTTTACCTTTAATCCTTTATAAAAACGAATCTTCTAGTAGAGACTTCGAAGATAACGTTATGCTATTTTTTATGTTTGTTGGCTTGTCTCTAGCTTGCTTTTGTTTGTTTCAATTGTGCAATTGTCATCGCGCGGCGGATACTATTCAATGCATGAATAAGCGCTTGTCCTGATGCTTCAATAACATCAGTTTCTAAACCATAACCGTGGAAGTTTCTACCTTGCCAAGTGATGACTAAATCAGCTTGACCTAAACCATCTTCACCTGAGCCTTTATTTGATATTTTATAGTCACTTACGTCGAAATCAATATCGACAGTTTGCTTGATTGCTTGATATAAAGCATCAACTGGCCCATTACCTGTAGCGGCGTGAATGTTACCTTCGGCTTCTTCACCAGAAATTAATTTAATACTCGCAGTAGCAAAATCGCCATCGCCACATTGCACTTTTATATTTTCCAAGCGGTAATAATCTTTCAAATCTTTTTGTTGTAATTTAAAGACTAAGGCCTCTAAATCATCATCGAATACCTGGCCCTTTTTATCCGCTAATGCTAAGAAATCAGCGTAAAGTTCTTCAATATCATAATCGACTTCTTGGTAACCTAAACTTTCCATGCGATGTTTAATGACATGACGACCACTACGCGAGGTTAGGTTTAATTTGGTTTTAGCAATGCCGACACTTTCAGGGGTCATTATTTCATAAGTATTACTGGCTTTTAACATACCGTCTTGATGAATACCTGATGAGTGGCTAAACGCATTGCCACCCACAATAGCTTTGTTTAATTGCACCGGCATATTACATAAGGTGCTAACTAATTTAGAGGTTCGAGCAATTTCTTGGTGTTTGATATTGGTATTAACACCTAATAATGCTTGGCGAGTTTGCATGATCATCGCCACTTCTTCTAATGAACAATTGCCTGCACGTTCACCAATACCATTGATGGTACATTCAATTTGACGAGCACCTGCTTGCACAGCTGCCATAGAATTAGCCACGGCTAGCCCTAAATCGTTATGACAATGTACTGAAATAATGGCTTTGTCTATATTAGGTACACGGTTGAATAGGTTGGTGATAATGCCTTGAAATTCGAATGGCAAAGTATAACCGACTGTATCTGGAATATTTACGGTTGTTGCGCCAGCATCAATGGCAGCTTCAACCATACGACATAAATTATCAATTGGCGTGCGACCAGCATCTTCACAAGAAAATTCAACATCGTCAGTGAACCTACGCGCATACTTTACCGCGTGCACAGCCATGGCTTGTACATCAGCAAATTCTTTTTTCAGCTTTTGCTGTACGTGCACATCAGACGTAGAAATAAAAGTATGAATACGGAATTGGTCAGCGACTTTTAATGCTTGTGCACAGGCATCAATATCCGCTTCAACGGCGCGTGCTAAACCACAAACACGGGCATTTTTAATGGTACGTGCAATTTGCTGTACCGACTCAAAGTCACCGGGTGACGAGACTGGAAAACCAACTTCCATAATATCAACGCCTAAACGCTCAAGTGATAGGGCAATTTGTAATTTCTCGTGCACAGATAAGCTCGCATTGAGTGCTTGCTCGCCATCGCGTAGGGTGGTGTCGAAAATAATGACATTGTCAGTTGATGCTGCTTTATTGCTCATGTGCTTATCCTTTATATGCCTAGTTGTTGTTTGCTAATTATGTGTTCAAGCTAAAAAACGCATAGACGTAAAAAACCCGCGTTAGTTAGCGCAGGTTTCATTTGAATATCTTATTTGTTTATCTCTAATAAATGAATGGAGTAATTAAATAAGCAATAAAACCTAACCGCGCATGATGAGTGCGAGGAGGAGGTTAAGCTTAGTGTGGTTAATTAATTTAATCATTTTTTAGGTAAACTATTTGTTCAAAAATTACTATGTACATATTAATAACGCATATGCTCTAACACTGTCAAATGAAATATTATTAAGTGCTAGATAAATTAGTTATATGTCGCTAGATACTATAGGTTATATTCAACCATAAAAGCGGCATTAATATCTGTTTCATTACTAATGTCATTATCAAAAGTTGCACGGCTCATTTCTACTGCTAAGGTAAAGCGCCAGTTTTTATAATCATGCAGAACACTACTTGATATCATCCACACTTGTTCAGCAATACTCGTTACGGTATTACCAATGATAGGATTGTCAGGGGCTTTGTCTTGATTATCAGTGTTTAAATCTAAATACCGTATTTTGGTGGTGAGCCGAGTATTCATACCTAGCTGAGAAATAGCGCCTAACACATAGGTTTTCGCATCATTCTCATAAGTGCTACCAAGACTACGACCATTATAACGCATCCCTGTTGCATAACTTGAATGCTCGTAATAGCAATCGCCTGTTGTATTATCAGTACCACAGGCGGCAAAGCTATCAGCAAGTTCGATAAAAACGGTACTTGGTTTGCCAAAAAGTGCTAAATGCGCATCAACGCCAATTTGTGGCTGTGCTTTGGTAACATATTTTAGCGCGCCTTCGGCACCATCCTCAGCAAATTTTTGTCCGTAAAAGCTCATCGGAGTATTAAATAAATTAAAACTATAACGTAAATCGTAGCCTGCTTGTTGATTAGCAGGGTTTAGCGTGTTTTCATCACACACTACCTCATCAATACCACAGTTAGTTTTGCCAAGAAGTATATCACCAAAAGTTGATAAATTTTGAGAACGCCCATCACCACCCCATTGAGCTAGGCGCGTAATACCCAATTCTAAATTTTTAAACGGCTTTAAATTTAATCTAAACCCCCACAGCAAGGTGTTTTTAACGACACGTTCATCATCCATATGCCCCATAAAGCTAGTTACTGTCCATGGAATATCAAACCCTGTAAAAGGTACAATAAATGCTTCAGCAGATTTACGTGAAATTGAGAATGCAGTAATAGGGCGAGCATTATTAGTTAAGCTGAAACTCGTGTCCCAAGTCGGGCCATACCAACGATTTTGTCGACCGAATGAAAGCACCCAATTACCCATAAATGTGGCAACATAGCTTTCATCTAAGCGGTTTTTGTCGCCATCAACAGGATCTTGTGTATAGCTTTGAGCAAACTTAGCAGCAAAATTGTCGAACAGTATACTTGAGTGCACACTGATACTATTTTTATCACTGACTTGATCGCCAAAACTGGTAAAACGTTTATTTTCAACGCCAATTTTTGCTTTTATACGAGTTTGATTTTGGTTAGCGAGCTTAAATTGATGATTAATATAATGATAAGCACTTTGCTGATTTGTGCTTAAGCTATCAAGGTTAATATTTTTAATATCACGAATTATATCGTGCCACATTAACGGATAAGTGGTTACTGGCGTAATAATATGTCCAGTATCAGCAAGTAACTGAATGTTAGCTTTTAAATAAATATCTGAAGTGTCTATCCAAGGCTCAGCTAATGATAGTGTGCTAAAGGTGATACCTGTCACTAAAATTAGCGCAGTAAATAGTGATTTAGAAGATAGCATGTTAGGGAATATCCATTAAATAGTTTTACAATTCCATCTGATTTCATCACGGAAAGTTTATATTAACGCAGAAAAATTGAATTATACGTGTTTTCATCCCTGTTATATAGAGGTAAAATGGTGATAATTAACAGGTCTTTATTCTATTAGATAAGTTGAACGTTTCATGACTGCAAAACGTTATTTGTTTTATATTTCTCAAAATTATTCTTATGCTATTTTACGACCTTTGCAAAATGCGATTTTAGCGAGGGGGGATCAAGTCGCTTGGTTTTTAGAGGGTAAAGAAGTTAATGCTGACTTTTTAACCGCCGATGAACGTCAACTAATGTCAATTGCTGAGATAAAAAGCTACAATCCTAAAGCTGTTTTTTATCCAGCTAATATAGCGCCTACTTTTTTACCCGGTATTAATGTTGCTATTTTTCACGGCTTTGATGCAGGGAAAGTGGATAAAAAAGGTAATAATGATCATTTTAAAATTAGAAATTGCTTTGATCTTTATTGCACTCAAGGTCCAAGTACAACCCAACCCTTTTTAACATTAGCTAAGCAATATAGCCATTTTAAAGTAACTGAAACTGGATGGTGTGCGCTAGATAGACTTTATTTAAAGCCAGTAAATATGCCAGTAAATAAGCCAACGATACTATTATGCTCTACGTTTTCAAAAAAGCTTTCTTGTGCCCCTCATTTATTTGAAGTGGTCAAGAAACTCTGTCAATTAAATAAATGGAAATGGTTAGTGCAATTCCACCCCAAAATGCCCGTGGAAATTGTGAATCAATATAAATCTCTCCAAAACGATAACTTAACTTTTATTGAAACGGATGATGTTATTCCATTATTACAAAAAGCTGACGTGATGGTCTGTGATACATCATCAGTTTTAATTATGTTTTTATTGTTAGGTAAGCCAGTGGTGACATATCAGAATATAGCACCAAAAGATTACTTATTAGATATTGATAATGTAGACTTACTGGAACAATCCATTGAAGCCGCATTGCAAAAGCCACCTAAGTTAATGGAGCATATTAAAGACTTTATTAATAAGACTCATCCTTATAGTGACGGCAATTCCTCAATTCGAGTTTTAAATGCAGTTGAAGAGGTGTTGTCTGGTAAGCTATCATTGAGCAACAAACCGATAGATGTTGTTAGGCAATTTAAAATGCGTAAGAAATTAAAGTACTGGCGATTGTAAATATTTTGGGAAACATGATGAAAAAAATATCAATATGCATTATTTGTAAAAATGAAGAAAGTAAAATTGCCAATTGTTTGGCATCGGTTAGTTGGGCGGATGAAATCGTTATTGTTGATTCGGGAAGTACAGATAATACACTTGAAATTGCAAAAGAGTTTACTGATAAAATTTTTGTTAAAGAAGATTGGCAGGGCTTTGGCAATCAGCGACGTAGAGCAGAAGACTTTGCTTCTAATGATTGGGTTTTTGCTATTGATTGCGATGAAGTTGTTACTGAAGAGTTAAAAAATGAAATAATATCTAAAATTTCTAATGCTAATGATACCGATGTGTTTTGTGTAAATAGGTTAACAAACTTTTGTGGACAGTTTATTTATCATAGTGGCTGGTATCCTGATAAAATTGCACGTATTTATAATAAAGTATCCTATAGATATAACGAGGCGCTTGTTCATGAAGCACTAGATTGTAAAGGCTGTAAAAAAATCCATTTAAAGGGAGGTTTACTGCATTATCAATATGATGATATTTACCAATATATTAATAAAAGAAATCGTTATGCTAGTTTGGGTGCTGATTCTAAATGTAGGCAAGGAAAAAAAAGTGGTGTATTAATAGCTACTTCTTCTTCAATATTTGCCTTTATTCGTCATTATTTTTTACGTTTAGGTTTTTTGGATGGTCGCTTAGGTTTTGTCATTGCCGTAATTCAAATGCAATATACGTTTAATAAATATTTGTTTACTTATTACCATCAAAACAAAAATCAAAAATAGAAGTGTTTCATCATTTTTAAATTAAAAGTAGAGCTAACTTTAATTTTTGTTTTTTGAAGATAAGCTTTGAAAAAATTCAAGCATATTTTTGACTGTTTCTGTATGAGACATTTTGGTTTTGATAATATCTGTTGTGTGTTCCGCAAGTTCTTTTAGTTTTTTACGGTCTTGGTGAAGCATTCTTATTTTATCAGCAATTGCTTTTGAATCTCCAATGGGAACTAAATAACCATTTACGTCATTTTCTATTGTTTCAACAGCACCATCATTTGCTGATGAAACAACGGGTGTGCCATTTGATAATGCTTCTAGTATTACTCTTGATAGGCCTTCTTTACCAATAGAGGGGAGAATGACTAAGTCGCATGCCTTAGCTATGGAAGGCGCATCACGTCTAAAGCCTGGCTGCAAAATTCGCTCAGCCATACCGGAATTAATAATTTGAGATTGATAAGGCTCACAATTAAAATTTTTCCCAACTAAAATAATTCTAAGCTCGTTAATGTCAGCCAGTTGTTTAGCTGCATCAAGCATAACCTTTAAGCCTTTATGAGGCCTATTACTGCCAATGCATAAGACATTAAAATATTTTTGGTTGCTTCCTAATATATCAAGATCTACAGCAGGCTCTTGATACCAGGCTAAATCGTGACCTTTATAAATAGTTCTAACGTTATTTTTAATTGATTGTCTGACTTTATTTTTTACATTTTCTGTAACCGCACTTGATACACAAACTACCCCGTTTATACGAGGATGTAACATACAAAGGTAGTTACTAGGATCGGTTCTGTACATTCCACCAGAGGTACCTCGGTATACAATCAGCTGAACATTGAATCCAATGCATGCAAAAGAAGCGTTAGGAATTGTTTTTGAGCAACAAGCATATAGAACATCATATGAATGTAGAGTGAGTTCCTGACGGATCAGTTTTATAGAGTTTAAGCTGATTTTTTTTGTTATTTTATGAGGAATAACCCTAACGCCGGCTTGCTCAAAGCGCTCTAATTGTTCAGGTATTACATCGGTTATGATGGTTATATTGTGACCTGATTTTGCCATGGAACAATATATTTCAGCTTCAGGACGAAATTGATTAATTGTTGATGTTGAGCGGGTAAAAACTAATATGTTCATAAAAACCTTTTAAAATACAGAACTTAATAAGCTGTATTGTTAGTATATCTAAATAAACTCATATATTCGCAATATTTTGTACTTTTACGAGTTTAGATAACGACTGTTCTGGTCAAGCAGCATAAGACACATTTATTGTGGACTGCTCGAACTCAATTAGAGAGCAATCACCGTTTGAACTATGAAGGGCCTTTTTTAAGATTTCTTTTTCCATACGCAGTTGTTTGCTTTCTTTACATAGTTTTATTAACTCATTGCGTTCATCACCATAGTTGGTATTGATGATATGTCATTGATTATCCATTTGTTTTTTGTAACGTCTATTCCACAGCTCCCTGTAAACATCCCCCCTTAGAGCCACTCAATTGTATCTAGCTTTGCCATCCAATTATATTTGATATAGCATCTATTCATTTTAATAATATTTTTTTTGTAGGATGTATGGTTTTTACTCGTTACTAGACCACATAACAAAACTAACTCCAACTATCCATTGAGCTTTTACGACGAGAAAAAATTCTAGGTGCAATTAAACCTAAAAATAAACCTATCACTAATACTATCGCGCCATTATAAAAACGTTGCGTTAGAATTTTAGTATCTTGATCTTTCACTTTACTTGTCGTTGTTTTGAGTTGTTGTTCAACTTGCTTTAATTGGGTTAACAGTTTATCTCTATCTTTAGTCAGTATGTCGACAGAACTTCTTAATTTATTCACTTCACCATCAAGCTGGCCAGTGTAATCACTACTACTGACTATTTTGCTATTCAGCTCTGCAACAACATAACGCAACCCTGGTTGAGTGGTGAGATATTTAGTTTCTATCCATGTATTGCGGTTTTTAGCATCAATAATTTCACTATAGCCTTTATCTGATTTTCCTGTTGTTTTTATCTCTGAACCAGCATTAATCGTACCCAATATGCGATAATTTGTACCCGGTCCCGTATGCATATATATTGATAAATCATCAGTAATAAAACCTTGTTCATTTTTTGATGAACTGGTTTCTTGTGCTTGAGCAGATATAACAGCACAAAGTAGAAGGGTAAAGCTGACTAGTATTTGTCTAATTTTTTGTTTTACGATCTTAGAAGAAATTTTCATGAAACAACCACTGGATAAATAAATTATTGATGCTCAGATACTATGTGTTTGGCGCTTTGATAGCAAGTTAAGATTGAGTTTGAAGTCGCTTGAGTCTAAGCTATTAGCGATTGAATTATTTAATAAAATAGAAGCTTACTAAAATGACTACAGAGATAGAACTTAAATACTTAATACCCGCAAATAATGAAGATAATGATGTAGTTGCTGATAACATTACGGCAATGTTAAAAGAACACACTATTACCTTTACACTTGACCAAAAGCAGTTAAACAATCACTATTTCGATAATAAAGACTTAGCGTTAAGAAAAATGGATATAGGACTGAGGATAAGAGGGGTTGACCAAGAATATGAACAAACCGTTAAAACCGCAGGAAAAGTTGTTGGCTGTTTGCACCAAAGGCCAGAATATAATGTTGCTCTTGAAGATAACCAGTTAGCCTTATCATTATTTCCAGAACATATTTGGCCAGCGCATGTTGATGTAGTGAAACTACAGAAAAGTTTGCAGGTGATTTTTAATACCAACTTTTCTCGTCAAACTTGGTTAATTACGCAAGCAAGTAGTGTTATTGAATTAGCACTTGATCGCGGTGAAATTTTCACTTCGCCTAATATAGAAACACTTGCCATAAATGAACTAGAAATAGAACTCGTTAGCGGTGATGAGCAAGCGTTATTTGCTTTAGCAGAGCAGTTAATGACCGTTGTTCAAATGAAGCCAGGTAAGTTAAGCAAAGCTGCTCGGGGTTATACCTTATATCATCAAAGAGATGGTTCGTAGTGAATATCAGTAATAAATTTTTAAAGCACTTTTTCTCTGTTGGCGTCATTACTTTATGTTTTATTAGCAATTTTATTTATGCAACAGAATATGACTTACCAGCAAAAAACTTTCGACTTATTGGCGTTGATCAAAGCCATAAAGTTAAGAAAGGTGATTATTTTCAAAAAATTGCTGAGCAGTATAATGTTGGCTTTTTGGCACTAATGGCAGCAAACCCTGATATTGATCCTTTTTTACCTGAAATTGATAGTGATATTGTTATTCCTAGCGCTATGTTATTACCCTATGTAAAACGTGAAGGTATTGTCATTAATTTACCTGAATTACGTTTGTATTATTTTTTACCACAAGAAAATAAAGTACATGTGTTTCCTGTTGGTATCGGTAGGGAAGGTTTGACGACGCCGAAAGCAACGAGTTACATTAGCAGCAAAAGAAAAGATCCTATTTGGCGGCCGACAAGCGCTATGCGCCAACGGTACTTTGAACAACACGGTAAACAAATGCAAAAAGAAATTGCTGCAGGGCCTAGTAATCCCTTCGGTAAATACGCATTACGACTCGGTACTAGTGAATATTTAATTCATGGCACTAATCAACGTTTTGGTATTGGCATGCGCTCGAGTTCAGGTTGTATTCGTATGTTTGACGGTGATATTAAATGGCTGTTTGACAATGTTCCATTAAATACTAAGGTGCGTATTATTGATCAACCGATAAAAATGTCTTATGAAAGTGGAGGTAGACAGGTGATGGAAATACATTCCCCTTTATCCATTGAAAATATAGCTCAAAAAAAATCAATAACTGCGGCGGTAAAAACGTTTGTCGGTAAAAATGATAGCGTGTGGCAAAAAATAATCCCTATGCTTGATAAGCCACAGGGATTAATTATCGAGTTAGGACAATAATGGCTTATTTTTTATAAGAAGCAACAACGTTGTCAATGCGTTCATTTGCGTTCGCAGCACTTTCAGCGGCTTGCTCTGCTGCCATTTTAGCGGCTTGTGCTTCTTCGCTGATAGATTCGTGTTGTGTTTGAAGCTCAGAAACTTCGCTTGAAAGTGAGTCAACTTTATTGGATAAACTGGCAATGCTTGATTCTAAGCCTTCAGTGTTTGCACAAGCGGTTAAGCCTAATGCAAAACTAACGGTAAGTAAATTTTTGATAAGTGATTTTTGTTTTAACATAATGATGTCCCTATGTGTGTTTATTTTGATGTTAAACAAAAGTATGGCACATATAAGATTATTTTTACAAAAATCTATTTATTTGTTCTCGCTTAGGTTAACTGATTCAATGAGCTCATCCATTAATTTTCTCTTGATATCAAGTTGCTGTATGGCTTCTAAACCGTATTTTTCAGCTAATAATTGATAATCACTTAGGGCTAAACTTACCGTTAGACGAGGGCGTTTTGGACGTTTATTAATGGGTAACCCTAAAATATCACGAATTTGATCTGATGGGCTAAGGCCGGCATCAAGCGCCTGTTTTCGAATAGACAACTGTATTTTTTCATCCATATCAAAAGCAACTTGCACGGCTTTCATTGCCTTTACTGAAGACTGCCATTTATCAGGGATTTTTCTATCTTTTTTTGTAGGGATAGATGAAGTATTAGCTTTTGTCATATTATTTCCTAGTTCCTAGTTCCTAGCTCGCTGGGTACATATCAATAATATCGGTTAATGGTCTAAATAAGGTTAAAAAGACATCAGTATCGCCATCTTGCCACACTTCTATATCTACGCCTTTACTTTGATCTTCGTTATACAAGCTATATAGTTCAAGTTGCTCGCCAGAGCCTTTCCCTTCATAGGCAGAAAGATCTTCACTGCGATGATCTTTTCGATGAAAGTAACCCACTTTTGCAAAAATACTTTGTTGGTATTGTTCACTACTCCAAGTTGAAGTGACTTCATTATCACGTTGGCGGTTTAAAAAAGCTTGCCCAGGTTCATCAAATACTTGTGAGAAGTTATCTAAATCAAACAATGTTTCAATATCATCATGCTCAACTTTGACTGAAAACTTTAGCTCGGTGCTATCATCAATTTCTAATGATAAAAAGATCGCCAGTTCATCATTTCCTTGTAAAGACCATTCAGTTTGTGTGTTTTGTTCGTATTCATAGCTATTAACCGCGGTCACTTGAAACTGTTGACCTTGTAACGCTTGAGGTAAAGCAAAGCTATCCGTTAATACAATAATATCACCGACTAAAAGTTGGTTGACGTGAGTTAATTTACGTTCAGCTTGTGCTTCTTTGTTAAATATTTTTTTAAAAAAACTCATTATTTATCTCAGTTGTCGAATAAATATTGTCGAATAAACAGCTGTGAATAAGTAGTCGCGAGTTATTGATAACTCACTACTACTTATTCACTATGTAAATTACTTCTGTTTCGCTTTAATACGATCAAGTACTGAGTTAGCGCTGTTTTCTTGTGAGCCTATGCCCGCAGCTTTTAACTGTGCTGTTAATGATGAATCTGCGTTTTCAGATTCAAGTATTTCAGCGGCCTTCATTTTATCATCAAATTTTTGTTGCTTCGCTTTAATACGCTCTAGTGAATCTTTAGCACTTAACAATTTTGAATTGCTCGATGAAAAATTATCAGTAATAGCCGAAGTCGCTTTTTGTACACTTTCTGTAGTTTTTACCATAGATAACTGACGTTTATGCTCCGTTACTTGGCGCTCACTTTTCTTTACTAGCTCTTTAAGTCTATCAGCATTGCCGGTAAAACTATTAAGTGCTTGTTCTTGCGCGGCTAAATCATTTTCTAAGGTAGAAATCTTTTCAGCAATGGCAAGTGCTAACGTTTCATCACCTTTTTCTAAGGCTTGGCCAACATAACCTTCATGCTCAGATACTTCGCGTTGTAAACGAGTCACTTCACGGTTTGCCGACATCTGCTCGGCCATTACACCCGTTAAATCGCGTTTTGCCTTGGTTAAGTGATTTTCTGCATCACGAATCTCTTGTTCAAAAATACGGGTAGCATTTGCATCAATAATTGCTTCACCAGCTTCTGAAGCACCACCACGAATTGCAGTCATAATTTTTTTAAATATACTCATTTTTTTCTCTCCTAATAAGATGATATTCTAACTTGGGTTTGTTGTCGTAATAGATTACGACTTACCGAAGGTAATCACTCATATCATCAATTACTTCTATGGCGTTATTGCTTAACACAGCCAGCTCATGTTCAATATCTTCAAAGGTTGAATTGATAGATAAAGCCCCGAAAACTACATATTTATCACCAATTTTTGAAAAAGATGATAAAGGCATGGGAATGTTCATTTCCAACATGCTTTCGTGCATTGTATTTATACATTCAGTTTTTACTTCATCAGTACCCCAAAGATAACTGATGCATAAAATTTGGTCATCGGTTACTGATAAAAAGATGGGTAATTCTTCTCGTCCTAGAAGCGTTATTTGTAGTACATCGACTTCACCGGATATAGGTTGACAGTCAAAGTTCATTCCTGTGTCAGAGTTATCGGCCAAGCTATTTAAATGATCGGCTATAGTATGAATATTCATGTACTTCCTATCCTTATCAAAAATATATAGATGACATAATATGTCACCGAGGTTGAATTTAGCATCTTGACATATTATGTCAAGTGTTTTTTTTACTTGAGACTTCTTTTCTTAATAGTCATTTTTTGTAACTGGCTCAATTAATCCCTTGTTGGGTTTGCCATGCGTTTTGGTGTAATTGGTAAAGTGTATGGCTACCTAAAATATTGATATCTATGTTTTCTTCATTAATATAGAAATCATTGGGGAAAATAAAAGCTGATTTTAATATGTCTATATTGAGCCAACTATGTTTGACCGGCAACTGTTTTAAATTATTTAGTCTTGCTAGTGGGCTCTTGCCTCTTTTTGAAGCTATAGTCCAGCCCCATTCTCCAAAGCTTGGAACATTGTCATGGTATTGCTGCACATGCGCAAAGTTTGCAGCACGTAATGTTTTACCAATAGAAATAAATGAATTTTTTGCATGGTAAGGGCTTGTTGACTGAATGGCAATTAAGCCATCTCCTGAGAGTAGCTGTTTTAATCTAGCGTAAAAATTAACAGTGTAAAGCTTATTGAGATCGGGATGACTAGGATCAGGAAGATCGACAATAATAGCATCGAATACTTGTCCCGCTTTAAGTAGTTTATTAACCGTTAAAAAAGCATCACTTCGTAAAATAGTGACTCGTTTATCTTGGAGGCTATTCTTATTCATATAGCTTATTTTTCTAGCTAAATTGGCATTTACATGTTGGTCTGGCGTTTTAAATATATTAATTAACTCGCTATCTAGATCAATCAAGGTCACTTTTTTTGGCCCGTATTTCAATACATCTCGCAGTGCTAAGCCATCGCCACCACCAATAATAAGTATATTATCATGTCGAGCTGAACCCGCTAAAACGGGCGCTACTAGGTAGTCATGATAAATATGCTCATCGATGGATGAAAACTGTAAACGGCCATTAAGATAAAAGTTAATGATGCTAGTTTGTTGTTCGTCATCGCTAACACCTAAATAGCGTTCAGTGAAGGTAAGTTGCTGATAATTAGTTTTTTGTACGTGTACTACCTTGTCTAAATAGAGCAGGCTATTCATTTGATTTAGCCAGTGGTTACCGTAATTAAACATTAATAAAATAAGTAATGCTAAGACTAGATGTAAACTAATAAAGGTTTTACGCCAGGTTAATTTATGCCAATACCGTAAAATAAAAAAAGCGCCAGCAATTAGATTTAAGCTAGCGGTTAACGCAGCCGCTTTACTGATATCTATGCTAAGTAAAAAAACCACCCAAATAGCAGCCCCAATGCCTGCACCAATGTAGTCTGCGCCATAAATTGTACCTAGATTATTAGCGAGGTGCTGACCATGTATTTCTTCACGAATTCTGGCGATTAGTGGAATTTCCATGCCAATAAAAAAACCTAATATCACACCGAAAAAATAAGGACTATTAATGGCAATAAAACTTAACTGCTTAAAAACTCCTCCTTTGGGTAGCATATCGGGAGGAAGGGCAAACATATCGGCAATGATATGTGGCAATATTTGAGTGATGGCTATGAGACCGCCAATGATTAAAATGGCACTAGCACCGAGAAAAGCAATTAATAATTCTAAATAAACAAAACCATTAAAGGCGCAGCGCACTTTACGCGCGGCAAAAGCACCTAGGCCCATTGACACGATCATTAAACCTATCATGGTATAAATGGTGCTTTCCATTACACCAAGCACTCTACCAGCGTAATGAGAAAGAAGATATTCGTAAATTAAACCACAACCGGCGAGAACCGCCATGGTTAAAATGAGTAGTGTGTCGTCAATAAGGCGGGAGTTTTTTGATGGCATAAAAGGCATTTATTCTGTCGTTACGAGTGAATGATACGAGTTGGTAGTTACTAGCCTTGGGTGTAGAGTTAAGTGACTAGGTATTTGCTTTGTAACTAGTCACTCTGAACCCAGAAGGTCGATTTTTCCTTATGCCATTAACGCAGTTAATATCAAGGCGATGGAAATACTCGTTGCCATTTCAATACTAGCCACACCAATATTATGTTGCTGATCTACTTCTTCTACTAGGTTGATTCCCCAAAGCACAATACGTTTGGCTATTGAGGTCAACAGTGCAACCAATAGTGTCATGATTATACCGAAGACTAACCAGCCTAATAAATTCACTACTAAGGTGTCGGGACTATAAATAAGGAAGTGACTTGCTGCTGTGACGGCAAGTGCGGTACTAATAACTTGACCACTATAACGGATAGCAAGCGCTAAATGTCCATCGCTTAAGGCTTCTTGTAGACAATCTTGTTGATTGTTTTTAGCATATTTTTTCTCTCTAATACGAGTCACCATAACTAATACTGCTTGTGCAACAATAAAGCCACTGGTAATGGCGATGAAGGTTGAAATATTTAAACCGTCAACCCAAAGTAATACCGCACGAATAATAATCGCGGTAGCAATGGCACCTGCTGCATCAACAATACCGATGGTAAGGTTTTTGTTTTTTATTAATTCTGTTTTATTTAAGTGCTGTAAAGCTACCTTGTCTTGAATGATACGTCCGACCTTAATCAATACCAATCCGTAGGTACCGTAGGCAAACATACCAATGATTTCCATGGTATAACTTGGCGCATTTTCTCCGGAAATAGCACCAGTTAATACGATGCCTAACGCTAAAATACTACCGGCAACACTAACACCAAAGGCAAAGTTATCTTTTTGAGCTAATTCTTCTGTACTATTTACTTGGCTTGTTAAACCCAATAAAAAGCGCATAGCACCTAAAAGAATGATAGCAATAGTGATATCTATGGCTAAATAAATCAGTAATTCTTGATTAACACCAACGAGATCTATCAATGTGTTCATAACTATCTATCCTATTTCTTGTTATTTACCACGTCGAAAACCACGTGATGTATTGGTGTTAGAGTTTCTAAAGCTAGAGCTTTTTCCATACTTTGATTGAGTACTAGATTTACTCGCATAGCTACTTTTTTTAGCGGTATTACTTCGAAAACGATTAGCGCTAGATTGTGCTGTTTTACTTTTGGAAGATAAACTCGATGAGCCAGTACGGTTTTTATCGTATGGGCTGGTAAATTTTTTCCCTTTGCTTGCAAATGATTTTTTAGTGCGCTGATCAAGTTGTGTTTGTTTGTTTAGTTGGTTAGGTGAACTATAACGAGTTCTGCCGTAATCATTATAATAGCTATAGTTTCTATTTCGTCCCCAGTCACTATAGTATGTAGGGCGACCAAGCATATTTCCCATCATAGAATACATGCCATACCATGCCCAAAAAGACATACCATTGCTGCCCGTTTGCCAATTACCATAACTTGGGTTACCAATAAGTTGTTCACCCGTGCCAAAATCTTGCGCATTATTTGCTTGTTGAGATTGTGATTTAGATAAAGAGTTCACTCTGGGCAATTGACCGTCAGACATATCAGCTAATACATTTAAGGGATCACTTAATGCTTCAGAATAAAGTACGGGATCAGCCGCTTGATAAATATTGAGTAATTCGTCATAAATGGCTTGGCTTGAAGCAAACATTTGCGGTTGATTTTTTACTGTATTGACTCTATTTAGAAGGGCACGATACATTGGTCCTTGTATGCTAGCATCTTTACTAAATTCTTCAGTCAACGCGTGTAAACTTGGCTTGATTTTGGATACTTTATCAGCATATTGATGAATTAGATTAGCATTGCGCACCTGCCCATTAGTTAACGCATCACCCAGTTGAGTAACTCTTTTCTCGGTTATGGGGAGTTGCTGTATTGCTTGTTCTTTAACGGGGTCACCACAAGCGGATAACAATAAAATAGAGAGCCCTAATACTGAACTAGTGCATATTTTATTAAAAAATTGTTTGATAAAAGAGTCTTTCAGCCTTTGCATTTCTGCTATCATCTCCATAAAAATATGATGTTAATACTACCTATTCATTACACTCTTGTAAGGTCGTTATGCCAGTGATTTATCACGCTAGCATCTAACAACTTTAACACTAGTTTCTCGATTAATACACTTCGAGTAGGACAGATAGTGAATCGTTCAGGTTATTAATAGCATTAATGACATATTATGTCTATTGTTGAAATCATATTGCCTTGATTTAACTGCCTTGAAATCTAGTTTTCCCATTGAAATCAGATGGTTACTTATATAAAGAAGGTGAGTCAGGATCTGGGCGTGTCTTAAATCGTCGATGTAACCACATATATTGTTCGGGTTTTCGAGAAATAGCTTTTTCTAACTCTTGATTTATACGGATAAGATCGGCTTCATCATCTTTGGTTGGAAAATTTGTCAGTGGTGGCATTATTTCCATAGTGTAACCATCGTCATTCTCATTTCTAGTGGGAATTAACATCATGGTTTCAACATTTTTTTGTCGTGCAAAAATTAAGGTTCCAGTGGTTGTAGCGGTTTCTTTTACACCAAAAAAAGGCACAAATAAACTACGGTTTCTACCATAGTCTTGATCGGGTAAGTAAATACAGACTTCGCCATCTTTTAGTGCTTTTATTAAACCCTTAACATCACGCTTACCTAACATATATTTATTAGAGCGCCCGCGACCTCGAAACTGAAAATATTCCATGAGCTGATTATTATGTGGACGATAAAAGACCACCATTGGGTGACCATAACCTATGCCTCTAGCAGTCATTTCAACACTTAGGTAATGCATTGTGAGTAATAATACGCCTTTACCTTCACGTTTTGCTTTCTCAATATGTTCTAAACCTACTATGTTTACTTTACGTTTAACGCGCCAATTTGGCCACCACCAACCCATACCTGTTTCTAATAAAGCAATACCCGTGTTTTCAAAGTTCTTTTTCAAAATGTGTCGGCGTTCTTGTTCACTCATTTTTGGGAAACATAATTTTAAGTTGGTGTCAGCAATATGTTTTCTTTTAGATCCCATTTTAAAAAGTAAACGGCCAATCAACCGACCTAAACCTAATTGCCATTTATAGGGTAACCATGAAATGCTATAGAGAATTATAACACCTAACCAAGTTAGCCAATATTTAGGGTATAAAAAAGCTAATTTAAAATCAGGTTGTAAAACTTTATTTCGACTCACAGTATTTACTCTTAATAAAGCAGCTCATTAAAGTTGCTAGGAATTTTCGCAGGGAATTATTATACCTAGGTTACCTGAAAATGGGCAATTAACTTATATAGTCTACACAGGTTTTATCGTAGAATAGTCATTATTGTTTTAGACATGGTCAGTGTGTAGATAAAATGAATACAGCAGAAAATCAAACTAATCGCCAAAGTGAAATAGAATTAATTATTGGAAATTCCAATTCAAACTTTTCTGGCGTTACCTCAACTATGTTGCAGTTATTGTCTGAGCAACAAAAATTAATTAACTTGCGAGTAATGGGAAAACACCATTTAACGGATGAATCGTTACATATTAGTTTTTGGCAAGTGGCTAAAATGTGTTTTAAACCATTAGCGGATGGACGCTTTAGAATTTTTCATGCGCGCCGTGTTGATGAAATGATCCAAGCGTTGATTTTGAAGCATGTTTTTCGTAGTAAAATCAAAATCATTTTTAGTAGCGCAGCACAGCGTTATCGCAGTGGTTCAACTCTATGGTTAACTGATAAAATGGATGCGGTATTAGCGATGTGTAAAGCATCAGCGAGCTATTTGCACCGAAAACCTGATGCTATTATTTATCATGGTGTGAATACCGAGGTTTATACACCACCAGTTGATAAAGCAAAGGTTTGGCAATCGTTAAGTATATTACCTGAAGGTGTTGAAAAAGGTAAAAGAGGTATTGCCATCTTAGGACGAGTTAGAGCACAAAAAGGTGTTCACCTTTTCGTTAAAAGTTGTATCCAGATACTTGATAAATATCCAAATTATACCGCTGTTGTTGTTGGCTCTATTAGCGCAAGTAATGAAAGTTTTGTTAAAGAATTACAAGCAGAAATTGAACAAGCGGGTTTAAGTCAACGTATTGTTTTTGCGGGAGAACAGAACTTTGCTGATATTCCTAAAATTTTCAGTGGCTTGTCTTTAGTTGTGGCGTTAAGTGAAAATGAAGGTTTTGGCTTAACCATTTTAGAAGCCATGAGTAGTGGCGCAGCCGTGTTGGCAAGTGAAGCCGGTGCATGGCCTGAAGTGGTACGAGAGGGCACAGATGGTTATGTTGTACCTGTTAATGATTTACCTGCCGTTGTTGATAAAATGGATTTGCTACTGAGTAATGAAGATAAATTAGCACAGATGGGCATTGATGGACGAGAACGCGTTTTAGCACATTATTCTGTTCAACGTGAAGCTAAACAGTTGGTCGCGTTTTTTAGAAATTTGATGTAAACATATTTCAGGACAAGACATAAAAAGGGCACATGCTATGCATGTGCCCTTTTTATGTTTAGTTTCTAGCCACTAAACCAGCGTTAATAGCCGTGATATCTTCATCAGTGATAGTGCCTCCAGCACGTTTTAATAATAAAACATTTTGAATGTAAGAATAACGTGTAGATGATAAATTACGTTTAGCATTATACAAGTTACGTGTGCTGTCTAACACATCAACAATGGTACGAGTACCTACTTCAAAGCCTGCTTCGGTAGCTTCTAACGCCTTGCTAGCACTGAGTACCGATTGTTCAAAAGCTCTGATGCCTGAAATAGTAGCAATAACGGTGTTATAAGCATTACGTGTCGTACGAACAACAGCGCGGTGTGTTTGCATTAAATCTTGACTAGCCAGTACAAAGCGATTTTGGGCTTGACGTACAGAACTTTGAATGGCGCCACCAGAATAAATGGGTACATTCAGCGTTACGCCAATAGAGTAATCATTTAAAGCCGGTGCATTAATATCACCTAGAGGACCTGTTGTGTCACCATCGGTACTCTGGTAAGTAGCACCAAAATCCAAGGTAGGATAATGCCCCGATCTCGCCGCATCAATAGCTTGTTTAGAAATATCTATACCTACTTTAGCGGTTATTAAATCTAAGTTTTTCGCTTCGGCGCTTTGTTGCCATTCATCAGCACTATTTGGGTTAGGCGTCGTTGTGCTAAATCTATCCGTATTTAGTATGTTGATATCGCTAGGGTATGTATTAGTGATTACCCGTAATTCTTCTTCAGCATTAAAAATAGCATTTTCTGCACGTATTTCTTCGGTGACCGCATTATCAAATTGTGCTTGTGCTTCATGTACGTCGGTTATCGCAGTTAAACCAACAGAAAAGCGTTGCTTAGTTTGTTCAAGTTGACGAGCGATAGCCGCTTTTTCTGCTTGTGCAAATTCTAAGTCATCTTTGGTGCCCAACAGAGCAAAGTAAGCTTGAGCGACACGTACAATTAAATCTTGTTTTGCAACTTGGTAAATTAAATCACTTTGGTGTGCTGATTTTTCAGCAATATCTAAACTTAGCCAACTACTATGGTGATAAAGCTGCATGTTTAAGCTAGCCCCATAGCCTAACGAATTGTATTTAGTTGTTAAGGTAGAACCCAAAAGATATGACTCGTTTTCCCCATCAGTATAACTGCCAAAGGCGTTGATGTTAGGTAATAAAGCAGCACGTGCTTGTTCAATATCTTCTTTAACAATATCGTACTGTGCTTGTGCTTTTAATACGACAGTATCATTTAGTAAGGCTTGCTGGTAAACGGTTAATAAATCTTCGGCTTGAGCATTAACGCTAGTTATTGCACTGGCGATAGCTATAATTAACGTGCTTAATGTTTTTTTCATGGGTAAGGCTTTCCTTGAGTAGATATTTGTACTCATATTAAGTTTTATACTTGGTTATCGTACCTAATTTTTTATATTAACCAAATAAAATAGGTGTTTACTATTGTAACAAATTATAATTAAAAAGAGATTATTTATGCAAGATAATAAAAACAAGCAAGTATCAATGCTTCAATATGATAAAACGGATGTCACTATATCGGCTATTGAAACAAAATATCAGGGATTTTTTAAGATGAATGAATACCATCTTAATCATAAATTATTTTCTGGTGTGCAAAGTGCTAGCTTTACTCGTGAAGTATTTGAACGTGGTGATGCGGTTGTGGTGATGCTTTATGATCCTAAAAAAGACGCGTTATTGTTATTAGAGCAATTTAGACCCGGTGTATTACGGGTAAATGAAACGCCGTGGATGCTTGAGTTTGTTGCGGGTATGTTTAATGAAAATGAAAGTCCAATTGATGTGGCTGTTCGTGAAGCAAAAGAAGAAGCCAGCATTGAATTAAAGGCAGAATCAATAAAACTGATTATGAAATATTTCTCTAGCCCTGGCGGCACGAGTGAATGTATTAATTTATATTGGTCAACCTTTGATAGCAGTAAAATTTCATCAGGCAGTGTTTATGGTTTAGCCCATGAAAATGAAGATATTATGCTACATGTTGTTTCACGTAATGAGGCTCTAGCATTACTTACTAAGGGCAAAATTAGTAACGCTGCAACTATAATTGGCTTACAATGGTTAGCAATAAATTATCAACGTTTGTAATGATAAAGGGTTATGATAAGTGAGTTTTTTCCCAAGTAGTACCTTTAATAGCAGAAAAACATATCAACCTAATCTCGTTAGTTTGATGTCTTTGTGCGCCAATAACTATTTTTTATTTTTAAAAATACAGGCTGATCAAACTCAACTTGATCAACAGCGTCATTTTTTTATTCATGATCATCTTGCCTATGCGATAACGGTTATTGAAGTGACTCGTTATACTTCGCTTATTACGTTTGAACAAAAAGTGCTTAGGAAGACGGACTTTGAACAAGAAAAGTCAACAAGCAAAACCATACTGCATTATTTGCATCCTCGTATGTCTATTCGTTTATATCACGATGCTCACATGGCTGAAGTGATCAGCAGCCAAGACATTCATCAAGTGAAACCACGTTATGACTACCCTAATAAACACATGCATCAACAAGATGAGAAGCAACAAATCAATCAATTTTTGAATGAGTGGTTACACCTTTGCTTAACGCACGGACAAGTTAATGTTGAGTTAAAACTAGCTTATGATTAGTCAGAGAAAAGCATTTACGGTTGCCCAATTTAGCGATTGTCACTTATTTTCAGACAAAAGTTCCAAACATTTTGGTGCTAATGTTTGGCAAAACCTAACACAAGTATTAACTGATATTGCTAGTCGAAAGAATATTGATTGTGCGGTGTTTACGGGTGATCTCACTCAAGACCATTCTGAATTATCTTATCAATATTTTGTTGAAGCTGTCGCGCAGGCTCAGTTTTCTATCCCGGTGTATTTCTTAGCGGGCAATCACGATGATAAAAAGATGATGGCAAAATACTTAACTGCGCCAAACTTTCAAACCAATAGCACAATCAGCCATGATTTTTGGCAATTACAGCTAGTAGACAGTAAGAGTGACACTCCATCAGGCTTGGTTAGCCAAAAATCCTTAACTGAATTAGCTCAACGAATAGACAACAATAAATTTCAATTACTGATGATGCACCATCACCCGGTCAACATTGGCTATTATATTGATAAACATGGCTTAATAAATCAGCAAACTTTTTGGCAAACTATTAATCAATTAAATGATGCAAACATGACTATAAAAGCCATTGCCTGTGGGCATGTACATAGAGCTAGCCAACTGTCTAAACATCAAGTTGATATTTATACTTGCCCGGCAACGTCTGTCCAATTTGGCGAGGCTAAAGAAAAAATGGCCTCTATTGTGCCAAGTTATCGATTATTTTACCTTAACAGTAATGGTACAATGACCAGTGAGATTATCACTCCTTAAGCGCTTATTCCTTAAAAAAGCTAATTTGATAGAAGTACAGTAATGCAAAAAATAATTCTTTATATTCATGGCTTTAACTCATCACCTTTATCAATTAAAGCAGAGCAAACACGACAATATTTATGCAAACACTTCCCTCAGGTTCATTTCTATTGTCCGCAACTTGCTAGCAATCCCAAAGAGGCTATTAATCAACTTGAACACATCATTCAATCTTATCAAACTAATACTTCATGGTACTTAATGGGTTCCTCATTAGGTGGGTATTTTGCTAGCTACTTGTCAGAGAAATATAATTATCCAAGTGTACTCATTAACCCTGCAATTAAGCCTTTTGAATTACTGAAAGACTATCTTGGAGAACAAGTAAATCCTTATACAGGAGAGGTTTATCAAGTCACCAGAGATCATATGATTGAACTAAAAGCGATTGAACCAAAATCCCCTAGTTTCGATATGCAGAAAAAAAATAATTATCTAGTTATGGTACAAACCGATGATGAAGTGTTAAATTACCAACAAGCAGTTGAAAAGTACCAACACTGCCGATTAGTAATCGAGCAGGGTGGTGATCATAGTTTTGTCGATTTTGAGCAACATTTACCGACAATAGCAGATTTTTTTCAACTCAACCGTTTTTAATACAGTAAAAACACCAAACAAAAATAATATTTATAAAGATACTATAAACATGACCGACCAATATAACTCCGACTCAATTGAAGTACTCAGCGGTTTAGAACCCGTTCGCCGTCGTCCAGGTATGTATACTGATACCACTCGCCCGAATCATTTAGGTCAAGAAGTTATTGATAATTCGGTGGACGAAGCGCTTGCAGGCCATGCACAAAATATTTCAGTGGTGTTAGATATCGATCAATCATTAGAAATTATTGATGATGGTCGTGGTATGCCAACAGATATCCACCCAGAAGAAGGCGTTTCAGGTGTTGAACTCATTTTTTGTAAGTTGCATGCGGGTGGTAAGTTTTCCAATAAAAACTATCAATTTTCAGGTGGCTTGCATGGCGTTGGTATTTCTGTAGTTAATGCTTTATCGACACGTGTTGATGTGAGCGTAAGGCGTAATGGTATAGTCTATGAAATGGCTTTTGAAAATGGCGATAAGGTTGAAGAGCTAACGGAAAAAGGCACTGTTGGTAAACGAAATACGGGTACTCGAGTAAAGTTTTGGCCTGATCCTAGCTATTTTGATTCACCTAAATTTTCAGTGTTAAAACTTACCCATTTATTAAAAGCAAAGGCAGTGTTATGTCCGGGCTTAACCCTTAAGTTTCATGACAAAATTGAAAATAAAAAGTACGAATGGTGTTATGAAGATGGTTTAACCGACTATTTAAAAGAATCTGTTAAAGGCTATGTTAATTTACCTGAAGAGCCTTTTATTGGGGTGTTTTCATCGCAAAATGAGGCGGCTGACTGGGCAGTAACTTGGCTACCTGAAGGCGGAGAAGGTATAGGCGAAAGTTATGTTAACTTAATCCCTACTATTGCAGGCGGTACGCATGTTAACGGGTTACGCCAAGGCTTGTTAGAAGCAATGCGTGAATTTTGTGAATTTCGAAACTTAGTTCCCCGAGGTATTAAATTAACCCCTGATGATATCTGGGACAAATGTAGTTATATCTTATCGATAAAAATGCAAGATCCACAATTTGCCGGTCAAACTAAAGAGCGTTTATCATCACGCCAATGTGCCGCGTTTGTAATCGGCGTAGTGAAAGACGCTTTTAGCTTATGGCTAAATGAACATACGGATATAGCGGAAACCCTCGCAGATTTTTGTATCAACAACGCCCAAAAACGACTTAGAGCAAGTAAAAAAGTGGTACGAAAAAAGATTACCCAAGGTCCTGCGTTACCTGGAAAACTCACCGATTGTGGCAGCCAAGATTTATTACGCACAGAATTATTTTTAGTGGAAGGTGACTCTGCTGGCGGTAGTGCTAAACAGGCACGTGATCGTGAAATACAAGCCATTATGCCACTGAGAGGTAAAATTCTTAATACGTGGGAAGTTGATTCAGGACAAATCTTAGCCTCGCAAGAAGTCCATGATATTTCTGTCGCCTTAGGTATCGATCCCGATAGCGATGATTTATCAGAATTACGTTACGGTAAAATTTGTATTCTTGCCGATGCTGACTCTGATGGTCTGCATATTGCTACCTTATTGTGCGCCTTATTTACGCAACATTTTTTACCACTAGTACAAGCAGGGCATGTTTATGTAGCCATGCCGCCATTGTATCGCATTGATATTGGTAAAGAAGTATTTTACGCGCTAGATGAAGCAGAAAAAGAAGGTATTCTTGATCGAATTGAAGCAGAAAAAAAACGTGGAAAAGTCAACGTACAGCGCTTTAAAGGCTTGGGTGAAATGAATCCCCCACAATTACGTGAAACCACCATGGATCCGAATACCCGCCGCTTAGTACAATTAACGGCGCTTGATGAAGAGCACAGTGAAACCATTGAGATGATGGATATGTTGCTATCAAAAAAACGTAGTGGTGATCGAAAAACATGGCTACAAAGTAAAGGTGACATGGCGATCGTTTAATTTGTCTTGTATGGCAATTATGTCAATACAGGACTCACTATTAAATCAAGCTTTTGATAAAAATATTATTATAGCGACTAGCACGCCACCACCCAATGCAACAAAACTATATTTTTTGTGTTCTTGTTCAGCTTTAGGTAATAGATGCGTTGCACCGACATAAAGTAGTGCACCTGCTGATAATGATAACAATGAACCTAACATTGGTTTACTAATATCACTTATTAGTGGGTATGAAACCAGCATTCCAATCGGAGTGGTTAGTGCAGCTGCAAACAGTGAGAGAATCATAGCCTTTCTCTCACTGAATCCGCCTCGTATTAATAATAGATAAGTAATGATACCTTCAGGAAATTCATGTAAAACCATGCCCGCAGTGGCGAGGAACCCTGTAAAAACACTCACGGTAAAAGCAATAGAGTAGATAAAACCATCGATAAACGAGTGGAAGCCAATACCCATCATTGACACAAGCCCAAGGCCATATGTCTCTTTTTCAGGTTTTTTTTGACATACAAATACTGTAATAAAACGATTAAATAAATGTAACCCAAAATATCCAACTAACAAATAAATAGCAGAATTAGGGTTCATTGATAATGATTTAGGAATAATGTGAAGAAATGAGGCCGAGATGAGAACACCTGCGGCGAAACACATAAAGTATGTACTATTACGTTGACCCCAATCGGTATATTTACGTATTGTATATATGCCAATTGAAGTAACAATGGCTGCCAAAGAACTCGTGGCAAGAGCTGTCCAAAATGTATTTTCCATCTTAAAACCTATTTAAAGCGTTGTTCTCGACCTTCTCCTTTTCCACTCTTTCTTTTTCCACTACCTCTTTTGGCACCACCGTTTTCGACGCAACGCTGAAAAGCGGGAAGATGATTTTCTTTTGATGCTTTTTGTAGTTTTTTTAGTACTTCCTGAACATCAGGGTAGTCTATTGTTGAATCAAGCAACCTGTCATACATCTCTGTATTGTCGATCTCATCGGCAACGCCTAAGTGACATGCATCAATAATAGATAGAGGCGTTTCTATAAGTGAATCCCAATCATCGTTGGGTATAGCAATATTATATTTAGCAAACAAAGGTAATAAGGCTTGAATATGATGGCCTTCTGCTTCCACTATGTTAATGAATGGCCGTATTTCACCAAACTTATTAATGACGGCACGGTATGTTGCGCGCGCCTTATACTCATCGTTGATTGCTTCTATAAGTGCACTGTGTAAATTGTCAGACATTGTTTCCTCCTAATAAAACAATAGGTGTAATAAATTTAGGCCTATTAGCCTATTTAAAAAGTAATATTGTTGGCGACAATAAGTGAACAAAGCTTGACCGCTATTGCTAATATACCGGCGAACTATCACTTGGAAAGATTGCGTTAACGCTCTTAATTAATACAAAGCACTTTATAAGGTATTTAGCTTTAACTACATCTCTAACAGCGAGTAAATTTACGATTGCTTGCGCTTGTTATATTTCACCGCAACATTGCATCTAGTTGATTTACTATCTCAACCCAATCTGCATCGTCGTCTAACGCCTGTTTTAAAAATGTTGCTTGTGAGGTATTCCAGAAATATGCTTGGTGTAATTCTATATTACCCAATAGCTGACCATTTTTATTTATGAAGTTATTGATGCCTTCTTCTGTGCTGTTTAGCCCTAATTGATCAAATAATGAAACGATAGAATGAAGTGGCTTTTCCATGAGATTATCCTTAATATACTTTAGTGCGAGGTTGAATATTTCGGTTTAGTTATACCAACATCCAGCACAGTGACAGTTTGTGGAGTAGTATTAGCATAGTACAATATAAAAAAGTAAAAAAGTCATGGAACGAACTGTTCGACTGCTGATTATTATGCTGTTTATTGATGAGCAATAGGTTTATCAGTAAACAAATAATCCTTTAACTCTTTATCAAATCCTGGATCTTTTCTTCTAATCCATTCAAGCACCATTGCTGCATGCTCTTTTTCTTCATCTCTGTTGTGAGCAAGTATTGCTTTTAATTCTTCGTCTTTACAGGCGTCTACTCGTTGATTGTACCAATCAACTGCTTCAAGCTCCTCCATCAATGAGATAATAGCTCGATGCATATCCTTTGTTTTGTTTTTAAGTTCTTCAATAGGCTCGTGATAACCTTCATTTGACATTGTTTTACCCTCGATAGTTGGATGTTTAGCTTATGCATAACAACTTAGTATAGATACATTTTGATTAATATCTGGTTGATAAGTCATTTAATCCTTATTTAATCCCAATCAATAGCTGTGTGTACCGTTGTTCTTATGTATGTTATTGGTTTTTAATTTAATAACTCAGGTATAATTATTACTCATCGTTTAGTAGAGTTAACATCATCAACCACAAAGATCAAAACGAAATAAATAAGATACTTCCACCTATAGGCGTATCAAATTTACAACTTAAAATTGCCACGTTTAATTTATTTAATTACCTTGAGCCGCCCAATGCTTTTTATGATTTTGAGCGCATTTATAGTGCCGCGCAATGGCACAAAAAACAAACGTGGATTGCAGAGTATTTACGTGAATATCAGCCTGATATTATTGGTTTTCAAGAAGTTTTTAGTACTGAATCGTTAAAGGCACTAGTAGAGTTGCAGGGCTATCGTTATTTTAAAGTGGTTGATCAACCCCATGTAATTGATGACTTTATTTATCAACGTCCTGTTGTTGCTATTGCGTCGCGATATCCTATTGTTGATGCCGTTGCAATAAAACCAAACACTGAACTTGCACAAACATTAGGTTTAGCCAATGATTTTTGTTTTAGTCGAAAAGTCTTAAGGGCGACGGTTGATGTACCTCATATTGGCAACTGCGATTGTTATGTGGTGCATTTTAAATCTAAACGTTCCATGATTGATCTCGATGAGAAAAATAAATCTCGGTCGGCAGAAAAAATAATTATTGAAAGTTTAAAAGCACACGTGGCAGGTGCTTGGGGGTCAACGATACAGCGTGGCAGTGAAGCAACGTTATTAATGATTGAGATGATAGCGCGACGTGAGGCGACTAATTACCCCATGGTATTAATGGGAGATTTTAATAATACCTTAACTGACGGTGTTTTAGGTCATCTACTAACAAACACCTTACGCTTTGTTTCTTCTATTGACCGTGATGCCTATCTAGCTCAGTATTGTTTAAAAGATGCCTGGAACCTATTTGAAGTGGCGATCATCAATGAAGCTAATCGAGAAATAAAAGAAATACGTACCCCAACACATTATTTTGGCGGTGGTAGCTCCGTACTCGATTACATCTTATTATCATGTGAATTTGATGCAAGTTATCACGATAGCCTTTACCAGGTCAGCGCTTATGATACTTATGATCGACATTTAATTAATCCTATTTTTGAACGTGACGGAGAAAGCACCGATCATGGCATTGTGTCAGTCACATTAACCTTAAGATCATAATGATGAGCGTATGTTTGATTTGAATGTTTTGATTAGTCTCTCAATATTTTATTGCTGAGTTAACAGTCATGAAATAGAGTTTGTGGTATACTGATAAGTAATTAAACTATTAAAAAATTCTAATTATTGTGACTTTTAAAGACCCCCACGCAAAACGCGAAGCAAAAAAATATGAAAAACCAGTAGCGTCCCGTGAACTATTGCTCTCTATTATTGAAAAGAGTTCACCTCCACCAACATATAACGCCCTCGCTAAAACATTAAAATATCAAGAAGATCATTTACTTGTTGGTTTAAAGCGTCGTCTACGTGCGATGGAAAATAGTGGTCAGCTGATTTTTAATAAATTCAAACAATACGCTATACCAGAAGAAAGCAGTTTGGTAACAGGAAAAGTTCTTGGCCATAGAGATGGCTTTGGCTTTTTTACACCTGATGATCCGGCTAAAAAAGATAAACGAGGTAAAGATTTTTATATTTCTTCTTATGAAATGCAGCGAGTATTTCATGGCGATGTTGTCCAAGCTATGTTGGTAGACCGCACTGATCGAAAAGGTCGTAAAGAAGTTAAAATTTTAGAGGTGATTGAACCGAGAAAAGCGCCTATTGTAGGACGTTTTTATATTGATCATCATGTTTGTTCGATAGTACCAGAAGATACGAAGATAAAACAAGAAATCTTAATTGATCCCAAAGCCAAACTCGGTGCACGTCATGGTCAAATGGTAGTAGTTGACCTAGTGCAAAGACCCACCAAACGTTCATTGGCAATTGGAAATGTCATTGAAGTTTTAGGCGATCACATGGCGCCAGGTATGGAGATTGACATAGCCTTACGTGCGCATGATTTACCGCATGAATTTTCTTCTGATGTTCAAGCTGAAACGGCTTGCATTAGTGATGAAGTTGAAGAATCATCAAAATTACCGCGTAAAGATCTTAGAACGCTACCGCTTGTAACAATTGATGGTGATGATGCGCGTGATTTTGATGATGCAGTTTACTGTGAACCGAAAAAATCAGGTGGTTGGCGTCTATGGGTTGCTATTGCTGATGTTAGTTATTATGTTCGTCATGGTAGTGCACTAGATGATGAAGCTATTTCTCGTGGTAATTCTGTTTATTTTCCTAGCCAAGTTATTCCCATGTTGCCAGAAAAACTTTCCAATGGCTTATGCTCTTTAAATCCAGATGTAGACCGTCTTTGTATGGTGTGTGAAATGACGGTAAGTGCCGTAGGCAAACTTTCAGGTAGTCAATTTTACCCGGCCGTTATGCGCTCACATGCACGTTTCACCTACAGTAAAGTTGCTAAAATACTTGATGGTGACGAGATATTAAGAACTGAATATAAAGCATTAGTGCCTGATTTAGAGAACCTTAAGGATATGTATTTATCGTTAAGTGATGCGCGTAATAAACGTGGCGCCATTGCGTTTGAAACCGAAGAGTCATTATTTCTTTTTAATGCGGATAAAAAAATAGAAAGCGTTGTGCCGCTTATCCGTAATGATGCCCATAAAATCATTGAAGAATGTATGATTTTAGCCAATGTGGCTACCGCTAAGTTTATTGAAAAAAATAATAAACCGGGATTATTTCGCGTACACGATAAACCAAGTGAAGATAAATATAATAAATTTGTCAGTTATTTGTCTGAACTGGGTATTCCCCTGCCTAAAAGAGAAGCACCAGAGCCACAAGATTATTGTGATATTTTAGCAAAAGTGGCAGATCGTCCGGATCAAGAACTTATTCAAACTATGTTGCTGCGTTCAATGCGCCAAGCGGTTTATCAAAGTGATAATCTTGGGCATTTTGGTTTAGCGCTGCAATCATATAGTCATTTTACTTCTCCTATTCGTCGCTACCCTGATCTGGTCGTACATAGGGTGATCAAAAGTATTCTTCAACAGCAGCTTAGCTCAAATGAAACAGTAGACGCTAATGCAGGTTTGTATAATTATAAACTTGAAGAAGTGATTGAGTTAGGTGAGCATTGCTCTATGACAGAGCGTCGGGCTGATGAAGCCACTCGTGATGTTAGTGACTGGCTAAAATGTGAATTTATGCAAGATCATGTTGGTGATCGTTTTACCGGTGTTATCAGTACAGTGACTAATTTTGGCCTTTTTGTTCGCTTACAAGATTTACATATTGAAGGCTTGGTACATATTACTGCGCTTGGTCAAGACTATTATCACTATGATGATGTTCGCATGTGTTTAACAGGTGAAAATAGTGGTGTTAAATACCGTGTTGGTGATGTGGTTACGGTACAAGTTGCTGCGGTAAATTTAGATGAAAAGAAAATAGACCTTACCATGCAATTGACGGGTGATGATAAATCACAGAAGCCAAATAAAAAACCGAAGAAGTCATCAAGCAGTAAGAAATCAACAAGTAGTAAAGCTGCTTTGCCCCAAGAAGAAAAGAGCAAAGTTAAAAAGCGTAGTGCACGTAAAAAACGTCCCGGTAAAAACGCACGTAAAAATATAAAGTAATAGTAAATCAACCATCAGTTATGAAAGAGGTAGGTCGTACATTAGTGCGACAAAGGTAAATAAAAAATGGCAAAAAATGAAGAATTAGTCTTTGGTATTCATGCAGTAAATGCTTTATTAACATGTGCTCCTGAACGCTTTATTGAAATTTGGCTATTAAAAGGGCGTGAAGATGACCGTTTAATGCCTATTATTAATTTAGCGCGTAAATATGGTATTGCTGCGCAAATGGCGCAGCGTAAAGTGCTTGATGATAAAAGTTTAGGTGAGCAACACCAAGGCGTAGTAGCACGAGTAAAGCCAGGTAAAGTGTTTAATGAAAATGATTTAGATGACATTATTAAGAATGCTGAAAAGAATAATACGCCACCATTTTTACTTATTTTAGATGGCGTTACTGACACACATAACTTAGGTGCTTGTTTACGAAATGCTGATGCTGCGGGCGTACAAGCGATTATTGTTCCTAAAGATAATGCGGCTCGTTTAACCGCAACGGTGCGTAAAGTTGCGGTTGGTGCCGCAGAATTTGTACCTTTAATACAGGTCACTAATTTAGCGCGTACGATGAAACATATACAGGAAATGGGTGTATGGATTATTGGTACGGCGGGTGAAACTGATACGTGTCTTTATGATGTTAAATTATCAGGGCCTATGGCATTGGTGATGGGATCTGAAGGAAAGGGCATGCGTCGATTAACACGTGAAAACTGTGATCAATTAGTGAAATTACCTATGGCAGGTAGTGTTTCAAGCTTGAATGTTTCAGTGGCAACGGGTATATGCTTATTTGAAATAGTTAGACAACGCTTGAGTTAAGTGAAAAGTCTTAGTAAATAGCATAGCTGAAACATGCTATTTACTAACGATTAATTGGTTAAACCCATCAGCTCAGCCAAAAGTGAACCCGCATGAAAAACACTTTATGATCATTACGTTATGTAGCACTGTTTTTTGTATCACTTAAGTTTAGTTGCGGAATAACGTTCAATGCTGGTAGCCCATACCAGCAGCAATCAAAAAATATCATGTTTAAGCTATCGTTACTTGCTTTTATCTCTTCTTTCTTCTATTATATGCCTCCTTAATTCAGCCTGAACTTTTGTTCCTTGCCTCAACTGGTGTTGGCTGAGCCAGACTATGAGGCTACAACCGTAAGGAGCTCGTAATGCGTCATTACGAAATCGTATTTATGGTTCACCCTGATCAGAGTGAACAAGTGACTGGTATAATCCAGCGCTACACAGACTTGATTAACGCTGCTGAAGGTAAGATCCACCGTCTTGAAGACTGGGGTCGCCGTCAATTAGCATATCCAATCAATAAATTACATAAAGCCCACTATGTTCTTATGAACATACAAGCACCACAGTCAATTATTGATGAACTTGAAACTTCTTTCCGTTATAACGATGTTATTATTCGTAATATGATCATGCGTACTAAAGACGCGGTAACTGCAGTATCGCCTATGGCTGTTACTAAAGATGACCGTCGTGACGATCGCCGTGAAGTTAAGAAAGATGTTGCTGCGCCAGTTGAAGCTACTGAAGTTTCTACAGAAGAAAAATCAGAAGAAGCTGCTAGCGAATAAGTAATCTGTGAATTTTTTGCAAGATAGTTCGCAAGACTCTTTGCAGGAAAATTGCCTTGTGTTGACAGGTAGTGTGGTGAAAGCCGCAAAACAGTCAACTACTCCAGCAGGTATTGTTCACAGTCAGTTTTCAATAGACCACAAGTCTATACAAAGTGAAGCTGGCATGAGCCGACAAGCATTTGTCAGAATACAAGTTGTTGCTACAGGTGATTTATCACACTTAACTCGTGAATTAGTTGTTGGACAATATGTAAAAGTGAGTGGTTTTATTAACCGCCACGAATCAAGAAACGGGAATCCGCTATTGGTGTTACATGCTCAACAAATAGAAATGATTAATTAGTGTTTTATTTTTCTTAAGGTATAAGCCTTAAGGCGTAAATAAAACCAAATTCGGAGAAAATTATGTCTCGTTTTTTTAGACGTCGTAAGTTTTGTCGCTTCACAGCGGAAGGCGCAACTTCTATCGATTATAAAGATGTTGCTACGTTAAAAAATTATATCACTGAAAGTGGTAAAATTGTTCCTAGCCGTATCACTGGTACAGCTGCTAAATATCAACGTCAATTAACTCGTGCGATCAAACGCGCTCGTTACTTGTCATTATTACCATACACTGACTTACACAAGTAAGCTTAAAAGGGGTTTATTATGGAAGTAATTCTTCTAGACAAAATCGCCAAATTAGGCGGCCTTGGTGACAAGGTATCTGTTAAATCAGGTTATGCACGTAACTTCTTATTACCGCAAGGTAAAGCCGTTTTCGCATCGGAAGCCAATGTTGAGCACTTTGAAGCACGTCGTGCTGAATTAGAAGCTAAACTAGGTGAAGTGTTAACAATTGCAGAGGCTCGTGCCGCTAAAATTGTTGAATTGAGCGAAGTTACTATCGCATCAAAATCTGGTGAAGAAGGTAAATTATTCGGTTCTATTGGTACGCGTGATATTGCTGATGCAATCACCGCTGCTGGCGTTGCAGTTGTTAAAGCTGAAGTACGTTTACCATTAGGTGCAATCCGTGAAACAGGCGAATTTGAAATCGCTATTCACTTGCATCACGATGTTGATACTAGCGTTAAAGTGATTGTTATTGCTGAAGCGTAAGTTTTAGTTTTAAGCTACGGGTTTCGAGTTACTTTTTGTAAAGCGTAACCAGCAGCGATAAAGCGTTATAAAAACACCGACTTTCTTATTTAATTATAAGAGATTCGGTGTTTTTTTATTGCACAATCAAAAATAAACATCAGTCTACTCGCTTGGGCATTGACCAGTCTTCTGTACTAAGTAGTCCTCGTTCAATCATACCACCAAGCCCCTGCATACCACCGGTATGTAATAAAACAATTCGCTCCCCGCTGCTAAAATAGCCTTGTTCAAGTAAATCAAGAAAAGCTAATATCATTTTTCCAGAATATACAGGCTCGAAATTAACCTCCGTTATTTTACTAAACTCAAGGATACGTGAAGCGTCTGTTGGGCTAAACTTAGCATAACCACCACGGTGAAACTGGGTTAATAATTGCCACTTACTATGTGTTTTTGCCGCGATAGGTAGTAAGGACTTTATCTCATTTTCTAAATAGCCAGCATTTTTCAGTACGGCAATACCAAGTATGTTATGTGTTATGTTATTTAACGCGTCGCCGGCGATAAGCCCTGCTAACGTACCACCACTGCCCACAGGTGTTATTAAGGTATCAAACTCGGTTTGTTGGGTTAGCTCAGTGATTACTTCGCTAACACCCGTAATTGCGCGTTTATTACTGCCACCTTCAGGTATAATAAAATAATGAGGGAATTGTTGTTGTAGCTCTGCTAAGTAGTCACTGTCATGACGACATCGATACGTTTTTCTATCAACAAAATAGAGTGTCATGCCCCAATGCTTTGCCCAAGATAAGGTGAAATTATCAGCGTAAGCTGCTTCGCCTCTAATAATACCAACACAAGGAATATTTTGCTCAAAACAAGCAAATGCTAACGCATGGATATGATTTGAGTAGCAGCCCCCAAAACTAAGCACGCCATTGAACTCTTGTTTTTGCTGTACGTGTTGCAAATTATATTTAAGCTTACGCCATTTATTACCTGAAATTATCGGGTGAATAATATCATCCCGTTTTATTTCTACTCGCACGTTGTGTTTGTTAAATAAAGGATGATGAAGTGTTTGTAACGTAGATAAAATAGCCATTTTGATAAATTATATAGTGAAGTGAAAATATTAATAACAACCAATAAAATCAATTGGTTGATGTTTCTCTACTATATTGCCGTAAGCACAATAGCTTATTTGAGCAATACTTTTGTTGCTAAAGTACATAAAAAAGCGATTACAGCTGAGGTCGTAATACCTCAGACAATTGAAAAAATTGAGTTTTCTGTGTTATAGGGCAAATAAAGCGCAAACTAACGGCACATAGTTGTAAATTAAGTGGTTCATTGTTATTAGCGATGCCGTGAAGTCTATCACCTACTACAGGCAAGCCAACACTGGCAGCATGAACACGAATTTGATGTTTTCGGCCGCTATCAATTTTTACTTCGATAAGTGATTGATTTTTATTTTGATCATAGGTTAAACAGCGAAAAGTACTACGGGCACTTTTGCCATCAACCTCTGCTGTAATCACTTGTGGCTGTTCATTTATACTGTGATTTCCATGGACAATTATTTGGTAATTTTTCTCAAGTGAGTTGTCATTAGTGGTGCGATTTTCAAACATTGAAGATAAGGCTTGTGCTGCTTTTTTACTGTGAGCAATTAGTATTAGCCCTGTTGCCGCTTTATCTAAACGATGCACGATAAAAACAGCACGTTCAGATGGAAAATGCTGCTGTACAAAGCGAGAGATAGTGCAATGGTCACTCCATTTAGAGCCTTGAGAAAGCATACCGAAGGGTTTATACCAAACACTATAATCAACTTCATCGCTAATTAAAATAGCCGCGGCAACCTCACTAGCAAGCACCGCTTCGTTATAATAAAAGTGTAACTCATCACCTTGTTGCATTGCTCTTTTAAGGCGGCGTAGCCTTTGGGTATGTTTACCGCGAGTGAGCCATAATGCACCTTTACTAATCGCTTGCTTAAGTTGAGCTTTACTTAGTGCGTTGTCTGTTTTTGTAAGGCTATCAAAAAGTACGGTTAAAGCGGTTGGCATATTAACATCAATAATATTATCAGTAATGTTATCAAGTTTTATATGATGCTCAAAAATAAGGGGCATAAACGACAGAAAAAGAAATAAAATCAATATTGATTAGCTTAACACTTTTACCCATTAAGCGTTATCAGGTAATATGAATTTTAATAAGCTAGTTTCTTAAATGTAAAAATATAGAGTGACCAATGGACCGTAATGTAACCATTTTCCCAAACGATACTACTGGCGATACCTTATGGCAAATGCAACAAGCTGGTGATGATCTCGACAAAACCAGAGAAATAGAATTTTCGGTATTATTTCCTTCTCATGCGCTAGCATTACAGTTTGGTCAGCTACTACTGGAAAACAGCCAGAAAATATCCTGTACGGCTTTTTATGAGAATGAAGAATTACCATGGGAAATTACTGCTTATCCAGAAATGTCGCTGAATTATGACAATATTAGTGCCTATCAAGAGTTACTCGAAACCAGTTGTGCTGCGCTACAAGGTAAGTTTGATGGTTTTTACTGTTTATAACTTTCATTATAGGGTTACCATAAAAAAGAAAAAATAAAGAGATAGTAAAAATATGATTGATATTAAACAGTTTTCTGAATTGCAAAAAAACAGTAAAAACTCCTTTGCTAGCCAAAGACAGCTGATGAAAAAAGTCATGGCAGGGCAAACGGTGCTTTGTACTACCTGTAAGCAGCCACTTTTTTTACTAACACCTACGCATAATGGTGCTGCCAGTAACGAAAATTTAGGTATATATTGTAAGAAAGGCTGTACTGATATTCAACTAGACTTTGTTTGATCAGTTGATGGGGTTTAGTGCGTAGTGAAAATATTATGCTTTAAATCTTTGCTATATATTTTCTAACGATTACCTTGTTATAACAATATTTAGCAAAGAAAAAGGCAATAAAAAACCGGTAATCTATTAATTGAGATTTCCGGCTATATTTTATTGTTTATCTTGCAGCTAGTTAGCCCAAATTAAAGGAAAAAGCACGGAGCTGACGAATGTCAGTGAGTACTTTTGACAAATAATTTGGACTTACTAGCAAAAAGATCAACCAATAAAAGCGCGAGCGTTACGGAACATACGCACCCAAGGTGAATCTTCACCCCAGCTATCAGGATGCCATGAGTTAGCAACGGTGCGAAATACACGTTCAGGATGCGGCATCATAATGGTAACACGGCCGTCAGTTGTTGTTAACGAGGTAATTCCGTCCACTGAGCCATTTGGATTAGCTGGGTAGGTTTCAGTAACATCGCCATAGTTATTAACATAGCGCATTGATACGGCACCTGAGTTATTTGCAGCATCAATTGCTTCATCACCACTAAACTCAGTACGTCCTTCACCGTGAGAAACAGCTATTGGCATTACTGAGCCAGCCATGCCTTTAAATAATACGGATGGGCTTTCTTGAATCTCAACTAATGAAAAACGTGCTTCAAAGCGCTCTGATTTATTTTGTACAAATCGTGGCCATGCATCACTGCCCGGAATAATTTCTTTTAAGTTAGACATCATTTGACAGCCATTACACACGCCTAATGAGAAGGTATCTTCACGTTCGAAGAATGCCTTAAACATGGCTTTTGCATCAGGGTTGAATAAAATTGATTTTGCCCAACCTTCACCGGCACCTAAAACATCACCGTAAGAGAACCCACCACAAGCCACTAAGCCATTAAAATCAACTAAGTTAGTACGACCCGCTAATATGTCTGACATATGTACATCAATAGCAACAAAACCAGCACGATCAAACGCTGCTGCCATTTCAACATGAGAGTTAACACCTTGCTCACGTAAAATAGCAATGCGTGGGTTGCTGCCTTTTAGTGCATCTTTAGCAATTAAATCAGCGACAATATCTTCGTTAATATCAAAGCTTAAATCGGCCTGTAAACCTGGATCTTCAGTGTCGAACTTCACGTCGTGCTCTTCTTGTGCACAGGCTGGGTTATCACGCAGTGACTGCATTTTATAAGTGGTTTGTGCCCAAGTAGTACGATAATAAGTACGAGAATTTTCTAAAATAACCGTTTCATCACGAGTAAAACGAATGGTATCTTCATTGTTGATACGACCAATATCCGTACAACAATCATCAATACCGTGTTCTGATAAGACAGCGTTAACTACATCAACATCACTGTCACGAATTTGTATTACTGCGCCTAGCTCTTCATTGAATAATACTGAAACGTTATCACCGTTAAGTTTACTAATATCAATATCAACCCCAGTATGACCCGCAAAAGCCATCTCACAAACGGTAGTGAATAAACCACCGTCAGAAATATCGTGATACGCAATGAGTGTTTCATCTCGTACTAAGGCTTGCATCGCATTAAAGAAACCTTTTAACGTTAGGGCATCGTCAACATCAGGAGTTTCATTGCCAAGTTGTTTATAAACTTGGGCTAAACAGGAGCCACCTAAGCGATTTTTACCTTTTGATAAATCAATGGCAACAAGTCGCGTCTCTTCATCGGTTCTTAGCTCAGGAGTTACTGTTTTTCGAATATCTTCTACTACGCCAAATGCTGTGATGATCAATGACATAGGTGAGGTGACGCTTTTATCTTCACCCTTATCTTGCCACTTAGTCTTCATTGACATTGAGTCTTTACCCACAGGAATGGTTAAACCAAGCGTAGGGCATAATTCTTCACCAATCGCTTTAACGGCTTCGTAAAGCCCTGCATCTTCACCAGGATGGCCTGCAGGAGACATCCAGTTAGCTGAAAGCTTAATACGGTTTAACCTATCACCGTCAGAACCAGCAATATCGGTACCCGCAATGTTCATCAACGACTCAGCGACAGCTAAACGTGCTGATGCGCCAAAGTTTAATAAAGCAACGGGAGTGCGTTCGCCTAATGACATTGCCTCACCGTGATAAGAATCAAGCGCCGATGCGGTAACACCACAATCAGCTACAGGGACTTGCCAAGGACCAACCATTTGATCACGGTTAACCATGCCGGTTACCGAGCGATCGCCAATGGTAATAAGGAACGTTTTCTCAGCAACCGTTGGTAAGCTTAATATACGGTTTGCGGCATCTTCTAGGGTAATCTTGCTAACGTCTAATGTGTCACCAGTAGCGGTAGAACTTTGTACATCTTTGTATATTTTAGGCGTTTTACCTAGTAGTACATCAAGAGGTAAATCAATTGGCGTGTCTAATTTTTCGTTGCCAGCAAAATGTGAATCAGTCACCGTTAAACGTGCTTCTTCTGTCGCCCGGCCAACCACTGAGAATGGCGCACGTTCACGATGACATATTTGTTCAAAGGTCGCTAAGTTTTTATCCGATACGGCAATAACATAACGTTCTTGAGATTCATTACACCAGATTTCATGAGGTGCCATGCTACGTTCATCATTAGGGACATTACGAAGTTCAAAAACACCACCACGGCCACCATCAGCAACTAACTCAGGGAAAGCATTAGATAAACCACCGGCACCTACATCATGAATGAAGGCAATTGGGTTTTCTTCACCTAGCTGCCAACACTTATCGATAACTTCTTGGCAACGACGTTCCATTTCAGGATTTTCACGCTGTACAGAAGCAAAATCTAAACTTTCAGCTGATTGACCCGAGGCCATTGATGAGGCTGCACCGCCACCTAAACCGATATTCATGGCAGGGCCACCAAGAGCGATTAAGTTAGCACCAACGATAATTTCACGTTTTTGTACATGTTCATCACGAATATTACCTAAACCGCCCGCAAGCATAATAGGTTTGTGATAACCACGTACCTCATTGCCGTTAAACGAGTTAACTTGCTCTTCATAAGTTCTGAAATAACCTAAAATAGCGGGGCGACCAAACTCGTTGTTAAATGCCGCGCCGCCTAATGGGCCTTCCATCATAATATCTAAAGCTGAAACGATACGGCTTGGCTTACCAAAATCAGTTTCCCACGGTTGCTCAAAATCAGGAATACGTAAATTAGACACTGAAAAACCCACTAAACCCGCTTTAGGTTTTGAACCAATACCTGTCGCGCCTTCATCACGTATTTCGCCACCACTGCCTGTTGCTGCACCGGGATAAGGTGAAATAGCGGTAGGGTGATTGTGAGTTTCCACCTTCATTAATATTTGAATGTCTTCATGGTGATAACCATACACATTCGTTTCTGGATTTGGGAAAAAACGACCGCCTTTATTACCCACCATAACTGCCGCGTTATCTTTATACGCACTTAACACATAATCAGGGTTAACTTCATGGGTATTACGGATCATTTTAAATAATGATTTAGGCTGTTTTTTGCCATCAATAGTCCAATCGGCATTAAATATTTTATGACGACAATGCTCTGAGTTAGCTTGGGCGAACATGTAAAGCTCAATATCGTGTGGATTACGACCTAACTTGGTGAAATTTTCAAATAAGTAATTTACTTCGTCGTCAGCAAGCGCTAAACCCAGTTCAATATTCGCTTGTGTTAGCGCACTTTTACCGCCGTTTTCAATATCAATCGAGGTTAATTCACCAGGCTCAGCGCTAATAAATAATTGGTCAGCATCAGCGAAGTGGGTAAATACGCTTTCCATCATGCGATCATGTAATAAGCTGACAAGGAGCTGTTCTTGCTCTGTACTTAATTTTACGGACTCTTCAATACTAATATAGTAAGCCATGCCACGCTCTAAACGTTCAACTTTAGTTAACCCACAGTTATGGGCAATGTCAGTTGATTTAGATGACCATGGCGATATGGTGCCTGGGCGAGGAGTTACTAGGTGAAACTGTCCTTGAGGCTCGTGCTCTTCAATAGTTGGACCATAGGTTAGTAGCTGTTGTAAAACCTTTTCTTCGTCAGTGGTCAGCTCGTCGTTAAGTTGAGCAAAGTGGGCAAATTCAGCATAAATTTCAGTTATAGGTAGTTGTAATTGTATACACTGATCTAATAGTTTATTTACTCTAAAGTCAGAAAGTGCTGGAGCGCCACGAAGGTTTTTTATCAACATCGTCATAGGATTAATCACCAAGTTTTATGTAAGGTTGTTATTCAGTTATATGTTCGATTTGTGCTCGACACAAGAGCTCAAAATTTCGCGCGTATTATAGTTTAATTCTTGTCTTTTAGTAAGCGTTAAAAGTTCAGGTAACGATTAAAACGTAGACTAAAAAAAAAGTACTTGGCTATCAAGCCAATACACGACACAATTAAGCTTATGAAATATTCACCTTTTAATAACATCTTCCAAAAAATTAACAAGAAAGTAATCTTTATGTTCTTGTTAATACCCTTGCTTTTTTCTTGTAATGAGCAAAAACAATCAGCAAGTTTTACTCGTATTATTGAACGAGGCTATGTGACTGTTGGTACTTTGTTTGGGCCTAATAGCTATTATGTTCAAGCAGATGGTTATGCTGGTTTTGAATATGATTTAGCAAAAAAATATGCTGAATACCTCAATGTTGATTTAAAAATAGTCCCTAGCTATTCCCTTGATGATTTGTTTATTAAACTCAATTCGGGTGAAGTAGATTTACTTGCTGCAGGTTTGTCGGTAACAGACAAGCGTTTATCACGCTTTCGTTTTGCACCAAGTTATGAAAATATCAGTCAAAAATTAGTTTTTAAACAAGGAAAAGTGAGGCCAAGAGAGCTGAGTGATCTTACCGGTAAGCTTATGATCACGGCGAGCTCAAGTCATGTAGAAAATTTAGACGTACTTAAACAAGAACATAATGAGCTTAAGTGGCTAGAAACATCAGAATTTGATAGTGAAGAATTATTATTGAAAATACTGAATGACGAAATAGATTACACCATTATTGATAGTAATGCTTTAGCGGTTAATCGCCGCTATTATCCAGAAATCAGTGTCGGATTTACTATAAAAAATGCTGAACCATTAGCTTGGATGGTCGATAAAAATGGTGACGATGCTATTTTAGCCAGTTTGATCGAGTTTTTTGGAAAAGTACACCATAACGGTTCACTATTAGCACTCGATGATAAATACTATGGTCATATTGAGCAGTTTAACTATGTTGAAACTCGCACTTTTATTCGCGCTGTTTCGACAAAACTCCCTAAGTATCAAGCCTTATTTGAAAAATACGCGCAAGAGATTGATTGGCGTTTATTAGCGGCAATTAGTTACCAGGAATCTCATTGGCGACCACATGCTCGTTCACATACTGGTGTGCGTGGCATGATGATGTTGACCTTGACTACAGCGAAACAAATGGGCATCCAAAGTCGATTAGATGCGGAACAAAGCATCCGTGGCGGTAGCAAATACTTTAAGCGCATGATTAATAAAATGCCTGATAGAATTCCTAGCCCAGACAGAATATGGTTTGCGCTTGCGTCTTATAATGTTGGTTTTGGCCACTTAAATGATGCAAGGATTATTACACAGCAGCAAGGTGGCGATCCGGATCGCTGGGTTGAAGTAAAAACACGGTTACCCTTATTACAACAAAAAAAATATTATAAAAAAACCAAATATGGCTACGCTCGCGGAAAAGAGCCAGTGCATTATGTGGAAAATATTCGTCGTTATTACGATACGCTAACTTGGTTAGATACTAAAGCAACAGAAGCTGCTGACGAAGTGGTCGCACTTGAAAGAACAGAGTCAACGGACTAAGCTACTCAGTTTTATCATTATTTTTATTTTGTCATCTGAATGTAATATTTAAAGACAATAATGATCTTGAAATTTTTATTCAAATGACAAAATAAAGAGATACAGATGAAGATAAGAAGACCCATATCAGCCAGCTCTCGCAGAAAACAATTAAAAGTACAACATAGTAAAATGAATCATCGTCGACAGTTTTATTTTAATCAACTCATTGCAGAGTTTACTCAACCACAAAAACATTAATACTTCGACAGACGGCTCGTTCCTCACCTGCTCAGCATAAACGTCAGTGTATAAACACCCACTACTCTGATACCGTTCGTCCTGAGCGCGAAGCAGTAAGGGTAAACCGTTAAATACTTCGACAGACGGCTCGTTCCTCACCTGCTCAGCATAAACGTCAGTGTATAAACACCCACTACTCTGATACCGTTCG
>CAJXQM010000006.1 GCA_913058145.1 uncultured Colwellia sp.
CTTACAAAGAGCACAAGCGATTAAAATGAGTTCAAACTCAATTGTTGAAGTTCTTTCTGCTGAAGATATCGGTAAATTACCCGATACCAGTATTGCCGAATCTTTAGCACGCTTACCCGGTGTAACAGGTGAACGTAGAAACGGACGTACAAGTGGTTTGTCGGTACGTGGTTTTAACGAAAACTTTATTGGTACCTCACTAAACGGCCGTGAATTATTAGGTATGGGTGATAACCGCGGTGTCGAATTTGATTTATACCCAACCGAAATTGTTTCAAACATAGTTGTTTACAAAACCCCCGAAGCTGGCCTTGTTTCTCAAGGTATTGGTGGCACAATTGATTTACAAACCATCAGCCCGTTAAATTCTGAACCTACTATGACTATTAATGCGGTTGCTGAAAAAAATGGTAATGATGCAGCAAATCCAGATTACGATAATAAAGGTCATAAAATCTCGTTTAACTATGTGGACAAATTTGCTAACGATACTTTAGGTCTAGCCTTAGTACTTTCATCACAAGAAACACCACGACAAGAAGAACAGTTTCGAGCTTGGGGTTATGCCGATGTCAATGTAACTCCTGCTGGTGAAGAGGGTCATAACCCTCGACGATTAACAGACCCTGCTATAGCTTCTGCAGGCGATAAAGTACTTGGTGGTCATGACTCATTTGCACGTTCTGCAATGTTAGAGCGTGATTCAATTGCAGCTGTGATTGAATATGAACCAACAGATGAGCTAAAAATTCAATTTGATGCGTTATATATCGACTTTAAAGAGCATGATGTTCGCCGTGGTATAGAAGAAGGCGGTGCTGAATGGGGAACGGGCGATTACTCTATTACGGGTATCGAAAGTGGCTTAGTAACTTCTGGCAATACCGATGGTTTTCATTCAGTGGTAAGAAATGATGCCAGAACGCAAGAATCAACCTTAACAACTTTTGGTTTAAATGTTGAGTATGCATTAAACAGCGATTGGACATTAGAGGCTGATTTATCAGTGGGTGATGTCGATAAAAGCATTATTGATTTAGAAAGTTATTCAGGTACGGGTCGTGCTGGCACTGATGGTCGTCCATTAGCGGCACGTTCGTGGGAAATGACTTCTACAGGTGTTATGTATAGTGATCATCCAACGCTTCCTGGTGTTGACTTCACTGACGAGAACTTAGTTCGTCTTGCGGGTCCTCAAGCTTGGGGCGCACCGGTAATTGGTGGCGACGCGCAAGATGGTTTTGTAAACCGTCCAGAGTTTGAAGAGTCGCTTGACAGCATTCGTTTAGAAGCCAGTGGTGTTGTTGAATATAGTATTATTAGCGGTATTGAAGTCGGTGGTATATATTCCGAGCGTGAAAAAATCAAAATCAATGAAGGTGATTACTTAACTTCACCAGAATACCCAGGTGATGCGGCTATTCCTAATGTACTTGGTGTCGCAAATTTAGACTTTGTTGGCATTAATGGTGTTTTAGCGTACGACAGCTTATCTTTATATAACAGTGGTTACTACACAGCGACAGAAGCTTCTTTAGTGCAGACCGATCGTTTGGGTGACACCTATACCGTTGAAGAAGAAACATTAACCCTTTATGCCAAAATAAATTTAGAAGCAGAGTTTAACGACATTTATATGTCAGGTAATTTTGGCTTGCAATATATTGATGTTGATCAACAGTCGTCAGGTTTTTCTACTGTAGAAAATTCAGCAGGTTATGTTGTTGCAACTCCAGTCACTGAAGGCAGATCATACTCAAATATATTACCTACGTTAAATTTAAGCTTTGAAATAGCCGAAGACCAATTTGTTCGTACTGCGATGAGTAAAGTATTAAGCCGCCCACGTATGGATGATATGCGCCCTAATGCACGTGCAACGTTTGCCTATAATGATAATCAAATTCAAAGTACTGAGCCTGAAAATGGTCCTTGGTCTGGTAGCGCCGGAAACTCACAATTAAAACCTTATGAAGCGAATCAGTTTGATCTTTCTTATGAAAACTACTTTGCCGACGATGGTTACTTTGCGGCCACCTTTTTCTATAAAGACTTAGTTAACTGGCATCGTAGTAGCAATGAATTAACTGACTTTTCTGACGTCTATATTCCTGAATTACACAAAGACTCAAATGATGATGCACCAGCATTATTAACAGGGTTTGTCGAAACTAATACGGATGGTTTTAAAGGCTTTGTTCGCGGTTATGAATTACAAGCTAGCTTACCATTACGTTTAGCGCATGACGCTTTAGACGGTTTTGGTTTGGTGATGAGCGCTACTTTCTTAGACGGCAAGTTATACGAACATGCAGGACAAGAAGAAGGGAAAGTTCCTGGTTTATCCGATGAAAGTTACTCACTAACAGCTTATTACGAAAGCAATGGCTTTGAAGTTCGTATTGCTGGCACCAAGCGTAGTGATTACGTTTCTGAAACACGTGGTGGTAGTTTATCTTTAGTGCCAACAGGCAAAGCGGGTACTGAATTATGGGATGCCCAAATTAGCTACGATTTCTCAGAATCAGGTATTGATTCTTTAGACGGTTTACGTATTACCTTACAAGGTCAAAACTTAACTGATGAGAAAGATATTGAAATTGACCAAGCTGACTCGCGTTTAGTGAATAGATACCAGTCTTATGGTAGAAACTTCTTAGTAGGTCTTAACTATAAATTCTAGTAAATTGCCTTAGAATTTAGTTTGTTTTCATTAGACCTGTTAGTTTACTAGCAGGTTTTTTTTTAACTTATTTAACAATTAAAGAGAAAACAATAATGAATGCTCCAATAAAAAAAGTTGTTGTATTAGGTGGCGGAACAGCAGGTTGGATTTCTGCAGCATTACTAAAAAAAATACTAGGAAATGCGATTGAAGTTGAAGTTGTTGAATCTGATGACATCGGTACTATCGGTGTTGGCGAAGCGACTATTCCGCCAATTCAACACTTAAATAATGTGCTCGGTATTAATGAAGCTGAATTCTTACGAGAAACAAAAGCCACCATAAAGTTGGCAATAAAATTTGAAAACTGGAAAGAGCAAGGCCACAGCTACTACCATAGCTTTGGAGCCGCAGGTAAAGGCTTAGCTTTTTGCCATTTTCATCATTTGTTAAAACGCGCAAATCAACTTGAAGATGACAAACAACTTTGGCAATACGATTTAAATTACCTATGTGCTGAAGCGGGTAAATTTGCCAAAATTAACAGCAAAGATCCCATTTTAGACATGCCTTATGCTTATCATTTTGATGCCGGTTTATATGCGCAGTTTTTACGAAAATTTAGTGTGAAAATGGGCGTAAAAAGAACCGAAGGAATGGTGGAGCACGTTAAACAATGCGCTAAGTCTGGTTTTATTCAAACGTTAAAATTAAAAAGTGGTCAAGAAATTAAAGGCGACTTATTTATTGATTGCTCAGGTTTTAAGGGACTATTAATTCAAGAAAAACTACGAACAGGTTTTGAAGATTGGAGCCATTGGTTACAGTGCGATCGAGCGATTGCTGTACCTTCTAAGCGACTTGATAAAACCTTACCTTATACCCGTTCTATTGCGCATGCTGCGGGTTGGCAGTGGCGCATCCCTCTACAGCATAGAAACGGAAATGGTCTAGTTTACAGCAGTAGCCACTGTACTGAAGAACAAGCAATGGACAGCCTAATGGGGAATTTAGACAGCGAAGCGATTGCTGATCCAAAAATAATAAAATTTCAAACCGGCAGACGGTACAAACAATGGAATAAAAATGTTGTTGCCGTTGGCCTCTCAAGTGGCTTTTTAGAGCCATTAGAATCAACAAGTATTCATTTAATTCAATCGGCCGTTGTACGTTTGATTCATTTATTTCCACACAAGGGTATTGATGACTCTTTAGTTGATGAATATAACAAGCAATCGGTACTGGAATATGAGCAAGTTAAAGACTTTCTTATTTTGCATTATCACGTTAACCAGCGTGACGACAGTGATTTCTGGCGAGATATGCGCTCAATGAAAATCCCTGATAGCCTTGCCCATAAAATTGAGATATTTAAAGAAAATGGTCGTTTGTTTAGAGAACATAATGACTTGTTTACTGAAAGTTCTTGGTTACAAGTTATGCTAGGTCAAGGCATTGTGCCTCAAGACTATCATCCCTTAGCTAATAACTTATCGGTAGAGAAAATCAACGAAATGCTAAGAAAAATAAAAGAGATAAAGCAAGAGCCTATTGATAAACTGCCCAGTCATGATGAATTTTTAAAAATGTTTTGTCGTCAATAGATAGCAAATCAAGAATGGTATAAAATATGAACAACATTACTTATAAAAACACCACGTTAACTTCATCCCGTTTAATTTATGGTTGTATGCGTATTGCTGGCGATAATTCATCTCAAGATAAAGCCAAAGGAAAGTTGGCCATAAGAGCAGCACTTGATGCTGGTTACAATCACTTTGATCACGCTGATATTTATGGCAATGGTGAATGTGAAAGTTTGTTTGGCGAGCTATTAAATGAATCACCTAACATGCGTGACGAAATAATTATCACCTCTAAAGCAGGAATTCGCAGTAACCCTCAGCACTATGATTTTTCGAACAAATATTTAACGAGCAGTGTTGAGGGATCACTAAAACGCTTAAATACCGACTATTTAGATTTGTTTTTATTACACCGTCCTGACTATTTATTTAATGCCGAAGAGGTGGCTGAAACTTTTCAACAGTTAAAGCAAAGCGGTAAGATAAAACACTTTGGCGTAAGTAACTTTAGCCCTTCACAGTTAAGCTTATTGCAATCAGCATTAGATGAGCCATTACTGGTCAATCAAATAGAAATTAATATCCATAATATTAATAGCCTATCCGATGGCACATTGGATCAATGTCAGCAAAAAGGTATAACTCCTATTGCATGGTGTCCTTTAGGCGGAGTCGTTTATCCTGCATGGGGGAACACTTTTTCTCTCGAGGATGAACAGCGTATCGAGCGTGAATTAACTCGACAAGCGCATCATTACAACTGTCTACCCTGGCAACTTATTTTAGCTTGGTTATTAAAGCACCCTGCCAATATATGCCCCATAATTGGATCAACTACTGCAGAACGTATTTTGGCAGCCCAAAAGGCATTAACGCTAGATTACAGCCATGTAGACTGGTATCGACTACTTGAAGCGAGAAATGGGCATCCCCTGCCTTAGCCGTTTATCTTTATCAATAGCTAACCTATTGGCTCATTACTTAACCTTAAGAACTCAAAATAATACAGACAAAAAAGCCGATAGTTACTATCGGCTTTTAAGGTTGATGTTGATTCATTGATTACATCAACTAAATAATAACACTATCAAAATGTTACAACACGTTATAAATAGCGAAACTCAGTGGCGATATTTTGCCCTCAACACTAGTAGCCGACTGATACAATAATGTAGTATCTTGTTTATTTATAATCGCAGTAAGATCCTGTGCTTGTGTTGAGGTGTTATATACCACTATCAATTTCTGCTCTTTACCTTTATCCGAATGCACTCGCTGAAGTGCAAAAACACCCGGTTCTCTTTGTGAATAAAGTGTCGTTTGCTGACCAAATCGTAAAGCAGGATACTGCTGAAATAGTTCAGCGTATTTTGCAAAAGTTTGGTAAAACATATGGGTAGTATCGAAGTTATCCGCAGCGGTAGTTTTATCTGTTGCTAATAAATCATCATCATTATAACTCGCAACTTTTGAAGGCATCATATCTTGACGTGATGCTTGATCATTACCATCACCAACGAAGCCCTGCTCATCACCATAATAAATGACTGGTACGCCACGGCTGAAATACAACATTGCGTGTGCTAACAAATTACGTTGAATTTGCGCTGACTCGCTATAGTTATACTTGCTTTGCGTTAATGAGTAAGCAAAGCGTCCCATGTCATGATTACCTGTAAAGTTAACTAATTGGTTTGCATTAGTATTTTCAATATCATCATGTGTAGTGCGGTATAAATGATCTTTAGCAAACAATGCAGCGAGAACATCAGTACCTTGTTGCTCAACCAAGGTTTTTTGTAACGCGCCCTGTAAGGCGAAATCTAACACTGATGGCAGTTTTCCTGCTACGGTAAAACGGCTTAACAGCTCAGGTTCAAAGCTATAAACCTCACCATACATAGTGAAGTTATCAATCCCTTGCGTTTTAGCATGTGCCATCAACGCAGGTGAAAAATCTTGCCAAAACTCCATATTCACGTGTTTTACGGTATCAATTCGAAAGCCATCAGGTTTGAACTCATTGATAATTTTTTTGTAGATATCAATCATACCCGTAACCACTTTTTCGCTATCAGTATTAACATCATCAAGGCCAGCAAAGTCACCGCGTATTGAGCTTTCACCCGCCCAATGAGAGTCGCCTTGATTATGATAAACATCAATATCGTTTAACCAGCTTGGTGTCTTTAAGTTTTCGCTGCCAACAGGAATAAGTGGCGTATAACTATCCCCTTCAACGAGTTCTGCTAATGACTTAAATGGACACTCATTACCCTTAACAATCCAGCCTAATCCATCTTTACCATGGCATTCTTCATATTTAATAACGTCAGCCGTGTGGTTGGTAATAATATCAAAAAAAACTTTAATATTACGTTTATGTGCTTGAGCAATAAAGTGCTTGAGTTCTGCATTGCTACCTAAATGAGGATCTATTTCAGTGAAATCTAAAATCCAATAACCGTGATAACCTGAGGTACCCGCTTGCATTGCTTGATTGCGTAAAACGGGCGTTAACCAAATGGCGGTAATGCCCATGTTATCTAAGTAGGGTAGTTTTTGTGTCAAACCGGCTAAATCGCCACCGTGATACATACCCTTATGACTTTTATCAAAACCACCACGCGATAAAGCACGCTTTTTATCGTCAGCTGGCGCACCCAAATCATTACTTTTATCACCATTATAAAAACGATCAGGTAACACAAAATAGAAAACTTCGTCTTGAAAATCACGCTCTTGATAAGGTGCTAATTTAGCCGCTTTGGCATGAAAACTTATGTTATTTTCGATTGACGTAGTCTGCGCGCTAACAACATTATGCAGCGAAAAAAGAAAGCAAATCGTTACTAATATTTTCATTATTTATCTTTCCTAAAGCCAGCTATAACGTGGCATAAAAACAACCAAATGCAGGCAATGTAAGACGACCCTCAATTAAATCAGCAGAAGCTAATTTATGATCCGTGATAGCGATCAAGTCATCTTGCAATAAATCGAAAGAAACCGCTTGTTGTTGATCACTAAAATTAAAGCAAACGAGTAACCTTTTGTCGTTATATTCTCTAATAAAAGCGAGTATTGGCTCTGGTGTATCAACAAACTCAATATCACCATACAGTAAAGTGCTGTGTTGCTTACGCCATTGGTTAAAATGACGATAGCTATTTAACACTGAATCATTTTGGTTTTCTTGTAGATCAACCGACTTTTCAACATGCTCTTTTGACACAGGTAACCAAGGCTTAGCTTCACTAAATCCGGCATTAACTTGCTTATGTTGCCAAGGATGCGGTGTGCGACAACCATCGCGGCCTTTAAATTGCGGCCAGAAAGTAATGCCATAGGGATCTTGGATATTTTCAAAAGCAATATCCGCTTCAGTTAACCCTAACTCCTCCCCTTGGTAACTACAAACACTACCACGTAATGATGAAATCATGGCAAACAGCATTTTGGCTAAGTCGGTATTATGTTCGGCATTTTGACTTTTACCCCAACGAGTAACCACCCGTTGAACATCATGGTTTGATATCGCCCAACAAGGCCAACCATCAGCAACTCGCGTTTCTAATGACTGCACGACTTGCTTTATATATAGAGCCGAAAAGTCATCCGTTAATAAATCAAAACTATAACCCATATGTAATCGGTTATCCCCTTGCGTATATTCTGCCATCGTTTTCAGCGAATCTTCTGAAGAAATCTCCCCTAAAGTAACCGAGCCAGGATATTTATCTAATAAGGTACGAATATCTTCAATGAAAGATAAATTTTCATCTTGCGTGTTGTTAAAATAATGATATTGATACGCATAAGGATTTTTTTCATCAAAGCCGATACTTTGTCTTAACTCTTTAGGCTTAGCTGGGTTATCGCGTAGTTGAGCATCATGAAAACAAAAATTAATGGCATCAAGTCTAAAACCATCAACGCCACGCTTTAACCAAAACTCAACATTATCAAGTACTGCTTGACGAACGTCGGGGTTATGAAAGTTAAGATCAGGCTGACTTGATAGGAAATTATGTAAATAATACTGTTGTCGACGGGGTTCCCATGTCCAACCTGAGCCACCAAAAATAGATAACCAATTATTTGGCGCTGTACCGTCTTCTTTAGCATCAGCCCAAACATACCAATCAGCCTTGCTATTATGTTTATCTTCACGACTGTCGATAAACCATTGATGCTGATCAGATGTATGACTGAGCACCTGGTCAATCATAATTTTAATATTTCGAACATGGGCTTGCGCTATTAATTCATCAAAATCGGCCAATGTGCCAAAGATTGGATCAACATCTCGATAATCACTAATATCGTAACCAAAATCTTTCATTGGGGATTTAAAGAAAGGTGAAATCCAAATAGCATCAACACCTAAACTTGCAATGTAATCAAGCTTATTAATAATACCGAGTAAATCCCCAATTCCATCTTGGTTGGCATCATAAAAGCTACGTGGATATACTTGATAAATTACCGCGCCACGCCACCACATTTTTTCACTCATCTTAAAACCCCGCACTTTTCTAGAAAACTTTTGAAGCTTTCTGCTTATTGTTCTTTTAACGTAGAAATAAGAATACGTAATAAATGAAATTAGTAATAGCCTTTGCATACGTATGTATTGAGTTTTATGCTTGCTGCATACGTATGCAGTTAAATAGTGTAACTGCATACGTATTCAAGGTGCTGCTTTGTGCTAGCAAGGTTACTATCGCAATATAACGATACACGCTTTAATTGAGGATCCGCCTTTGACTTTATTTTCGCCAATAAGAATACCCCTACTGATTTCGATACTTTTTATACCAATGTCAGCTTTTGGCGATGAGAGTCTACCCAAAAAAGATAATCATTATATTAGCCACCAAATAACCGCTAACGCTTTAGAAATTATGACTGAGCAAGGTAAGGTGAATTTGAGTTCTTATGGCGAACAAGCAATAGAAGTACATTATCAATTAACAAAACAGCCTTTAAACTTGCTTGAGAAAAATGCAGCCAAACTCCCCTCGTTTTCAATAAAAGAAAACGCGCTAAAACAAGCATTCAATTTATCTAATAAAAATACAACGCTAGAATTTTCAATAGCTAAATTAACGGCCGTTATTACTAAATCACCTTTTAACATTGCTTTTTATAAAACTCAGGGCCAACAAAAGCAGTTACTATTAGCTGAAGAATCAGGATATTTTACTGATACAACCCGAGATAACGATAAACAACATCATGTACAAGGTTTTCGCTTTCACTTAAGTAAAAATGAAAAACTACTCGGCGGAGGTGAACGGGTATTAGGCATGGATAGACGTGGTCAACGCATGCCTTTGTATAATCGTGCTCATTACGGTTATGAAACCCAATCAGATCAAATGAATTTCAGCATACCCGCCGTATTCTCAAGTAACAAATATATCTTACTATTCGATAATTCAGCTAAAGGCTGGATGGACTTAGGAAAATCAGAAAAAAACATCATGCAATTTGAAGCCGTATCAGGTCGCATGTCTTACTTAGTTTTTTCTGGTGATACTTACCCTGAGCTACTGAACAACTTTGTGAATGTTACCGGAAAACAACCCATGCCACCGCGTTGGGCACTCGGTAATTACGCTTCTCGCTTTGGTTATAGGTCAGAGCAAGAAGTCAGAGATACCGTTGATAAATTCATTGAACTAGACTTCCCTCTAGATGCGCTAATTCTAGATCTTTATTGGTTTGGTAAAGATATCAAAGGCCATATGGGCAACTTAGCTTGGGATAAAAAAGCATTCCCTACCCCTGAAAAAATGATGGCTGATATCAAAGCGAAAGGTGTGAATACCCTGTTAATCACAGAGCCTTTTGTATTAACTACTTCACAAAAGTGGCTCGATGCTGAACAACATCAAGCCTTAGCAAAAGCTACAGATGGTACACCCAAGCACTTTGATTTCTATTTTGGCAATACTGGCTTAATTGATGTATTCAGTGAAAAAGGAAAAAACTGGTTTAATGACATTTATAAAACTTTACACCAGCAAGGTGTCGCAGGTTGGTGGGGCGATTTGGGTGAGCCTGAAGTACACCCTAGCGATACTTTGCACACGTTAAGCGATGGTAGCGTAGTTAATGGCGATGCCATTCATAATGTTTATGGTCATCAATGGGCAAAAATGGTTTATGAAAACCAATTAAGTTTAGCACCAAATGAGCGTCCTTTTATTTTAATGCGATCGGGTTTTGCCGGTTCTCAACGTTATGGCATGATCCCTTGGACTGGTGATGTTAGCCGTACATGGGGCGGACTTAAACCGCAAGTTGAATTGAGTTTACAAATGAGTGTGCTGGGGATGGCTTATACTCACTCCGATCTAGGCGGATTTGCTGGCGGAGAAACGTTTGATAAAGAAATGTATATTCGCTGGCTACAATATGGTGTTTTCCAACCGATTTATCGCCCACACGCACAAGACAACATAGCTCCTGAAGTCGTGTTTCATGATAAAGAAACGCAAGATATTTTACGTAAATTTATCAAACTCAGATATAACTTACTACCTTATAATTACACCTTAGCTTATCAAAATAGCACCTCTGGTATGCCATTAATGCGCCCGCTATTTTTTGAAGCCGGGCTTGACGATAAAGCGAGTTTAGCACTGATAGATAATGCCAAAAGTTATCTGTGGGGTAATGCCTTTTTAGTAACACCGGTGGTAGATCCCGGGGTGAAATCAGTATCTGTACCGTTACCTAAAGGTGTTTGGTTTGATTACTTTACTGGTCATGATGCTACAGTCAATCGGTATCAAGGAGGCCAAACCGTTGAGATTACAACTTACCTAGAAACATTGCCGGTATTAGTGCGCGCAGGTTCTTTTATTCCGATGATTAATGATATTCAATCAACAAAATTCTATAACAATAACGCGCTAAACTTACATTATTATGCTGATGAATCAGTTAAGTCTGCAGATTATGAAATGTATGAAGATGATGGTGAAATGTTTCAAGCAAATACACAGGGGCTTTTTGAATTATTAGCCTTTAAAGCCAATCAACAAGGTGGAAAACTAAGTATTCGTTTATCAAGAAGTGATACTCATTATGTTGGTATGCCTAAAAGCAGACAAATGACATTAACCATCCATAATTGGCCAAGCCGACCAACAAAACTGCTTATTGGAGGAAAAAAAGCCACACAGTTAAGTTGGAGTCAAAAAACACAAACATTAGTCGTTAAATTTCCTTGGCAACATCAAGCATTAACAATAGACATACAATAATTAGGTGCATCTCTCAATGAATACTACCGTGAAAAAAAACATTAATTTAATTGCCGATATTGGTGGCACTAACATTCGAATAGCAATAGCCGATGCGTCTAGCGATAATCACTTCATCGAAATGGAAACCTATCACTGTGCCGATTACGCCAGTTTAGCCGAAGTGATCGCACTATATATAGACAGTAAACAGCTAGCTGATACTACAATTAATGCCTGTTTAGCCATTGCTTGTCCTGTTGATACCAATATCATTTCAATGACTAATTTACCTTGGCAGTTTTCGCAACACACATTAAAAGAACAGTTAAACTTACATAATTTAACACTAATAAATGATTACACCGCTATTGCGATGGCTATTCCTTTATTAAATGACTCGCAAAAAGTAAAAGTGGGTGGCGGTGATGTTACTCCAAATGCACCGATTGCGGTATGCGGTCCAGGTACTGGGCTGGGTGTTGCCAATTTAGTCCCTATATCTATTTCGGGAGTGAATAAATGGCACTGTTTTAGTGGTGAAGGTGGTCATGTAGATTTTGCTGCTGTTGACGACATTGACATCAAAATTTTACAACAATTAAAAAATATTAAAGCACGGGTTTCCTATGAACAATTACTTTCTGGCTACGGTTTAGTACAAATATATCAAGCCTTATGTATTATTAATGATCATCCCGGCGATAAGCTTTCGGCCGCAGAAATAAGCGCAAAGGCACTATCAAATTCGTGCGTTATTTGCCAACAAACACTCGCTCAATTTTGTAAAATACTCGGAAGTTTTGCCGGTAACTTGGCATTAACGATGAATAGTCAGGGTGGTGTTTATATCGCTGGCGGCATTGTGCCACGATTTATTGATTACCTTAAAAATAGTGTTTTTAGAGAACGTTTTGAAGCCAAAGGAAGGCTATCCCATATAACGCAAAGAGCACCTACTTATATTATAACTGAAGAACAACCTGGCCTGCTTGGTGCAGCTGCTTATCTGTTACAACAGTAGATAACTGGAAAAAATTGCGACTGAATACGTATGTAATGGATAGCTGTTCTTTGCCATAATCGGTATATTGAGGATATTGAAAATGCGATTAAATACTTTCAATTCACCCTTTGTTTGATAATGACTAAGACATTTTTGATCATAAGCATTCAAGTTTTAATACGCTGTAATCGCTGATTGGTAGCGTACTTTTTTCAAACTAAATGATCTTACTATAAGAGTCCTCAATATGACCACGACTGATACCGATAAAAATATGAATATAAGCCAGAAAAAACCACATTTAAGCTTCTGGCAAATTTGGAATGTTAGCTTTGGTTTTTTGGGGGTGCAATTTGGCTTCGCTTTGCAAAATGCCAATGCCAGCCGAATATTATCAGACTTAGGCGCTGACCTTCATTCCTTATCACTTTTCTGGTTAGTCGCCCCTATCATGGGATTACTCATTCAGCCATTGGTTGGTTCAGCCTCAGATAGAACATGGAGCCGATTAGGTCGCCGCAACCCTTATATTTTAGCGGGTGGTATCGCAGCGGCAATTGGCATGTTATTAATGCCAAACTCAGCCACTTTGGCTAGCTTTATCACGCCACTATTTTTTGGCGCTATGATGCTCGCATTAATGGACGCTTCTTTTAATTTAGCTTTTCAACCGTTTCGCGCTTTAGTCTCTGATATGGTGCCTTCAGAACAACGTAATGTCGGTTACTCTATTCAATCTTTTTTAATTAATATTGGCGCAGTTTTTGGGTCTATTTTGCCTTTTGTACTAACGAATGTGATTGGTTTAGAAAATACAGCTGGTGCAGGCTCAGTGGCTCCATCGGTTATTTGGGCATTTTATATTGGCGCTTCAGTGATGTTAGGTTCTGTTTTATGGACAGTATTTAGAACCAAGGAGTATGCTCCCGGTACTCATGGTTTAGCACCATTAGAAAAAAGTGATCTTGAACGATCTCTTGGTGAGAAGTTATCAGAATTTTTTGGTTTAATGAAAACCATGCCAATCACCATGAAACGCTTGGCCATTGTGCAGTTTTTCTCTTGGTTTGCTTTATTTATTATGTGGGTTTATACCATGCCCGCTATCGCCCAACATATTTGGGATATAGATGCCAAATGGTTTGACCCACATTATTTAGAATCTGTTGGCACCATCCCAGAGCATATAGCTAAAGCAAAAGGTACCGCTGGCGATTGGGTTGGTATCATCTTCGCTGCTTACTCTTTTTTTGCCGCTATCGCCTCATTATTTATGGCAAAAATAGCTAACAAAATTGGCCGTAAGTTAACTTACTCATTGTCATTATTTGCTGGTGGTATTGGCTATTTAAGTATCATGTGGATGCAGAACCCGGAACTAACTATAGTTAATTTAGCTATTACTCAAATTGAAGTGCCACAGGGTGCCGTATCATTATTCTTGCCGATGGTAGGTATAGGTATGGCTTGGGCTGCTATTTTGGCTATGCCTTATGCTATTTTGGCTGGCTCTTTACCCGTAAAACAAACTGGTGTTTACATGGGGATTTTCAATTTTACTATTGCCGCACCGCAAATTGTTTCAGGTATTTTTGCCGGTTGGATTTTAACAGCTGTATTTGATAACCACGCTATCTACATTATTATGCTAGCTGGCATTTCAATGATTTTGGCAGCATTGTCGGTATACTTTGTTAAAGATGGTGTGGAAGAGAAAACAACCGTGAGTAATAATTAAATAACGGCATAACAGTACTTTCAGCTTAAAAGACTAAAAGGACGCTTTAATAGCGTCCTTTTTTTGAAGTGATTTTGACAAGTTTTCGTTCAACTTACTGCCTACCTAGCTCCCGCAGGACTTTCTAATAACCAGTTCTGGAGATATTAGCGTTGTTGACGTTTCCTCACCATTGATAGATTCAAGCAACGTATTCACTAATAACTCACCTGCTAATATTGTATCTTGCTTAACCGTTGTTAATGGCGGAAAGGTAAAGCTAGCAATAGCGATGTCATCAAAGCCAACCACGGCAACTTGCTCTGGAATTGAAATATCATGTTCTTTTAATGCTCGCATAGCGCCAATAGCAATTAAGTCACTAGCCGCACAGATAGCATCAAATTTCTCGCCACTTTCAATCAACTCACAAGCGGCATCATAACCCGCTTCTTCAGTATAAAAAGCATTGAATTGGGCATTTTTATTGATAATCAGATTATGGTTTTTTAGCGCTTGGCAATGCCCTTTATAACGGTCAAAGAACTCAGGAGCATGACTTGAAGCACTACCTAAAAAAGCAAAGTGTTTTTTACCTTGCTTGATAACATGTTCGGTAATTTCTCTACCACCAAGAAAGTTATCACAACCAATAGAAACAACAGGCAAGTCTTTTACTTCTGCGCCCCAACGAACAAAGTGTGTACCTTGTTCATTTAACTTTATTAATTTTTCTTCAAAATCAACATAATCACCATAGCCTAATAAGATCAAACCATCAGCTTTGTTACTGTCTTCAAAGTCGGCATGCCAATCGTTACTCGCTTGTTGAAATGAGACTAATAAATCATAACCTTTAACGGCACAAGCACGCGTTATACTACCTAACATTGAGAGAAAGAAAGGGTTAATAGCTGAATCATCACTAGTGGGATCTTCAAACAACAACAACGCAATGGTGTCACAATGTTGTGAGCGTAAATTACTGGCGTTTTTATCCACCTTATAATTCAACTCTTTAGCAATAGCCTGAATTTTTAGTCTGGTTGCTTCGTTAACCAAAGGGCTATTACGTAAAGCTCTAGAGACGGTAGATTGAGAAACACCTGCCTGGTAGGCAATATCAAAAGAAGTCGCTTTTTCTTTCACGTGAATAACCTCTAAACAATGCGTTCAAAAACGAAGATAACAAGAATATACCTGAGCAATCAAGAGAAGTATATAGAGTGTCTTCCAACCTTAATAGCAAGATCATTATAAATTGAACTTTTACAAAAAAGGGATCATAGATTAATACATAATATAACATAACCTTGACACCCAATTTAAAGCACTACTTTTATGTGGTGCATCAATTTACATAAAATATACTCATAGCTATGGAAGCTTGTGGAAGCTTAAATTATTAGGCTAAATTTATTCAAGGTATAAAGTTTGACCCTGTAACAAAATCTGTTACAGGGTCATTAAATCTCCTTCAATATGTTAAATATTTTGTTAGTCACCAGATAAATGACAACGTTACTTCAACTCTACTTACGATTTACTCATAAATACTATGGCGTTAAGTGCCCCTGAGCGAGATAGAAATTAATTTGTAATACCCATAAATGCATATTAATCGAATGTCCGCTTTCCGCATTTTCAATTAAATTTGAGTTTCATTTTCAATATGAAATTTAGCAAAACTTGATTATCTAATATAGGACAGCTTAGTCGGATCTCTTGTCGTTAGATAAGGCTAAGCTAACTTCCGCTTTCGTATCTTTGCTGACGTTAACTCTGCTAGTTTATTGAACAATCAAAATGTTGTTATCGCTAGAACGGCTTTCTTAGCTACAGGCATTAGCCAATTAACAATATATTTGCCAGACAATTAAGACAATTAAGACAATTAAGACAATTAAGACATTAATACAGGGGGTCCCCACCCACAGAAATAAAAATATAGGTATCTGTATAGGTATAGTGTATTAATGTCTTAATATATACAATAAAGCCTTGTAAGGCCTACCAGTATTGGGTTTGCAGATTAATACAATCCTGTCTTAAAACGTCTTAATTAAATAAAAAAAGCCAAACACAAAGCTTGGCTAAAACTTATCTACTCACCTTTACAAATATTTGAGACTAAAACCGCCTTACTATCAGCACATTGAGATGCAATGCCTTGAGATATGAGCGCATCTATTACAGCTTTTTGCTCATACAGATTTAGCTTTGAATATTTCCTGCTCTTTTTTCCTAGTTGTGATTTATAAACTAAAGGTGATTTTTCAAATACTGTAGTTACTTGTTTGAGTGCTTGCCCTGTTGAATGCAACCCGTCCATATTACCCTCGTGAGCGGTCAAAGCTGCCGCTCTATGGTAAAGTCCAACACGTACATTAAATGCAGTCCTTATGTCGCTGGCGCTCATTTCAAAGCGTTTATCAGATAAGGCAATTAATGCAGCAAATTTAATAGATTGTTCACCTAGCCGCCCCCCCAATAAAGGATCCTTTCTTTTTATAGGCTCTGCAAATTCTTGATCAAGTTTTTTGAATTCGACATATCCTTCGTTGCTGAATGTTATGGTTTTGTCCAATTGCATTTTAACCCAAGCTATGAAGTTCACTAATTCATCTTTTGGATCGTATATTAGCCCGTCATATATTTTTTGTGGTAACTTCTGCTCACCTACAAACATAATCCATCGGTTATATGCACCACTATTAGCCTGTTCTAGTGTCATGGTCTCAAACATAGCTTCTCCCGTACTAGTGGCTAAAATGCTTACTCTAGGATTTTTGACTGGCTTGTATTGGGTTGTAACTGCATTTCCCGGTTCAATAGTAGATAAGGCCTTAGTGTACAGCTGCATGAAGTAACCAAGTGCAGCTTGTTTGGTGCTGTCTCTGTGGCTCAATTTCAACCATTCAGCAAACTCATCAGATAAAAAGTATACCGAGCGATTTTTTTCTAATATTTGGTGAATACCTTGTGCGCTTGCTGGGGCCGAATAACTAAACCGTACATTATTTAGCATGCCAGTCATTACTTTCTTGGATTTAGAATCTAAAATTTCAGCGGGTTTTCTTAAGTCCTCTTTGCCGAAACCAGTAGGGGCTAAAACCATGTAATACTCGTTCAGTCCCAAACCATCACGCGATTCGATGGTGATATTAGTTTGAGCAAAGGCTGTTAATGTTGATAGGGCCGTTATCCCAGCCGTTGCGACTGAGGGATATGTCATACGATTAAGAATAAACTCCTGTATTTTGCCTAATTGATAAGGCAAGTTGAGTAATTCCTCTGGGTAATCGGGTAAAACGAAAGCCTTTTTAGTGTCTTTTTTAGCTTCTACCTTTACCGTTTCAAAATCATCAACACTAACACTGTCTTTTTGTTCCATGTATTCTTTTTGTCTGCTTTTCTGCCCATCAGGATCTATTAAATCCAACTCAGTTTTTAGAGCTAAACTAACATTACCGTCATACAACCAATAGACAAGCACGTCAAAGGTATCACCGTACCAACAAACACCCTCTTTATAGCTCCCCATAGTGTCACAACCATGGAATGATACCCATCGCTCATCATTTTCTTTGGTGGTATATAAACCATGACCATCTGGTGTCGTGGTGTTAGGTGAGCCGTATGCTTTGCCGTTATAGTCATAACCAAAACGTACTAATGTATCGTGTAAATTATAAAAATTATTTATCGTATCAATGCCGCTTACATCAGGCGGGCTCAATGATGCTCTTGGTATATCATTTTGAGCCAGTTTGAGCGCTTGTTTCATTAGTTTTATTTGTTCTTGTTGTTTAATTTGTTTTTTATCTCGTGCTATTTCGTCCTTTATCTTCTGTGGTAAAGCTTGAGAATCTAATATTGGTTTATCTTCTATTACCTTGTATTCGTAATGGCGAACTTGCCCCTCAACATCACTTTCAATGAGAAATGGGTTGTTAGGTAAGAATAGTACTTGTTGAACTCTAGTAGCTGATTTATCACCATTGCAAAGAGAGCATAATGCTTTCTGCATCTCTAGCCATGTATTAGCATCAACTTCTTCCATTAGTGGGATAATGACGCGCCAACGATTACCTTGTAATTTTCCTTTCTTATCCCTGCAAGATGAAGCACTCGAATAAGCAATAAAGGAAGAGGAACACATATCACTAATTAGGCTAACAACCTCATCAAGCGAGTAGTGAACATCATCAATATCAATCCAACAACTATTAAAGGAGTCATGAAGTAATACGGCATCTTTAGTTTTTGTACCGCTTGTTTGAACAGCTAAACAACTAGCTGTTGTTTTTGTCAGCTCTTGAGGGGTATATAGGTCTTCTTTGAGCATCGCCCATGTATAAGAGATATTGGAAGATGCATTAGTAACTTGGTTGTATTTGTGACCTAATACCTTTTCATCAATGTTGCTTATTGAGGGTAATGTTTTAAGATTGCTCATACGTTTACCCCCCTTAAACCACGTTTACAAAACGTAAATAAATTTAAGGTGGATTCCCACCGCCCATTCGTTATAATGGTTATGTCTTGAATGTTCATATTTTTGACTCCTAACCCTGATTCGCGAGCGACCAAACTATCGAATCGGGGTTTTCTTATGGTTGATTTATTTCTGACTAGCACTAAATAAGTTTTAATTCTTACTCCTTCTATTGGGACTGTGTTTTCAGAGAAAGTAATAATGCTCATTACAGCTCCCCCTTTGAATTTTTATCCAGCCACTTTTCAATTACTGTACTTTTCCAGCCAAGACAGCGACCATTTATGATAATCGGCTCGGGTAAAATTTTATCTTTAGCCCACCATCGCCATACGGTTACTTTTGATTTATTAACTAGGTTTGCTAATTCTTGAAGTGATATTATTGCAGTAGAATTCATTTTTTAGATCTCATTCAATTAAAAGAGATCACAGCTTAATAGATTTAATTACAGTTAAATACGGGATGATTTCTGTCAGGAAAAGTTCCCGTCACCTATACGGGGAAGGACCTCTTCTACTACCTTGGAAATCTGTATTGGGTTCAGGAAAGCCCGATAAAACCATCTTTTGGGCTTCATCGGACCAAACATCAGGATATCTGATGTTTAACTCTTCTATTAACTCACAGCCTTCCTTTGTCTTTTTCCAATCTATATAGCCCTTATCTAATGTAGAAGCCTTCAGATTGGCACTTGGAAAATTCTTAGCCATCATAGTTGCCACCAAAAGCGTTGCATCCTCTCTTGACTTTTCACAAAAGTGAGTCAACTCAAAAATTGATTTATATGCTTCATGTAATGCAAAATTTCGGTCGATTTTAGGTTTTTGTCTGTAACTATACCTTCTTGATAATCTATTTGAAGATGCTATAGCGAGTTGTTCGAGTAAAATACCTTTAAGTGGAATGTTTATTCTATTGCATTCAATAACGACGTAATCCATATAATCAGGATCTTGAGTTTTAACCCACCAGCTAAAGTACTTTTCTACGATAAAATTATTCTTCTTCCAATCAGTCTCTTTAAAGTATCTATCCATGATAATTGTTTTTTGTTCATCACTCAGTTGTTCAATCTTTTTCATTACTTAGCACCTAAAGCTATAACATTACTAACCGCTGCGTTGTTAAGTTGCCGCTCCCAGGATTCTAAAGCTATCCGTTTCTCTGGCATATACTCATAACGATCATAATGCTTTGAGCTAACATCCTGTAAGGCGTGGTTTTGTAACCTATCTCTAATTGATTTACTTATGCCAAGTTCACCCATTAAAGTTTTACAGGTTCTTCTTATGTCTCTTGGAATAAATGAACGAATATCTGTGTTATCCCTGTAACGTGATATAGCCTGAGAAAGAGAGTCAGGGCGAATATGCTTAGTAGGATCAAGTCTATGAGGAAAAATAAAATCACTATCATCAGTAGCAAGCTTTTGCTCTTTTAAAACTATGATAGCTGACTCCGTTAAAGGGATTATGTGTAGTCGTTTGTTTTTTGAAATATCGGACGTTATCAAAAGTGTTTTTTCTTCCCAATCAATAGATTCCCACCTTGAAGCTACCAATTCATATGGTCTTTGCCCTCCAGTAAAAAACATTAATTGAATAAGGTTTCTAATGTTATCGCCCATTTTGAAGCGGTAGTATTCATGCTTTAAGTCATGAAGTAATTGCTTAACTTCGGTTTTAGATAAGTAATGTTCACCAATTCTTTCAGCTGCTTTCTGCTTTGGTATGCCTGCAACAGGGTTATAGGCTAATCCAAACTTAGCCTCATCAATATAATTTGCAGGATCATTGTCATGCTTTAGACCATAGTTAAAGGCAGCCATTAAATAGCTTCTGACTCTATTGCTTTGGGTTTCAGCGCCACGTTTGATCATGCTAGAAAGTACAATAATGAGGTCATGTGGGGTAACGTCTTTTGCTTTAACGTTTTCAGATAGGTGAGGGTAGACCTCTTTTTCAAGTGAAGATAATACAGCTTTAAATGTACGCTTGCCGTCTTTTTTCATTTGAGATGTATAACTAGAAAACAACTGTTTTAAGCTACCTTTCTGAGCCTCTAACCTTGCTGCTGTTTCTTGGAGTGTTTTCTCTTGTGCGATCTCTTCTTTTGGATCATCACCAGCCTTAACTATTACACCATATATACGCGCCTGTTTTTTAGCTTCTACTAGCGAATATTCTGGGAATTTCCCTAATTGGATGAATTTTGCTTTACCTGCTTTGAAGTATCTAAATACAAATAGCTTAGAGCCTTTAGGTGTAACCTGTAGGCCTAGTTTTCCTGATCCTCTTTGTCCATCTACATCCCATTTATAGTATGGGGTAGCTTTAGGTTTGAAGCCCTTTATTTGGGTTACTGTAAACATATAAAAGTTACTCTTACTTAACTAAATGTTTTTTAGTCTAGTTGTTAGTCAAGTAGTAGTGTAACTTAATGCAAGTTAATGAATCAATATAAAAGAACGAAGTGATTTTTGGTGTTGTTTTTATTGGGTTTTGTTGTCTGATGAAGTGTTTTGAAATGTAAAGTAAATAAGGGTTATCATGACTCATAATCGGCAGGTCCGCAGTTCAAGTCTGCGAAGGCCCACCATTTTCATTGAATCCCCTAGTAAGTCAGTACAAATACAAACATCTAGGTGTCACTTCAAATTAATCATTTCTGCTTCGTAGCAGCTAAAGTGAATTAATCACTATAGATTTTTGGATGTATTTACGTTTTACCTTCGGCTAAACTTCTCATGCATCATTCAAAACGTGCCTAACTCATAGGGCTCTATACTATCCATACTCATCTCTAAAAAAACCATTTCAAGTAGAGAACTTGTTGTATATGCTTATAAGGGATCTTTATACCCGTACTCTCAGTAATTAAATACTATTTGAGAGCTCGCCTATATTAAAACTATCATTTCAATATGTTTTGATAATCATTGGTGGGCGTATATAGTTCATTCAACTAAATAAATGTTTACAGGGATTAGCGATGAATAAAAAATCAACTTCATATAATTGGCAAGATCCGATGATTTTCAATAATCAGTTGGCTGAAGAAGAGCGAATGATTAGAGACACGGCTCATGATTATTGCCAGAGTAAATTACTACCTAGAGTATTAAAAGCAAACCGAGATGAAATTTTTGATATTGAAATAATGAAAGAACTGGGCGAGCTTGGTCTACTAGGGGCGACATTACCTTCTCAATATGGCGGTAGTGACGTTAACTATGTGAGTTATGGCTTGATAGCACGTGAAGTTGAGCGCGTTGACAGTGGTTATCGTAGTGCGATGAGTGTTCAATCATCTTTGGTCATGCATCCTATCCATACCTTTGGCAGTGAAGATCAAAAAAATAAATATTTACCCAAGCTTGCCAGTGGCGAGTATATCGGTTGTTTTGGCTTAACTGAGCCTGATTCTGGTAGTGATCCCGCATCAATGAATACTAGAGCCATTAAAGTTGAGGGTGGTTATACTCTGATGGGTAATAAAATGTGGATAACCAACTCACCCGTTGCGGATGTTTTTATTGTCTGGGCTAAATTAGAAGGGGTGATTCGTGGATTCATTCTCGAAAAGGGTATGGTGGGTTTAACGGCACCTAAAATTGAAGGGAAATTTTCGCTTCGTGCTTCTATTACCGGGGAGATAGTGATGGATAATGTTTTTGTACCAGAAGAAAACATGTTTCCAGATATAAAGGGATTAGCAGGGCCTTTTGGCTGTCTTAATAAAGCGCGTTACGGTATTGCTTGGGGCAGTTTAGGCGCAGCAGAGTTCTGCTTTGAAGGTGCGCGTAATTACACGTTAGATCGTAAACAATTTAATCGGCCATTAGCCGCTAATCAGCTAATACAAAAAAAATTAGCGGACATGGAAACCGAGATTGCTTTGGGTTTACAAGGTTGTTTACAAATGGGTCGCTTAATGGATAATAATCAATGTCCTATTGAGCTTATCTCTATGATGAAACGTAATAATTGTGGTAAATCATTAGATATAGCGCGTATAGCCAGAGATATGCATGGTGGTAATGGTATCAGTGATGAATTTGGTATTATTCGCCATGTCATGAATTTAGAAGCGGTTAATACGTATGAAGGGACCCATGATATCCATGCATTAATTTTAGGTAAAGCAATTACCGGTATACAGGCTTTTTATTAAAGAGGTGGCTCAACATATACCTTAGAATTGAGTTAAGACGACATAGATTAAGCTGCTGCAATTACAGTAGATGATAATATTGGTCTTTTAATGGTTATGAATCCTAAGTTCTTTTCTAAGTAAGTTTCGTCTGGCATAAAAAAAGTGGAAAAAATATTATACACTATGTGTTAACTAATGCTTTGCTGAAAGAAGACAATGCTAGTAAAGCTTGCTAGCATCAAGCGATCATTTATAAAAACTATAATAAATAAAAGTGAAGGACGTTTATGAGTACATCTAGAGAGCATTTTAGCTCACGTATTGGTTTTATTCTTGCTGCGGCAGGTTCTGCTGTGGGTATAGGCAATTTAGTTGGTTTTCCGGTTAATGCGGCGAAAAATGGTGGTGGTGCATTTTTACTTATGTACGCATTATTTGTATTTCTAATTTGCTTACCCGTGATGATTGCAGAAATGGCAGTAGGTAGAAAAACAGCAAAAGAGCCCGTTGGTGCTTATAAAGAGTTAAGTCAGAATAGTGGTTTATGGGGCGCTGCCGGTTTTTTAGGTGTGCTAACCCCTTTTATGATTTCCGTATTTTATATGGTGATAACCGTATGGCTTTTTGGTTACATCGCATTAACCCTAACGGGTAATCTGGATTATTTAGCGAGTAACGATGGCTTTGGCGAGTTTATTAATAGCCCTTATTTGTTTATAGCTATGGCTATTGTTGCTGCGATTCTAAATTTTATTTTAGTCGCAGGTGTTAAAGAAGGTATTGAGAAAGCCGCAAAAATATTAATGCCAACATTATTTGTTATGCTTATTATTATGGTTGTTTTTGTGCTAACTCTTGATAATGCTATGGCGGGTGTGAAGTTTTTCTTAATTCCTGATATTAGTAAAATAACGCCAAGTGTTATTAACGGTGCTTTGTCACAAGCCTTCTTTTCTTTGTCTTTGGGTATGGGGATTTTAATCACCTATGGCTCATATATTAATAATCAAACCAATATTCCTAATTCGGCAAAATTAGTGGCTCTTACCGATACGGGTGTTGCTTTTATTGCTGGTTTAATGATTTTGCCTGCTGTTTTTTCGTTTAATCCTGATGTTAATCCAAATGAATTAAGCGACAGTTCGGTGTCATTAATTTTTACTTTTTTACCTAAAATATTTTTAGCGCTACAAGTCTCCATTGGTTACATTGGGGCTAGCGCAGTAGCGGCTTTCTTCTTTATTTTGATATTTTTTGCAGCCATAACATCGTTAGTTTCTATTCTTGAAGTGCCTGTTTCTTACTTAGTTACTGAGAAGAAGCATAGCCGTAAAAAAGCGTTATCAATTTTGTTAATGACCGCAGGAATTTTGACGGTATTTGCTACCGTCTCGTTTGGTATGATTACCTTTTTTACCGAATTCACCTCGTATGCAGGCGGCACAAAATCATTTTTTGATGTAGTGTATGATGTTTTCTACGACACTATTTTACCACTGAATGGCTTCTTACTTTGTGTGTTTGTTAGTTACCGCTGGAAGAAAAAGAATTTATCTGAGCAATTAAGTATTGGTAACGATGGCTATATTGGCTCTTGGGTTGAAAAATATATTAATTTCTCGTTAGGTACTTTCATACCCGCTATTGTGTTAGTTATTTTTGTTAATACCGTTGCGCATAAATTCTTTGCGATTAGTTTGTTTGGTTTGTAATCTAGACACAATGAGTAATAAAATTTTTTGAGTCGACAAGCGGGTCAATGTTATTATTGCCCCGCTTTTTTACTTATTACTGATGTTGCCCTTATGATTGAACACATTTCTACTACTAATTTTACTGATTGCCAACGTCTTTTTCATGGACGAGGCCACGCCTACAAAAACTTATCTCATGTAAATGTTGATTGGTTATCTCCTGTTATATTAATTACGCTTTACCAAGCTGTAGATGAAGTTTGGTTATTAACACAAGCAAAAGCATTACAACGTTTAATTAGCGAGTGCCGTAGTGTGCAAGTGCAGCGACGGTATGAAAAATTTTCTCCCACTCAAGTATTGCTAGGTGATTCTATCGATCATACGGTAGTGACTGAGAATTATTTGTCTTATCATATTGAATTGGGTAAAGCACAAAACAGTGGTTTGTTTTTGGATATGAGTAACGGCAGAATGTGGGTAAAAGAATATGCTCAAGATAAAAATGTTCTTAACTTATTTGCTTATACCTGTGCATTTTCTGTTGCTGCTACTGCCGGTGGTGCGAGTAAAGTCGTTAATATAGATTTAAGTAAAGCCTCTTTAAGTAAAGGACGAGAAAATCATCAATTAAATAAACTAGCAAAAAAAGACGGTAAGAAAATACTTTTTGAAGGGCTCGATATTTTTAAATCTAATAGTCGTATTAAAAAATATGGAAAATATGATTTACTGATTTGTGATCCACCCTCTTTTCAAAAAGGTAGTGTTGATATTGAACGTGATTACGCTAAAATCATTCGTCGAATTCCTCAATGGATGAATACGGGTGCTAAGTTGATGTTATGTTTAAATTCACCTGATCTTGATGAGCAATTTTTAAAAGAAGAAGTGGTGCGTGAGTGTCCAGATTGTGTTTTTGAGCAACAGCTAGCTAACCCGGAAGTGTTTAAAGAGGTACATAAGGGCAAAGGTTTAAAAGTGTTAATTTTTTCTTATCAGCCAGACGTTAGTTTATCGATTTAGTGTTTTTCTCTAATTCGAAAAAAACGGGCGAATCGTGGTATGCCAAGCTATAACATGTGTCACTTAAGCAAATGCACAATGCATTTGTATTACGTGAGACAGCATCATGCCAACACGAAACACATCCCAACTATCCACGCTTAAACTAAATAGCCAACATTACGCAAGGCTAGCAATCAAATACTATCGAGCAGAAAACACACTTAAAGCCTATGCCAACTGGTCTATAGCTAAGTCGATGGTACGCATAAAGCTTATGCAACAGAATCCAATTCAGTACACTCACAGCAAATAAGCTGATAAACTAAATCTAACGAATTAATGAGAAGTCTATGAATCTTCCACCAAAAATATACCCGTATTCACGTATATCTACGCTGTCACAACTTAAAGGTACTGGCTTAGACCAACAGATAGATAATGAGTTACTAGATAAGTTAAGCGTAAAGTACAACCTTCCAATAGCAGGTGGTATATCAGACCTCGGTAAGTCAGCTTATCATGGTGAACACCTAAAGCATGAGCTTGGTGCATTCCTTACAGCTATAAATGATGGACTAGTTAGTACTGGTTCAATACTTGTAGTGTACTCGCTAGACAGACTATCAAGGCTTCAACTAGGTTACGCTAAACAGATATACTTAGACTTAACTAATTATGGTGTCCATATATATTCAACTCTAGACAATCACTTATACAAAGCTCATGACATAGGCTCTGAGGTATTAAGTTCTGTTATCTTTGAACGTGCACATAATGAATCTAAGACTAAATCAGCTAGAACTATAGGCAATGCCAAGAAGCTTATCAATGACTTTAATAATGGTGTTAGAAGCCCTACTGGTGAGCCTGTAGCCATTAAGTCAGTTGGCTCATTACCTTGGTTCATAGATGGATACGATGGAGCGATCAAAAAGCATCCGTACTATTGGGATGCAGCACAACTAGTAGCAAAGAGAATCATAGCAGGCGTAGCAATACCAAGTATAAAGAAAGAACTAGATAAACATTATCCACCAACTCAACCACCATTCAAAAGAGACAAGTGGTTAATAGGTACGCTAAGGGGATTCCATAAATTAGAAGCTTTACAAGGTAATAGGACAATCAAGCTACAAGGTACTAAGCACTTATTAGAAGGTTATTATCCTAAACTTTTAAATGATAAAGATTATGCTCAGTTGATAGCAGCAAGAGGCAAGCGTGATACATATCCAGTTAGAAAAGAAATAAACTTGATATCAGGTATTGGTATAGCTAAATGTAGTTGCGGCTCTGCTGTAGCTAATCGTAGAAGAGACGACCATAGAGCTACATTATTTTGTTTAAGTGGAACGCGTAAAGAGAATGATTGTGATGGTTGGTATATGTCTTTAGCGTATGCTGAGAAGGCTATAATAGCTATTGGTAAGGATGTGTTTATCAATATGGCTAATGACTCAATTGATACTAGTGAAATTGAATTACTTAAGCTTACACTTAAAAGCAAACAAGACATGCTCAAAACTTTGAACCAGAGAGCATTAGAGAATAGATTACCAACAACTATGCTTGATTCAATGTTAACTATTGAAGATGAAGTTACAGATATTCAAAGCAATATCAAAAGAAAAGAGCTAGAACTTCTAAAGGTTGATGACACATTATCTAGTCAATGGGGAGCGTTATATTCAGATGTTCCACCTGTTACCGATAGTGATGCTAGAGAGAAGCTTAAAACACTAATCAAGAAGTCAGTAAACAATATTACCTTTAATAAATTAGCTAAGTCACACTTCAACCTAACATTTGAATTTGTTAATGGTCACACAAGACAAGTAGAGCTTAATAAAGGTGTAATGGATTGGGGTAACTTTAGTCATAAAGCTGATGTTGATATGACTTATCTAACTAAAGATTCTGATATATCAAGAAAAGTTGGACTAGAAGTAATTGCTAACCTGCCAATAGAGAAAGATGACTTATAATCATTAGTAACTCAGATAGAGGATTACAGCCGCTTTATTTTTAAGGTGGTATGTAAGCTCTTATTTGAGTTGTATCTGTAACAAGCTCAATGACACCACTATTAGTGAATGTTTCTAATATTTTTTCAACGTATCAGTCAAGCTTTGAATACTCATCATCAGCTCTGCAGAATCAGCAATCATGTTTAAGCTATTACCCTCAAGTTCTCGTCCTCGTTTAGCTGCCTTGATAGCACCTTGTGCTTCTTGCATCACCTTCCTACACTCCATGGCATACAATTCTAAATCTTTCCATTGCTCAATAGCTTTATCTACATTTTCTTTATTATAGTTATACCGACTAAGTATGTATGCTGTTGCTTTGTGAGATTCAGCAAGCAAAGTAGAGTTTATGAAGTCTCCTTGTGATGTGCATGTGTTTGACGTAGAGATAAACTTACCTACTTGATGCTCTTCCTTCGCACTCATTTGGCGGTGTGTTGTAGCGCATGCAGTTATAGATAAAACCAAGAAAGATAATAGTATTTTTCTCATTAGTAAGTCCGATTATTAAGTTTACCCAAAAAAGAATAGAGCATGTCTCTAAGCCGTGTTGGTACATCTAGACGAGATTTGATGCCGTGGTGACATGTAATTACTTTGAAGTAATAGTCACATTATCTTCATTTATATCTTTTGTTGCTTCGTTAAAGTCTGCAACAAAATTATCAGGAAATGTATAACTCATAATTAGCTTATACTCATCTTCGTTTGAGTAGATATAATCAGTATTAGTGGTCTCATTATTGTATCTGGTTATGAAATCATCACCTACTCCATATGTATAATCTATTCTTAAACCATAGGTTTCCATGTACTCATTATAATATCCTCCATAAGTAACATCAGTCCATACTGCGGTGTTAATACTAGTGTTGCCACTACTGGTACTTAAGTAACGACCATTGCTTAGCTTGTAATTAACATAACCATAAGGGCTATGTTCTTCAGTATATGTACCTGGGTGCTTTTTTGTTAGTTGGAATAGTTCATTGCATTCATTAGTGATAAAATAGTTTTTGTCATACCTACTATGTTTTTCGATAACAACAACAGAAGATTCTGAGCAATGACGAGGCTCAACTGCAACTTTATCCCCCTCTCCATCACTTCCACCGCCACATGCCGACAAAAAAACCAATAACGTTAATGCGAATAATTCTTTTTTCATAATAATTCCTTTTATATTAATAGTTTGCATTGTATGGCTGCTTACATGAAAACATCAAGACAATATTACTTATTTATGTGATGTTTTTAATTATTCTAATCAATGCACAACAAGCTTACAGCTTATTAATATTGATAATACAACACCACAACAAGGAAGGCTCAAACAGAAGCACTCGTCGTCATCGAAGAATAGCTTTAGCTATTCTGATGTATGGCGTAAGACTGCTGATGTTCAATGCCTGACTGGTAGCCAATACATTATACAAACAATCAACACTCATTAGAGCTTTATAGAGCCATTACAAGAGCACATCAATACATATTAATAGTAGTTGTAGGTGTTGGTATTTAATGTGGGTAATCGACCATTGAGCAACCTTACAGCTTATGCCCTTATAGCAAAAAGCTAAAGCTTTTTGCTAGGGCAGCTGACGGTTGCTCTGAGGTCTCAGTGAGGAAGATAGATTAGAGTCTTGTGTAAAACTAGTAACTAAGTCTTACCCCTTATATTATATTATCTTTAAAGGGGAATTGACTGTATCGGTACAGGTAAAAAGCGGACATTTTGGCTAGTTTTGTCCCTTTATGCTGTAAAGTTAAAGGCTTGATTGTTACGCGATAGTGCGAACAAGTAAGACTTAAGTGGCTACTTTGTCTTGTGCTTGTGGACATTTTATTTGATTGTGTCTACAATGGCTGCATTAAATAAATAGAAATGGAGCTAAAAATGACAATTCCACAGCTGCAAGGGGCAATCGACACTGCCGAAGAGGACAGGCTTTATGTAGAAGAGGATATGTATGACGACATACTTCAAATTATAGAAGAACGTGGTGGTATGAGTGCAGGTCAAATGAGAAAGCTAGCTGATAAGTTAACCAAGAATGCAAATATTGCTCAAGTAGACAAGACTAAGCCCTATTCAAGATTAACAGGAACCGATTTTGAGTACTTAATAAGACTATCAGCAGTACATCCAGATCACACAAATAAGAGTCTACTAGAGTCGTTATACGATAACATTGTGGTTAAGTATATTAACCATAAGAAGCTAACACCTAGTGAATGTAGAGAATACTGGATTAATAAAGCAAGTAAAGCAAGGTTGAGCTCATCAGATAAAATAGAAATAACGAAAGCTTGTGCAAAGATTATTGGTGAGAAGTTTTCAGGGCAAGCACTAGGTTTGAATTTGATGGTTATTTACGAAACACTAAGCGCAAAGGAGTTATGTAAAGAAAACACAGTCAGTGCAGTTGTTAGTAAAATGAAGAAACTACAGGAGGATACAATGGATATAAATAGAAGAGATGAGTTAATACAGTTATTTAAAGATGAAAAGGTATTGGCTGACCATAAATCGGCACAGTATGCAGATGAGAATACAAAACTACGTATCGAGCTTGCAAAGACCTCTAAGGATAAGCGTAACGAGATGATAAATGAGATGAATTCTAATGGGTTAACACAGCAAGAAATAGCTATGGCACTAAAGGTATCAACCAAAACAGTTTCAAGAGTTTTAGCGATGAATGCAAAATAAAATGAGAAGAGCCATATTTTTCATGCTAAAGAAGCAAGAAGGAATAACCAACACTAACCAATATAGGAGAATATTTATGAATAAACAAATACATGAACTAACAGATGAGGAATTCAATAGAAAGATAGATGTAGGAGCAAGTAAAGGTAAAAGAGTTGAACCAAGAGAAACTATGGTTCGTTCACAAGCATCCATTGATGAACAAGATGAAATAAAGTTGCCTTTGCACTGGAGTAATTAGGTTGAAGAAGCTTAGCCATTTCTTTCCTAACATCTATTCACCATTCATTTGTGGGATTAACAGCTTCAAGTAAGGATACAGCAGTATCAAATTGATTAGATTTTAAAGCTTGCTTCTGGGCAGCATTCGGAGTCACACCAACAACATTATATAAATCCCAAACTAACTTTCCAAAACCAGGCAGTTTTGCAGGAAATGATATGCCTGCACCACAGAAAAAAACGACTCTACCTTCTTCATGAGCTTGAAGTGGTTTTTCAGGTATATCTGGCCGATTATTAACAAATTGCATTTAAAATCCTTCGAAATGACTTTGAGCCTTAAATTCTTCTTACTAACTTTTGCTGTTCTGAATCATATCGATACAAGTGAATTGTATTATCTTGAATCAAAGTAACAGCATCATTAATTGCTTCTAATGGTAAATTGAACCACTCTTTTGCTTTATGTAGTTTTCCATCATTTCCTGTAACCTCTACATTTAGCCTTACTCTGCCAAATAGCGCATGAACAGCACTCTCCACAGAGTTTAGGTTTAATCCATTTAGTGGTATCACCTTAACCTGTTCAGCCTCATACATGAGGAATGCCGGGTCTTTAGCTGCTTCTTTAAACCTAGTACCAACATCTCTCTTGGTTAATCCTACTTTATACAAATGCTTATACTTGTCCCTAAGATCTGGTTTTAAGGTTTTAGCTATATAAATATATCCCGTAGCTTTAGTTTGTTTTAATACTTGAAGGCGTGGATCATGTTCCGATTCACTTTTAATACGTTTAGCATTAAAAGGTTTACCGTCAGTAGTTAATATCCGTCTAGCACTACTATCCTCACGAATTCGTTTGGTAAGTGAACGTAGTAACATTGTTGATTGAGTACCATTTTCATAAATAATTACTAATCTTCTGTCTTCACGATCAGTACCTCTAAAGATCTCACTCATGTAGTCAACAAACAGTAACATGCCCTTTAAAAGGTAAAAATTCCCCTCAGCAAACTCAAAAACAGAAAGTTCAGTATCAGCAATAGCACCTAACAACTTAGTTTTTGCAGATAATTCTGAATGTACATTTTTGAATAACGGCTCGAAAACTTCAAAATTACGACATTGAGTTGTTTTACCAATAGCCTCAGCTTGGTTTCTTGCTATAACCGCTTCAGGATCAGTAACATTCTTAATAGTTAATATGTCAGAAGTCTCTGACTTAGGGGATATAAATTCTAGTAAATCTGAATTGATTATATCATCTATTGATTGGAACTCTTCTTGTTCAGGAGCCTTTAAAACCGAGGGTTCACTAACTTCTAACAAATTGAATTCATCATGTTCTTTCAAGCTCTCAACTAACTTAAAATCTTCTTTTATTTTTTCAAATTTATAAAATAACTTCAGCTCAACCATATCACCAACATCAGAAGGTAACTTATTATGCTTTCTATAGAATTCGTTTATTTCTATAAAATCATCTAAATCCGTTGCTCTAACGGCTTTATTTTTAGTCTTTGGTTTTGAAATCCATCCAAATTTATCAGCACTTAGCACTGCATCAAGAAAATCCATATCATCCATGCCTATCTCCCGTGTTGTTGGCGCATTCTTTCAACAAATAAAATAGCTTCGGCTAATCTTCGTTCCATTGAATCTGTCGAGTCCATTGAAGGTTTTCGATTATGTTTTGCCATAAACTCTTCAATTTTTCTTTCTTGGAACAGGATCAGTACTTCTTCTTTGGTTATCGTTAATTTTTGAGAGTCTATTTCATTTTTAATTGCTTTTAATACTGGTGCATCAACCGACTTAGATAGAACATCAAATGCTGTTTCGTAAATGTTCATAGTGTCGATCAAGTCAACACTTAGATTATCCAAATCAAATTGAGTATTCGCCATTACGATAAAGCGAGAAGGCTTACCATCAGTGCCTTTTTTTTCTTGTATACGTGAAGGTTTTATTAAAGCCTCAGCAATAAAGTGTTGACGAACCTCTTCAATCTCTTGTTCTGTTAATCCTAACCCTTTGAATTTTTCTTCGATTATTCTTGGTAGATGAACTTTATTAGCTACTTCAGGATCTATAGAACCCGCCATAGCTTTTTGCATCACATTATCTTTAATAACAGCAGCTTGAAGTTCAGTCATATCTTCTTGAATTATTTTTTTAACTCGATCCGTGCTTGGTTCAGAAAACCCTTTAATTTCTACTGTGCCTGCTTTATTTTTCTCTGTTTTACTTTTAAGGTCTGCTTGTTCTTTTTCGTAGTCAGAATCAAATTCATTCTTGTTAATATCTTTGTCTGAATTTTCTTTAGATTGTGGTGATCGGAAGTTCAATCTAGGTTCAAGAATTTGCTCCATCAATAGAGAACAAGTAATAGCCTTGAGCATATTATTTACAGAATCTTTAATTACTGTGTCGGTAACATCAGGATTAACAATTAAATTGGTAAATTGTGCATGAATTTTGTTATTTGAATCACGCGTACAGCGGCCAATTATTTGAATTATCTCTGTTAATGACCCTCGATACCCAATCGTTAAAGAATGTTCACAGTAAGACCAGTCAAACCCTTCTTTAGCTGTGCCAAGTGCAATGATTAAATCCATATCATCAACATCATCAATATCGCGTAAATAACCTTGGATCTTGTCCCTTTCTTTTGCGTTATCATTAACAAGATCAGCAACTTTAATTATTTTCCCATCGCCTTTACGCTTAACAAAAATAATACCTGCATCATAAGCAACAGGATCAATTGTTCGGTCATCAATTACATCACCAATACTGTCGATAATAAGGTCAACTTCTTGATACTTGTTACCCGTTGACTCAATTGAATTAACATTAGGAATATGAAGGATTGTTTTCTTATCAGTATCTAATATTGATTTCTTATTATTCTCTGGCTCATCAACAAACTCAGATAGATAAGAACCTTGATAGAAATGATAACCAATACCAAGAGATTTTAAGTGTTGATAACCATTAAGTTGCTCATAATAGTTATAAGTAACTTTATCAAATTGAGCTTCATATTCTGGTAGTAAAATAGGCTCTGCATCACCACGAAAGTATGAGCCAGTCATTGCCACAATATGTGTATTTGATTCATCCATTAATGACTGCAATACACCACCGAGTATATTTTCTTCACTAGAAGATAAGTGATGAAACTCATCTATAGAAATCAAACAATCATTAAAATCACTTGGAACTAGTGATTTAAAAGAATTTCTTAATGTCGCATGAGTACATACAAGAACTTGTTCATCCGACTTCATGAATTTTTTAAAAGAGCCTGATGTATCGTTAGCATCTATGCATAAGTTATTTTCAGGTTTTACGGACCAATTCTCAAAAAAACCGCCATCCCTCAAATCTGTATCAGAAAATGAACCACCAATCGATTTTTCAGGAACAGCGACTATTACCTTTTTTAAATTTTGATGCTTGAGCTTATCTAAAGCAATAAACATCAATGCCCTTGATTTACCAGATGCAGGAGGTGACTTAAGTAATAAGTATTGAGAGTGCCTACTTTCGTATGCACGAGCCTGCATCTCCCTCATGCCCATATCATTAGTATTTACACTTGAGGAATTTGTTTGGTAATTTACCTCAACAAAATTGGTGGTCATTATGCTGCTTCCTTGCTTTGAGAATATAGTTTAAATAATATACTTAACCTTTCTTGGTTTGTTGTTAATTGTTTGGAAGTATTAACTGCCTTTTTATATAATTCATCTACGAAGAGATCTATTTCTTCATGAACTTTTTTTAAGCTTTCAGGCATTTTTTTAGGATCGTAAAGCAGAGATAAAGTTGCCCCCCCCACAATACGCTCTTTAAATATGTTATTTGCAAATTTTGCTAATACTTCTATGTCTTTATTATTCAATTCAGGCACTGGAAAAGTGTTATAACAAATTGTATTAGAATAACGATAATCTGTTTTTAATTTTCCACCAACAGCTCCAACCCATAATGTATGCATTCTGCAAGATAACAATGTAACCATATATTTTTCTATACCATAACCAGCAAAAGCCAGGTTACTCACGACCGTATTTTCTGCGTATATATCAATAGGGATATAATTTCTATTTTCAGACGATACTGAGGGTATAACTACTACTTGTTCACTCTTATAAGCATTACCTTGAACAAATTTATGTGCTTTTTCCGCCCACAACCTTGTAGAATCAGCAGGGCTGGATAACCTAAATTCTTTTACTTGGCTTATTCTCTCACTGATAAACGGTATAGATGATGCTTCATCCTTGTCTTTATCATCAATCCACAAACACCACCTAACTTTTCCTCTAATAAGTTCTTCCGAACCAACATACCTTTTAATAAATTTCGCTGCATTGGGACATTCCTCAACCAAAGCATCTTTCTCTTCTGTAGATAATATAAATGCCCCTCCATCTCTAGGCATATTACCGAAGGATATAATTGGAAATCCATTTAAAGGCACCGCAGTTGGTTCTACAAAAACGTTAGGTGCATCAATTAAATATGCATTAATATTCTTTGCTTTAAAACGCACTTCATTATCAAATATATACTTAGAAGCATTATTGCTAATTCTTAATCCAACAACAACGCAGATGACTGCCGCATTGCTTTTCGCATTATTAGTCCATTTAAAAGATCTATGAGCGAAACTTATTTCAATATTGTCTGACAATAACTTCTTCCATAGAAGGCTTATTGAATCCCCCTGGCAGATTGAATTAGTGGATACGAAAGCACATTCTCCATTATTGTTTATTAATATGTACTCCCTAGCTTTAATGAACCAAGCACAAACATAATCTAAATTTTTAAATTTGCTAAAGCCTTTACACACAGAAGCTAAATCTGATTTTTGCTCATTGGTTTGCCACTTACCACCTAAAAATGGAGGATTTCCAACTAAATAAACTTCCCCCTCATTAGGCATAACGTCATTCCAATTAACTTGTAATGCATTCCCATGAACAATATTATTGTATGACTTCAGCGGTAAAGTAGCTTCATTTGCACCAAATTCATCATTAAACTTTTGATTCATTTGATGCTCAACAAGCCACAAAGAAAGCTCAGCTATGCCACTTGCAAAATCATCATATTCAATACCATAAAATTGTCCTAAAGAAATACCAGAGTTAGGAGCGCCAAGTAATAAATTAAATTGCCCTTCAGCACCTTCTAATCTACGGACTTCCTTTAAAATAGTCATCTCTAGGTTACGAAGTTCTTTAAAAGCAATAATTAGAAAATTACCCGAACCACAAGCCATATCACCGACTTTAATTTTTGATAAGCGAGTACATAACGCCTTTAAATTATTTACTTTGGTTGTATCTTTAACATCAGAATCGAGAATTTTTAGATACTCTTCTGTTAACTTATCTAAAAATAAAGGGCTTAGTACTTTCATGATATTTTGAACAGAAGTGTAGTGCATCCCCATTTCTGAACGTTTTTTGGTATCCATTACTGCTTGAATCATCGAACCAAAAATATCAGGATTTATTTTTGACCAATCTAATGAGCCTGATTCAATCAGCGCTCTACGTGAACGAACAGTAAATTTAGGTAGAATTAAATCATCGGCAAATAAGCCACCATTAACGTAAGGGAATGATTTAAAATTATTTGAACAGTTATTTCTATTGGCTGTATCTAAGATATCAAAAAGTTCTTTTAAAACTTCGTGAACATCTGAACCATTCTCTTGCGACAATGACCCTATTGCTTTTGTAAACTGATCCTTTTGAAATATCCCTGTATCTTCAGCAAAAAAACAAAATAAAATACGAGATAAGAACACATTCATTGAGTGAATTTGCTCTTCAGTTTGAATTTCATTATCCGATTTTAACAAATCGAATAACTTCGCCATTTTTTCAGCAGCTTTTGCATCAGCAACAGATTCAGAGGCTAAGCTGGCTCGCTCCATTCCTGCCAATGGCAAGAAGAATTCAAATTCGTAATGCAACTCATCTATAGCAATTTCAATTGTGTCATCTGATTTAATATCATGAGCAAAAATAGTTTTATAATCAGTAACAATTACAAAACGAATTTTATTTTTTTTAAGGGACTTTAACGAAAGTGAGTCTTTTAATACTTGCTCTAAATTATCTTCTGCTTCTTTAAAGAGAAGTTGTCCGTTAGAAGTTATTTCAGCAGTGTTTTCAAACTTCTTTTTTAATCGTGTGATTGAAGCCTTAGCCGTTCCAAAACACAAAAGAAAATCATATATGTAACTTTCGGGCTTAACGTTTTTTGATAGAGTTGCTAAGTTTTCTTGAACTTCCGTATAGGTAATAGCCATTTAATTTCTCTTTTAATTATTCACATTCCCTTGAGCTATCGCTCAATGAACTTTTCTATTTGTTTGTGCCTGCAAGTGCTTTATTAAGCGTTGGCCGACTTACATTAAAATGACGAGCAACTTCTGCTTTTGTCATGTTAGGGTCGAGCAACATCGCATTAGCTTTCTTAATATCACTTTCTGATAACTTTGCTTTACGACCACCTTTGCGGCCTCGCGCTCTTGCAGCTTCAAGTCCTGCTTTTGTTCTTTCTGAAATTAACCTTCGTTCAAATTGAGCGATAGAACCTATCATATGAAACGCTAGTTCACCTACTGCTGTTGTTGTATCAATACTCTCATTCAAGCTAATGAACTGTACCTGTTGCGATTTGAAGCCATCTAGCAACTCAATTAAATCTTTTAAACTACGACCTAACCTATCTAGTCGCTGGACAACAACGACATCACCAACACGAAGTGTGTCAATCATACGATCTAGTTCGGGCCGTTGTTTTGATCTACCACTACATTTCTCTTGGAAAATGCGTTCACATCCTTCCGCCTCCAATGCATCCAATTGAGCGTTTTCTGATTGCTCGTCCGTGCTTACACGTGCATAGCCGATTTTCATAACAATCCTAAAATAAAGGTAGGTTTTATTTACATAGATTAATTTACGGGTTGTTTTACGTTAAAGCAAGATAATTTATGTCGGAATATTGTTATTCGAGAAGTGTAAATAAAATGGTCGTTTTATTTACACTGAGAATGCCATTTGCAATTATTTTATTGATTAGTTCAGTGCTTTAGTTTTATTATCACTACGTAGAGCTTTCAACTTATGAGAGAACTACGCGCATAATGGCCTGGGCTATACGCCCTCCGAAAAGTTAGTTGCAACACAAAGGAGCACAAGACTCCTTTCTTTTTTAATTGCCAATTAGTCAGATGATTCTTTAGCCTGAATAATGCCTCTCGCACCAGTAGCACCAATCTTTTCTAATATTCTATCCCACTTCTCATAAGGTATCTTATCCAAGTTACCTGTAAGAAGTTTGTTAAAATCCTCTTTACCAATATCTTTGTACAAGGTACGTTGCATGTGCTGTATAACCTCTTTAGGAGTCATCTTAGAGGCTGCAGTCTGTCCAAATGATCTAACAGCATAATATAAAGAAGACAGCTTAGGTTGCTTGGCAAAGCTTGTAGCGGCTATATAAAATTCAGCATCTTTAGCGTCAACTTCATTCAATCTATCAAATAAACTTTGTTGTCCTTTAGGTGCTTTACCTGTTAAGTATGCTGCTCTCATTGCTTTCTGATTAGCATCCAAACCACCTTCAATAACTTCTTTCAAAGCCTCAGGGTTATCAAATGCAATAGTCATCTTAGAAAGCCTATCCAAGCTAGCTTCACTAACTGCTTTATCATGTATGCTATTAATACCTTTACTATTTAGTATAGTTTCAGCCATTTCACGACCATACCCTGCGGCTACAGCACCTGCATCTTGATTAGTAATACCATCAAGTATATCCAGTGCATTCTCCTCACTGGTTCCAAAGAGGTCTTTCCCACGAGTAATACCACTTAACTCCTTATAAACAGCAGCTTGTGAATCTAAAGCTTTTACATATTGAGGTGAAGCTGCCCTCATTGGAGTTAATAGTTGTTGCTTCAATGCCATGGCATCTGCCTTTTCTGAAGGTGAAGCAGTACGACTCTTAGAAATGTTATCCAACTGTCTTTTGGTAAAATCTAAAATATGAAATGGTGTTGGTACTTTAGTTGAGCCCTGAGCATTAAGCTTATTCTGTGCAGCAGCCCTACCAGACTTAAGTGCTGACTTAAATACTTTATTAGAAGTTAAGCTTTTAGGTAATTGATTAAGACCAAAATCTTGAGTTGCATAAGCTGCTTTGTATAAAGGGTCTACTTGTTTAGATATGCCTTTAGTAACATTGTCATTCAATCTCTGAAAGTTAACTCTACCATTATCAAGTATTTCATCAGCTTTAATATTGAATGTAGTTGAGTTTGAACCATCTGCTCTAGTGGTTGCATTGAATCTATTATCTATAAACTCACCACTTGCATCTACTGACTCTCTGGCTCTTGGTGCTCTTGTGTGAGCCAAGTCATCAGCTATATCTTGTGCAGTCTCATTACCTACTAAAAACCGGCTAGAAGGGCTTATATTAGCTCGTATTGCATTCTCAGCCTCTAAACCTGCAGTGGTCTCAGCCACTCTTGGGTCAACAGTATTAACTAATGAATCTTGTATCTCACTGGCTCGAACTGCTTGTGAATCTGCAATAGTTTCACCAGTTTCTCTGCCTACGGCATTAGCTCTACCACTCAAGTTGCCAGAATGGCCTACTCTTCTGTTAGCAGTGCTAACCATGCCTTGAAACTCATCAAAGTCTGCTAACTGAGGCAAACGTGATGAGCCAATACTAGCCAGTTGTTTAGCTTTCTTGTCGTATGCACTCATCAATACATCTTCTGTCAGTTGACCTGTCTTAACTAGGCTCTGCAAGTCTTGGCTTATCTTGAAATCACCCATAACACTTGATGTATCATTGAATAGAGCTTTAGCGACAGGTGAGTTACGAGCAGCAACACTAATAGCCTTGCCTGCACCACTCAATACTTTACCAACACCTAGTGACAGTAGTCCATCTTTAACAACATCATCTAGTAATGTGTCAGTATCTTTATTGTAACCAACACCACTTGCTACACCTTGTGCCAATAGATTGCGGGCATTGCCATTAGTTAAATTACGAGTAACTGCATTGTTAGTAATAACATTATTAGTTAGCTTACTATTCTTAGCAGTATTAACAGCTACCTTCGCAATATTCTTAAACTTATTAACTTTATCAGTCAGGCTTAATACTTTAGTAACACCTGAACCAAGTCTAGCTACGTTAGCAGCACCAGCACCGGGTATGAAAGCTGTAGCTACACCACCACCTATCTCATAACCTAAAGCCTCAAGTGGAGCATTGTCTCTAAACTCTTGGTTCTCTTCTCTGATAGAGTCACGTTCTTGCTCATAATCACCAAGCCAACCAAAGCCAGTTTTAGCACCAGCTTCAATCTCATCAGCAAAACCAAAGGTTGCACCTTGAGCCGCTAACCTAACTTTGTCACTTGTACTTGCTTCATACTCTGGTTGAGTATTTTCAGGTTGTTGTGAATTTAATTTATTAATCTGGTTAGCGAATAGTTGTGCTGCATCAGTATCCCCAGCAGCATCAGCCTTGACTAATGCTTGTTGTAATTCATTAATATTAGCCATTAGTGCTTCACCCCATACTTATCATATGCAGCTTTAGTTGCATCATCTAATTGAACACTAGTTCCCTCAGGTACGTCAGCATTACCAGCAGATTCTTGGATAGTGTTAGTAACAGGAGCAACTGGACTAAAGTTACGATTACCAGACTTAACCTTAAATTGATTAATCAGAGCATCTAATGAGTTACGTTTTTGTATAACTACTTCAGAACTATCACCAATTCTAGGTGAGTAAGTCTCACGGTATGATGATATTTCGCTTTCAGGTATTGCAGCACCTGATTCATCACGTAGAACAGCCTTAAGTACATCATCTAGTGCTTGATAGTATTGTTGATGTTCTTTACTTGCTAATATATTACCAGCTAAAGGTACACCAGCAGCAGCATTCTCAGCTATGTCTGCAGGGTTAAAGCCTTCTGCAACTATATTATCTAATATATCTATACTCTTGATAGCACGTTGATAGAAGCCATATGCTTTATCTTGAGCACCTGTGAAAGGTTTACCAGTATCAGGGTTAACAGTTAGGTTACTAGTATCTGAACCAGCAGTATTCAAAGCTTTAGTTTCACTTGTCTCTTTATTATAAAGAGTATTGGCATCTAACTTAGTCCATGAATTATTAGGCGTAATAGTTGGATTGTTTAACTTCTTAAGTTGAGCTTCTTGGTTAGCTAGAGCTAATCTATCACCAAACCTTTTATACTGATTAACATAAATATCAGTCTTCTGAGATTCTGTAAGTGATTCATCATTGCGTAATGTACCTTGTAATTGTGATGAGAATTCTTTGACAGTCAAGCCTGTGGTATCGAATGGCCCATATGCATCAATAGCTTTTTGATTAGCTATATTCTCACGTTTAGTTTCAAGTTTGAGTTGTTCATTAATAGCACCTGAACCAGATTGATTAAAGTTAACTTTAGCTAATGCTTGCTCATCTACATTCTGACCAGTATATGATTTTAGTAATGCTACACGTCCATCAGTATCATCAGCTTTAAGTGAACTAAGTTGATTGAATGCTTTAGCTGTGTTGTCTTTACCTTCTTGTTTGTACTGAGATATTTCACTATCTTGCATACTCTGTGCAGCTTGCTGTAATGACTTGATGCCACCTGTAATAGTATCGCTAGAATTAGCTATTAAACTGTTACCTGAGTTTGATGATTGTCCTAAGTTTTTCCACGTAATCGGCATATATATGTACTCCTATTTACAAATGGAACTTCCTTCACGGGGTAAGAACCATTAATAATGAAGTAGTTTACAATGTTGGTAGTTATGAGAGATGAAGTGAGCTAGTTATGATACGAATAAACTAGATACCAGATACCAGATAGCTTAATAGCCTCATCTGCCTCAAAGTTCTAACCATATTCATTGCCTACTTATAGGATAAAGTTTGATTGTATGCTTTGTACTACCTAAATAGAGTAATGATTGTGAGCTTCATTACATGTAATTCTACTTCGATAATTGAGTGTTAATAGTACCATTTATGTCCTAATATTACCATCTCATATTAGCCTGTATATATTATTAACACCTGTATTTCAATGAGTTGCATTACATCTAATTTGAATTCTAAAGTATATCTTCCATACTATACATCAACATACAATCACTACTGACCTATACATTGACTGCATTCCAACTACTACTGCACTACCACACCACTACCATAAGGCAAACATTGTACTTGCACTGCACACTTGTACAGTATACTTATATACAAGTATCTACCTACATACTAGGCCACCTCAATTTACTCTTATTCGGAGTATACAGACTATACCTATAGCATGGGTATCAGACCATCATAAGACATGCTATCAAGTACTATGAAGCTTTGCTTCGAACCAGTAAGATGAAGGTGGTTGTTTTCATGGTATGATAGAGTTATAAAATATTATTTTTAGCAGGTTTTTCAGAAAAACCATATCTGCTTACGAATGCAGTATATATAAATACTACCGAAGGAAAATCGCATCCCCCCCCCTCTCCATCGACTTGTCACAGAAGTAGAGCAAGCACCCCTTTTGATACCCTCAGTTACTTGATTCAACTCAGCAAGCTTACACAATACCTTAGGCAATCATGCCAACTATTAACCACTGGTTCGATAGCTTAGTAAAGAGGTAAGTATCATGTGTATGTTTGTTGTGACACTAATGGTGTTTGCTACTGGTCATGTGGATAAGTACCCTGAAATCACTGGATAACTCATTTTGTGACAGTTGTTGACTTTAGGTATACCAGCTTGGGTTTTACCATTGTATTTAAAGGTAATTAAGCTGCCAATGGCTGGTGGCTGATGACGCTCTTGATCAGTAAACCCCGAACCTATTTTGAAAATGATACCCTCAATTGTTTTTACTTGAAGAGCGCCTAATGCACCTCGATATTTACCTTTGCCTTCAATGTGCGCTATCACTTCTGCTTCTGCATCATAGTGCTTTTTTAGCTTCATTATACTAGCGGTTCTACCAATATGATAATAAGCACTGCCATGGTGTAACATTAACCCTTCGCCGCTATTGTTGACTACGTTATCAAGGGTTTGATGTAGTTGCTCAACCGTCGTGAGTTTAAATTGTTTAATCATGGATAAAAAGGGTGATTGTTCTTTCTTCATCAATTTTTCCATGACTGATATTCGTTGGGTAAAGGTGCCGCCATGCTCAGGAAGGTCAAATATCATAAAGCGAACAAATTGCCAGCAAGCTTCATCAATGCGTTTTTTTCTGATACAAGAGAGCGTTTGTTGAAAATAATCTCTTTTAATCCATAATTCGCCATCCATTACATTGTCAGGCCAGTTTTTGGTGAACCATTTAGGGCTATGTATAAGGTTGCCTTGGCGCGTGAATAAATGTGTGCCATTCCAATAGCCACGCATACCATCAAGTTTTTCAGACAGCCAATATTGGTTAATGTCAGTAATGGCTTTATAGGTTGTTGCTTGTTGAATCGCTGGCTTTGGCAGGGATGCACTTTGAGCTATTGATGTAAGGAGTATAAGTAAAATTGTCATGAGTAACTTCATCAGTAACATCTATGTCTGAGTCATTAAGTTAATCATAGTCTACTTTTAGTCTATTATTAGTGTTTATAGAAAACGGCCATAGAAAAGTGTTGGTAGAAAGTAATAAATAGAAACACTCAAGGATGAATAAATGCCTCTTATTAAATTAATAATTTTTATTAGCTCTTTACTCTTGTTTGCTTCAGAAAGTGAGGCCAAACAACACTGCAAACACTTATTAGACAAATTACATGGTATTCAAGCAATGCAACGGCATGGTTATTCATCACAACGTGGTCTTAGTTTACGAGCCAAAGAAGATAAAGCACGTGATAACTGGTGGCAATGTGAGAAAGGGGGACAGGGCAAGCCCAAGCAGAAAACGAAGAGTAAAGGTAAGAAAAAAAGTAACAATAAAAGTAGTCATTATAGTAAGACTTATAAACAGAATACGCATATAAACATAGCAGCGGGTACACCGTTTAAGACCAATAATGTTATTGTTATTAAATCAAAATATCAAGGCAATAAAAAACAAGCATGGCTTAAGTTTTATCAGCAACCCGCTCAGTGCAATCGCCCTAAAAGCTTAGCTATTTTTGCCTCTTGCAGCGAAGAAAAACAAGCACAGCGAATTGATTTTGAGCAGAAATATAAATAAACGCGCTTTAAATGATAAGCAGCTAAGTATCAGTTCAGAAGCGCACGTAGTGAATTAATTGCCACGATAAGCCGTTTTTGAGTTTTTATATTGTGCTACCATGCCATCAACACTATCTTGGCAATATTCACGTAAACCACTTAATAGCATGTGTTTTTTACCATGGCCAACTATTTTACCTTCACTGATTAAATCAAACTCAAGCCAAGCATCACCGCGCTTTCCTTCGATAGTTATACTGGTTTTCGCTAACTTCAATGTCAGTGTCGTAATGTCTAGGCGCTCTAAGCTTATCTTCATGCATTGATACATCACCATCGGGCGAGCAGGATTAATCATGATATTATTTTCTGTCATTAATTTGACTAAAATATCAGGAAAAGTATGACCAGAAAAATTTACATAAGCTTTGGTTAAGGCATTTATTAATGATGCAGAGTGGGTTTTTTCACCACTTGCCTCAACGGTTAAATAGGTTTTGTTTTTACTGTCTACAATATCAAAATCATTAATGATTTCATTAGGAAAAGTTAATGCTATGCTATCGTTTACCATGCCTGAAAAGTTAAAACTCATTTCTTTATGTAGGCCTGATTTAGCGATGATTACTGAAAAGAGCAAATCGCCGGGTACACAAAACCGTTTGGCTTCAATATTGTGCAGGGGATTAAAATCATCAGCCACTTTTTTAGCAAAATCGCTCCCTTGTTGACGAGTAAAGCTGATTTGCTCATCATTAATAGGGCAGTATTGTTCAATAAACATTTTCTCTTGTGACATAGTTACAACTTTCATTTTTAAATAAAATTTAGTACTGATTTACTGTTAATTTAGTACTAAGCCAACAAACAGGGCATTCTAACAGTAGTTAGTTCATAAATCGAAAAAAATGATCGTAAAAGGAACTCAGCAGACCTCTAATTAATGATAGAGGAAGCAGGGTAAGCTAATACTAATTTTTCTTTTTCCTTTTTAGTCAGTGTTCGTAATTGATACTCACGTTTACTCGCTGTGCTTTTATCTAGAGTGGTTTCACTATAAACAAGTTTTACTGGGCGTCTGGCTCGCGTATACTTTGCTCCCAGCTTAGTATTATTGTGTTGGTGTAGGCGTCGTTTTATGTCGGTAGTGATACCTGTATACAGGCTATTGTCATTACAGCGAAGAAAATAAACAGTCCACGTGTTGTTTTGAGTCATAAAGAGAAAATGTTAGTTATTTTAAATAATGATAAATAAAAGTGCTAGAGATATCAATATTGTTCATTTGGTAGCTAGGTTCAGTGTTATACCTACTATAGTTTATGAGGACGACTGAGTGAAAAATGCTCACTGTTGCACCTGGTTTTAAGGTAACACAATCATTAATAAAAAGATGCATAGTGACCATGACTAGATCAGGCTTTTTAACGCTCGCATTTTGAAGTGGCGTGGGTATATTATTTTCAAGGAAAATCATGCTAAAAATATCAAATACAGTCGCTCTCGCTGATTGGGAAATTGAACTTACTGGAATAAGGGCCACCGGAAAAGGAGGCCAACGAGTAAACAAGGTAGAAACCGCGATACATTTACGTTTCGATATTAAGCGATCTTCATTACCTTCCCTTTACAAAGATAGATTGCTAAAGCTATCAGATAGTCGCATATCAAGTGATGGTATTATCATTATCAAAGGGCAATCATTTAGAACTCAATCATTGAACAAAGACGATGCCCTAAAGCGGCTTAGAGAGTTAATCATATCTGTAATGGTCGTTCAAAAATCTAGGAGACCAACTAAGCCGACAAAGGGATCGAAGCTCAGGCGATTAGATTTAAAGAAGAAGGCTAGTGCTAACAAAGCCCTACGCGGAAAAGTAGACCATTAGTGTTTGCATTAATGTGTAGTGACCACTATTGATTTATGGTTTGAGACTAGACTAACTTCACTTCTCGTCGCCAACCAATGAATCAAGAAAAAATATTACAACGAGTAAAGCCAACTGAAAGTAGTTAACAAACACGAAAAAGTACATTGTTAATATTAAAGTCAATTATAGAGAGTAAACATGCCAATAAGTAAAATAGGCGCTGTAGAAAAATTAACGGCGCAACTTGATACTAATAACTTAGTACAATACCAATTACCTTTAGCCACGATAAACTCGGACACTACTGAGCAGCAAAGTATTGCCTTGAATCCAATAATAGGCAAAACAGTCACATTAAATTTTCATGGTAAAATTGCTTGTAAACACTGTGGTAAAACGACTAAAAAAAGTTACTCTCAGGGGTTTTGTTACCCTTGTATGATTAAACTGGCGCAGTGTGATATGTGTATTATGAAGCCTGAAACTTGCCATCATCACCTTGGTACTTGTCGAGAACCACAATGGGGTGAACAACATTGCATGGTAGATCACTATGTTTATTTATCAAATACCTCAGCGTTAAAAGTAGGTATAACTCGTCATACTCAAATACCAACGCGATGGATTGACCAAGGGGCTACACAAGCATTACCTATTTTTAAAGTGAGTACTCGCTTGCAATCAGGGTTAGTTGAAACAGCTTTAGCTGAATATATTAGTGATAAAACTAATTGGCGTGCAATGCTTAAGGGAAGTAATGAGGCCATTGATCTCAAAGCTGAAGCTAAAGTGCTGATCCCTCAAATAAAGGAGCGTTTAGACGATATTTCACTTAAGTTTGGTGATGATGCAGTGCAATTGCTAGATGAAAAAATCGTTGAGATAAATTACCCTGTCAGCCAATATTTAACTAAAATTAGTTCGTTTAACTTTGATAAAACACCGAGTGTATCAGGCGTTTTGTTAGGTATAAAAGGTCAATATTTGATTTTTGAGCAGGGGGTTATTAATATGCGTAAGTTTTCTTCCTATCAAATTAGTGTGGAATATTAATATTGTAGAATAGACAGGTTTGGGTTAAATGCACCAGGTTTACGGTGGTTAAATAGTTTGTTTGTATTGAATTCAGTGCAGTAATAAATTATTGATTTTTATTCCTGAAATATTTAGAGACATAAAGCTCTATAATAAAAAAGCGAGTACCTTAAGGTGACTCGCTTTTTTTGTACTTTTAATTAATAAAAATTAAAGAGCAACAATGTTCTCAGCTTGAGGGCCTTTTTGACCATCAGTAACTGTGAATTCAACTTTTTGACCTTCAGCTAAAGTTTTGAAACCGTCACCAACAATCGCGTTGAAATGAGCAAAAACGTCAGGGCCATTTTCTTGTTCGATGAAACCGAAACCTTTAGCTTCGTTAAACCATTTTACTGTACCAGTAGTAGTAGACATAAGAGTATCCTAATTTATTTATGAGTAATTTAGCTTCTTTCATTTATTTTCAACTAGGTCAAAAAAAATGATGAAAGCGGGTTTGCTAAAAAGTGTTGCTATTACTTATAAAACAGGACGGGTTATTTATTACGGGTCAAAAACCTATTATGGGTAATCAAGCAAAACATAACATCGAAATGGTGTACAAAAATATAAAACTAACTTCAAGCGACGTAGATTATAAAGCTGTGGTGGGTGTTGTCAATAGTTGTTGTTGATTTTTGGCATGTAAAAGCAAAAATAACTGATTGTAGGGTGCTTTTATAGTCGTTTTAACGTTTTAAGTGTAAAAATCTAAGCCACTTTTTTATCGCTTATATCAGTTTACTGAATACTTAATGTGCGGGTTCAATGAATACTTTTTTATCATGCCAGCGTAGCAGTGTTAAATGATTGCCCCAAACGCAGCCTGTATCTAATGGATAAATATTTTGATGTGAACATTTACCCATCAAAGAAGCCCAGTGGCCGAAAACCCAAGATGTTTCATTGATGGTTGATGATAATTCATACCAAGGCAATAACGTGGTGTTCGATTGTTGATTGTTATTAATAGTGCTGGGAGCGGATTTGTTTTCGAATTCTAGGTTTTTATTCCTATAACAGTAACGCATACGAGTAAATGCATTAATTGTATAGCGAAATTTTTCTATCTCGGTTTTGGCTTGCGGCCAATTATTCGGTTTTTCACCGTACATTGATGACAACCATGCGTTTCTATTACTTGAGCTCAGCCGCTGTTGAGCAAACGTAGCTTGCGCTATCGCTTCTGCTAAAGTCCATTGAGGTGAAATACCTGCATGACTCATGTAGGCGTTATCATTACCTATCCTTTGCAATAATGGTTGTTGTGCTAACCAATCCATTAATTTATCCACATCGTCAGCATCTAGCAATGTGTTAAGTCGATCTTGTTTTTTTACTTTTTTGATACCGGCATAAACGGCAAGTAAATGTAGATCATGATTACCCAATACTATTTTTGCCGAGCCCTTAAGTGATTTTATAAAACGTAGCGTAGCTAAAGAGTCGGGCCCTCTAGCAACAAGATCACCCGCTACATAGAGTTGATCAACTTCGCTATTGAAAGAAACCTGCTTTAATAAAGCAATTAGTTCGCTATAACAGCCTTGTATATCACCCACTAAATATATGCTCATGTTACCTCAATATGAAACTCGCCTCTTGATATATCATGAGTATATAGAGATTTGAACTCTAGCATTTTAGCCATTAATCTTGCTCTTCAGCTCTTTTCATTGCACGTCGTGAAAGTTTTTTATTATTTGTAGTAATCATTGGCTCTGGTGGGTTATCAACAATAAAATTAGCGAGCATGATGTAATCATCAAGGGTTAAATTTTCTGGACGTAAATTGGCATCAATATTAAGGCTTTCTAATTGTGCTACGCTAATGAGATTTTTAAAGCTATTACGGATAGTCTTTCTACGTTGATTAAACGCAGCCAAACAGACTGTATTAAGGGCACTTATCTCTTTTACTGGATTTTTAATGTCACTGTGTGGTATTAACCTCACGATAGCAGAATCGACTTTTGGTGCGGGCTTAAATGCTTCAGGACCTATTTCCATTACTGGAATTACTTCGCACTGGTATTGGGTCATAATTGATAATCGCCCGTAAGCTTTACAGTGTGGCCCAGCAGCCATGCGTTGAACTACTTCTTTTTGTAGCATGAAGTGCATGTCTTGAACTTTGTCTTTAAACGTTAATAGGTGAAAAATTAACGGTGTGGAAATGTTATAAGGCAAGTTCCCAAAAATGCGTAATGGTTTGTTATCTGTTGCTAGTTGGGCAAAGTCAAAGCTTAAGGCATCGGTTTCATAAATAGTTAAGTGCGGCGCCAAAAAAGGGTGATGACGTAATCTTTTAGCTAAATCCCTATCAAGCTCAACAACAGATAATTTTTTTGCTCGTTCTATTACGGGCTCAGTTAAAGCACCAAGACCAGGGCCTATTTCGACTAAGTTTTCTCCTGGCTCAGGATTAATAGCATCAATAATATCGCTGATGACGGCATCATTATGAAGAAAATTTTGGCCAAAGCGTTTTTTTGCTTGGTGGCCTAAATGGGTTTTACTGTTCATGAAAATATCTCTTATGGTCTGACTAAAGACAGACCTGTATTATTTACTGCTATTGACTAGGTTGATTGCACTGCCAATGGCTTCTATCATGCTACCAGAGTCTGCTGATCCATTTCCTGCTAGTTCTAATGCAGTTCCATGGTCAACTGAGGTGCGAATAAAAGGTAAACCTAATGTAATATTAACGGACGAACCAAAGCCTTTGTATTTTAATACAGGTAAACCTTGATCATGGTACATACTTAAAATAGCGTCAGCATCTTTTAAGTATTTCTCTTGGAATATGGTATCCGCTGGTAGGGGACCAATAACATTAATGCCTTCTGCTCTTAGTTCGGCAAAGGCTGGTTCCATTATGTCTATTTCTTCTCTACCTAAATGACCATCTTCACCGGCATGAGGATTAATACCGCAAGCATATATTTTCGGGTTTTTTATACCAAACTTACTTTGCAAATCTTTGTGTAGTATACGAGTTACCTTCTGTAACCTCTCAAAAGTGATGGCTTTTGCTACATAGGCAAGTGGTATGTGAGTAGTCACTAATGCAACACGTAAACCTTTGGTAGTTAACATCATTACGACATCAGGGCAGTTAGCTTGATTAGCAAAATACTCGGTATGACCGCTAAAAGGAACGCCCGATTTATTGATTAAACCTTTATGCACGGGGCCTGTTACTATTGCCTCGAATTCCCCTGACATATTTTTATCACTAGCCACTTTTAAGGTCTCAACAACATAAGCACCATTGTTGGTATCAAGGGTACCTGGGATACATGGCTGAGCAAGTGGTATATCTAATATGGTTAAGGTACCAGCAACTTGAGGGATAGGCTCAAGGTTAGCATCATAATCAATTAATGTTATGGGCAAATTTAGTTGTTCAGCACGCTGTTTTATTAGTTCCTTTGATGCAACGACGACAAGTTGTACTGGCCAAGCCTGCTGTGCTATAGAAACAACTAAATCAGGTCCTATACCGGCGGGCTCACCAGGAGTAATCGCTATGCGAGTAGTCATTTCTATTTATCCTGTTCAAAAATTTCGATATAAGCTTCATCGCGAGTTTCTTTGATCCATCTATCACTTTCAACACCAAATTTACGATTATGCAGGATTTGATAAACACGCTTTTCATTCATTTGTGATGTAGCATCAACTATACGACGATCATTTAACTGAGCAATATGCCAACCAAAAGATGAGCGAAATGGTTTGTGGTATTCACCAACTTTCATAGAGGCTAATGCATTTTTAAAGGCAGGGTCGTAACTATTGGGATCTGCCCAGCCTAAGTCGCCACCACGAACAGAAGTAGGTCCTTCAGAAAATTCTTTAGCTAAATCAGCAAACTTTGCTTCTCCAGCATTAATTTTATTGAGCATATCTTGTAATTGTGCTTCTGCTTTGGCTTCACTTAAAATAACAGAGGGTTTTATTAATATGTGGCTAGCCTTTACTTCTTCAACTTCAACTACTTTACGGCCACGGACATCGAGTACTTTTACAATACTAAAACCTAGACCTGTTCGAATAGGGCCTACTACAGCATCCTTATTTTTTCCGGCAATGAGCTCAGAAAACAGTGTGGGCATTTCGTTGATATTTTTCCAACCTAAATCACCACCTTTTAAGGCATTCGTGCCGCCTGATGAGGCGATAGCTATTTTAGTAAAGTTTGAACCATTATTAAGGAGTTCAATAACTTTATTAGCACGCTCTTTACTTGTGATCATCTCTGCTTGTGTCGCATCTGAAGGGAATTCAATTAAGATATGACCCAGATGATATTCCACATCATTGTTGGTTTGCTCTTGCATTAATTCTAATAAGTTAGATACTTCTTGTGGTGAAATATAAATACGGCGTCTAACACTATTACGGCGCACTTCACCTGAAATTAGCTCTATACGAACATTTTCACGATATTTTTCATAATCTTCACCATCACTAATGATGGCTTGGCGAAACTGAGATAAGGTTAATTTATTTTCTTTGGCCATATTGGCAATGGTTTGATCTAATTGAGCATCACTAACTTGTACGCCTATACGTTCACCAATTTGAACAATTAAACTATCATTAATCAGTTTATCCATGACTTGTGTACGTAATGCGCTGTCAGAAGGTAGTGCTTGATTGTTTTTTTCTGATTGTTGTTTTATATTTTTCAGTAAGTCTTGCACTTCTGATTCAAGTACTACGCCACCGTTGACAATGGCGGCAACCTTGTCCAGCATTTCTTCTTTTGCTTGAACTTGTGTATGAAACCCTGCATAAAATGTGTAGGTGATAATTAATATTTTAACTAAATTTTTCATGAATTATATATCTTGGTTATGGTGCATTGTTAGTTTTTATATATTTGATTTTATTAATGATTAGGTGAACAGTCATTAGTTTTGTAAGTAGTAAGGGCGTTTATAGCCAAAAATACTTGAATCAAACATTTCTTGTGTGCCAATGGCGCCTTGTTTGCCATTTAGCCCTTTGATGATGAACTGTAGCACGAAACCACTATTAAATTCATGGCGGTTTTCATTGAATAAGCCATCATCGCTTAAGTTTGAGTTTATATATCTATGATACGCTATACGTATAGCCCAGCAACAACTTTCATATTGTATGCCGGCATAATTTTCTAAACTACGGCTTTGTTTTACGTCTTCAGTAAATCGCCCTACAAAAGCCCAGTCTTTACTAATAGCAAAGTTAGCTAATACTGATGCTTGCTCTAAGCTACTACCTGAGACATTACGAGTGTACCTATGGTTCAATTGAACTGAATTATATTTATTAATTTGGTAGTTTAGTGACACTTGGCTTTTATTGGTGAAGCTTTCTATTGTGTTATATTGAATATCACTACTGATTTGCCATTTGTTATTTAATCGATAAAATAAATTTGCGGCGAGCGAAGACTGCTGACTGTTTAGGGTATCATCAGTAGTATCGTCATTAATGGTATTAGTCTTATCAATAAGTTCATCAAAAATATTATCGTCGGCTAAATATTGTATTCGACCGACACTTAAGCGAAAAATTTCTAGATTTGATTGATCAAGTACTCGGCTTGTTATACCCCAAGTATATTGATTGGCACCAGAAATTCTATCTAAACCACTATAACTTCTGTCTCTAAATAAACCATTATAATCATCTTGTAAATTAGTGGTATCGTAGAGGCCTATGTCTGTTTGATCTTCTTCTGGAATATATAAGTATTGTATTTGTGGTTCTATAGTTTGGGTGTAATTATGACCAAACAAGGATAGTGTTCGATCGAAATTGATGCCGCCATGAAATCTTACTTTAGGTAGCGTACGGTTAACATTTTTTGTTAATTCACTTCCCTCTTGAATGTTGTTTTGTTGGTAATAGGTATGCATTAACTTAAGCTCTGAATTTAAAAACCAGGCAGGGGTTGATACCGGAAAACTTAAACCCACTTCTATATGGTAGCGATTAGCGCTGAGTTGTTGATTGGTTTCTGCTTTAAATCTCGTTAATTCAGAATAGAGTTCAAATTGTCCTTGTACTGCTTGTTCTGATAAAAGTGTGAAGGGTTGTTGGACTAATACTTCAATGTGAGGCAAGGTTTTATAACTCGATTGATGATTACCAAGTACTTCAAAATCTTGTGTTTTCATCGTGGTTTGCCAGTTTTCTCCAAAATAAGAAAGCTCACCTATTTGGTACAAATAAGCATCGTTTGAGTTATATTCTTTTGAGCTAATATCGACTAAATAGTTGTCATCACTGATGGTCGTATAATCAATATAGGCGCGAAAATTATCTGAAAATGTACCTACATGCTTTAGTCTTAAAAGGTAACGGGCGTCATCGTTTAACGTTATTGAATTATCTTTATTTAAGTACTCAATATTAATATTACCTGATTGCAGATCGGTTAAATAACGAAATTCAGTTTTTAATTGCGTACCACGTTCAGACATGTAATAAGGCGTAATAGTCGCGTCCATATAGGGGGCGATATTCCAATAATAAGGCGCTTCAATTTCTAAACCTGAATTACTGCTGCTGCCAATTTTAGGATATAAGAAACCACTTTTACGCTGATTTGAAACGGGAAATGAAAAATAAGGTAAATATAAAATGGGTACATCGAAAAGTCTAACTTGAGCATGATAAACTTGGCCTGTACTACCATCAGCTGATATTTCAATTTCAGATGCCTTTATTTGCCAGTCAGGTTCATCACCTATACAGGTTGTATAGGTTGAATCTAACAAACTTAAGCCATCTTTTGAATTGATTTGTAATTCACGGGCACTACCATGACCGGGGTTGCCATAAAGTTGATACGAGGTATTGAGCATGATACTGGATTTGTCATTTTTACTGGTATTTAGCTCGTCGGCAAGAATATCAATGCTTAGGTTTTGATAATGTATATTTCCTTGAGCATTAAATCTCATCAGTAGTCGATTAAATGTTAGTTGATCAGCCGTTATGGTTTGGTTGTTATCGCTAAGCGTAACATCACCACTAAAGTTGGCAACCTGATCTTTTTCAATACTGGAGTACTTTGACGTAATATGAATGCTATCATCGGTGACGGGTGCAGTATCAGTTACTATAGGTAGAAAAGTTGGAATAGGACATTGAAGTTGTGATTTTACAGCTTCTTGCTCAGGGGTAACTGCCAACGTAGGTAAAGATAATACCATCGTTAACAAAACGCTACAGGAAGAAAATTTTCGGAAAAGAAACATTTATTTTTAAGGTTATCTTAAATATACGTGATGAAGCGTATATGATATAGCAAATGTAATATGGTAGCTATACCCGTTCCACTTGAATATGCATCGCTCAGACTTCCTGAAACACGCATCTTCAAGTGGAGAGGTTATATATGTAGCAGGTAAATAGCAGATTAAGAATAAGGTAATAAAATAAGTATGCGTATCTGGGGGAAAGTTTTAGGGTTGTTATTTGGCTTTATGCTGAGTAAAAGTTTATTTGGCGCTTTATTAGGTCTTTGGCTTGGCCATATGTTTGACCGAGGTAGAGGTTTTAGTTTTGACGGGATGACGGAAGGTAAATCTGATGATGTTACTCGTCAATCCGCTTTTTTTTACGCTACTTTTTCTGTGATGGGACATGTAGCTAAAGCTAAAGGACAGGTTACTAACCATGAAATTGCTTTTGCCAGTGCTTATATGGACAAACTTGGTCTCACCAATGAATTGCGAGAACAAGCACAAGCGGCTTTTCGTGAAGGTAAGTCGGTCGGATTTCCATTAAAAGAGCGTTTGGTTAAATTTAAGCGGATTTGCCGTAATCGTCATGATTTATTACTAATGTTCTTAGAAATTCAAATTCAAGTCGCTTTTATTGATGGCGATTTGGACACGAAAGAGCGTGAAGTATTGCACACTATTGCCAAATTTTTAGGCTATTCTGCTCGTCAGTTAAATAACTTGCTTGAAATGATTATGGCGAGTGAAGCCTTTCATCAGCAATCAGGACAAGGAAATCATCAATTTAATGGGGGTAATGCAACAACCAGAGCAGGGCAACTTGATAATGCTTATAAAATTTTAGGTGTTAACAAGGATATTTCAATGCGAGATATCAAAAAAGCCTATCGAAAATTAATGTCGCAACATCATCCTGATAAATTAATCGCAAAAGGCCTACCGCCAGCGATGATGGAAGCGGCAAAAGAAAAAACGCAAGATATTCAAGCTGCCTATGATTTGATTTCTAAGCAAAAATAGGCACAATACGGTTAGTAACAAAGTGGTCTGTTAAGTCTCCTTTATATTTACTTAGTGTTTATGTCTAGGCATGAACACTAAAGGCCTTAATGCTAATGCCTCAATATCAAAGCTTCAATACTAAAGCCTATAATAGCAATTCCATTAATAAACTATTGCTAATCAAATGGACAAGGGCTAACAAAGCAGAGCAATTCGCCAGTAACTGGGTGGGTTAAACTTAAATTTCTGGCATGAAGTTGTAATCTAGGGCTAATCGTCAATGCTTTTTCATGCGCATATAGTCGGTCACCTAAAATAGGGTGGCCTAAGGCTAACATATGCACCCGTAATTGATGAGAACGACCGGTAACGGGTCTAAGTTCAATTAATGTGCTTTCATCGCCTGAACTCATTGTCGAATAGCTAAGTACGCTGTAATTAGTCAGTGATTTTTTGCCATTGTCATGATCAACTATTTGTTTTGGTCTGTTTGGCCAATCACAAATTAAAGGTAAATCAACACTGCCTTCTATTTCAGCGACTTTACCAAACACCCGGGCGATATAACTTTTTTTAGTTTGTCGTTGTTCAAATTGTCGGCTTATGGCCACATGAGCAGGCTTATTCAATGCCATGATAATGATACCCGATGTTGCCATGTCTAAGCGATGAACAATGGTGGCGGTTGGCAAAACACGTTGTACTCGGTTTTGTAAACAGTCTTGATGCTCAGGTAAGCGGCCTGGCACACTTAGCAAGCCACTGCCTTTATTGAGTACTACAATGTCCTTATCTTGAAAAACAATATCAAGATAAGGTGACATAGGCGGTTGATAAACAAAGTCAGGATTGGCAGCCATTAGTGCGTAACCACTATCATGCGAACCGCTTCAAAGGTTAACTGCGCCTTATCAATATAATGACTTAGTTCATCTTGTTGATGGGCAAGAAAGTCAATTTCTGCTTGGCGAACACTGGGGTTAATGGCTTTCAATGCGGTTAACCTTTGTTGCTCTTGGCCTAGCTTGCTTTGCATGCTCTTTAACGCTTTTGCTTGAATAGCCGAAATTTGTTGTTCTCCATGAAATTCTGCTTTGGTCACTAGTGGCGCAATTTGTGATTTTAATGCTTTAATTAATTGCAAAGCCATTATCTTTTTAACCGGTGTGAGTTGTTTATCCAACACGGCTTCACTAACTTTATCGCCAAGATCATTACCTTTTTTATCCACTAATATACGAATAGGTGTTGTCGGTAAATATCGGCCAAGTTGTAAATGTGCAGGTGCTGTGGCTTCTACTGTGAATAAACATTCAAGGAAAAAAGTGCCCACAGGTAAGGCTTCTGCTTTTAATAAACCGATGCTGGCATTACCAATTTCATCGCTAAGCACTAAATCTAAAACGCCTCGCACCATGGGGTGATCCCACGTTAATAATTGATAATTTTCATTGATTAACGCGGTATCACGATCAAAGGTTATTGTTGAGCCATCTTCAGGTAAACAAGGAAAGTTGCTATTAAGCATATGTTCACTTTGATTTAATGCAATGGCATTGTCGGCTTTGTCATCTTGTTGAACGCCAAATACATCTAAGGCTTGAAACATAAATTGAGGTAAGTCTATTTGTCTGTCATTGCGCTCTATTTTTTTCACTAACTCATGAGCGCGGCCTTGGCCTGATGAATTTAGTTCAAGTAACTTATCGCGGCCAGATTCTAGCTCGGCTTTAATCTTACAGTGCTTTTGCCAAGTATCACTAATCAATTTCTCTGCTATTGATGAGGCTTGTTGTGCGGTTAATGCTAACGATAATAACTGCTGACCATAGGCTTCATAGACTATTCGGCCAGTAATGCAGGTATGTTCAAACGCTTGCATGCCCTGTTGATACCAATCAAACAATAAATGTTGGGCTGAATCTTCAAAGTAAGGGGCATGTAATCTAATAACTTCAGTTTGTCCGATACGGTCAAGGCGGCCAATACGCTGTTCTAATAAATCTGGGTTAAGAGGCAAATCAAATAACACTAAATGATGTGCAAACTGGAAGTTTCGACCTTCACTGCCAATTTCAGAACAGAGTAATAGCTGTGCGCTGTCTTCATCTTGGGCAAAGTAGGCGGCGGCTCTATCACGTTCAAAAATAGATAAACCTTCATGAAATACTGCTGCGCGAATTCCTTCTTTAACACGTAATACGGCTTCTAAATCTATCGCGGTTTGTGCATGCGCACAGATAACGAGTACTTTTTCTTTTTTTAATGATTTGAGTAAGTCGATCAAATAGTCAACACGTGGATCAAAATCTGTCCATTTTTCACTTTGATGATCAAGGCCATAAAGCATTTCTGGCGTGAAAATAAACTTAGCTTGTTTAGAGTTTGCTAGAGCTTCTGGACAATCACTCAGCATAAACTCATTGATTGTATCTTGGTACTGTTCAGGCATCGTTAGTGGTGCGGGATGTATTTCGCGTGCCGGAAAGCCTTTAATGGTGTTACGTGAGTTTCTAAATAAAATGCGACCAGTTCCATGTCTATCTAGCAGTTGCTTTAGTAACTGTTGACGTACTTCTGTTTGATTCGCTGAGTTATCGCTATTAAGTGTGACTAACTGTTCACTAATATCGGTCTCTTTTAATAAAGCGATTAAGGTACTTTCTTGATCGTTAGTTAATTGTTCTTTTTCAACTAAGGCATTCGCGGCATCAGCCACTTCACTATAATGAGACTCTTCTTCAATAAATTTTTGATAATCATAAAAACGGTCGGAATCAAGTAAGCGTAATCGAGCAAAGTGACTTTCATGGCCTAATTGATCCGGTGTGGCTGTTAAGAGTAAAACCCCAGGAATAACTTGAGCCAATTGCTCAATACATTGATACTCTATACTTGGGTTATCTTGTTGCCAATTTAAATGATGGGCTTCATCAACTACCATTAAATCCCAATCTTCGCTGATTAATGCTTCATACCATTTAGGATTTTTAGTGATAAAACCTAAATTAACTAAAACTAACTGCTCAGTACTAAAAGGATTACTGTCATCTTCTCCGGCGGTTTCAACACATCGGTCATGATCAAAAATACTAAATTTAAGGTTAAAGCGACGCAGCATTTCTACTAACCACTGATGCATCAATGATTCAGGTACTATGATCAAAATACGTTGGGCTCTGCCACTCACCAGTTGCTGATGAATAATTAAACCCGCTTCAATTGTTTTTCCTAAACCCACTTCATCGGCAAGTAATACTCTAGGAGCAAAGCGGTTCCCCACTTCATCGGCGATATAAAGTTGATGCGGAATAAGGCTAACTCGTCCCCCGGTTAAGCCCATTAACTCTGATTGTTGTTGTTCATATTGGTAACGTAAGCAATCTTTGCGCAGGCGAAACCAATCAAGACGGTCTACTTGGCTATTGAGTAAGCGATCGTGTGGTTTATTAAATTTAATAAAGTGATCTATCATCACTTCTTTTAAAGATATGGCTTCCAAGGTGTCTTGTCGTATACCGTGGTAAGTTAAAATGCCATGAGCTTCGGTGCTTGATTCAACCTTTAACGTCCAGCCTTCATGGCTTGGAATAAGATCGCCGTCATTGAAAATTACGCGGGTTAATGGCGCATTAGCTTTTGCATACTGACGAGATTCACCCGTGGCAGTAAAAACAATATTAACAAATCGGTGTTCTATACCTGTGACGGTCCCTAATCCTTGATCTGATTCACTGTCACTGATCCAACGTTGGCCGGGTTGAAATGGCATATAATAGAACTCCAAAATATCTTAAAAAATTAACATGAAAAAAACGGCGCTATAGTAACTGTTAGAGATTAATAATCATAGTTAGCTTTGGTAAAAAAGCAGTATCTTGGTATTTTTTCTAAATAGTCGTCATTATACCGATAAACCAAGCGAAAAAAGGGGCTAACACCGCGGTTAAAATACCACTGATAACTAATGCTAAAGAACTAAAAGCCCCTTGTTCATTACCCACTTCCATTGCTTTTGCGGTGCCAATGGCATGCGCACTACACCCCATTGCTAAACCTTGTGCTTGTGGATTCGTGATTTTACAAAACTTGAGTAGACTAAAGCCACCTAGCGCCCCTAATAACCCAACGGCAATAACCACCGCGGCAGCCAACGATGCTAGTCCTCCTGTTTCGTGGGCCACAGCCATTGCTATTGGGCTAGTCACAGATTTTGGCAATAAAGAAAGTAATAATACTTTATCGTCAGTTAATAATAAGGCGATAGATATACAAGTTGAAATGGCAATAACAACACCAAAAGAGCAGCTGACCATTATTGCCTTAAATTGCTGTTTTATTTGTTGTATTTGACAAAATAATGGGATAGCAAGCGCAACTACAGCGGGCTCTAAAAGCCAAATAAAAGGAATATTTGCTGTTGCGTAATCTTGGTAAATAAGTGGGGTAAAACTAAAAAGTCCAATAAAAAATAAAATACTCACTAAAAGAGGATTAGCTAATGGGCTTTTTATTGGGCTTAAAAGCTTACGGGCAGCCAAAAAAATCAATACCGTAGCAATAAGATAAAGATAAATCATTTAGACAACCTTTGATAAAGCCAGCCAACAGATATTAACGTTGCTATTGTGCTAATCACACTGCTTACTACAATGGTAACCCAATAGGTTGATAACAATTGTGAATATTGTAATAACCCTACACCAACAGGAACAAAAAAGAGCGTAATATAGTTAAGTAAAAAGCTGCCTGTTGGCAATATATAATCTAATGGAATTAACCGAAGGCTCAATGCTGAAAATAATAATAGCAAACCAAAAATACTGCCAGGAATGGGTAAATGACTTAGGTATTGAATGACTTTACCTAGATACAAGAAAAGCACTAAAATACTTGCACTTCGTACTAATTCAGTTGCCGTGATAAAAATATTTTTTTTCATGAAATTTTTTAATACGCAATGAGTAATAATAACAACTAATTATCATAGTCGCTTTTTTAAGGATAAATTAAGGAAAATAGTGTAACCGTCTACTAAGTCTGCACTCAATTAACTTATATTTTTCGAAAATAGTCGTTCTAATTGATTAATGGTGTCTTTGATATTATTGACATCTGTTGGTGCAATAAAAATAGTATCATCGCCAGCAATTGTTCCAAGTACACCATCACTTTTACTTAAACTATCCAATAAGCGAGCAATTAATTGTGCAGCCCCTGGACTTGTTTGAATAATGATCATCATACCATTATGTTCTATTTCTAATACTAATTGCTTTAATGGACTTTGTGCGGTTGGTACACCAAGCTCTGCGGGCAAACAATAAACCATTTCTTGGCGGGCATTACGCGTGCGAACTGCACCAAACTTGCTGAGTATCCGTGATATTTTAGATTGGCTGATATTATCAAATCCTAAAGATTTTAATGCCTCAACGATTTCGCCTTGCGAACCGAATTGCTCTTGTTTTAATAAATCTTTAAATGCTTGTACTAATGTTTCTTGTTTTTGTTGGCCATTCATTGTGTGAGATTAAACCCTTTTTTGCTATTTATTTAAACAGCCTCAATTGTATTATTTATTTTGAAGATGTTCGGTATAGCCTTTAATACTAAAGTTGAATTCTTTCAACTAGGTATTATACGCTATCATATGCACAATAATAATTGTTTTTTTGTTGGCTATACTATATCTTTTGCACCATAAAATTTACGTATTTACTCGAATAATCTTTATTATACAGTTTTACACCCACTTTAATTTCGGAGAGAACACATGAAAGTAACAGTTTTAGGCGCAGCTGGCGGTATCGGTCAAGCATTATCTTTACTATTAAAAACTCAATTGCCAGCCGGTTCTGAGTTATCACTGTACGATGTTGCCCCTGTAGTTCCTGGTGTTGCGGTAGACTTATCACACATACCTACAGCGGTTAAAGTTGAAGGTTTTGGTGCTGACGATTTAGCTGGCGCACTTTCAGGCGCTGATATTGTAATTATTCCAGCAGGTATGCCACGTAAGCCTGGTATGGACCGTGCTGATTTATTTGCAGTAAATGCCGGTATCATCAAAACATTAGCAGAAGGTATTGTTGCCAGCTGTCCAAAAGCTTTAGTTGGTATTATTACTAACCCAGTTAATGGCACTGTACCAATTGTTGCTGAAGTATTCAAAAAAGCGGGTACTTATGACAAAAATCGTGTATTTGGTGTAACAACTCTTGATGTAATTCGCAGTGAAGCATTCATCGCTGAACTAAAAGGCTTGAACGTAAGTGACGTTAAAATACCAGTAATTGGTGGTCACTCAGGTACAACAATTTTACCACTTCTTTCACAAGTTGAAGGCGTTACTTTTTCTGATGAAGAAGTTGCCGCATTAACACCTCGCATTCAAAATGCTGGTACTGAAGTTGTAAATGCTAAAGCGGGTGGCGGTTCTGCTACGTTATCAATGGGCGCTGCTGCTGCTCGTTTTTGTTTATCTTTAGTGAAAGGTTTACAAGGCGAAGATGTTGTAGATTACGCTTACGTTGACGTTGAAGGTGGCGATGCACCATTTTTTGCTCACCCAGTACGTTTAGGCGTAAATGGTGTTGCTGAAATATTACCATACGGTAAGTTAAGTGCTTTTGAAGAAAAAGCTAAAAATGACATGCTTGATACATTAAAAGCTGACATCCAAGAAGGTGTTGATTTTATGGCATAAAGCCATAAATAAAACGTAAAATTTATGGGTGGCGAGTACTGAGTTTAAAAGCTTAATGCTCGTTACTTGTCACTTAATTCTGTGCTTATTTCACACCCTTTGAAAGAAGAAATTCAGCATACTCTTTATCAGTTCTCATAATGTGATTCGTTAGCCAACGTTTAAGAAATAGCATTAAATCAGCACTCATGGTTCCTTGGGGATTTTCAATAAATTTTTCTTTTAATTCGACCACTTGAGCTATTAGCTCATTGTGTTGCCGTTTGTGTTCTTCTGAATCAGTATAACCATACTCAGCAAACATATTTTCCTCATAAGCAAAATGCTTTTGGGTATAAGCTGCTAAACCTGTAAATATTTTTCCTAATAATTCATTTGAGCTATTTGTTAACATGGCATCATTAAGTGCATTGATCATATTGACTAATTTTTTGTGTTGCTCATCAATGCTTTCTATACCAACACTTAACTCGGCTGTCCATTCAATTAGCGGCATAAAACCTCCTAAACGTTTAATAATTTTTAGTTAACGTTAGTGCCAGCGGCTGAAATACACAAGCCAAAGTTTACGTAAACCTGTGTTAGATCAATAACGCTTCCTTCGACCATTAGACCCTTCGACAAGCTCAGGGCTCAGGATAAACGGATTAGGACGCTGTTTAACTGAGTATGATGAATGAACGGATTAGGACGCTGTTTATACTGAGTATGATGAATGTATCGCCTCTACTCTACTTGTACTGTGCGTGATGAACGTAAATTTCCACTTGTACTGAGCGTGAGGAACGAACAGTCGAAGTATGTGTTATTTTCCCCAAGGATTGGTCGGAGTAGAAGATCGTTCTCGTGTTTTTTTAGCGCGTTTTTGTCTAAGGTTTTCAGCATCATCAAAACTTAACTCTGCTGGTGTTCCCGGTTTTTGATCAGCGGGTACTATGCGATCACGTGGCGGTAATTCAAATTGGCTATCATCAGCACGTGGTAAGCTTTTATATTGATATAGATAAAAAGCTTCAACCTTATCTTTTGCCCAGTCTGTTTTTTTAAGAAATTTTAGACTAGATTCAATACTAGGGTGAGTTTTAAAGCAATTTAAGCTTAAATAAGCGTTTAAAATATCAAAACCGTAATGATCGACTAACTCAGTGAGAACTTGTTCTAAACCGATACCGTGCAACGGATTGTTTTCATATATATTATCTGAATTCATACTATTCTACTCTTGCTTTTAATGTTTAAGCACTACGATTAGCCGCAATATGGGCTAAAGAAATTAATGCTTTTTTATAATTAGACTCAGGTAATATTGACAAAGCATTAATAGCCTTATCTGCTTCTATTTCTGCTTTTTTCTGTGTATAAACCAAAGCGCCCGTTTGTTTCATTGCACTTAAAATATCCTCTAAATGTTCCATACCATTACCGTGTTCTATAGCATTTCTAATTAATTTTCTTTGCTCATCAGTGCCGTGAGACATAGCATAAAGTAGCGGTAGAGTAGGCTTGCCTTCGGCTAAGTCATCACCCACATTTTTACCCATTTCTTTAGCATCTGCGGTGTAATCCAAAATATCATCCACTAATTGAAAAGCGGTGCCTAGGTATTTACCGTAATCTGCAATGGCTGTTTCAGTTGCACTATCTTGCTTGGTAATAACAGCAGCAAGTCGAGTAGCCGCTTCAAAAAGTTTGGCTGTTTTGCAATAAATAACCTGTAAATAGCTTTCTTCAGTGGTGTCAGGGTTATTACAATTCATCAATTGTAATACTTCACCTTCGGCAACTATATTAGTCGCATCAGATAAAATATCCATAATGCGCATATCACCCAATTTGGTCATCATTTGAAAAGAGCGTGTGTAAAGAAAATCACCGACTAATACGCTAGCACTGTTACCAAATAAAGCATTAGCGGTTTCTTGGCCACGTCGCATGTTAGATTCATCAACTACATCATCATGCAATAGGGTAGCGGTGTGAATAAATTCAACAATGGCAGCAATGGTGCAGTGTTTATCATCTAGATTGACTATATTGGCTTGATTCAGCGCCTGTGCTGTTAACACGGTAAGCATGGGGCGCATACGCTTACCACCGGAATTAACAATATAGACACCTAATTGATTGATCAAAGCAACGTTTGAGTGCAACTGACCATAAATAAGATCATTAACCTTGGTCATATCATCTTGTGTGAGTGCTTGAATTGCTTTTATATCCACTTTACTTAATTCCACTTGGGCTTGATGGTTTATGTATAACCACGATGTCTATATCGACGGGGTTTTAAATAGTAAATTCTACACTATATTCGTGGATATAAAAGCTTACACAAAGGGTTTATAACAACTTTGTGGTTAATTTATTTCGCTAATTTTTTATAGAAATTAAAAACTTCAGAAATGATCACTTTTATACTTGCTCTGCTGCGTTTCTTCGCGTAGAATTCGCGCCCTATATTTTTAAATTTAGCAACACATAAAGTTGTTGCAGTACGGAGTAGCTATGTACGCGGTATTCCAAAGCGGTGGTAAACAGCATCGTGTAACCGAAGGGCAAACAGTTCGTCTAGAAAAGCTTGAGCTTGAAATAGGCGCAGCAGTAGAATTTGATAACGTTTTAATGATCGCCGATGGCGAGAACATCAATGTAGGCGCGCCTTACGTTGCTGGTGGTAAAGTAGTGGCTGAGGTGGTAAACCAAGGTCGTGCTGATAAAATTACCATTGTAAAATTCAAACGTCGTAAGCATTCACGCAAACAAGCGGGCCATCGTCAATGGTTCACTGAAGTGAAAATTACTGGTATTAACGGCTAATTAGGAGCATTTTGACATGGCACATAAGAAAGCGGCAGGTAGTACACGAAATGGTCGTGATTCAGAAGCAAAACGTTTAGGTGTTAAGCGTTTCGGTGGTGAATCAGTGTTAGCAGGTAACATTATTGTTCGTCAACGTGGTACTCGTTTCCACGCTGGAAGCAATATGGGTATCGGTAAAGATCATACTTTATTTGCTTTATCTGATGGTAAAGTACAATTTGAAGTGAAAGGTCCAAAGAGTCGTAAGTTTGTTAGCATCATCGCTGACTAAGAACAACTTAGAACTCCAAAAACCTCGCTTCATAGCGAGGTTTTTTTTTACCTATTTATTACGATCTTGTTGTGATGATTCTTTCTGAAGGAAAAATCGTTTATACTAGCAAGATATAAACCACAAGACTTTAGGGTTGTGTAAAACACCATGAAATTTGTTGATGAAGTTGAGATCAGAGTTGAAGCGGGTGATGGTGGCAACGGCTGTCTCAGTTTCCGTAAAGAAAAATATATCGAGTTCGGCGGCCCTAATGGCGGTGATGGTGGTGATGGTGGTGATGTTTATTTGATCGCTCATGAAAGCCTGAATACCTTGATTGAATATCGTTTTGAACGTTTCCATCGTGCTAAGCGTGGCCAAAATGGTCAGCCCCAAAATTGTACGGGTAGAGGCTCTGACGACTTAGTCTTGAAAGTTCCTGTTGGTACACGCGTTGTTGATGTTGATACGGGTGAACTACTCGGTGACTTAACCCATAAAGATCAAAAACTGCTAGTTGCTAAAGGCGGCTGGCATGGTTTAGGTAACTTACGCTTTAAAAGTAGTACCAACCGAGCGCCTCGTCAAAAAACTGATGGCACCCCAGGTGAAATTCGCAACCTTAAGTTAGAGTTATTATTACTGGCAGATGTTGGTTTACTTGGTTTACCAAACGCAGGTAAGTCGACGCTTATTCGCAGTGTTTCTGCAGCTAAACCAAAAGTGGCTGATTATCCATTTACTACCTTGGTACCTAACTTAGGTGTAGTGCGATTAGACACACAGCGTAGTTTTGTTATTGCGGATATTCCAGGCATTATTGAAGGCGCAGCTGATGGAGCAGGACTTGGCACTCAGTTTTTAAAGCACCTTGAACGTTGTCGTATCTTATTGCATATTATCGATGTTTTACCAGTTGATGGCTCAGATCCGCTTGAAAATGCTAAAACCATTATTAGCGAATTAGAGCAGCATAATGAGAAATTAGCAGGCAAGCCACGTTGGGTTGTCTTTAATAAATTAGATTTAGTGCTTGAAGACGAAGCGAAAGAAATAACGGATGCTATTTTAGCCGGCCTTGATTGGCAGGGTGAAGTACATAGTATTTCAGCTGTTAATCGAATGGGCACGCACGATTTATGTCAAAGAGTAATGACGTTTATTGAAGCATTACCAGAAGAAGAAGAAGAGCCTATTGATGGTAAAAACGTTGAGTTTAAATGGGATACATACCATGAAGACGCCACGGCCTCATCGAGTAAAGAACTTGATGATGATTTAGACGATGATGATTGGGACGAAGATGACTACGATGTGGAAGTAGAATATCGTCAGTAATTTTAAACGCTGTATTTTAACTTACAGATGCAACGTTTTTATTTTAGTTTAATTTAGTTACCTCAAGTATCCATTTAAAAAAGTTATAATCCCCACCTTATCGATTACACATGATTGATAAGGTGTATCAATTTTATCTAATACAGCTCTTAAACGTTCAATACGTTTGAAAGCAACTTGTTCATTACTGCCCTCATCTAGCCCAAAAAATGAAATATTTATTTTATCCGTCAATGCATAGGTAAAATTGCGTTACTGCCTGATGAAAAACGTAAACACCTAACTTTTTCAGTTTTCTGTATGAGAATGTCGACACAAGGAAGCAGATTTATTATCATTAATGAATCTGCTTTAACTGTTAAATAATTAAATTTAGGATCTCCATGACCATTCTATCCATGATCGTTGCTACCGCGGCTAATAATATTATAGGTAAAGATAATACTATGCCGTGGCATTTACCTGCTGATTTAGCCTATTTTAAAAAGGTGACTTTAGGTAAGCCTATTATTATGGGGAGAAAAACTTATGAGTCTATTGGTCGACCATTGCCAGGGCGTCGAAATATCGTCATTTCACGTGATGAAACCTATATACCCAAAGGAAATTGCGCTGCTGAGGGGATTGATATCGTTACTTCAGTGGAGCAAGCCTTAGCGTTGGTTGATGGCTCTGATGGCAATGATGCCGTGGAAGAAATTATGGTGATCGGTGGTGGTGCCATCTACAAGCACTGTTTACCTAACGCTGATCGTCTGTATGTTACTCATATAAAAGCAACGATTGACGGTGACACGCAATTCCCCACTTATAATGACGGTTGTTGGCGAGAAACCCATAGTGAATTACGAGCAAGTGATGAAAAAAATGCTTATGATTTAGATTTTTGTGTCTACCAACGAATAACAAGTGAAGGGTAGACCTCTTTCAGGGTATCAAAACTATAATAGTAACTTTTTAGCATTAATCGTACTGATTTTTGGTGTTTTCTCCGCTTTATATGTCAATTACTTTGTTGAAGAGTTAAGGGTAGGAGATGCTTATCATTATGGTTTATGGTCACTACTACCGGCCTTTATTACGATACTGCTCTCTTGGCTAACGCGGGAGCCATTAATTGCGTTATTAAGTGGTATAGCAGTTGGCGCCTTTATGATGGGGCAATATAATCTTACTGATCAAATATTGATTCCCGCCATGACTCAAACGGGTACGGCAGGACTATTGCTACTTTATTTATGGCTATTAGGTGGCTTATTAGGTATTTGGTCAAAAACGGGTGCAGCACAAGCTTTTGCCGATTATATGATTAAGCATTTTGTTCGTGGCCAACGATCTACCAAGCTAGTGGCGTGGCTTTTAGGTGTATTGTTTTTTCAAGGAGGCTCCATGAGTACGGTGCTAGTGGGTACGACGGTGCGTCCATTGGCTGACAAAGCAGGTATTAGCCATGAAGAAATGAGCTATATAGTTGACTCAACTGCATCTCCCATTGCCATTGTTATTGCTTTTAATGCGTGGCCGGCTTATGTACAAGCATTGATATTTGTACCCGGGGTTACATTTTTAGCAACAGAAGCCGATCGTTTGGCCTTTTTCTTTTCTGCGGTACCTTTTAGTTTTTATGGCATCATTGCGGTAATAGGTACTTTGTTGTTAAGTCTTAATATCACTACATTTTCCGGAAAGCGAATTAATAATGCCCATGTTAGAGCAGCAACAACCGGAGAATTAGATGCAGCAGATGCTAAACCATTGAGCGCTAAAAAATTACAAGTTTGTGATGTGCCACAAGGATACCACGCTCATGTGCTAGAATTTATTTTACCCTTACTAAGCCTAATTACTATAGCGGTATTCACGTTTGTTTTTTACGGTGCGCCGAAAATTCATTGGGCCTTTGGTGCTGCGCTGTTGATTAGTACATTTATCGCATTAGCAAAGGGTATGTCGCTGAATCACTTAATTGGCGGTGTTGGTAATGGTTTAAAGGGCGTTGTATTAGTTTCACTGATATTGGTATTTGCCGTAACTATTGGCGCAATCAGTAAGCAAATTGGTGGTGGTGTGTATCTCGTTTCTTTACTTAGTGAACAATTTCCCTATTGGTTGTTACCGGTAGTATTACAATTTATGGCGATGCTAATTGCCTTCTCTACGGGTACCAGTTGGGGGACATTTGCCATTGCCTTTCCACTGGCTATGCCGCTAGCTTGGGCTATTGCGCAAAGTGCAGGAATAAACGATCCTGAGCTATTTATGATCGTTTGTTTTGCTACGGTACTTAATGGCAGTGTTTATGGAGATCAATGTTCGCCCATTTCAGATACTACTATTTTAAGCTCAATGACCACTGGCTGTGACATGATGGATCATGTTAAATCACAAATTGTTCCTGCTACTTACGCGGCCAGTTTAGCTGCTGTTCTGTGGACACTAACCGTTATATTTTTTGTTTAGCTGTAAACATAGGACACTATATTTTTACTATTTATATGCGGTTTGAAAATAACATGTATTCATTCAATTGATATAAAAAATAGCGTGAGCGGTGTGAAGAAAATAAAGTGATTAATTTAACAACAAAAAGAAAGCTAGCGGCAGGAGATGAAAAATAAACGAGCGACAAAGTTACTTCGCCACTCGCTACTATAAAATCGCAGCTTTAAGGTTGATAACCGCCAATAAGTCCTTTTGTGGTGACACTGACAGCATCATGGGCATGTAACGATTCAAGGTGATTTATTTTTAGCCAAAAATCCTCATATTGCGCAGCTTTGTTCATGCTGAACTGTAGACGACGTGCAGCATCTTCACAGAACATTAAGTTTTGACCATTAAGGCGAGCAAACTCTTGTTCGTCTTCACGTTTAACCGCTGCTTGTACTGGGGTTTGTAATGAATCTTCAATTAAGTCAACTAGATCTGTGATAGGAAAATCGCTAACATTATTACTTAACTTCACTTTCACTTCAGCCACAGAACGTTGAGAGTGTGGTGTTGCCACTATTCCTTCTGTGGTGCCAAGCCATTCGCGTATTACATCAATATCGAGTTCACTATCGACAAACTTTTGTTGGAATGCTTGCTGTATTAACTGGCGGGCTAATGCCGCAGAGCAAGGGCAAGTTGATGAGTAAGGAACATCAATAGCCATTTCAATGGTAAGTTTACCTTGGTTAAAGTGGCCTGATAAGGTAACTGGATAAGCTTTCCATCCCTCTTTTCCGCTGATTAAAGACTTTCTACGTAAATGATAATCAAAGCTAAAGGTTACTTTTGCCTGATCACTTAAGTCACTATGACTACTGATAAAACCATCTAGTAGGGTGACTAGACTTTGGTAATTCAATATATTAGTTGTTGATAATTCATCAATAAGTAAATATAGGCGTGACATATGAATGCCTTTAGCCTGTGCTTCTTTTAAGTTTACAAAAGCATCAATATGGGCTGAAACCATGCGTTCAGTTTCACCTTTTGAGGCGATCATTATTGGCATTTCAATATTACTCATACCAACCCAGTCAAGAGTTCCTTCTGTTTGAGCTGTGGTGTGGTTGGCAATATCAGGCATTAATGTCGGCATTACGACTCCGCTTTAAGCTATAGTTACTTAATTAGGGTCGCGTGATGATAGCTAAAAAACCACGCAACAAGTATATTCAGGGCGCACATTCTATCGTATTTTTGATAGTCATACCACTTCAAAATTTATGATTTAACGAGAATGGTTTTTCAGGAGAATGTGCTCGTGCATTCACTAATAAGCTACATTCATGTAGCGTCCTTGTCAAAATCAATAACGCGGTATATAAACCTTTTAAACTAGCCCTGAAACTGGCATCAATATAAGGTGATATTTTTAATAAAAGGGTTACTTTTTATTGATTTGTTTAATTTTTGGTGTGGCAGTAAATGGTAAACCCTTGCTTCCTTGCGATTGTTTCTGTTTTACCTATATGCTGCTGCATAATGGGTAAGTATTGTAAAAAACTATTGGCGACTATGGTGATATCACTTTTTGTTTGTTTAGTGCCCGTTAGGTGTTTTTTTATGCCCTGTAAAAAATCTTCAGTGGCTTGATAATTAGTTTGTGTTCCTTGATGAAAAGGCGGGTTTGAAACGATATGTTGATAATTTTCACTGACGTTTGATAAGCTATTTGAGGCAAAAACATTACCCGTTAAACCATTCAACAGCAGTGTTTTCTTTGCAGAGGCTATGGCTAAAGCACTCACATCAAGTAATGATAAGTCGGTGTTAGCAAACTTTTTGCCGATAAAGCAACTAATCACCCCGGCACCACAACCAAAATCTAATACTTTACCTTGCATGTCTTTAGGTAAATTATCTAATAATAAGGCAGTACCCACATCAAGTTTTTTCTGGCTAAATACACCGGGTAATGAAGCGATGGTTAACGCAATACCTGAGATGTTAATCTGATAATTTTTATACCAATCGTCAATATTAAAAGCGTCACTTTCACCTTCTTTAGTCTCATGTATTCCGCCAAACAATAAGCAATGTCGAGCCGCATCTATTTTTTGACAACTGCTTAAAAAATTTTGCGTTAATTTAGGTGATGACTGTACACCGCCTTTTTTCTCACCGACTAACATTATTTTAGCATCACTAAGCAAATAGGGAGCAATCATCGCTAAAGTGAACGCTAACTCATCTTTGCTTTTGGGAAAATTAATAACAACTAAATCGTGTTTGATGTCATTTTTATATTCGCTAGAAAAAACTGTTTTAATTTGGCTTTCATATTTATCATTGATGGCAAGGTAATCAATGAAGTTAGTGTTATAACACGTGATATTTGCGTTTGGATAATCATGTAAATAATGCGATATAAAGCCATCTTCCATCAAGTTAATAAAAAGTGGTGTGGTTGCTGATAATGCTTCGATATTGCGCAATAACACTTGGTTGATATTTGACATCGACATAAATAGAAAGGCTACTGAATAAGAGTGAATATTGTATTCTACGATATTAGAACTTTAATCGACAATTATAATTCCCGTATTCGTATAAAAAAGTCCATTGACAAAAAAGCCATAAAAATGCTTAAATAGCGCCGTCCCTAATATTAACTTTCTGGTTTTGTGCCATGAAGTTTCAAAGGGGCCAGAAGAGGAGCGTTAACCAGGTAGTTATCATTGCGTTGTTTACAACGCACAGAGATCAAACTTTGCTAATGATAATGAGGGGGATTAACGCCGAGATAATACTGATTTGATTCGGTATTTATCGGTTGTTTTCTTGCTAGATTTACCTAGAAAGAGCGGGCTGAATCCCAACAACTGTCACTGTTAGCTAAATGATTTTATTTATTTAGCTTAATGAGTGGAGAGCTTCTGGCCTTTGCATAATAACCAACAAGCACTGTTAAAGTACTTTTCTCGGTTTTTAGTAAATGCCTAAAAGTTCTCCGAACCAATCTGCTATAAGCAGTAACAATGAGTTCGAGAGCAATGAATCAAAAGACATCTATAAACATATCACCCATAGCACCTAATGTTATCCCTGTGAGCGATTGCCCACTATGGACCGCACTAGTTACGCCTTTTCATCAAGACGGTAGCATAGACTTCGACAGCTTGGCTGAAATTGCCAAGGCACAAGTACACGCAGGTAATGGACTTTTACTCCTAGGAAGCACGGGCGAAGGGCTTGCCTTAACGAATGATGAGCAGTTCTCTGTTGTTGAGTTTATTTGTAACTTACAAGACACGTTAGCAATAAAATCGCCATTAATGGTCGCTGTTGGTGGTTATAACTTACCTGAACAAATTAACTGGATAAATCGTTGTAATACACTAAATATTCACAGTTATTTATTAGGTACGCCTCTTTACGCAAAGCCAGGAGAAGTGGGTCAAACTGCTTGGTTTAAAGCCTTGTTAGATGCTGCCCAATTCCCTTGTATGTTATATAACGTGCCATCACGTAGTGGTGTTGAAATTCCGGTAGGCACAGTACAAAGTTTACAAAATCATCCTAATTGTTGGGCAATGAAAGAAGCCAGTGGTGATTTGAATAAATTTTTGAATTACCGTCAACAATGCCCCAATATAGATATATATACTGGCGAAGATGCCATGGTGCCATACCTTGTGCCTGCAGGGGTTAAAGGCTTGGTATCTGTGTGCGCTAATGTCTGGCCCAAAGCGACTAAAGCTTATGTTGAACTTTGCTTAGCTGGGCAAACTCAAAACATGTTCCCCTTGTGGAACAATGCTGTAGATGCAATTTTTAGTGTGGCAAACCCTATTGCAGTTAAAGCATTGATGCATCAGCAAAAAGCGATTAGCACTCCGACACTTCGCGCACCATTAACTCACACTGAAATAACCGATAACACAGCATTATTGGCTGTTAATGAGCAAATTAATCAATGGTTAGCACACGCTAGCCAAACTTCTTTTATAAATAGAACCGAAAATAGGAATATCGCATGAAATGGCAAGATGTTATAGCACAACTAGAAACGGGCGCACTACGCGCGGCAAGTCAAGATGAAAACGGTAATTGGCATGCCAATGTTGAAGTAAAACAGGGGATTTTAGCCGCTTTCAAAGCGGGCGTTAATATTAGTTTCGATGGCAATTATCAAGGTTTTGTCGATAAAAACAATTTACCTGCTCGTCAATTTAGCCCAGAAGACGGTGTACGTTTAGTGCCAGGTGGCTCATCAGTACGTGCTGGCGCACATGTGGCTCCGGGCGTTATTATTATGCCTCCTGCTTATATTAATGTAGGTGCTTTTGTTGATAGCGGTACTATGGTTGATAGTCATGCATTAATTGGTTCATGTGCCCAAGTCGGTAAAAATGTACATGTGAGCGCAGCGGTACAAATTGGTGGTGTGTTAGAGCCAATCGGTGCTAGCCCTGTTATTATTGAAGACGACGCCTTCTTAAGTGCTGGCGTAGTAATTGTTGAAGGGATTGTAGTGAAAAAAGGTGCGGTATTAGCACCGGGCGTGTCTTTATCTAAATCAGTACCGGTATATGATTGTGTTAATAAAATTATGCGTGAAAAAGGCGCTGAAATTCCTGAACGTGCTGTGGTTGTTCCAGGCACTCGTCCTGTTAAAGGCGAATGGGCCGAAGTACAAGGTTTGAGCATGGCCTGTGCATTAATCGTTAAATATCGTGATGAAAAAAGTGATGCGTCATTAGAATTAGAATCAATTCTAAGATAATAGTTAGCGACTAACCACCGCGTTGCTGTATGGCCCGAATTAGGCGTTAAAAGTACTCATTGATAGTCATCAATTCCGTGCTTTTTTCTTTAATTTGAATCATACAGCAACGCGCTGATTGGTCACTGTATAATAGTAATTGAAATAATGATTGGACTCATTCATTATTTCAATTGCTATAAACAATCGTTACAGCAGAAAACTTTAAAAGAAAATTATTATGACAAAACCTAACTGGTTCGATACCCGTATTGAAAATGCCTTACTTGAACATCAATCACCTGATGATGAACAAGGATACTTTGTTTATCAACTTGATGCCTTAAAAAGTCATCTTGAACAATTGCAGCAACAAGAGGTGATTAAGTTATGGTTTGCAGTGAAAGCTAACCCGCTTTCGAAAATCATTCAAACACTTGATAGTGCAAATTTTAATTTTGATGTCGCTAGTACTGGTGAATTAGCGCAAGTATTAGCACAAGGCATTAGCCCTGATCGTATTTTAAATACGGGCCCAGCTAAATCTAAAAAGCAGTTAACTGACTTTGTTAAGTTAGGCGTACAAACTTTTGTGGTTGAGAGCTTAAATCAACTGACTTGGTTAAATGAGGTTATTGTGGAGCAAGCCTCAACTGAGCCAAGTCTCGCTAAAAAACCGACTGTGTTACTTCGAGTACAACTTCAATGGCCTGAGGGTGAAAAAAATCCATTAGGCGGTAATAGTCTAACGCCATTTGGTTTGTCTGTTGAAGAATGGCAAAACGTGCAGGTAAGTGATTATCCTAATTTAGATATTTGCGGTCTACATATTTTTCAATGGGGCAATATGCTCAGTAATGAAAAGATGTATTCGTTATGGAGTCAGATGGTTGCACCACTAACAAGTCTTGCTGCTGATATTGGCATGGAGCTAAAAATTCTCGATTTAGGTGGCGGTTTAGGCATTGATTATTTAGATGAAGGTAAACAATTGTCATGGCAACAAGTTATCAATGACTTAGCCGATATTAAAGTACAATCAGGCGTTGAAGAGCTTTGGCTTGAATTAGGTCGATTTGCTGTTGCTGAGTGCGGTTATTATGTCGTACCTGTTGTTGACAGAAAAATGAATTATGCTCAAGAACAATTAGTTTTAGCAGCGGGCATCAATCATCTCATTCGTCCTGCAATTACTGAACAACCTTTTCCGGTTACTTTATTAAGAAACTCTAACGCACCAAGCCAAGCATTTGATCTCCACGGACCGTTATGTACTAGTTTGGATAAGCTCGGACATTTACCTTTACCTAACGATGTTGCTGTTGATGACAAGTTAGTGTTTGGTTATTGTGGCGCTTATGGTTTTACTGAAAGTATGCCTTTTTTCTTATGTCATCAATTAGCCGCAGAATATGTTTTTCAAGCGGGTGCTTTGGTTGAAATAAGGCCTGCACAACCAGCAACTTCTTATTTGGCTTAGGGTTATATTATGATTAATGTCTTTAAAAAAGAGCTTATGCATGTGGGCGAAATGGCCAGTGGTGTAAAACTGACTGTACCTGTTTATTCCTATAAGCCAGAAGAAAGCACCGCACCTAATGTTTATATTCAAGCGAATATGCACGGTGCTGAAGTACAGGGTAATGCTGTTATTTTTCAACTGCTTGAATTACTGAAGTATTGTGAAATTGAAGCGAATATTACCTTAGTGCCATATGCTAACCCTATCGGGTGTAATCATAAAAATGGTGAGTATACATTAGGTCGATTTGATCCCATTACAGGTGAAAATTGGAATCGCATGTATCATTTTGATGAGGCGATTATCTCGCCCTTTGTTGAAGGACACATTGATGCGAGTGAAGCGGAAATACAAACTGATTTTGAACAACTGTTGTTAGATCAAATTGAAAATAAATTAGATCATAATAGTTGGGGTTTAACTACGGGTCAGCGTATCGCTTACCAATTACAACGTATGGCGCACCAAGCTGATTTAGTATTAGATCTCCATACTGGGCCTATCTCTAGTAAGCATTTATATTGCCCTGAATACACAAAAGCTAGCGCTAACTATTTTGATATACCTCACACTATTTTTATTCCTAATGACTTTGATGGTGCAATGGATGAAGCGACTTTTTGTCCGTGGTGGAGCTTGCAACAAGCCTTTGAAACCAAGGGGCGAAATTTTATTATGGGTAAGGGCGCTTTTGCTAAAGAAAGCTTTACCGTTGAGCTGGGTTCGCAAGAGCAAATCGACTTAGTGGAAGCGCATGAAGATGCTCTGAGTATTTTGAGTTATTTACAGTATAAAGGTGTTATTGCGGGGAATAATGATTCAGCGACTTTGCCGCAAAATTTCTTACCTCAGCAAATGACGCGTTATGCATGTTATCTAAAAGACTATAAAGCGCTCTACTCACCGATGGGTGGCATGGTCGATTATTTAGCTGAATTTGGTAAACCACTTGCAGTAGGTGAACCTTTAGCACGCATTTTACGTATGGATAATTACTGTAGTGAAAGCAGCGGAGATGGAGGTCCATTGCACAATATTTTTCTTGATTGTGAAGTGTTACCTATTTTACACTTTGCTTCGGCAAGCGTGAACCAAGGTACGGAACTTTATAAAGTATTTGTAAACTATTTTGAAATTTAACGTAGCGTTCAAATAGCTTCAAACTAAAAGAGCTTGTAGTTAAAATGGTACTGTTATATTATCACAAATAATATGACGCTACTTACTCATTGTCGCTACTTAAAAAGAAGCAACAGAACCACTAATAACTTAACAACCATGAGAGCAATAGCACTCATGGTTTTTGTGTTGTTGTTTTTAACGTCAGTAGTTGCACATGCAGATCATTTAGCGGATCAAAGAACTGCCGTTGAGCAGCAAAATTGCCAATTATGTAATCAAGGAATTGACACACCGTCTGAAGTATCTCAGATTCAAGCAACAGTTGTTACTCGTTACTATTCCTATACACCTCAAATTACTACGACTGAGTTTCCTCCTAGCCAATTTGTACAGCCGCCTTTACGAGCACCACCTTTTAGTCAATAAATTTTCCTATTTTACTTGCCCTGAACCTATAATTGAATGCTAAACGTTGCATTCAATTATAGGTTCATTGAACAAAATTTTTACTTATTTATTGGACTACATCATTCATGTTTTCAAACAACATCATCATGCCTTATAACAAGGTATTTACGGCCTGTGCACTATGTTTATCTGTTTCTGCATTAAGTTATACCTCACCTGTTTTATCACAAATAATTTCAGGAAAGATTGTTAATCATCAAGACAAACCTATTAGTGGTGCACAGGTTAAAATTAATGGTCGTGATAAAGTCATTACTACTAATGCTCAGGGCTTATTTACGTTATCAAACCTATCTGCAGGTAAAATTGAATTACATACTAGCGCAAAGAATTACGCGCATGATAATCAATATATCATTATAAATCAGGATGATATTTTAGGACTGAATATTCAATTATCACCATCAGTGATGGAAGTATTAGATGTATATGCAACGCCATTACATACATCCACCATTGAATCAGCCTTACCGGTTAATGTGATTGCAGGAGATGATTTAAAACTAAAACAAGCATCGACACTTGGGGAAACGCTAAAAAATGAAGTGGGTGTTCACTCTAGTTTTTATGGCTCAGTGGCGAGTAGCCCTATTATTCGTGGCCTAGATGGACCAAGAGTATTAATTACTCAGAATGGCTTAGATGCCGGAGATGCATCACGTGTTGGTCCTGACCATTCGGTAGCAACGGAAACAAGCACTGCAACACAAATTGAAGTACTACGTGGCCCCGCTACGCTCTTTTATGGTAGTGGTGCTATCGGTGGTGTAGTTAATATTGTTGATAATAGAGTACCAACATCAAGTGATACAATTGCGGATTGGTTGTTACAATATAACGATATATCTAATGAAAAACAGGGTTCTTTTTCTGTACAAACGGGTAATGATAACATTGCTGTTCATTTAGATGCTTTTTGGCGTGATGCTGGCGATTATGTATTGCCGAAAGACTTTGATTCTCATGTTGATGAAGAAGAGCACGAAGATGAAGAAGAGGAAACTCAACCTACTCATTTAGTAAGCTCAAACTCTCAATCGAGTGGTTTTACCTTAGGCTCTAGCTATTTATTTGACCAAGGTTTTATTGGATTCTCTTACGGTACAATGAGCCGAGATTATGGTATTCCTGGCCATGCTGCTCATGCTGAAGAGTCGGTAGGCATTGAGGAGGGAACTAAAGCTGAAATGGAGCAAGATAGATTTCAGTTATTAAGTGAGGTGAATTTTGATCAGAGCTTTATCAAGCAGTTAGCGTCTAAGTTTGCTTATACTGATTATCAGCACCAAGAAATTGAAGATGGCGCTATTGGCACAATCTTCAAGAATAAAAGTATGGAGATGAAAGCAGATTTATATCATCAAGAATATAAAGGGTGGCAAGGTGCATGGACACTTCATTATAAACACTCTGATTTTGAGGCGGTAGGAGAAGAAGCGTTTGCTCCCCCTTCAAAGACCGACAGCTTTGCCATCGCTTGGTTAGAAGAAAAGCACTTTGGTGATCTATTATTACAGCTTGGCGCTAGAGCTGAGCAAGTAACTATTGAAACCAACGATACAATTATTGGTTTCTCAGATCACGACACTGAACAGGTATCATTTTCTGAAAAGAGCTTTAATCCCCTAAGTACTTCGTTAGGTTTAGTTTGGGATTATCAAACAGGATATAATCTAGGTTTGTCTTTAGCTGTATCGCAAAGAGCACCGTCAGCAGCTGAGCTGTTTTCTTTTGGTTCGCATATTGGTACGGGTACTTTTGAAGTAGGTGCAATGTATGACATTGAGCAAGAGGGTGATGAAAACCATGTAGAATTATCATCACAAAATCCTGATATTGAAACCTCATACAGCGTAGATTTTACTTGGCGAAAGTTTGAGGGAGATTTCGGCTTTGTTGTGAGTGCTTTTTATAATCATATTAACGATTATTATTATCAACAAGATACTGGTCTGCTATTTGAGAGTGATCACGATGAACATGCGGCAGATGAACATGCGGCAGATGAACACCAAGACGAGGAAGGCTCACCTATCTTAGTTTACCAGCAAGATGATGTTGATATGTACGGCCTTGAAGCTGAATTTGTTTATCAAATATCTAGTCCGCTTAAAGTTAAAGTTTTTGGTGATTATATTAATGCTCAGTTGTCCGACGGGGGGGATTTACCAAGAATTCCGCCCATGCGATTGGGTGTGTCAATGAATTATCAAGGCAATAGCTTTGATAGCGAATTAAGTGGTAATCATTACTTTGAGCAAGATGATGTTGCGCTATTAGAAACAACAACACGTGCTTATACTTTAGTTGATTTTAACTATAACTATTATCTTGATAATATGGGTTTTAGAGACAGTGATATGATTGTGTATGTTAAAGGGCAGAACTTAACGGATGAAGTGGCTTTCGTACACTCGTCATTCCTTAAAGATATTGCTCCACTACCAGGGCGAAATTTTAGCATAGGCATACGTGGTAGTTTTTAATTTATGCAGCTTAAAAAGGTTAGTAATATTGATCGCGTGGTGTAGGCTATTACTACAATTTTTAGCAAGAAAAAGAATTTAATATGTAACAAGCTTTAACCTAAGTAACTAATCATCAATAATGCTTAATGTTATTGATGATTAGTTAAGCCTTTGTAACGCAGATAGAAAGATCTATTTAGCAAAGTATTCAAAAATCACACATTAAATGAACCAAAGAACAAGTTTTTAAAAACTTTTCAGGGCCTCTTTCTCAACATGCGGAGCACCCTCTTTCAGGTATTAATACCTTTGTAAAAAAAGGTCTTGAAGAAGGGCTCAGCAATCGTTTATCTCAAGATGGAATTAACGTGCATTTGGTTGAGAGTGATGACCCAGAATTAGTCATTGCGTCACTCATGTCCACAACATAAATTACTTTTGAAATTTAATAGGTCCGGAACAATAGCCATATCACTAGAAAACAGCTAATTTATTTAAAATTTAGCATGCGTATGTAGCTCAATCAGGAAAAATTTACTATTAATAAACGCCTGAGTAAAGTACATAGCAAGAAGTTTAAAAAGAGTGTTTTAACGAAAGTGACTTGTCTGACTTTAGGATCATTACTGCTCTCATTAGTAAAGCTATTCCTACTAGCATTACAATCACAGTGATTATTAGCCCATCGGTAAAACTTTCGCTTTTTTCGGCAATTATCCCCACGAGTGCAGGTGCAATAACCTGTGCGAGTCCGTAACTAAAAGTGAGGTGACTCATCGATCTAGACGGATTTTCAGGATACAGACGTCCTACCATTGACAGTGTCATACTAACAATGCCAATAAAACTGCAACCATATAATAGTGCACTGATGAAAATTACCGTTGCAGATGGGTCGAACAACAGCAGAGCAGTACTCACCATATTTAGAATGTAGGCTTGAAACATTGATGACCAGATGCCAACCTTTCTGACATAAAGATCCCACAACCAACATCCGGGTGCAGCAGCAATCCCCACTAACAGCCAAACACCCCAGCCAAGACCTTTCATGCCAGGAAGCAATTCAACTATCGCAATCAGAAAGGTTGCAGTCACCACATACCCAAAGCCGGCGCAAAAATAAGCGGACTGCAAGGTTAGAAAAAACTGTTTTGAGGGAAGTGGTTGAGTTTCCTTGTGCTCAGTGTGTTGCGTGCCAATCGTCGATTTAGAAAAATCGGGAAACCAAAACAACACCGGGATAAGGAGTATCAGCGCCAACAAACCATAGATTAACCATTGCTGATCCCATGTATATTCAATTTTTATCAGTTGAGCAGTAATCGCCGTTAGAACAATACCGATCCCTAGGCTTGAAAAAAAAATGCCAAGTTCAGCTTTTTCTTGGTTGTGCCTTAGCCAGTGCATTAGCAATCCAGCCCCTAGCAAAACACCTGTGGCACTACTTAAACCTGACACATAGCGTAGTAGATACCATAACCACTCATTCGTTGTTGCAGCCATGCACAGAGTAGTCACGACAGCTGCGATTAAACCATAGCGGTACAATTTAATTTTTAATTGAAGGTTGTGAATGAAAGATATAAGCAATGCCCCACAGAGATACCCTGCATAATTTGCTGCAGCCAAGAAACCCGCAACAGTCTCCGTAAGGCCAATATCTTCGGCCATTTCAGGCAACATGGGTGTATAGGCAAATCGAGCGATACCTACAGTGATAATACCTCCTGTCAAACAGGCAAGCTGGATCTTGGATTGTTCTGATAATTTCAAACTACAGTGCTCATCAATTATATATACCTTAGAATAGCGAATAATCGAAAGACAATCTCTATACACTATGACAATATATGCATATAAAGCGTCAAAATGTGAAATAGATGCCACACTATCCCAATGAACTTAAATTACTTGATTTAAAAAGCTTGCCTCGAGAGGTTTTTGCCCGGCAGCAGTATATGCCAGCAAGGCATTACTTCCCTGCGCACAAACATAAGTGGCATCAACTTTTGTATGCTAGTTCCGGTGTGCTAACTATTGACGTCATTGGTGAAAGGCTTTTTATCCCGCCTGAAAATGCTGTTTGGTTGCCCTGCGGGTGTCGACATAGTGTTTCAACTGAATATGGTGCTGAATTAAAGAGCCTGTACATTGATTGCAAATATCAGCGGTTGCCTACTAATAAAAGCTTAGTACTAAAAATATCCCCAATCATAAAAGCACTGATAATAGAGGTGTCCACCTTTGATGTTGAATACCCCATTTCTGGTTATGAAGAAGAGGTTATTTCTTTAATGTTGAGTACGTTGCCACGTTTAAAGCATGTTACAGATCATCTTCCCTGGCCAACATCAGCAGAGCTTTTGAAAATGTGTAATCAACTTTATGAGCGACCTGGAGGAAAAAAAACAACGCTGATGTTGGCAGAGGATTTAGCTATGTCGAAACGTACCCTAGAGCGAAAATTTCATAGAGAAACAGGTATGACTATTCAGGCATGGAGCCTAAGGCTTCGCTTTCTAAAAGCGATAGAATTACTGACTTCGGGCCATAGTATTACCAATATTTCTTTGGATTTGGGGTACAGCTCTCCCTCTCCTTTTATCTATATGTTCAGAAATATATCTGGTATGAGTCCTGGAGAGTATATAACAAGTATTTCTAATATAAAGGAAAAATAAAACTAAATATTCAGCCGTCGGAACAGGTTGCCTGATAAGTTTTTATTATTCAAACTCAACAATGGTCTAAGCGATATCACCAACAGAGAAAATACGATCGCCCATTTTATTTAAAATTTTAATCTCACCTTGGCATACAGCAATAATTGATTTACCTTCTTTAAATACTTCCGGTATGACTACCATTCCTTGTTCATTAATGGTGAGTGACATCAATTCATGTAGTAGTTCAAGTGATTCATCATGATAATAAATGATAGTGACTTGGGTTAAACCTTGTTGCATATCAGACTCTTTTTATTTTTCTATATTGATTTTGTATTGAAAATTGAAGGACTAAGTTCTTTTCAATACATGTAAATATTACTCTTCTAACTATTAATAAAGCTGATATAGATCAGAAATAGGTGACTAGATACTATTCGCCAAACAATGAAAATTTAGTATGAGTCATTTTATTCATCTTAATGGTGCAACAGCCCCATTAGTAACCACCATGTAATCAACTAAGCAAACCAATTTAAGTAATGAGATATAATTAAAAAATAGCTTATGTTTATTAATGTCCTATACGTTTTATTTATTATTGAACCAGACACCTGGTTCAGTTTTTCCTTGTATTTCTACATCATCAAGTAAGAAAGTGGGATTACCATTTATTTTTAATTTTTTTCGAAAATCTTTAGTTAAATTGACTACGGTAGGGGTGAGTAAAAAAATGGCGTAAATATTAACTAATGTCATTAACCCTAATGCCATATCTGCTAATCCCCAAACTTCTTTCAACGATGCATGTGCTCCCCAAAATACCATAGTTAAATAAATACTGGTATAGAGTAGCCTTCCCATTTTATTGTCAAGTTTGAATAAGTGTAGATTACTTTCTGCATAGGCGTAATTAGCAACCACGGAGGTAAAAGCAAATAAGGTGATTGCTGCGGCAACAAAATAGTTCCCACCAGTTCCAAAGTGACTCGCCATAGCATTTTGCGTCATTATAATGCCTTCCATGTCGCCACTGATGTTAATATCCGACAACAAAATAACCACTGCTGTACAGCTACAAAGCACCATTGTGTCTAAGAAAACACCTAGCATTTGCACATACCCCTGAGCAACTGGGTGATTAGGTACTGGTGATGCTCCTGCCGCGGCATGAGGTACACTTCCTGCCCCTGCTTCATTTGAATATAAACCTCGCTGAATACCATTTTTAATTGCTGCACCTAAAGCGCCTGCACCCGCTTCATTTAAGCCAAAGGCTGAAGAGAATATATCCATAAACATTGACGGTAATAATTGAATATTCATTAAGGTAATAATAACTGCAGTACCAACAAATGCTAACCCCATAAAAGGTACAATGAGTTCGGCAAACCTAGCGATACTGCGCATGCCGCCTACTACGATGCTGCCTGCAAGTACTGCAATCACGACACCTGAATATTCGCGAGGAATAGTAAAAGTATTATTTAATGCCTCAGCGATGGTATTGGCTTGCATAGCACTAAAAGTCAAGCCGTAACCTAGAAAAAGACAAAGTGAAAAAAGGATAGCAAGCCAAGGTTTATTAAGTCCAGCTCTAATATAATAGGCAGGACCTCCCCTAAATTCCTTATGTTCGTCTCGTACCTTATATAACTGCCCAAGTACACTTTCTGCAAAGCCTGTAGCCATACCTAATAATGCAATTACCCACATCCAAAATACCGCACCACTGCCGCCAAGTGAAATAGCCATGGCAACACCTGCTAAATTGCCAGTTCCAACCCGCGCAGATAATCCTGTACATAAGGCTTGAAAAGAACTAATTCCAGACTTGTCAGATTGGGTACTGCCCTTCATAACAGTGAACATGTATCTGAATTGAAGTATCTGTATCCAACGAAGCTTAAATGAAAACCAAAAACCGGCAAAAAGTAACAAGTAAATCAATATTTGGCCTTGGCCCCAAAGTATATTGTTGATGAAGCTTACAATGTCATTAACCATTTATATTCCTATTTTATTCTTTATTTTTCAGTAAAGTACTGTGCGTTTTGGTAATAGCATAAGCGGTGTTTATTTATCCACATAACCAAAAATAAACAACTATCTTTTGGAGGAGTGAATACCTGCCAACATACATTACAACATTGGTGTGATTAACAAAATACCGGTTTTATTTTGCGCATCAAAAACCAGGATTCAAAAGTAAAGTGAGAGAAAAAAAGTTCAAGTACACATGAATCAGTTCTTTTTGAATTGGCGGCATAATTCATTCGTTCTATATAATCCAATACTATAGCGCCTGTGCCTTCAAGGTAGGTTTTATCATACTCTATTCCTGAGTAATCAAAAGCAAGTTGCACACGATATTGTTTTTAAATAGTTCAATGATATCTATAAATTTGATTTTCTGTCGCTTACCCCATTATTGATTGTGCTCACATACGTTCGGTTTAGTCTGAATGTCAATTTGGTTACCAATATACAAGTTTAATAAACGCTAATTTATACTTTAAACAAAATTTACTTTGCGCTAAATCAAAGTGATTTTTTTAATTCCTTCTATAATGTTAAATATTATTCATTATGTTATTTTCTATGCCTCATCAACTTATTGTTTTTCTAAAAGCATTATTAGGTAGTTGCAAAGATTTACTACCTATTATTCTCGTTATTGCATTTTTCCAATTTGCCGTTTTGCAACAACCCATGCCTAATGTTGGGGATATTTTAGTCGGTTTATCACTAGTTGTTCTTGGCTTAACTTTCTTTATTTACGGTTTAGAAATGGGATTATTTCCTATTGGTGAATCGATGGCGCAAGCCTTCGCTAAAAAAGGCAGCATTAGTTGGTTACTTACTTTTGCCTTCTGTTTAGGCTTTGGTACTACCGTGGCTGAGCCTTCGTTAATTGCCGTAGCGAAAGAAGCGGCAATTGTTGCCGCATCAGGTGGTATTATTACTGATACCCTAGAATCTCAACTTTCATATGCCAACGGTTTACGTTTTACCGTTGCATTTGCTGTTGGCTTTGCAATTGTTATGGGTGTTCTACGTATACTTCGTGGCTGGCCAATACAGTATTTGATTTTAGGCGGTTATGTTGTTGTTGTGCTGATGACGATGCTTGCCCCTAGCTGGATTATTGGTATTGCATACGACTCAGGTGGCGTTACAACATCAACGATTACCGTCCCCTTAGTGACAGCATTAGGTGTTGGTTTAGCCTCAGCAATAAAAGGTAGAAATCCGATGATTGACGGTTTTGGTTTGATCGCTTTCGCCTCATTAACACCCATGATTTTTGTGATGATTTACGGTATGGTGATCAGTTAATGGATTTATTCTTTGAATTTTTAACCACCTTAAAAAATACGGTTGTTGATGTATTACCTATTTTGTCAATAATATTGGGTTTTCAGCTACTTGTTATTCGAAAACCTATCCCTCATCTCAAGCAAGTAGGTTTTGGGTTTATTTATGTCCTTATTGGTTTAGCCTTGTTTTTACTTGGTTTGGAGAAAGCCTTATTTCCGTTAGGAAAAATGATGGCAGAACAATTAACCGCACCAGAATTCATTCATGCTGGCGAACAAGTATTAACAAGCATCCATTGGTTAGATTATAAGTGGGTTTATGTTTTTGCCGCCGCCATTGGTTTTAGCACTACCATTGCAGAGCCTTCACTTATTGCCGTCGCTATTAAAGCCGAAGAAGTTTCCGGTGGGGCTATTAATGCAAATAGCTTGCGTATTGCAGTTGCCATTGGTGTTGCTGTTGGTATTGCCTTAGGAAGTTACCGCATCGTTGTTGGTCACCCTATGCATTACTATATTATTGGTGGTTACGTTATTGTGGTCATCCAAACTTTTTATTGTCCTAAGTTAATTGTGCCATTGGCATATGATTCTGGCGGTGTAACAACGTCAACTGTAACGGTACCTTTAGTTGCTGCTTTAGGTTTAGGTTTAGCCAGTACCATTCCAGGACGTAGCCCGCTAATAGATGGGTTTGGCCTAATTGCTTTCGCTAGCTTATTTCCTATAATTGCCGTAATGGCTTATGCGCAAATAACTAAAGCCAAAGCACGAAAAGTAGAAGAAAAAGCAAAAGAAAAAGTAGAAAAATAATAAATGTACTTTAAAACTGAACCAACAAGACTCTTTAAAAGAGTTTAAAGAAGACAAATAAAACAGGTGATCACATGCAATTTAAATTAATTGTTGCCTTTGTTGACGACGCTGTCACAGACGACGTTATGAAAGGCGCCAGAATGGCAGGCGCAACAGGCGCAACCATAATAAATAATGCCAGAGGCGAAGGTGTCAAACGCCAGCGCACTTTTTTTGGTATGCAACTTGAGACACAAAGAGATGTATTACTTTTTGTTGTTGAAGAACATCTATCAAGGAAAATACTTGAGCGAATTAGCAATATTGCTGGTTTTGATGAAGACCCAGGTAAAGGTATCGCTATTCAATTAAATGTTGAAGATGCAGTAGGCGTAGCTCATCAGGTAGAGCGCTTAAAAGGTAAGGTTGAGGAAGAACTATGAACCATAAATTAGTACAAGTTAAAGATGTTATGACCACTAATAACTATCAATTTGCTGATGGTATGATGACTGTTGCTGAGGGTATTAAAGTAGCCAAAGAGCATAACGCTAGCGTGTTAATTATTAATAAACGTAATGCGCAAGATGAGTATGGATTAGTGATGCTTGCCGATATTGCCAAAGAAGTACTCGCAAAAGATCGTTCCCCCGATCGCGTGAACCTATATGAAATAATGGCAAAACCCTTGATGAGCGTATTACCTGAAATGGATGTAAGGTATTGCGCACGATTATTTGAGCGCTTTAGTATTCACCTTGCACCTGTTATTGAAAATAAGGAAGTTATTGGCATGGTTGACTACACTAATATGGTTTTTAGCCAAGTTGACTAGTGATTCCTTATTAGCTAAGTGATTGAATATACGTTAATAGGTGTTGTAGTAATACTCGCTATGTTTTAGCGGGTATATTAACCTAGCACGATCACTTGCTCGATTGAAAACCTTAAACGCTATACCCAAACCAACGGGATCCCCTTACTATTTATTCAGGTAACATCTCAAAGTTAACGGTTAAGTTTGATAGTTAAGATCATAAATACAGGTATTCTTCTAGTGGTATAAAATACCCCCACATTGTTAACTTTCAACCCTTTCACTTATAAATCGTTGTATTAGGTGGCGATTCGTCAGGCTTGGGGGTAATACTAATCTAACGCTTGGTAACCTAGTAAAGGCGTGCTGCTAAAGCAGCGTAATTGATAAGCAATATTTTGATTATTCTCTTTTGCTCTTAATGCTATCGCAATACGGTGTTGCCCATTGCCGTTTGGATAAAAAAGCCAGTTGCGCCATCTATCAGCGTTATCTACTCTGTGTGGTTCAAAGCTCAACCTAATGGCATTTTTAATGATAAAAGGTGTGTTTTTTTCAACTAGTGTGTCAGTAATGTTAAAACTAAAATCTTTTAAGGGAATGGCTAACCCTAACCCCCATGCTTTAATATATGACTCTTTTAATGTCCAATAATCAAAGAACCGATGGCGTTGTTCTTCTTTGGGTAAAGAAAATAATTCTTTAGTCTCGATGGACGAGAAATAACGATTCGCGATGGCTAACACATCATTACTGCGCGTTGTATTTTCAACATCGCAGCCAATATCATTTTCTAAGGTAATTGCACAAATAATCAGGCCTTTTGTATGACTTATATTAAATCGTAATGGCAGTGGTGGATTAACAATTTCAGGTTTATCCTTTTCACCTTTATCAAAACGCCAATCACTCGGGGCAATATCCGCATAATAAGAGAGCAGGTCCCGTACAAAAGCACGGGTGATTAAAGCATCATGTCTATCGTGTGAAAATTTGTATCTTTGCTGTTTTATTGTTTCATCATCACTTATTAACTCTTTATATTTATTGAGCAATTCAGGCTGTGTGATGTTGTCAGGATTTACTTGCCATAGATGAATTTCATTTTGCTTAATGCTGAGTGGAATTTTGGAATTTTTAGCACAAGAAAAAAGGGTCATGAAAAAGTATCACTAGGTTGTGTTGAATAATTGGATAAAGTCTTTATAAAAAAAACTCTCTTGAATAAGTATGACTTTATCATAAAACCTATCGTTAATTTGTTTTTTTAAGCTATTTTTATTAAACGACATTGAGGAATACCAACGGTTTTAGATGGCTATCGGTTCATTTTTGGATAAAAATTTTTTTTAACGCAACTGGTTGTCCATTTACACTTATTGCATGCTAATACTTTGGTCTATTTTTGTGTTGAACCTTGTATCGGGTGATTGTGTTGGGTATAAATCCTGTGTATATTAGCCCACCTTGTAAGCATGTAATTCGTATTTTTTGTGCTGATTACACGATGTCGACGGTTTATCAATGATCAAAAAACAGGAAAATAAGACCACTAAATCCGTTGGATATAAGCGGTGGGCGTTTCATTTTAAATCTGTATTTATTAATTCTTGTAAGGATGATTAATGCCTAAGCAACATGCAAACGCCACCACGACACCAGAAATGCGTGCATTTATTCATGAGTCAGATCTACCGACCGCCGTACTTGCACGTTTACTCAAAATATCTGAGTCGACCGTACGTAAGTGGCGTAAACGAGAATCGATGTCTGACGCTTCTCATGTGCCCAAGCAATTAAACACGACGTTAAGTGAGGCGCAAGAATATGTTGTGGTTGAACTGCGAACTCGGCTTTTACTCTCACTTGATGAGTTACTGGTTGTTTGTAAACAGTTCATTAATCCACATGTATCCCGTGCAGGTTTACAACGCTGCTTAAAACGTCATGGTGTTTCTCGATTAGCTGATATGGAAGATAGTGGCGAATTTATGGACGCTGACAGTCCGTTGTCATCTCCTGTACAAGTCACGTTGGAAGATACCCTTGATCACCAAGTATTACTCTCTGATATTTCGCCAAAAGCGATGCGTGAAGTATTAAATCGCACTAATAATTTATCAGAAGAGGAAGTAGTGCAAGTGAAAGTCACGCAGTTACCTGACTTCTCTAATAAAGAATCAAATCAAGATAGTGAACAAGGGACAGAAAAAGGTTCTGAAAAAGAGACTAAACAACAAAATAAACGACGATTACTCGTCGCCAACGACCCTACCTCTGGTTGGGTATATGTTGATATTTATGATGGTAACGAAGCTGATGCAGCAAGTCGTTACATGAGCTACGTGCTCACTAAAGCCCCATTCCATATCCGCCGAATTTTGGCGGGTAATTATACTGAATTTCTAAGTCGTTTTCGTTTACTTAACAATGTAGCGAACAATGCTACTAATACCACTGGTGATGAAAATAAACATCAAGGTGATATTGACAATTGTGAGCGCGAAAATGCAACAAAATCCTAAACTGGAGATACTTTAATGGTTAAGAAATCTATGGCTAATAAGCAAAATACAGCAAGCGTACAAAACGTCAAAGCTGAAGAAATGCTCACTGACGAACAGCAATTTAATTCGCGCTTACAAGAGTGCCCTATTGCGGTTATTGGTATGGCCTCAATTTTTGCAGATGCTAAAAACTTAGAAGATTACTGGGACAATATTTTTGAATCAGTAGATACCATTAGAGACGTTCCTAGTGATCGTTGGGCGGTTGATGACTATTACGATAGTGATCCGCGTGCAGCAGACAAAACGTATTGTAAACGGGGTGCTTTTTTACCTGAAATTGATTTTGATCCAATGGAATTTGGTTTACCGCCAAATATTTTAGAACTAACAGATATCGCACAATTATTATCATTAGTGGTTGCACGTGACGTATTAAATGATGCTGGTATTGGTGATGGCTCAGGTTATGACCGTGATAAAGTCGGTATTACGCTAGGTGTAGGCGGTGGTCAAAAACAAATTTCACCGTTAACCTCTCGTTTGCAGGGCCCGGTATTAGAAAAAGTATTAAAAGCGTCAGGTGTCGATGCTGAAGATCGTGCCATGATCATCGAAAAGTTCAAGAAAGCGTATATCGGCTGGGAAGAAAATTCATTTCCAGGCATGTTAGGCAACGTTATTTCAGGTCGTATTGCTAACCGTTTCGATTTTGGTGGTACTAACTGTGTGGTTGATGCGGCTTGTGCGGGTTCTTTAGCGGCAATTAAGTTAGCGATTTCAGACTTGTTAGAGCATCGCTCAGAAGTCATGATCTCCGGTGGTGTTTGTTGTGATAACTCACCCTTTATGTATATGTCTTTCTCAAAAACGCCTGCCTTTACTACCGGCGAAGATATTCGTCCGTTTGATAACGATTCAAAAGGCATGATGATCGGTGAAGGTATCGGCATGATGGCCTTTAAGCGTCTTGAAGATGCTGAACGCGATGGTGATAAAATTTATGCGGTACTTAAAGGTATTGGTACCTCGTCAGATGGTCGTTTTAAATCTATATACGCACCACGTCCAGACGGACAAGCAAAAGCATTGAAACGTGCTTATGCTGATGCAGGTTTTGATCCCCGTACTTGTGGTTTAATTGAAGCGCACGGTACAGGCACTAAAGCCGGTGATGCTGCTGAGTTTGGTGGTTTAGTTAAACATTTTAGTGAAGATAACGAACAGAAACAGCATATAGCCTTAGGCTCGGTGAAATCACAAATTGGCCATACCAAAGCAGCCGCTGGCTCAGCAGGTATGATCAAAGCGGTATTAGCACTACATCATAAAGTTTTACCGGCGACTATTCATATCGATCAACCTAATACTGCGCTAGACATTGAAAATAGCCCAATGTATTTGAACAATGAAACACGCCCTTGGATGGCAAGAGAAGATGGTGTGCCTCGTCGTGCCGGTATTAGCTCCTTTGGTTTTGGTGGTACAAACTACCATATGGTATTAGAAGAATACCGCCCAACGGCTAATGGTCAGTATCGTTTAAATGCAGTGCCACAAACTATTTTAGTAACCGCGGCTAATGAAAGTGCTTTGGTTGCCAGCTTAACTGACTGGAAAGCTAAGTTAAGTGTTGACAGTGAAGCACAAGCCTACGTGTTTAACGCTTTAGTGACTAAAAACACCTTACAAACCCCAGCGCCTGAATTAGCTCGTTGTGGTTTTGTTGCCAAAAATGCAGAACAAGCGATCAACATGATTGAGTCAGCACTTAAGCAATTTGCGGCTAAAGCAGGCAGTGAGGAATGGTCTGTTCCAACGGGAATTTATTTCCGACAATCTGGTTTAACCGTTGAAGGCAAAGTTGTTGCATTGTTTTCGGGTCAGGGTTCACAGTACGTCAATATGGGCCGAGAGCTAGCCTGTAACTTCCCAAGTGTTATGCAAGTTGCGCAAGACATGGACAGTGAATTTTCCAATGCTGGTTTAGGACAGTTAACGCCTACGACTTACCCAATTCCTGTTTTTAGTGATGATGCGCGCAAAGCACAAGAAGAAGCATTGCGATTAACGCAACATGCGCAACCTGCTATTGGTACGTTAAGTGTTGGCCTTTATAAAACCTTTACCAATGCAGGATTTAAAGCTGACTTTACTGCTGGACACAGCTTTGGTGAACTAACTGCGCTTTGGGCAGCGGGCGTAATCAATGATAGTGATTACCTTATGTTAGCACGTAGTCGTGGTCAAGCGATGGCGGCACCGAAAGACACTAGTGTCGATACAGGAACCATGATTGCGGTTGTTGGCTCGCCGGCAAAGGTAGCGATGGATATCAAAGACATTAACGATATATCCATTGCTAATTACAACTCAAACAATCAAGTGGTTGTTGCGGGTGTGACTAGTCAAATTGCTAGTGCTATTGATGAGTTAAAGGCGAAAGGTTACAAAGTTGTCCCATTACCAGTATCGGCTGCATTTCATACGCCATTGGTGGGTCATGCACAAAAACCTTTTGCAGCTGCAATTGATAACGCTAAATTTAATAAACCAAATGTACCTGTCTATTCCAATGGCACAGCAAAAGCACATCCAAATAACGCCAATGAAATCAAAAAGAGTTTAAAAAATCATATTTTAGAATCAGTTCACTTCAATGAAGAAATTGATAATATCTATGCTGATGGTGGCCGTGTATTTGTTGAGTTTGGTCCTAAAAATGTATTAACCAAACTGGTTGAGAACATTTTAAAAGAGAAAGACGACGTAGTCGCGATTGCGGTTAATGCGAATCCGAAAAAGTCTGCTGATATGCAAATGCGTCAAGCAGCGGTTCAAATGGCCGTATTAGGATTACAACTTAACGATGTTGACCCATACTGCGCCGTTAAACGTCCATTAGTTGCGACTAAAATGTCGCCATTGGCAATGAAATTAACCGGCGCCTCTTATGTTAGTGCTAAAACGTCAAAAGCGTTTGACGATGCATTAAATGATGGCTGGAAAGTTAAACAAGCAACGTCAGTACCCGTTGCGGTACCAACACCACAAATAGTCGAAAAGATAGTAGAAGTAGAGCGCATTGTTGAAGTTGAGAAAATTGTCTACTTGAACGCCGATGGCACTGTTGCTCAACCGAACCAAGTTAGTGCGTCTATTGCCAATGTTAGTAGTACAGACACAAATAGTTTAGTCAGCAGCATTGAACGTAGTGTTAGCCAGTTCGTTGATCATCAGCAACAGTTATTAAACGTGCATGAACAATATATGCAAGGTCCTAAAGATTACGCTAAAACGTTTGATACGGTACTTTCTTCTCAAGAAGGTAAAGAGTTACCGGAAAGCTTAGATCGCACGTTAGGCATGTATCATGATTTTCAATCTGAAACGCTACGTGTTCATGAGCAATATTTAAATAATCAAACAGATAATATGACAGCAATGTTGTCAGCGAGTGATACACCTTTAATTGAAGGTATGGTTGAAAAAAGTGTAACTCCAACAGCACCTAAAACCGCTCCAACAACAAGAGTTGCTCAAATTGCACCCGTTGCCAAGCCTACTAGTCAAGTATCAACGCCAGTTGCTCCTCCTGTAGTTAATACTCCAGCAGCTCCGGTTCAAACAGTGGCCACTGCAGTGGCGATGGCACCTATCGCTGAAACGGTTGTTGTCGTTAGTGCTGAAGCTGCTCCGGCAGCAGCGGTTGATTTAGCAACAATTCAAAACGTGATGATGGAAGTCGTTGCCGAGAAAACTGGTTATCCAACTGAAATGCTTGAACTAGAAATGGACATGGAAGCTGATTTGGGCATTGACTCAATCAAACGTGTTGAAATTTTAGGTTCAGTACAAGAGCTTATTCCTGACTTACCGGAGCTAAACCCTGAAGATCTTGCAGAGCTTCGTACGTTAGGCGAAATTGTTAACTATATGAAGTCAAAAGCGGCCTCTGCTGCGCCAGCGCTTCGCTTAGTTGAAACAGCTACCGCAACAGCACCAGCCATTGATTTAGGCCATATTCAATCAGTAATGATGGATGTAGTCGCTGAGAAAACCGGTTATCCAACCGAAATGTTAGAACTTGAAATGGATATGGAAGCAGATTTAGGTATCGACTCGATTAAACGTGTTGAAATTCTCGGTTCAGTTCAAGAAACAATTACAGATTTACCTGAATTAAACCCAGAAGATCTAGCTGAATTACGTACGCTAGGTGAGATTGTTAGCTACATGCAATCTAAAGTATCTGCGGCTCCTGCCGTCGCAAGTGCTCAAGTTGTTAGTGTAATTACCGCCCCTGCGATTGATACGGACTACATTCAAAAAGTGATGATGGATGTTGTTGCTGAAAAAACTGGTTATCCAACCGAGATGTTAGAGCTTGAAATGGACATGGAAGCAGATCTAGGTATCGACTCAATCAAACGTGTTGAAATCTTAGGGGCTGTTCAAGAGACCATTCCAGATTTACCTGAGCTTAATCCTGAAGACTTAGCTGAGCTACGTACCTTAGGCGAAATTGTTAGTTATATGCAATCTAAAGTTGCCCCTACTGACCCTACACCACCAGGCGAAAAAGCGAGTGTTCCAGCATCAGAAAAAACAACTGACGTTGCTGCTAGCTTTCAAGGCGCACCCAGTGCAACAGTTGAATTAACGGCATTGTCTTCAATTAATAAAATTGTCCAAGACGTTACTCAGCAAGGTGGCGCTAATGCGCTAATCGTTGATGATGGCACAGGTGCTGCCGTTGCGTTAAGTGCAAAATTAGTGAAAGCAGGTTGGAATGTTACCGCATTAAAACCTAACTGGGTGATGGCTACTTCTAAAAAAGCGTTTGCTAAATCAGTTAATGTGATTGAAATTGGTAGCAGTGATAAAATCCTTGATGAAGCACAAGTAAAAGATATCATCGAGAAAAATGAACAACTTGATACGGTAATTTATCTACAAGCTGGCAATGCAGTAGATGATATTGCTTATCCAGAAGCAGCGAAACAAGGCTTAATGCTAGCGTTTGTTTTAGCGAAATTATCTAAGGTAAAAGCAGCAACCAAAGCGCGCGCTTCATTTGTTGTAGTAACACGTCAAGGTGGCGCGTTAGGTTTTGCTAATAATGACGATAGCGCTACACAGGTTAAAGCCGATGTAAATGCTGATTTAGTGCAAGCGGGTTTAGCTGGTTTGGTTAAAACCATCAATCATGAGTGGAATGCGGGTGACGATAGCGTGTTTTGTCGTGTAATTGATTTATCGGCCAAAATAGCTGCAGATAAAGCAGCAACGATTATCAGTGATGAATTATTAGATATTGATACCAGTATTGTTGAAGTAGCCCATGATTCAGATAATCTAAGCAATAACATTGGCACACGTTTAACTTTAACAGGTGTTGCAACTGACAGTTATCAGTTAACTGCGGGCAACAGTATTGATAGTGATTCTGTATTTTTAGTGAGTGGCGGCGCAAAAGGCGTAACCGCACATTGTGTGATAGAAATAGCCAAACAATACCAGTCTAAATTTATTCTATTAGGTCGTTCATCGTTTGATGATAATGAACCAAGCTGGGCAAAAGACATAACGGATGAAGTGGCACTGAAAAAAGCAGCGATGCAAGCCTTGATTGCTGCAGGTGATAAACCTACACCGGTTAAAGTAACGCAATTTGTTCGTCCAGTATTAGCAAATCGTGAAATAGCACAAACGCTGAATGCGATTAAAGCAGCTGGCGGCAAAGTACAATACGTTGCGGCAGATGTGACTAACAGCAGTAATGTTTCTGCAGCGGTAGCACCAATCACCAAAGAACTTGGTGAAGTAACAGGTATTATTCATGGCGCAGGTGTTTTAGCTGATAAATTTATTGAGCAAAAAACGCTTGAAGAATTTAATGCGGTTTACACGACTAAAATTGACGGTTTACTTTCTTTATTAGCAGCAACAAACACGATAAATGTTAAACACTTAGTTTTATTCTCATCAGCTGCAGGCTTTTACGGAAACCCAGGCCAATCTGATTACTCTATTGCTAACGATATTTTAAACAAAACGGCTTATCGCTTTAAAGCGTTAAATCCAACGGCTCAAGTACTTAGCTTTAATTGGGGTCCTTGGGATGGTGGTATGGTAACACCTGAGCTTAAACGTATGTTTAACGACCGTGGTGTTTATATCATTCCACTTGATGCCGGTGCTAAATTATTAGTGAGTGAATTAGCTTCAGAAAATAACCGTTGTGCGCAAATCTTAGTGGGTAATGACCTGTCTAAGGATCAGGAAAAGGATCAAGCAGGTGTTGCTGTAAAAAAGCCAAAAGTTAGTCGCTTAAACGTAAGTGTTAATAAAACACTTTTAGCGACTAACAATACTTTTTTAACTGACCATACCATTGGTGATGACCAAGTTTTTCCAACCGTGTGTGCAATTGCTTGGATGCGCGATGCTAGTGAAAAAGCCTATCAAGGTTATCACTACCAAGGTTTAGAAAATTATAAACTGTTCAAAGGCATTATCTTTGATGGCAACGAAGCGAGCGAATATCAAATTGAGTTGAACGCTGACGTTGTTGATGAAGGCGATCGTTTAGTGGTTGAGACTAAAATCTCAAGTATTAATGCGCAAGGGAAAGTCGTTTTTCATTATGGTGCTCAACTGACGTTAGTTAACCAACGTAAAGCTAGCCCTAAAGCTGATTTAGCGATACCTACATCTGCTGAAAATGCGAAAGCATTGTATAGCAATGGCACTTTATTCCACGGCCCAAGCTTGCAAGGCATCAGTGAAATATTGGAATGTAATGAGCAAGGTTTGTTATTACGTTGCCAAGTACCTGCTGTTGCAGTTGAAAAACAAGGGGATTTCCCTTTAAGCAATAGTGGTAATCAAAGCAATATTTTTGCTAACGATTTAGCCTATCAAGCGATGTTAGTTTGGGTGAAAAAAGAATTAGGGCTCGGTAGTTTACCGTCAAGTACTCAAGGCTGGACGGTATATCGTGAAGTGACGCTCAATGAATGTTTTTACTTACAATTAACGGTTGTTAAAAGCTCAGGTAAAGGCAAGCAACGTGGTGCGTTAACGGCAGATATGCAGTTGATCAGCGAAAATAATGAAGTATTAAGCGAGATAACGGCAGCTAAAGTTACCGCTAGTGCTAATTTAAATGATTTATTTTTGCCTAAGAGTGCCACAGCTAGTGACGAGAAAGGCGTGTAATGGTAATGAATAATTACAACAGCGTCATTATTGGTTTAGATGCTCAGTTTGCTAACCAAAGTGGCTTTCAACAGGATATTGATCGTGTTGAACGTGCGCTTTACTTAGGCAGAGAACTAGGTAAAGAGCAGGGTAGTACACAAGGTAACGAACAGGTAAATACTTCAGTAATTTCGCTAAGTGACTGCCAACAAGCCGTTGCCCGTATGGCATTTGCTAACCAAGTGAATAGCTCAGATATTAAAGTAGTGCTTGTTACGCAAGTCGCTGACAAAGCCAGTATTGAAACGGAAAGTTTTGAAGCTTCAGTTGGTAGTGTTTTAGTCGTTAACTCATTGGCTAAAGCACTTGTTCAAATAGATTTATTGATTGCTCAAAATAATTTAGTCGCATTAGTTGGGCTAAATTTAGCAGAGCAATTAACATCGGATAACGAGTCGTCAGCACAGGCGACCATTAGCTTTGATCAAAATTTTAGCGGTTATCAACCCTGTTATGGCATTGCGGCGCTATTATTTTCATCGACAAGTTTCGCTCAAGCCAATAACAGTTACGTATATTCAGGTGTAAAAGGTTTTGCTGTCAGTGATAGTGCAAGTGATGATGATATTCACTTAACGACACAGTCTGCTTTACAAAATGCAAAAGTTAATCCGCTTAATGTTGGTCTAGTTGAAGTGTCAGCGTTAGCAGGTAAAACGCTTGCTACGGCAGAATCTACCGCGTTAATGTCAAGTTATGGTAATGAAGAAAAATTAACGACAGCAATTAGCTGTGCTCGCAGTGTTACTGGCGAAGGTAAAGGTTTCTCTCAAGTATTAGGCTTATTACGCACAGTAATCGCATTACAACAGCGATATATTCCGGCCATCAGTGATTGGCAACAGCCACAAACAAGTGAGCTAGAAAAATGGCAGGCGTCAAATTTTTACCTGCCTACAGAATCTCGTCCTTGGTATCCTCATTCTAATGGTAGTGCTCATCTTGCTGCATACAGCTGTTTAGTTGATAGTTGTTCATCAGAGAATAATGATTATTGTCATGTGGTTTTAGCTGAAAATAAAGCCATTGATTCCTCACAAAAACACCCTGCAGATGATATTCGTCATAATGGTTTTATCGCCAGCAGTGATTTACAACTGGTGTTGATTTCGGGTAATGATCAAGAAGAACTATTAGCATCGTTAGCAGCTATTGAAACCGAGCTTGAAGTTAGCCAACGTAGTATTAAAGAAATAGCGTTGGACTGTTTTAACACATACAAGTCTGATGATGATAAGTCCTCGTTAACAGAGCATACTTATACCGTGTCTTTGTTATGTGAATCAAAAGAAGAGCTACTCAAAGAAATACAATCGGCAAAAACAGGTGTTGTCACTGCTTTTTCTGAAGTTAATTCACAGCAAAAATATCATAAGAATTCGCAGGAAGAATGGCGCACACCTAAAGGTAGCTATTTTAGTGCAATGCCTGTGAATACTGATGAAAATACCAATAATGTCACCTTTTTATATCCGGGTATTGGCGCAACGTATGTTGGTTTAGGTCGTGACTTATTTCACTTATTCCCTGAAATACATCAAGATGTTGCCGATTTAGCGGATGATATTGGTGCAAGTCTAAAAGATCGCTTATTAAATCCACGCACGATTGTTCGTCCTGATTTTAAAGCACTTAAACAGCTTGATTTAAACCTGCGTGGCAACTTAGCGGATATTGCCGAAGCAGGCGTTGGTTTTGCTTGTGTATTTACCAAAGTTTTTGAAAATGTATTTAAGGTTAAAGCCGATTACGCTACCGGTTACTCAATGGGCGAAGTCAGTATGTACGCTGCCCTTGGTGCTTGGCAACAACCAGGTTTAATGAGTGCACGTTTAGCTAACTCCGATACTTTCAACCATCGTCTTTGTGGTGAGTTATTAACCTTGCGTGAGCATTGGGGATTGAGTGACAACACTACTGATGAATTGATTTGGGAAACTTATACGATCAAAGCAACGCTTGATGATGTTATTAAAGCCAGTGAGGGTGAAGATCGCGTTTATTGCACTATCATCAATACACCAGACAGCTTATTGCTTGCAGGTTACCCCTCAGATTGCCTACGTGTTATTAAAAAACTAGGCGTACGCGCCATGCCACTAAATATGGCCAATGCTATTCATAGTGCACCCGCGAATAAAGAATATGATGATATGGTTGAGCTATATACTATGGATGTAATGCCACGTTTAACAACGAAAATGTATTCAAGCTCTTGCTATTTACCTGTACCACAGCTTAGTAAAGCCATTGCCCATAGTGTGGCTAAATGTCTTTGTGACAGAGTGGATTTTCCCCGTTTAATCAATACGCTGTACGACAAAGGTGCGCGGGTATTTATTGAAATGGGACCAGGACGTTCGCTGTGTAGCTGGGTTGATAAAATTTTAGACTTTACCGTGGAATCACCTGTTGATTCTGCTATTGATACAGACAGTGCTAACAAAGCACGTGTTGCCGTGCCAGTGAATGCCAAAGGCACTAGCGACGAATTAACGTATTTAAGAGCGATTGCAAAATTAACTAGCCATGGAGTGAAGCTTGATCTTCACACCCTGTTTAATGGCTCGATAATTGTCAATAACGCGAAAAAAGAATTATAAAACTTTTCGAGGAAAGTATGGAAAATATTGCTGTAGTAGGTATTGCTAATTTGTTCCCAGGATCTTCTGCGCCAGAAGAGTTTTGGCAACAGTTGCTCAAAAAACAAGATTGTAGAAGCAAAGCAACCATTGAACAAATGGGTGTTGAACCTGATAAATATACCGGTAAAAAAGGTGATATAGATAAGTTTTACTGTGTACACGGCGGTTATATTCGAAACTTTAATTTTGATGCCAGTGCTTTTGTTGAAGATTCTGTTCAAAGTAATGCTCAAGGTAACGCGCAAAGTGGCAACGGCTTAACAACCGAATATTTAAACCAGTTAGATGACCTAAATCAGTGGGCATTATACGTTACCCAACAAGCTTTAACCGATGCTGGCTATTGGGGTAGTGATAAACTTGAAGACTGTGGCGTCATTTTAGGTAACTTATCGTTCCCCACCAAATCGTCTAATCATTTATTTATGCCGCTTTATCACGAAGTTGTTGATGGTGCATTAAAAGAAGTCCTTAATAAAGATTTTCAGTTAAGTCACTTTTCCGATACTGATATAGCTAAAAATGATATTCATGCTGATAACGCCTTAGTTGCCGGTTATCCTGCAGCGCTTCTTGCAAAAGCAGCAGGGCTTGGCGGAACACATTTTTCGCTTGATGCTGCTTGTGCATCAAGTTGTTATTCAGTGAAATTAGCGTGTGATTATCTGCATACAGGTAAAGCTGACATGATGTTAGCAGGCGCAGTCTCAGGCTCTGATCCTATGTTTGTTAATATGGGTTTTTCAATTTTCCAAGCTTACCCAGCGAATAATATTCACGCCCCATTTGATAAAAACTCTCAAGGCTTATTTGCAGGCGAAGGCGCAGGCATGATGGTACTTAAGCGCCACAGTGATGCAGTACGTGATGGCGATAAAATTCACGCTATTATTAAAGGTGGCGCGTTATCTAATGATGGTAAAGGCGAGTTTGTGCTGAGTCCAAATACCAAAGGACAAGTGCTCGTTTACGAACGTGCTTATGATGATGCGGGTGTTGACCCACGTGATGTAGATTACATTGAATGTCATGCTACGGGTACGCCCAAAGGAGATAACGTTGAACTAGGTTCAATGGATACTTTCTTTAGTCGCTTCCCGCGAAAAAATGGCAATAAACCGTTACTTGGCTCAGTAAAGTCTAATTTAGGTCATTTGCTTACTGCCGCAGGCATGCCGGGTATGACTAAAGCGATTTGGGCACTTAACGAAGCGAAAATTCCAGCAACGATTAATTTAAAAGAGCCACTGAGTTCTAAAAATGGTTATTTAAGTGGCGCGCAAATGCCAACAGAGACTATTGATTGGCCACAAGAAAATAGTCTTAAACCAAGAACCGCAGGCGTTAGCGTGTTTGGTTTCGGTGGCTCAAATGCCCATTTGGTTTTACAGCAACCTATACAAACGCTAGAACCCGTAACAACTAAAGCGAAAGCCCGTGAGCCGTTAGCCATTATTGGTATGGATGCACACTTTGGTGGCGCAAAAGATTTAGCTAGCTTTAACACGCTTATAGAGTGTGATGGTAATACGTTTAGAGAGTTGCCAACTAAGCGTTGGAAAGGCATTGAAAATAACAGCAATGTGATGAACGCCTTGTGCTTAAGTAAAGCACCTAAAGGGGGTTATGTTGAAGAATTCGATATTGATTTTTTACGTTTTAAAGTGCCACCAAACGAGCAAGACTGTTTAATACCTCAACAACTTATGATGATGAAAGTTGCTGATAATGCAGCAAAAGATGCTGGCCTTAAAGAAGGCAGTAACGTTGCAGTATTAGTCGCTATGGGTATTGAGCTAGAACTTCATCAATACCGTGGCCGCGTAAATTTAAGCACTCAAATAGAAGAAAGCCTGTTACAACAAGGTGTAACCCTAAGTGATGAGCAACGTGAAACGTTAACCAATATTGCTAAAGACGGTGTTGCTTTTGCGGCACAGCTTAATCAATACACTAGCTTTATTGGCAATATTATGGCGTCACGTATTTCTGCTTTATGGGATTTCTCAGGCCCAGCCATCACGTTATCGGCAGAAGAAAACTCTGTTTATCGCTGTGTTGAGTTAGCTGAAAATTTATTTCAAACCTCCGATATTGATGCGGTGATTATTGCGTCGGTTGATTTAGCCGGTTCAATAGAAAATATTACCCTAAGACAACATTACGGTAAGGTAAACACTGACGCTTCAGACACGAATAGCCAAGCGGCATCTAATATTCTCACTCAAGACCAATGGTTGGTAGGTGAGGGCGCAGCGGCTTTTGTTGTTAAACCAACGTCAAAAGTGAGTGATCAGCAAATATACGCCACTATTGATGGTATTAGCTTTGCCAATGGCAATGACGCACCTGCTATTACTAAAGCGGCGCATAAATCATTAGCGCTTGCCGGAATTAATGCAGCAGATATTAGTCAAGTGGAAGCTCATGCCAGTGGCTTTAGCCGTGAGAATGCGGCAGAAAATCAAGCGTTGCCAACACTCTATGCAGGTAAAGCAATCAGCTCGGTTAAACGTAATGTCGGCCATACTTTTAACGCCTCCGGTGTCGCCAGTATTGTTAAAACTGCGCTTATTTTAGATAAACGCACTACCACAAAGTCTTCTATTGCGATAAATGGTTTAGGTAAAGATGAAAGTTGTGCTCATTTGATTTTATCATCGAGCAAACAGTCTCATCAGGCTGCACCTGCACCCACAGGAAAGCAGCGTCCTAAACTAATTAAAACGATTAGCTTGGGTGGCAATTCAATTTTCGATGCCATTGTAAGCCAAGGTCAACGTACTGAAATGGTAGGCATCAAGCAATCATTTACCGGTAAAGCATTAGCAAACGTTAAACAAGGCATTAACTTGAGTAATTTGACACCTAAGGCAGTTACTCAAGAACAACTTCAAACCCAAACAAAAGCTCAAGCAAAAGCTCAAGAACCCGTTCAAAAACAAGTTCAGAGCATAACTCAAGCCAAAGCACGATCAAAAATCGTTACTGGAGCACAAGTGAAAAGTATTTCTCAAGCGACTAATAAAAATAATGTCGATGTTAAACATCAAGTGAGTAAAGAAATTTACCAAGAGTCAGCGACTCATCAAGCGTTTTTAACCACGCGCCAAGTGGCAGGACAGCAGATCTCTAAGCTGATTGAAATGCAAGCCAATGTGGGCGCTCACTTACCTGCTTATCACGTTGAAACAAAATCTATGAGTGCTGCTCAAACACCTGAGTTATCGGTCGTTAGCCAAAATACACATACAGATGATTTAGTTGCGGTTAATGAACATTGGGCGAATGAATCAGGTTTTCAAATTAAAGGACCGGATGGCTATGATTATCCGCCATTGCAACTTGAAGAACGCTTTAACCAACCGGAAGAAATTATTTGGGATACCGCTGATTTAGTCGAATTTGCTGAAGGTGATATTGGTAATGTTTTTGGTGAAGAATATCGTATTATTGATAGCTACTCTCGACGTGTACGTTTACCGACCACAGATTACTTATTAGTTTCACGCGTTACTGAGCTTGAAGCCACAGTAAACGAGTATAAAAAGTCTTACATGTGTACCGAGTATGACATTCCCGTTGATGCGCCATTCTTAATTGATGGGCAAATCCCATGGTCAGTCTCGGTAGAATCAGGCCAATGTGATTTATTGTTAATTTCTTATATAGGTATTGATTTTCAAGCCAAAGGTGATCGTGTTTATCGTTTACTTGATTGCCAATTAACCTTCTTAGAAGAAATGGCCTTTGGCGGCGAAACACTACGTTATGAAATCCATATAGACTCCTATGCAAAAAATGGTGAGCAATTATTATTCTTCTTCCACTACGATTGTTATGTCGGCGATAAAAAAGTATTAATCATGCGTAATGGTTGTGCTGGCTTCTTTACCGACGATGAATTAAAAGACGGCAAAGGCGTTATTCTCAATGATAAAGACAAAGCACAATTAGCTAACGCCAAGAAAACTTCATTTGCGCCATTGATGCAGCGTAGTCGTGATGAATACGATTACAACGACATGATGAAGTTAGTTAATGGTGATGTTGCTAGCTGTTTTGGCAGTGAATATGATCAACAAGGTCGTAACCCGTCATTGAAGTTCTCATCAGAAAAATTCTTAATGATTGAACGTATTACCAAAGTAGATGCGGCAGGCGGTCATTGGGGGTTAGGTTTACTTGAAGGACAAAAAGATTTAGACCCTAACCACTGGTATTTCCCTTGTCACTTTAAAGGTGACCAAGTAATGGCCGGCTCATTAATGAGTGAAGGTTGTGGACAAATGGCGATGTTCTTTATGTTGTCATTAGGTATGCATGCCAACATGAACAATGCACGATTCCAACCTTTACCGGGTGAATCACAAACGGTTCGTTGTCGTGGTCAAGTACAGCCCCAACATAATACGTTAACGTATCGTATGGAAGTAACGGAAATGGGTATGCACCCATACCCTTATTTAAAAGCCAATATTGATATTATTCTTGATGGTAAAGTTGTCGTTGATTTCCAAAACTTGGCGATGATGATTGCAGAGCAAGATGAAAACTCTCCTTACCCAGTAAGCTTACCTAACAATGTACACTTAGTTAGTAATAGTGCCGCTAATGAAAGCGAAAGTGTTATTCAAAGTGTTACTAACAATGCTGAACTTGACGAACGAGGTATTGAACCATTCAAGCATGTTGAACGTCCGTTAATGAAAGTGATGTCTGATTTTACTGCCCCAAAAGAAAAGGGTGTAACCCCTATTCAGCATTTTGAAGCGCCGATGGTTGTCGGACAAAACCGTGTACCTAATCAAGCACCGTTTACGCCTTGGCATATGTTTGAATTTGCTACAGGTAATATCTCAAAATGTTTTGGTCCTGACTTTGACGTGTATAAAGGCAGAATTCCGCCGCGTACGCCATGTGGTGATTTACAAGTAGTTACCCAAGTGGTTGAAGTACAAGGTACGCGCCTTGATTTGAAAAAGACTTCTAGCTGTATTGCTGAATATTTTGTGCCAAGCGATGCCTGGTACTTTACTAAAAACAGCGTTAATAACTGGATGCCTTATTCATTAATCATGGAAATAGCATTACAACCAAATGGCTTTATTTCCGGCTATATGGGCACTACCTTAAAATATCCTGAAAAAGATCTATTCTTCCGTAACTTAGACGGCAGTGGCGATTTGATCAAGCAAGTTGATTTACGCAATAAAACCATTGTTAATAAGTCAGTATTATTGAGCACCACAATGGCTGGCGGCATGATAGTACAAAGCTTTACGTTTGCGCTGTATGTTAAAGATGAAAACTCAGCAGCCCAAGCGCTTGAAAGTCATGATTTATTCTATAAAGGCACTGCAGTATTCGGTTATTTCGGCGGTGATGCATTAACTAACCAGTTAGGTATCGATAATGGTAGAACAACTTACCCATGGTTTGAAGATAACAAAACGCCAAAATCTGATATTAAGGTAATAGACTTATCTGATCAGGCTTTAGTGTTATATAAAGCACCAACCAATAAACCGCATTATAAACTTGCCGGCGGCCAAATGAACTTCATTGATACAGTGTCAATCGTAGAAGGGGGTGGTAAAGCAGGTGTTGCGTATGTGCACGGTGAGCGCACTATTGATGCAACCGATTGGTTCTTCCGTTATCACTTCCATCAAGATCCTGTAATGCCTGGTTCATTAGGTGTTGAAGCGATTATTGAATTAATGCAAACCTACGCCCTTAACAAAGATTTAGGTAAAGGCTTTACTAATCCAAGGTTTATCGCGCCTGCTACGTTAGTTAAATGGAAATACCGTGGTCAAATTACGCCATTAAATAAACAAATGTCGTTAGATGTCCATATCACCGATATTATTCGTTCAGACGGTGAAGTGCGTTTAGTGGGCGATGCCAACTTATCGAAAGATGGCCTGCGTATATACGAAGTGAAAGATATTGTATTGAGTATCGTTGAAGCATAAATAACAGCTAATCTCATTGCCATTTGGCACTGTAGCAGCATCAGAAATACTCATTGATAGCCATCAATTCCGTGTTTCTTCTTTGCTACAACACCTAATGGCTGCGAGCTAAACTATTATTGAGTTATTACTATTTGTTAGTGAATAAATTTAACGCTAACTGATAAAGAAAAGAAAAACAGGAACAAATATGTCAAACCTAGATTTTAATAATAACAACGCCATAGATTGGGCGTGGCAAGTTGATAATAACACTATAAAAACAGATAGCGGTGCTATTAAAACCGCATTAATGGATTTAACTAAGCCAGTATATGTTGCCAAAAAGGGCAATGAATTCGGTGTTGTAAATGCTACGTCAACGTCAGGCGCTAGTGATGTATTAGCATTTGCTCAAAAGCTAAACCCAGAAGATTTAGGTGATGAAGCTTATAAAAAACAACACGGTGTTAAATATGCTTATCATGGCGGCGCTATGGCCAATGGTATTGCTTCCGTTGAGTTGGTTGTTGCTTTGGGTAAAGCGGGTTTTTTATGTTCATTTGGCGCAGCAGGTTTAGTGCCTGATGCAGTAGAAGACGCTATTCGCCGTATTCAAGCAGAACTACCGAATGGCCCTTACGCGGTAAATTTAATTCATGCGCCAGCAGAAGAAGCGTTAGAGCGCGGTGCGGTTGAACGCTTTATTAAATTGGGTGTTAAAACTGTTGAAGCGTCAGCCTACTTAGGCTTAACCGAACATATTGTTTGGTATCGTTTAGCGGGCCTTTCAAAAAATGCTGATGGCACGGTTAACATTGGCAATAAAGTGATTGCAAAGGTTTCTCGTACTGAAGTAGGTCGCCGTTTTATGGAACCAGCGCCACAGAAGCTTATTGATAAACTACTTACCCAAGGTAAGATCACACCAGAGCAAGCGGAATTGTCAAAACTTGTGCCTATGGCCGATGATATTACTGCGGAAGCGGACTCAGGCGGTCATACTGATAACCGTCCATTTTTAACGTTATTGCCAACCATTATTGCACTTCGTGATGAAGTTCAAGCGCAATATAACTTTTCACCTGCGCTTCGCGTAGGGGCAGGTGGTGGTATTGGTACACCAGAAGCTACATTGGCTGCATTTAATATGGGTGCCGCTTATATTGTACTAGGTTCAGTGAACCAAGCTTGTGTTGAAGCAGGCGCTTCTGAATATACCCGTAAATTACTTGCTAGTGTTGAAATGGCTGATGTCACTATGGCACCTGCCGCAGATATGTTTGAAATGGGTGTTAAATTGCAAGTGGTGAAACGTGGCTCTATGTTTGCCATGCGCGCTAAAAAGCTTTATGAGTTATATATTACTTATGATTCAATTGAAGCGATCCCAAGTGATGAGCGAGTGAAAATTGAAAAACAAATTTTCCGTTCAAACTTAGACGATGTTTGGGCCGGTACTGAATCCTTTTTCCAAGAACGCGATCCAGAAATGCTAGCTCGTGCTCAATCAAGCCCTAAGCGTAAAATGGCATTAATTTTCCGTTGGTATCTCGGCTTAAGTTCTCGTTGGTCAAATACCGGTGAGAAGGGACGTGAAATGGATTACCAAATTTGGGCAGGCCCAAGTTTAGGTGCATTTAATAGTTGGGTAAAAGGTACTTATTTAGAAGATTACACCCGTCGTGGTGCAGTGGATGTTGCTTTGCATATGTTAAAAGGCGCAGCCTATTTACAACGTATTAATCAGCTTAAGCTTCAAGGTGTCAGTTTAGCTACTGAATTAGCGAGCTACCGAACGTCTGATTAATATCTTAAAAGTTAGAACAACAAAAACAAAAAAGGCTGATAATTATCAGTCTTTTTACCTTTATACCAATAAGAAATATGATACTAACCAATAATCTCCCAAGGATTGGCAACTCAGTCACTAAAGCGGTCAAAGAAACATTATATCAAATCGGCAACTTCCAACAAAGAGCTAAACCGCAAGTGCGGTCATGATGCTTTAAATTAAAGCGACACTGAGAATATTAGCTTATCCATAAAGTTCTTGGTGCACTTTTACGTGAGTTAAACGCATAAGTCTGTCAATATTTAGGAAACTTGTTACAATGCTATTTTTGATTTTAGGTAGACTATGAATAAAAGTAATGATCCGCTACACGGCGTGAAACTTGAACAGATTCTAACTGAACTGGAGAAAAAAATTGGTTGGGAGAAGATGGGTGAGTTACTTAATATCCGTTGTTTCACCAATAAGCCGCGTCTTAAATCAAGTTTGAAATTTCTGCGTACAACCCCTTGGGCACGCAGTAGAGTTGAAATTTTATACCTAAAAACATTTTGTAGTAAGCATAAAGAAACGGGGAAATTAATCAGGGGGATACTCGCCCAGAATACAACAGTAACAGAAACGACTTCCACCAAGCCCGCTCACTTTGTTTGGCCAACATCGAAAAAAAAATAGACCTATGCCACACTGAAGACATTAGCATTTGAAAATTTGTACTAAAAGTTTTTGTATGTTTTGATCTACAGCGGACATGGCTTAACAATCATACTCCTATAGCAGTTTTCCTATAGCTGACACTCCCCATAGATAAAGACTTTAAGCTTTTGATGATGATTTCTTTGCCAATAAGTCGTCAGCCTCTATGTGAACTAAGCCACCACAGCGGTCATAGAGACTTCTAGTTACAAAACCCTGCTTGTAACTCATGTTATATTTTGTTCTAGTTAATTGTTAACTACACAAAATATAGAGAACTATGTATGAAAGAGGGTATTGATGAGCTAAAAAGTGAATTTCAAGCCAAACTTCTATTTTGGAATAATATAAAAAGTAAAAAAAATAAAACCTTATTAATATTACTATGTTTCGGTTTGATTGGATTAAAAGTTTTTACCACTATTTTAACTTTCGACTGGCTTGCAGGGTTAATATGACCATCAATTTCCGCCCCCTTAACAAACATGACATTAACTATTCAAAAGTTATTGACCTTTTTTTCGAAGCTTTTCCAAAAACTCAACGCCTACCACAATGGATTGTTAAATATAGAATGAGAAATGGAAAGGATGGTTTTGACGTTATTTATGAACATAATAATTGGATCGGGTTTATCTACGCTAAAGAGTATAAAAACATTGTATTTGTAAAGTTTTTTGCAATACTAGAGTCGCTCCGTTCAAGTGGTTACGGAAGCAAAGTAATGGATTCAATGGGGAATAAGTATTCAGACAAAAGGATCGTACTAAATATTGAAGAGCTTGATGAGAAAGAAGAAAACAACCAACAGAGAGTTAAGCGTAAAGCTTTTTATGAAAGTAATGGGTTCAATTCTACAGGATTTATTATAAAGGAGCCTTGTGAGCGGCAAGAAATGCTTATACGTGGTGGGACTGTATCTAAAAAAGAGATAGAAGCAATGTACAGGCATTTTTTAGGGAATTTCTTGTTTTCTTTACTTAAACCCGAAGTGCTATAAATTTAATTAAGCTTTCTTTCATTAGGGCGCAAAAACCCCATAGTTAACGATTTAAGAATCGAATATCAACGGCAGGTTTGAGCTTAAAGTTGCCTGTCGTGTTTAGTCTAATCCAGATAGTTGGAACCGTAATATAATATCTGAGCTACTACCTATTACTTTATACGAACACCGTCTTTTTCAATGGTTACTTTGCCATTTTTCATTAAGTTACCGACCGTGGCTTTATAGGTCTTTTTACTTACGCCCAGTATTCGTTGGATTAACTCTGGTGAGCTTTTATCATGTAGTGGGCTGAAGCCTTCATTGTCTCGTAAGTGTTGTAGGAATTTTTCAGCAAAATCATTCACTTTGTTTTTACTACCACGAGATAAAATCAGATCTAGGCGACCGTCTTCACGAACTTGTTTGATATAACCATCAATGTGCTTACCTATACGCAACGGTTGAAAAATCTCATTGTCGTATAATAATCCCCAGTGTAAATCGTTCACTATAGCTTTAAAACCTAAATCAGTTTTACCACCAATAATCAATTTTACTTTATCGCCTTGCTGATATTCAGCAGGCCAAATGTCGATAAATTTATCTAACTTACTTGAAGCAGCAACACGATCGGTGACTTGATCAAGGTAAATGCGAACCAGGTAATATTTACCAACTTCCATTTCTGAATGTTGCTGGTTATAGGGTACCAGTAAATCTTTCGGTAAACCCCAATCTAAAAAAGCCCCCATTTTATTTACTTGAGCGACTTTTAATGAAACAAATTCACCCACTTGGCCATAGGCCTTTTCTGTCGTTGCAACTAACCGTTCAGCGCCGTCTAAATAAACAAAAACACGGATATTTTCCCCTATTTTACAATCAACAGGCTTAAAACGTCTGGGTAGTAGTATTTCTCCTAACGTCCCGCCGTCAAGATAGGTACCACTATCGTTTAGTGCAATAATGCGTAAAGTATTGTATTTGCCGATTTCTGCGTTTAAATCTGGAGTTGATTGTGTCATTAAGTTGCCGAGTATAAAAAATGGTTAGTAGCTGCTAGGTATATAATAACCGATATCGCTTGGTGTTCATACAAATTGAAATAATTCTCGCTAAGTAGCGAGTTCATGAATTCAATCAACAGGGATTACTACTTTTTTTCAATGCCTAGATGAAATTCCTTCGCAGCAATTTTTGTGGCGATATATTCGTTATGTCGAAGGTGCAATAAGTCAGCAATTTTTCTAATGATATGTTCTTCAATACTGGCAAGTTCACCATCGGCATAGGCAACTTTCCACAATAAAGTGACTATTTTTATCCGTTCATCGAGTGAATAATATTGATTTATTTTTGAGGTGAATTGATAAAAATCACTGGCATTTTCGCTGAGCTCGAATGCTTTCTCTAGGATGTCACTAACTTCTTGAAGATTTAAGTTAAATTGCTTTGTTAAAATAATACTCAGGGCATCTTGCTCTTCTTCTGTAAAAGCACTATCTGCTCGCATCACTTCACATAATAAAACAGCACAGCAAATTTCTAGTGAAAGTTCAGTGTTTTTCTGCTGCTCAGGTGTATTTTGAAAATCTTCAACTAACTCAGTAAAGAATGCGCTAATTTTACCTAGCATATGTGCTCCTTTTAATGGGGTATAGCTATTTTTCCCACTTATATTTTTAAAAAGTATAGAAAGTGGTGAAAAAAACCAACTTTTTTATTACTCATTTAGTTTAATTTATTTCTTTTGTAAAAACAGTAAAAAATAAATACTTATTAAGTTAATGAAATGTAAGAATTAATACTTTATCCTCACTATAATGTTAGCTATTTTGACAAATAGGCGTGCATTTTGTAATGGACGGTTACAACTTTGCGAAAATTTATAACAATAATTTAGTTATTATTTAACACATATAATGCCGTAAATGGTTTCAGTGGCAAAAATACGTTGTTTCAACGTTAAAAAAAATTTAAAAGGGAATGAAGTAGTGGCACACAAAAAACAAATAATAATACCTATTGCCATTTTAGTGGCGGGAGTAATTGCTTTTATTGGATTTTCTAGCTTGAAGACTCCACCTGAAGAAAAAGCTAAAGAAGACAATACACCTATAATAGCGGTAGAAAATATTGTCGTAGCACCGATGATTTTGCATGTCAGCTCTTACGGCATTGTTAAACCGAAATACGAAACATCATTAGTTGCACAAGTTAATGGTGAAATTGTCGAATTAAATGATATTTTTGTTCGCGGTGGTTTTGTTAAAAAAGGACAGTTATTAGCACGTATTGATCCTAACGATTACCATGCAGCCTTAATTGATGCGCAGGCAAATATGGCTTCAGCACGTGCGGCGTTAGAAAAAGAAGTTGCCCAAGGTAAAGTTGCTGAACGTGAATGGAAACTGATCACTGACACTTCCCCTACTGAATTAAGTTTACGTAAACCTCAGTTAGCTCAAGAGCTTGCGCGAGTTAAATCAGCACAGGCTGCTGTTTTACGTGCAAAGCGTAATTTACAACGAACAGAGATCAAGGCGCCGTATGATGCCATGATCGATAATCGAATGATTGGCTTAGGCTCCTTTGTTAGTGTCGGTACTCAAATAGGTAAATTGCTTGGCACTGCTATTGCCGAAGTTCGTCTACCTGTGGCTGATAATGAATTACAGTTTTTAATTGACCAGGGGCACGATGCGAAAGTGAAATTGGTGGGTACTTATGCAGGGAAAAGCGTTGAATGGTTGGCTCATATTGCTCGTAATGAAGGTGTTATTGATAATAAAAGTCGTATGACTTACTTAGTTGCTGAAATTCTAAATCCTTATTTATTACCCGATACGTTAGCGGAGAAAAACGGTGCGATCAATACTGATATTAATCATATTGTACCATTACGTTTTGGTGCTTATGTTCAAGCTAAAATATTGGGTGTTGAAATTGCTAATGCCAGCATATTACCGCGTTACTTAGTGGTAGGTAATAAGGTAGGTCTGTTAAGTAATGAGTCAACACTACATTATGCAACGATTAATGTAATTCGCCAACAAGGGGCCAATGTTGTGGTCTCTAGTGGATTACTGAATGGTGATAAATTGATTGTCTCGGCGTTAGATTATCCTGTTGATGGGATGAAGCTTGCGTTAATTTCTGATAAAAAAGAACAGCAAGAATCGCTTGATGAAGATACTAAAGTGCAAGTTGTTAGTACAGATAATGAAGGGGAATAGTAATGACTACGCATTCTCATGATGATGTAACTAAAACAACACTCAGTAATACGGATGACGACAGTAATAATAATCGCAAAATAGACACCAGTATAGACACCGATACCGGTATTATTGCTTGGTTTGCTCGTAATAGTATTGCGGCAAATTTATTAATGTTTTTTATTTTGATCGGTGGCAGTTTAACGGCGTTAACCATCAATAAACAAATGTTTCCACAGCTTGAACTAAATTGGATATCTTATGCTGCGCCATACCCAGGTGCAGCCCCTCAAGAAGTTGAAGAAGGTATTACGATTAAAATTGAAGAAGCATTGAAATCAGTGCAAGGGATTAAAAGAGTCATAACCTATTCTAATCGAAATTACTCTAACGGTTGGCTTGAGGTTGAACTTGATTACGACCCTCAAATTGTACTTGAAGAAGTTAAGTCAGCCATTGATGCTATACCGAGCTTTCCCGACGGTATGGAGCGCATTAAAGTTGAACGGGAGAAATTTCGTCAAGAAGTGATGTACATTAGTTTGTATGGCGACTTAACTAACGGCGAGCTAAAAGAATTAGGTCGTAAAATTCACAATGAAATTCAGCAGCTTCCTGGTATTAGTATCTCTGAGCTACACAGTGGTCTATCGTATGAAATTTCTATTGAAGTAAGCAAAGACAAACTGCGTGAATATAACTTAAGTTTTAGCGATGTGGCTAATGCGGTACGTAATTATTCTCGTAACATGTCTGCGGGACAAATTCGTGCAACCAATGGTTATATTAATTTAAGGGTTGAGAATCAGGCTTATCGCGGTCATGAATTTGAACAAGTACCCGTAATAGCACTTGAAGATGGTACAAAAGTTTTGCTTGGTGAAGTGGCCACGATTAATGATGGCTTTGAAGAAGGTTTGCAATATTCTAAATTCAATGGTGAAAACTCAGTAACCTTATTTATTGGCGCATCAGAAATTCAAAGCATTACTGATATTGCCGATATTATGAATGCTTACGTTGAGCAGAAATCTGCTGTTTTACCTGAAGGTGTCAAATTAGAGACTTGGGTTGATATGACCTACTACTTAAACGGTCGCTTAAACATGATGTTAGACAACATGAAAAGTGGCGCCGTATTAGTCTTTTTAATGTTGGCCTTATTTCTCCGCGTGCGATTAGCTTTTTGGGTGATGATGGGCTTGCCTGTTTGTTTCCTAGGTACCTTGTTATTAATGCCAGTGGAATTGGTTAATATTACGATTAATGTTATTAGCTTATTCGCCTTTATTTTAGTGTTAGGTATTGTTGTTGATGATGCCATTGTTATGGGTGAGAGCGCGCATGATGAAATTGAAGAACATGGTCATTCAACTGAAAATGTCATACGGGGGGTTAAGCGTGTTGCTATGCCGGCAACCTTTGGTGTGTTAACGACCATTGCCGTATTTGTGCCATTTTTATTTGGTGAAGGTCCTTCTTCAGCCTTTGGTAAAGCGATTGGTGGTGTGGTTATTTTTTGTTTGATTTTCTCTTTGATAGAGTCAAAGCTTATTTTACCTGCGCATTTGGTAAAAATGAAAATCAAAAAATTTAACCCTAAAAATCCGCTCGACAGAGTACGTCGTTTTATTGATATAAAATTAAAGAACTTCATCCATAATATTTACAAACCATCACTGGCTTTATTTCTTGAATATCGTTACGCAGTATTGATGTTTTTTATTAGCTTAATGCTGTTAAGCGCCGGTTTATTTAGTGGTGGTTTTGTGCGTTACGTAGGTCAACCTAAAATTCCTCATGATTTTCCTCGTATCAGTGTTGAAATGAATATCGATGCGTCTGAAAAGTCAACGTTAGAGGCTTTACTGAATATACAAAGCATTATTATGAAAGTAGATAAAGAGGTCGAAAATCAGTATGGGGCCTCAATGATATCTGATATGCAAGTGGATTTACGTAGTAGAACCAATGGTCAGGTGATGGTGAAATTGATTGTGCCAGAAGAAAGACCTATTAATACTTTTGAACTTGCGGATAGGTGGCGCCAAGCCATTCCAAATTACCCTGGGGTAAAAACACTTAATATTAGTGATAACTTGTTTGGTGGTGGTCGAGAAGATGGTGATGTCGCCTTTAGGTTAGAGAGTAAAGACGATGCGCAATTACTTGCGGCAGCGCAAGAGTTAAAACATAAACTAAATACGCTTAAAGGAGTGGGTGATGTAACAGATTCACGCCAAACTAGCGCAAAAGAAGTACAGTTTACCTTAAAGCCATTGGCCTACAGTATGGGAATATCATTGGCTGATATTGCTTCACAAGTAAATTATAGCTTTTATGGTTTAGAAGCACAGCGCATATTACGTGATAGTGAAGAGATTAAAGTTATGGTGCGTTATCCTTTAGCACAACGAAGTAGCGTTGGTCATGTGGATGATGTGTTGATTCAAGCACCTAATGGCGCAGAGTTACCCTTATCGGAGTTAGCTGAGATAATGTTAACCGATGGTGTTACCCGTATTCGTCGTGAAAATGGTAATCGAACGATTAATATTTGGGGTAGTGTTGATGCTGAGCAGGTTGAACCCTTTGAGGTTGCTAAAGATATTCGTGATAATTTTATTCCTAAATTATTAAAGAAGTATCCAAAAGTTAACAGTGAGTTATCAGGTAAAATTCAAGAGGAAATGGATGGGGTATCAGATCAAATTCGTGACGGACTTATTTCATTTATGGTGATTTTTTCATTGCTAGCGATACCGTTAAAATCATACTCGCAAGCAGTGATGATTATGACGGTTATTCCTTTTGGGATTATTGGTGCGGTGTTTGGTCACTTTCTTCTAGGCATGGATCTTAGTGTCTTGTCTGTTTTTGGAATTTTAGCCGCAGCAGGGGTTGCCGTTAATGACTCGTTAGTGATGGTTGATTATGTTAACAATGCGAGAAAACGTGGTGAAGCATTAAAAGATGCTGTGATGCATGCGGGTACTAAACGCTTTAGAGCCATAATGCTGACATCGCTCACGACTTTTATTGGCTTAGTTCCTATTATCTATTTTGAAACCAGTGCTCAAGCACAAATAGTTATTCCAATGGCGGTGTCATTATCCTTTGGAGTATTATTTGCGACAGTAGTTACGTTAGTATTTATTCCCAGCCTTTATATGATTATTGAAGATATACGTGGGGTATTTATGCGCAGAAAGCACGAGCCAGAGAATATTGATGCAACCATAACGCCACAAGAGTTGCCATCAAACTAATACCCAAGGTATTACTGATAGTTTTTCAGGTGAAAAATGCGTTTTCATCAATAAAGTAATAGATAAGTTACCGCAAGGTAACTTATCTATTTTATGTTCTATGTCTAGCAGAAATCGCTAGTAGAAGTATTTAAGCTAAGTGACTATTAGAAGTGATTATAGCTTACTTGTAAGTAGTACTCAGCCCCTGGAGTTACATAGCTAGGGGCGGTTTCATAACCTTCATCGAAGATATTATTCGCTTTAACTTGTAACGTCCATGCTTCACTTAACTGATAGCTAGCACTAATGTCAAGCGTGTTATAAGCACTTAATGAAGTGTTGGAATAGGCATCAAAACGTGTACCTTGATACTTATAAGCACCGTTAAGGCTAATTTTTTCCCATTGATAAGAAGCTTCTACATTTGCTTTGTGTCGAGCGCGGCGACTTAGCTGAGTAGCGGTTGTTTTATCTTCAGTATCGGTATAAGCATAATTTGTCGATAAAGTAAGGTCGCCTAAATTTTTAGATAAACTTAATTCTATTCCCTTAATTTGGGCGTCAGCGATATTAGCGAAGCTATAGGTGCTGTAATCATAATCGAGTAAATTATCAAAATCTAAATGAAAATATGAAAGCTCTGCTTTTACGTCAGCAATAGTCGAACGTAGAAGAAGCTCCCAGCTTTCTGATGTCTCTAGTGCTAGGTTTTCATTTCCAGAATAACCATCATAAAGCTGATAAAACGTTGGTGCTTTGAAGCCCGTTCCGTAGTTTACACTGGCAAATAGTGAGTCGCTAAGGTTGTAACCTAAACTAACATTGTACGTTGTTTCTGAACCAACATTTTCTACATCGTTATAACGAAGAGATAATTCAGTTAATAATGCGCCTGCATTGTAAAGGGCTCCAGCAAAAGCACTGGTAGTATCGCGAGATTTACCATCGAATGAACCTGTACCTTCATATTTATCTTGATAGAATTGACCACCAAAATTATAACTCAACCCATTTTTAACACTAAATACGCTGGTATAATCTACTTGATTACGGTTGGTTTCATTTTCGGCCGGGTAATCACCTAAACGTTTTTGGTTCTCTTGGTATTGAGCAATAGATAAACCGTGTGACCATTGATCTTGGTTATAACGCAAACCAGTAGATAACAAATGCTTGGTATATTCTTGGCTTGGAGCCAAAACGGTATAACTGCTATTGCCATCATAATCATATTCACCGTCATCATAACGACCAATCCAATTTAGCGTTAAGGTATCATTTAATTCTTGAAGGCCTTTAATTGAGATGTTAATTTTTTCATAAGAATCTTTATCATCATCAACAGGGTATTCATTGGCTGTGACATTGTAACCATCACTTGTTGCACTACTAACACTTAACGTAGTTGCTCCCTTACCATGACTAATGCCCGCAGTAACGCCCGCAAACACATAATTGTTTGAGCCATATTCAACTGCCGTTTGGTATTCACCTGCTGCTAAATCGCGTGTGAAAATTTGAATTACCGCGCCAACAGCATCCGATCCGTACATTGCAGCACGTGGACCTTTAACTACTTCAATACGTTCAATTTGATAAGTTGGAATATCATTTACTGATGCGCCACCTGAGCCTGTAACAGTATCAATACGTACACCATCAACTAGGAAAAGGGTATGAGTTGAGTTAGTACCGCGCACAAAAACTGAAGTGACTTGTGCTGGTCCGCCATTAGAGGCAATGTCGATACCTGCGGTTGTTTGCAATAATTCAGCGACAGATTTAGGTTGTATTCTATCAATGTCAACTCGGGTGATCACCGACACAGTCGACATAATTTCATCGGTAGATTGGTTATATGGATTACTGGTAATTAGTATGGTTTCATCTACCGCATTATCTTGTTTTATTTTAGAAGATTCTGCAAAAGCTGATGGCGCAATTAGAGCACTGGTAATACTAAGTGCGATTAGTGTTTTTTTCATGCTTCCCTCAACTATAAGTACCCGCCGTACTTACAATAATTAATTTGATTTTAGGCCGGTCTCCGGACTTAAAACAGCGATTTTGTTACACAAACATCTGTTTATTACCGTTGCGGGGGCAGCATAGGTTTTACACCTATTTCCCGTTTAATTTAACTAAGTAACGACTTAAGCTAAACACCTAAAATTTTACGTTAATGCTCAATTAGAGCGCTTTTTTGTGTAACCATTGACGGGTTTCATCAATGCTAACACATAATTTTTTTAATTCTTTTAAGCTGCGTATGCTCATACGGTGCATAGCGTCAGCATTAGGTTGAATTATTTGTTTGTTTGCCACGGCAGGAATAATTTGCCAGTCTTGCCAATTAAAGGCTTCTTTGTCTGTTTGGTTTATTGATAATGGCTGAATAATTAATTGAACTGGCGATAACAGTATTTTCTCAATATTAATTTGAGGAAAAGATGCCGTGGCGTGTTCAAATGGATTTTTTGCTTTACAGATATTTAACAATTGCTGAGGCCAACTGCCCTGGGCGACGGTAGTTAAAGGTCGTGACCATAATTCGTAAAATACCGTGATAGGCTCTTTATTTTGATATTGGCGAGTTATTTTGTCTAGGTCATTAAGCAGTTGTTGTGCGGTTGTTTCAGCTTGTGCTTTATGCCCTGTTAATCGTCCAAATTCGCGCATTTCTTTAGCGATATCTTTAAAAGAATTTGGTTGTGAATAGACAATAGTAAAACCGAGTTGTTTTAAACGCGCTAGATCATCGCTAGGGTTACCACTTTTCCAAGCGATAATATAATCAGGTTGTAGGGAGATCACTTTTTCAATTTGTAACCGTAAATAATTACCAATAATAGGAATGTTTTTAGCTTGCTCAGGATAATCGGCAAAAGACGTTGTGCCAATGATCTGTTCACCGGCACCTATGTCATATAGCATTTCAACTATATGCGGTGAAAGCGCAATAATAGTGGGTTTTTCATTTATTTTACTGGTTGATATTGCGCGTGCTATGTTGTTGAAATATAGACAAATAATACCTATCAACAACAAAGTAAGAGATTTATTTTTCATATACTTGTGTCTCGCTACTGGGTTTTTAGTCATTATTTATATTTCTTCTAATACAGGACTAACAGGATCTGTTGAAAAAACGCTTCCTTGACCCTTCGACAAGCTCAGGGCGAACGGATGTGTTATCAAAAAATCAGGGTAAACGATATATTGGCAAACAATTATCCGTTCGCCCTGAGCGTCTCCGTTCGCCCTGAGCGCGAAGCAGTCGAAGGGAGC
>CAJXQM010000007.1 GCA_913058145.1 uncultured Colwellia sp.
GCTTATTGACTTAAAAAGTAATGAGATAACTTATCAAAACGTCCAGTTGATTAAGGTTTTTAGCTGAACCCCTTGGAACTGGAGCGCATCTTATAGAGTTTTGATGTTAGGTCAAGTACAAAAAGCATCTTTTATCATTTTATTTAACATATTCAGTGCAAGCGTCTAAATCTCGTACAACTTTAACAAAAAACAATCAAAAAATGTGTTGTATTGACAATTACATTGCAAGACCACCATCTATTTCTACAACTCTGCCAGTAAAAAATTCATTTTCAAAGATATATTTTGCCGTATGCGCAATTTCATCTGGATCACCCAAACGACCAATTGCTTGCATATTTACTAACCTGTCACGCATTTCTGGTTTAATCGAATCTGTCATTGCCGTTCGAATAACACCTGGCGCGATTGCACCCACTCTAATGCCATGTCTTCCTAGTTCTCTTGCCCAAGTTGCTGTCATCGCAACAACCCCCGCTTTAGCAGCAGAGTAATTGGTTTGCCCTATATTACCGCCTCGTGCAATAGAAGACATATTTATAATGACACCTTTGTTACCTGATTCAATCATATGGACAGCAGCCTCTCGGCCACAAAGGAATACGCCCGTTAAATTAACGTCAATCACGGACTTAAAATCATCTAGTGACATTTTATTAATTACTTCACCATCTTTGGCTTTAATCAACAGGCCGTCTCGTAATATACCTGCATTATTAACTAAACCATCAATACCATTAAAATCATCGTTGATTTGCTTAAAGGTACTTTCAACCTGCGCTTCATTGCTAACATTGGCAAGATAATATTTAGCACTCGTATTTGCGCTGCCGTTTTGTTCAACTAATCCAACAGTTTCGCGTAATAGCTCTTCGTTTAAATCTATTAAAGCTATGTTCGCACCATTTTTAGCAAAGCTAATTGCCATAATACGGCCAAGCCCTTGACCACCACCAGTGATGACAATGGTTTTATTTTCTAAATTCATAAAATTCTCTATTTGTGCCCAGGCTACTTCAAGAGAAGAGTTTCAAGCTGCCTGGACGAATCATGATTAAGACGTCGCCAAAGAGCTTCGGTATATTACATTCACAATCACTATTTGTTAAACAAGTTGAATATACTTGAAAAGTCTTTTCCGCCATTTCCTGAAGCGGCATGCATTGCAAACAAATTACGTGTTAATGCACCCAAAGGGGTTGATGATTGGCTTTGTACCGCTGTATCCATAGCTAAGCCTAAGTCTTTAGCCATAAGATCTACCATGAAACCACCTTGATAATCATTCGATGACGGCACATTTTCCATAACATCCGGACAAGGATTATATACGTCGAGTGTCCAGTTACTGCCTGAGCTTTTACTCATGATGTTTGATAATACTTTAGCATCCAAACCATTTGCAATACCGAGTTGTAACGCTTCACTCGTGCCAACCATCAGTACTGAGAGTAACATGTTATTACATGCCTTCGCAATTTGACCTGCGCCATGATCGCCTGCATGAAAAATATTTTTCCCCATTGCATTTAGAATAGGTTCAACTTTACTAAACTCTTCAGCACTACCGCCAACCATGAAGCTCAATGTACCGCCAATAGCACCACCAACACCCCCAGAAACTGGAGCATCAACAAAGTTAATACCTTTTTGTGCTAAAGCAGTCGCAACTTTACGTGATGTTGCTGCGTCGATAGTTGAAGAGTCAATGACAACACTACCTTTAGCAATATAGTTAATTAAACCTGTTTCAGCTGTTAGGTAAACACTATCAACATGTTTTCCAGCTGGTAGCATTGAAATAATAAATTGTGCATCTTTAACACATTCAATTGCGCTTGCTTTTGTCGTAGCACCTTTTTCTACCACTTGTGCTACAGCAGATTCTGATAAATCAAAGACACATACGTCGTGTCCTGCTTTAACAAGATTAATGGCCATTGGGCCACCCATGTTTCCTAATCCAATAAATGCAATATTCGCCATTGTTCTTTCCTTATAATGTTTTAAAATGATTTTTACTAACACTTTAATAAAAATCGCTTAGTTGCCCGTTAATTACCTATTAATTACCTATTAATTACCTAGATGAACTAAAGGGTGTTGGTCTGGTGTCCATTTCGATTCAAAAAACCAATCAACGACTTTTTTATCTACCGCCTCTATAGAAGAAAAATGCCATTTAGGGGAATAATCTTTATCAATTAACAGTGCTCTAACACCTTCAGTAAATTCGCCAAACTGTCCGGCTTTAACCGATAAGCTTAATTCCATTCGAAAGCAATCAGCCAATGAGAGTGATGCACCACATTGTATTTGTTGGAAGGTTAAAGAAGCGCTTAATGGACTACCGCCTTTAAGAGACTTCTGTGCACGAGAAAACCATTTATCTTCAGTTTCAACCGCTAAAATATTCTCTACAATTGCGTTTAAGTTATCAAAGTCTGTTACTTGCTTAATTAACGCTTCATGCTCGGTAAGTTTCGATTCAGGCAGTAGACTAATGGAATCTTTTTCAAAATCAGTTAGTAAACCTGAAAGCTTGTCATGATTAAGCTCTATTGAGTCTTGCCAATCTAATTGAGTTAATTGTTCAAGTAATAAATCTTTTTTATCGCTGGCAACAAAATAATCAGCTAGATGGCTATATTTAGCATCGGCAGCGTTAATAGACGCCCCAGTCAAGCCTAAAAACATGCCACAATTATTAGGCATACGATTCAAAAAGTAGCTGCCACCCACATCAGGATAAAGGCCAATGCTAATTTCAGGCATTGCGATACGTGAATTTTCAGTAACAACGCGATGGCTACCTCCAACCATCAGGCCAAGACCGCCACCCATTACGATACCATTACCCCAAACAATAAATGGTTTATTGAAGGTATGGATAAAGTAATCAAGTTCATACTCAGAGCCAAAGTATTTTTCAACACCTGGAGAGAAATTGCCTTTATCCGCTATGATGTCGTTGTACATATACACGATGTCGCCACCGGCACAAAAGGCTTTCTCGCCTTCCCCTTGCAGAAAAACAGCAGCGATGTCATCTTGTGTTTGCCACTGTTTCAGTTTTGGATAGATCAAAGCGATCATATCCATGCCTAGGGCATTTAATGATTTTGGCGAGTTTAATGTGATAACGGCAATTTTTTTACCATTAGCACTATCTATCTCTTGAAAATTAACTACTTGAGTCATAAAAGTTCCTATCTAGTCTATACTTGATTTCAGTTATTTATTCTTCCAAACGGGCTTACGTTTATCTAAAAAGGCTTGCACACCCTCTTTTTGATCTTCTGAATCAAATAAGTCAATGAACGCTTGACGCTCTTGCGGTAAAGCTTGCGCTAAAGGTATTTCTCTATTTTTTTGAATAAGTGTTTTACACGCTGAAACAGCAACAGGGCTTTGTTTAGCAACTTTTGCTGCTAATCCTATTGCTGCTAACTTACCTTCACCTTTGGCAACAACTTCTTCAGCTAGTCCAATACGTAAAGCTGTTACAGCATCAACACGCTCACCACACAAAATCATTCGCTTAGTCCAACCTTCACCGACAAGTATTGCTAAATTTTGAGTACCACCAGCACAAGGTAGTAAACCAACACTCGCTTCAGGCAGTGCCATAACCGCGTGTTCTTCAACAACACGAATATCACATGCTAGTGCCACTTCTAAACCGCCACCCATGGCATAACCATTAATGGCCGAAATAGAAACACCACGAAAATTAGATAAGGTTTCAAAAGCTTGACCAAAAATATCACTCATCTCTTTAGCTACTTTTTTACAACCCTCTGCAAACACGTTTAAATCAGCTCCTGCTGAGAAAAATTTATCTCCTAACCCTGTAAGTACTAACGCATAAATATTTTTATCTTCATTTAGCGTTAGAACCAAGTCACGTAAATCCGTTAAACTTTGCTGTGTCCAAGTGTGAGCTGGGGGGTTATTAAAAGTCACTACTGCGGTATGTTGTATAACTTCTACTGTTAGAAACTGTGATGAATAGTCAGACATAATTCTTATTCTCGTTTTATTTATATTTATATTAGGTTGATGTTTGATCGTGTTATAGAAGCTGACCTGCACCTTCAGTTAACAAACGACGAGCAATGATCACTCGCATAATTTCATTGGTACCTTCAAGTATTTGATGAACACGTACATCTCTAAAGTGACGTTCTAATGGGTATTCTTTGATATAGCCATAGCCACCGTGAATTTGTAACGCAGCATCACATACTTGGAAACCGACATCTGTTGCAAACCGTTTTGCCATAGCACAATAAGCCGTTTTTTCAGGATCATTTTTATCCAATTTATAAGCTGCTAAACGTACCATCTGACGAGCAGCAACTAACTCTGTAGCCATGTCAGCAAGTTTAAATTGTAAACCTTGAAAAGCAGCAAGAGGTTTACCAAATTGTTCCCGTTCTTGCATATATCCCATCGCTGAATTTAAAGCTTGTTGTGCCGTACCAATAGAACAAGTCGCTATATTAATTCGACCGCCATCAAGACCTTTCATTGCTATTGCAAATCCTTCACCTTCACTGCCGAGCAAATGTTCAACCGGAACTTTCACATTATCAAAGGTTATTTGACGTGTAGGTTGTGCATTCCAACCTAGTTTTTCTTCCGCTTTTCCGTAGATAATACCGTCTAAATCAGCCGGTATTGCAAGTGCTGAAATACCTTTAGGACCCGCTTCACCTGTGCGAACCATGACAACTAAAATATCAGTATCGCCTGCACCTGAAATAAAAACTTTTGTGCCATTAACAACGTAATGATCTCCATCCATCTTTGCCGAGGTGCTTAAAGAGGCAGCATCAGAGCCTGAGCCTGGTTCAGTTAAACAATATGAAGCAAGTTTTTCGCCTGAAACAAGTGAAGGACACCAAGTATCTTTAACACTGCTTGTTCCCCAAGTGGCAACCATCCACGTAGCCATATTATGAATAGTCATCATCGCCGTAGTTGCGGTACAACCCATTGCCAATTGTTCAAAAATAATAGATGAATCTAGACGACTTAGACTTAAGCCACCTGCATCTTCAGGCGTATATAAACCACAAAAACCGAGCTCGCCCGCTTTGGCAATAACCTCTTTCGGGAAAATAGACTCTTGATCCCATTTTGCTGCATTAGGTAATAATTCACTGTCGCTAAATTGCTTAGCAAGATCAGCAAACATTTGTTGATCTTCGGTTAAATCAAAATTCACATTAAATTCCTAAATATCTAAGTTAACTAAGGAGCGCTAGTCCATAGACGAATATCTATAACTATACGCGGTTAAAATACGGTGCCTTGAATATAGATTTGTAATTTATTCAAGAAAATTAATAGTACGTGCACTGATTAAAGCAAATTAATTATTAAAAATACATTGATTAACTTGCTACTTTGATGGATTATCTTGTTATATCATCAAGAGATTTAAAAATGAGTACAGCATCCAATTGGCCTTTGCCAAACAATAGTATTAGATACCTAATTCCCAAACCGCTAATAAATCAATTAGCCTTAAATATATTAAGTCGAGGCCTTTACCCTACATCGTTCGGAAAGTATATTTCGGCAAGTAATCATTATACTAAAAGGCACAACCATACTGATAATTTGGTTATTTTCTGCTTTGATGGAGTTGGGCAATTCAGTACATCGGCATGCCAAGGGATGATAAATAAAGGTGATGTGCTTTTTTTACCGAAAGGGACAGAACACCAGTACAAGTCGAGTAATAAAGAACCTTGGTCAATTTATTGGGTTCACATTGAGGGGCACTTATTTGAACAATTCATGGATTTTATTGGTGTAAACAGTACCAATCCAATTTTGAATATTTCTAACCAAACAGCATTCATTGAAGAATTCGAACAATTACTTGCTACAAGAAATAAAAGTTATCAATTAAGCTCCTTTATTCTTGCTTCAAATATAATAAAAAAAATGTTTGCTCTATTCACTGTCAATAGCCCGGTGAAACTAGAACAGTTAAAACAAGACTTCAATTTGTCAAAAGTGACCGGTTTTATGGAAGATAATATTAGTCAAAAAATAAACTTACAACAAATAGCTGACTCACTAAAGTTGTCAAAATTTTATTTTGCAAAAAAGTTTTTACAACATACTGGCGTTAGCCCTATACGCTATTTTTTAGAACTAAAAATAAAACATGCCTGTAGATTACTTGATGAATCGAACATTTCAGTTAAAGACGTTGCGTTAAAAATTGGCTATGACGATCCTTACTATTTTTCACGTCTTTTTAAAAAAATAATGGGATTGTCACCCACACAATATCGACAATCCCAATATGGTCATTAGCAGAAATATTTTGTCTATGACAAATATTCCTTGGAAAGTAATTAGTTACAGTATCTCAAGCGCAATTGATGTGGCTTCACCGCCACCAATACAGAGAGAAGCAACTCCTTTTGATAAACCTTTTGTCTTTAATGCATGAATAAGCGTTACCATAATACGTGCACCACTTGCCCCTAATGGATGGCCTAAAGCACAAGCGCCGCCATGAACATTGACCTTATTAATATCTAAGCCCATCTCTTTAACAGCAAGCATAGTGACCATGGCAAACGCTTCATTAATTTCAAATAAATCAACATCGTTTACTGTCCAACCCGCTTTATCTAGTAACTTATTCATTGAGCCAACAGGTGCTATGGTAAATTCAGCGGGTTTTTGTGCATGATTAGCATGAGCGACAACTTTACAAAGAGGTGTCAAACCACGTGCTTTCGCTGTTGATAATTTCATCATAACTAATGCTGCTGCGCCATCTGAAATAGAACTAGAGTTAGCTGCTGTGATAGTGCCATCTTTTTTAAAAGCAGCTCGCAACGAAGGTATTTTATCCGGGCGAGCATTACCCGGCTGTTCGTCAGTATCAATCACAACTTCTTTGCGTCTACTTTTTACAGTAACAGGGGCAATTTCATTTTTAAAAGCGCCTGAATCAATCGCAGCATTTGCTCGTGATAATGATCTAATAGCAAACTCATCCATTTGCTCACGAGTAAAATTACTTTCATCTGCGGTTTCTTGTGCAAAACAGCCCATAGATATTCCATCATAGGCATTTTCTAAGCCATCAAGCATCATGTGATCAAGTACTTGACCATGACCCATACGCATTCCAGCTCTTGCTTTAGGTAATAGGTATGGTGCATTACTCATGCTTTCCATACCACCAGCTACAGCAACGTCAATTGAGCCTGCAAGTAAAGCATCATGTGCTTGCATTGCAGCCTTCATACCAGAGCCACACACTTTATTAATAGTGGTACAAACTGTTGATAAAGCTAAATCCGCAGCAATAGCCGCTTGCCTAGCAGGTGCTTGTTTCAAGCCAGCGGGTAATACACAACCCATAATAACTTCATCAATTTGATCACTGGTTAAATTTGCTTGTTGCACAGCGGCTTTTATTGCTGTTGCACCAAGTTCTATGGCACTAGTATTTGCTAGACAGCCACTAAAGCCACCCATAGGGGTTCTTAATGCAGAAACGATAACAACGGGATCAGAAATAGACACAACACACTCCAAAAAAAGAGAAAAATAAATTTATAATTAAAGACACCGTAACTCAATTTATTATTTACTCCAATGTAACTTTAGTACTAGTCTTAATTTTTTTATTTTAGTTATCGTAAATTGAATTATCGATTTTAAATTTAACTAAAATATGCACCTTTATGAAATATAACAAGCAAACTTTATTGAAATATTACCACACATCTTACTTTACGTTTACGTAAACTTCCTGTAAGGTTATTTCAATAACAAAAAATTAAGACCAAACAATAAAATGACCCTGATGAATAAAGAAAGCCAAGTGAATTATTCTATTAGTGATTTATCAAAAGAGTTTGATATTACTACCCGTAGTATCAGATTTTACGAAGATAAAGGACTATTATCCCCTACACGTAAAGGACAAACACGCATTTACAATCAGCGTGATAAGGTTAGATTAAAGCTAATTTTACGTGGTAAACGCTTAGGTTTTTCTCTAGGTGAAACGGGGCGTTTATTTGAACTTTATGATGCAGACAAATCCAGCGCTAAGCAATTAGCTATAATGATGGAATTAATATTAGAAAAAAAAGATGTTTTAAAACAAAAGCTTGATGACATAAATGCCGTTCTAATCGAATTGAATGACATAGAAGAAAACTGTAATAAAATATTAACGACACTAACAACGTAAAACACTAAACACAATATAACAGGTAGGAACAAAATATGATTTCTCAATTTAGCTCACTTAACTTTAATTTAGGTGAAACTGTCGACATGATACGCGATACCGTCAATGCTTTTGCACGAGATGAAATAGCACCACGTGCTGCACAGATTGATATTGATAATGAATTTCCAAATGATTTATGGCGTAAATTTGGTGATTTAGGTTTATTAGGCATGACCGTTGATGAAGAATACGGCGGGTCTGGCTTAGGTTATATGGAACACATAATTGCCATGCAAGAAATCAGCAGAGCGTCGGCATCTGTTGGTTTAAGCTATGGAGCCTGTTCAAACTTATGTATTAACCAATTAAGCAAAAATGCTTCTCATGAGCAAAAATTAAAGTATTTACCAAAACTATGTTCTGGTGAACATATTGGTGCATTAGCGATGAGTGAACCTAATGCGGGTTCTGACGTAGTAAGTATGAAATTGAGAGCAGATAAAAAAGGGGACAAATATATACTTAACGGTAATAAAATGTGGATAACCAATGGTCCAGATGCCAATGTATATATTATTTATGCTAAAACAGATACAAGCGCAGGCTCTAAAGGTATTACTGCATTTATCGTAGAAAGAGATTTCCCTGGATTTTCTCGTCATCAGAAATTAGATAAACTTGGTATGCGTGGCTCAAACACGTGTGAATTAGTATTCCAAGACTGTGAAGTACCTGCTGAAAATATATTAGGACAAGAAGGTAAAGGCGTTAGAGTATTAATGTCTGGCCTTGATTATGAACGATTAGTATTAACAGGCGGCCCATTAGGTATTATGGATGCTTGTATGGATTTAGTCGTTCCATATATTCACGATAGAAAGCAATTTGGTCAATCTATTGGTGAATTCCAACTTGTTCAAGGCAAAATAGCTGATATGTATACGCAAATGAATGCGGCTAAATGCTACGCTTATACCGTTGCGCAAGCGTGTGACCGCGCTGAAACAACGCGTAAAGATGCTGCTGCTGTTATTTTGTACTCTGCCGAATTAGCAACAAAAATGGCATTAGACGCTATTCAACTACTTGGCGGTAATGGTTATATCAATGAATTTCCAGCGGGTCGTTTACTACGTGACGCTAAATTATATGAAATTGGTGCTGGTACGTCAGAAATTCGTCGTATGCTGATAGGTCGTGAATTGTTCAACGAATCTAAGTAGCGAGCCATCTTGTCGTTATATGGAGCAATAAGATCGTCAAAAGTACTCATTGACTAGCGTCAACTCCGTGCTCTTTCCTTTTTATTGAACCATATAACTTAAAGCTGAATCACTACGATTTAGATGAAAATAAATAATCATTGCAGTAAAAAGCTAAAACACTTTGAACCAGTAATTGTTTAATTTGCAGCAAGTGAGTGCTAATACAAGGCAAAAAAGCAGAGTTGACGTTAGTCAATGAGCATTTTTCAACGCAGTATTAGTACTCAATAGCAAAAAAGTAAACTATTACTAACAAATTTATAAGGCTCTCCCCCGTGGCAAAAATAATCAGTAAGATCAACACTCGCAGCCAAGATTTCTTAGACAATGCTGCACATATGCAAACCCAAGTAGATGATTTACGAGAAAAACTCAGTGAAATCAAACTTGGCGGTGGCGACAAATCTCGTGAGCGACACATTGGACGTGGTAAGTTATTACCAAGAGACAGAGTAAATGCTTTACTTGACGATGGCTCAGCATTTTTAGAGTTTTCACAACTTGCAGCCTATAAAGTTTACGAAGATAGCGTGCCTAGTGCCGGAATTATCACAGGTATAGGCCGAGTTGCTGGGCAAGAGTGTGTAATTGTTGCCAATGATGCCACTGTTAAAGGGGGGACTTATTACCCACTAACAGTTAAAAAACACCTTAGAGCTCAATCTATAGCACAAGAAAACAACCTACCTTGTATCTATTTAGTTGATTCTGGTGGTGCAAATTTACCAAACCAAGATGATGTGTTTCCTGATAAAGAACACTTTGGTCGAATTTTCTTTAATCAAGCAAATATGTCAGCCAATAATATTCCTCAAGTTGCCGTTGTTATGGGCTCTTGTACCGCCGGTGGTGCTTATGTTCCCGCAATGGCAGATGAATCTATTATCGTTAAAGAACAAGGAACAATATTCTTAGCGGGTCCGCCACTTGTTAAAGCAGCTACGGGTGAAGTAGTTAGTGCTGAAGATTTAGGTGGTGCCGATGTACATTGTCGTATTTCAGGTGTTACCGATCATTATGCACAAAACGATCATCATGCACTTGAAATCGCACGTTCTGCGGTTGAAAATTTAAACCGAGTAAAACCGGTAACAATAGACTTTCAAGAAGTTGTGGAGCCAGCATATCCAAGTGAAGACATTTACGGCATTATTCCTAAAGATACACGCCAGCCTTACGACATACGTGAAGTTATTGCGCGTATTGTTGATGGTAGTGATTTTCACGAATTTAAAGCCCTTTATGGCAACACATTAGTCTGTGGCTTTGCCAATATCTATGGCTACCCTGTTGGTATTGTTGCCAATAATGGTGTGCTATTTGGCGAGTCTGCTGAAAAAGGTGCCCATTTTATTCAACTTTGTGCACAACGTAAAATTCCACTGGTATTTTTACAAAACATTACTGGTTTTATGGTGGGTAAACAGTATGAGTCAGGTGGTATAGCTAAACATGGTGCCAAAATGGTTACCGCGGTTGCTACCGCACAAGTACCTAAGTTTACTATTTTAATCGGTGGCAGCTTTGGCGCAGGAAATTATGGCATGTGTGGTCGTGCTTATGATCCTCGCTTCTTATTTATGTGGCCGAACTCACGTATTTCAGTGATGGGTGGCGAGCAAGCTGCTGGCGTTATGGCGCAAGTAACACGTGATAAAAAAGAAAAACTAGGTGAAAGTTGGAGCGAAGCCGAAGAGCAAAGCTTTAAGCAGCCAATCATCGATGACTATGAACACCAAGGTCATCCTTATTACGCCTCAGCGCGATTATGGGATGACGGCATTATTGACCCTGCTGACACGAGACAAGTGTTAGGTTTAGCTATTTCTGCCTCATTAAACAAAACAATTGAAGACACCAAGTTTGGCATCTTCCGTATGTAACCGTATAGAACAAGGGTACTTATTATGAATACCAATAACGACACGGTTTTGTTAGAAGTTAATGAGCAAGGTATTGCCACAGTCACTTTAAACAATCCTGATAAACACAATGCTTTTGATGATGTCATCATTAAACAGTTAACTGATATTTTTGATGATATCAGTAAGCGAGATGACATTAGCATTATGATTTTAGCCTCAAACGGTAAAAGTTTTAGTGCAGGAGCTGACTTAGGTTGGATGAAACGTATGGCTGGTTACTCGTATGAAGATAACCTGAAAGATGCCAACGCATTAGCGCAAATGTTAAAAGCGTTGAACTTCTTGCCACAAACGACTATCGCCAAAATTCAAGGTGCCGCTTTTGGTGGTGCTGTTGGTTTAGCTAGCTGTTGCGACATTGTTATCGCAAGCACTAAAGCAAGTTTTTGTTTAAGTGAAGTCAAGTTGGGCTTGATACCCGCAACAATCAGCCCTTATGTTGTTGATGCCATTGGGTTAAAAGCCAGCCGTCGATACTTTCAAACTGCCGAACGTTTCTTTGCTGACAAAGCACAGCAACTTGGCTTAGTAGATGAAATGGTCGCGCCTGAAGAATTAACTAATGAAGTTAATTCGATGGTAGCTAAGTTATTAGCGAATGGTAGCCAAGCTAGACGACAGGCAAAAAAACTCAGCCAAGATGTCGCCTTTCAACCAATTGATGACAACTTACTCAAAGACACTAGTGAGCGTATAGCAGCGATTCGCGTATCAACTGAAGGACAAGAAGGTTTAACCGCTTTTTTTGAGAAACGAACGCCTAACTGGTAAACCAAATAAGCGTCGAGTTCCCCTTACTCAGTGATACTAAGTGATACTAAAAGATTAAAAGGATAGATAAATGTTCAGTAAAATTTTAATTGCCAACCGTGGTGAAATTGCCTGCCGCATTATTAAAACAGCCAAGCAAATGGGTGTATTAACCGTTGCCGTTTATTCAGATGCCGATAAAGATTCGTTGCATGTTCATATGGCTGATGAAGCCGTATACATTGGCCCTTCACCATCACGTGAAAGCTATTTGTTAGGTGATAAAGTCATCGCTGCAGCCAAGAAAACAGGGGCTCAAGCGATTCACCCTGGTTATGGATTCTTATCTGAAAATGCCGGTTTTTGTCGTAGCTGTGCCGCTGAAAACATTGTTTTTATTGGCCCTCCTGTTGCAGCTATAGAAGCGATGGGTTCAAAATCTGCCGCTAAAAACATTATGGAAAAAGCCAATGTGCCTTTAGTGCCTGGTTACCATGGTGATGATCAGTCACGCGATATCATCAAAAAAGCCGCTGACGACATGGGCTATCCTGTACTATTAAAAGCTACTGCTGGTGGCGGTGGTAAAGGCATGCGCCAAGTTTGGAGCGAAGCTGAATTTGATGAAGGTTTAGAAGCAGCAAAACGTGAATCGATGTCATCATTTGGTGATGACACCATGTTAGTTGAAAAATATTTAACGCAACCTCGACATGTTGAGATCCAAGTTTTTTGTGATAACCACAACAATGCTGTTTATTTATTTGAACGTGATTGTTCAGTACAGCGTCGCCATCAAAAAGTCATTGAAGAAGCGCCTGCCTTTAGTATGAGCGAAGAGTTACGTGCTCAAATGGGCGAATCTGCAATTAAATCTGCCCAAGCGATAGGCTATCAAGGTGCTGGTACTGTTGAGTTTTTACTTGATTTTGATGGTTCTTTCTATTTCATGGAAATGAACACCCGATTACAAGTTGAACACCCTGTTACTGAGATGATCAGTGGACAAGATTTAGTAGAATGGCAATTACGTGTAGCTGCTGGTGAATACCTGCCAAAAACACAAGAACAACTCGTGCTTAATGGGTATGCTTTTGAAGCGCGTATTTATGCAGAAGATCCTAATAACGACTTTTTACCTGCAACAGGAAAATTGACACTGTTAAAAACACCCATTGAGAGCGAACATGTTCGTATAGATACTGGTGTTCGTCAAGGTGATGAAGTTAGTGTGTATTACGATCCGATGATTGCTAAATTAATTGTCTGGGATGAAAATCGTGAGAAAGCACTCCAGCGCTTAGCAAAAGCATTAAGTGAGTATCGTATCAATGGTGTAACAACTAATATTGATTTTCTTTATAATTTAGCCACATCAGCTCCGTTTAAAGCGGCCGATATTGATACGGGTTTTATTGAAAAAAATCATGACCTAATTTTTCATAACGACGAAAAACCGTTAGTTAATGAGTTACCTATAGCTGCTTTATTTCTTATTCTATCTAAAGAAAACAAAGCGAAAAAACAGGCGCAACAAAGTAATGACCCACATTCACCTTGGTATAAGGCTAATGCGTGGCGTCTAAATGAAGCAAATTTACATACCATCGTACTAGCGCATAATGATACTGAGTATTCGGTGACTGTTGAGCAAAAACGCCAAGGTAATGATGCCTATTATTCAATTGATGTAAATGGTGAAAAATTTGATTGCCAAGGCGAGATATTAACAACACCGCTTAATGATGACACTATAGTAGCTACGGTTAACGGACATCGTAGTCAAACGACCTTTAATCATTTTGAAAATAACATTAGCCTATACAGAACTAATGGCGTGTTTAATTTCACCCATATATTACCTGACTGTGGTCAGAGTGACGACGATGACAATCATGGTGGTTTAGTAGCACCAATGAATGGCACTATGGTCAGTGTTTTAGTTGAGGCAGGCGAACAGGTTAGTAAAGGTCAAGCTTTAGTAATCATGGAAGCAATGAAAATGGAACATACGATCAAAGCGCCAAGTGATGGCACTATTGATGAAATATTCTTCCATAAAGGTGACATGGTTGACGGTGGTGCTGAGTTATTAGCGTTTACTGCACAAGAAAAACCTAGCGAAGAGGCGGAGTAATCATGTTATCAACTAAATTACCACAACACGTAAAAATTGTTGAAGTAGGCCCTAGAGATGGTTTACAAAATGAAGCGACTCCTATTAGTGCTGACGATAAAATCAACTTGATAGAAAAACTTGCTGATGCGGGTGTTAATTATATTGAAAGTGGCAGTTTTGTATCACCTAAGTGGGTGCCACAAATGGGTACTTCTACTGAAGTATTTGAAAAAGTAAATCGCATTGAAGGAGTAACTTATGCTGCATTAACGCCTAACCTGCGCGGTTTTGAAGCAGCAGTGGCAGTGAATGCTGACGAGGTCGCTATTTTCGGCGCTGCATCTCAAAGCTTTAGCCAAAAAAATATAAATTGCTCTATTGAAGAAAGCCTTGAGCGTTTCGCCCCTATTATGGAAGCCGCTAAAAAAGCTAATATTAAAGTACGTGGTTATGTTTCTTGTGTATTAGGCTGCCCTTATGAAGGTGATATAGAGCCAGAGCAAGTGGCTTTAGTCGCTGAAAAACTACTTGCCATGGGGTGTTATGAAATATCCTTAGGTGACACTGTAGGTGTTGGCAACCCAGCTAGCGTAACAAAAATGATACAAGCCGTTAGCGCACGTGTACCGGTAGAAAAGCTAGCCGTGCATTTTCATGATACCTATGGGCAAGCATTAACCAATATTTACGCGGCATTACAGCTGGGCGTTAGTGTTGTTGACAGTGCCATTGCCGGTTTAGGCGGCTGTCCTTATGCTAAAGGAGCCTCAGGCAATGTAGCCACTGAAGATGTTGTTTATATGCTTAATGGTTTAGGTATAACAACAGGCATCGATTTGACAAAACTACTACAAGCGGGGTGGTTTATTAGTGATAAATTAGGTAAAGCACCTATATCTAAAGTATCAAATACTTACCTTTCACAAGAAGAATAGCACAAGAAAAAGCTTACTAAGAATAGCTATTTGTATTATTAAATGTAAACATAAAAACCTTGAATTCCTTGAATAAAGTTGTCAAGATCTTCAAGGATTTTTATACTTATGAACGTTTTCATCTTATCATCATAAAAATTTAAGCCTTCATACACATTTTATCTTAGAAATACGTAATATCTTCACACTCATTTCATCTTAAACAAAGCTCAAGCTAGCGATGTTATCAAAAACCTCATACACTTAGAATAATTAATAATAAATTTTTAATCTTATAACAATAAGCTATGACTAAAAAACGTAACTATGTTGATAGTAAAAATGCTTTAGTACTCACAGGTGGTGGCGCGCGTGCTGCTTATCAAGTGGGTGTATTATCCGCAATAGCCAAATTCATCCCGAGAAACCATGGTATTCCCTTCCCTATTCTATCTGGAACCTCAGCAGGAGCTATCAATACCACCGCCTTAGGTTGCTACGCGTCATGCTTTAATTTAGGTGTGAAAAAACTAGAATGGATATGGAAAAATTTAGACACAGAAAAAATTTATCATACTGATGCCAAAGGCGTTTTTGGCCATATTGGAAAAGGTATGTTAGCTAGCTTTCAAGCTGACTATGCTAATAAATCACCTCGTAGCTTATTGAACAATGCACCACTCAGAAGTTTACTCAACTCTGTTATGAATTTTAAACGTATTGACAACAATATTTTACGTGGTTATTTGTCAGCCATTGCAGTAACTGCATCGAGTTATAGTACCGGAAATTCGATTAGTTTCTATCAAGCAGAAGATACTACTCAACCATGGGAAAGAGCAAAACGTTGCGGTCAAGCAACTCAACTAAATAGCGAACATTTAATGGCATCTTCGGCCATTCCATTAGTTTTTCCATCAATAAAAATAAATAATCAATATTTTGGTGATGGATCAGTACATCAATTATCACCACTTAGTCCTGCTATTCACCTAGGTGCTGAACGTATCTTTGTTATCGGTGTTGATCAACCTAAAACGTCCTTACATGCGAATGAAAATAATCCACACCCACCCACAGCTGCAACAATTGCCGGTCACCTGCTAGACTCCATATTTGCCGATACTATGAATAGTGATTTAGAACGAATGGTACGTATTAATGAGACACTAAAGTTAATTCCAGAAAGCAAAAAAGATAATATAGAAGGTTTGAAACATATCGACAGTTTTATTATTAATCCAAGTCATGATTTTAATGCCATAGCACTCAATTACTATTATGATTTACCTTTACCTGTTCGGCTATTGTTACGTAGTGCAGGTATTAATAGCGATTCTGAATCAAGTATTCTTAGTTATCTATTATTTGAAAAAAATTTTTGTGCTGAATTAATAAAGTTGGGGTTTGAAGATGCTATGGAGCAAGAAAATAAAATTAAAGATTTTTTAAATTTATATCCTGCTACCAAACATCAAAAATAAGCAAAAGATTAAATACCCTCTTGTATATACCTATCTGCTCCTTCTACTCCTCTTGGCTTTCCACGAATAATCAAGGTGTCTTGATTTTGTAAAATAGTGTTTTCTTCAGGTGATTCACATTCAATATCACCACGGCGTAAAGCAATAATATTCACTTTACGTTTTCCAAGGTTTAATGACTCAATGCTTCTACCACAACCAAAAGAATCATCATTAATCAAAGTTGCGTGAGCAAATTCAATTCTATCAATAGCGTCAGGGCTCATATCAGTGTGCTCTCCCTGAAAGAAGCCATGTAAATGGTTATAATGGTTTTTACGCTCTTTTTGTACACGGCGCATAATACGAGAAAACGGTACACCTGTAAGTGATAGCACTTGTGAAACTAACATTAAGCTACCTTCTAAGCTTTCTGGAACCACTTCATTTGCACCAGCATCATATAAGATATCTAAATGATCATCATTACGTGTACGTACCAGAATAGGTACGTTAGGTGATAAAGAACGTACTTTTTGAATAACCTCCAATGACTGTTTATCTTCACCAAACGCGATCACTACTAATTTAGCTTGAGATAGGTGCGCGGCATTGAGCAGTTCTGTTTGTCTTGATGACCCAAATAATACATTTTCTCCTGCTTCACGAGCTGTTCGGGTACGCAGAGGATCAATATCAATGGCTACAAAATCAATTGATTCTTGTTTTAGGAAACGACTAACTGTTTGACCTATTCGGCCAAAACCACAAATAATCACATGATCTTTCAAGTTTTCATTTTCTGGCAATTGTTCTAGATCATCAGTTGTAGTCGATTTTTCCTGACTTAAAAAGAGTGACCATGAGCGAGCATGGTCAATCATATACGGCGTAATAGCCATACTGATAACACCCGCACCAAGTAACATCGATGACACATCGCTTGGCAATAATTTTACTTGATTAGCAAGGGCAATAAGTACAAAACCAAATTCACCCATTTGAGCCAACATTAGTCCTGATGCCCAAGCATTTTTTGGAGATTCCCCTGCACGTGTGGCTAACACTTTAATCACTATCACTTTAACTAACATAAAGCTAAGCATGATGGCGAGTAGACTCAGAGGTGATGATACTAACAAAGCAACATCAAGCTTCATACCGACAGTAATAAAAAACAAACCTAATAAAATATCACGATAAGGCCTAATATCTGCTTCTAATTGATGTTTATATTCACTTTCACTTAGCATCATACCCGCTAAAAAAGCGCCTAATGCCATAGATAAACCAAACCATTGTGTAATTGCTGAGGCTAATAAGGTAACTAAAAGTGTTGTTAAAACAAAAAGTTCATCTGTTCTTACTTGAGCAATAATATTGAACACTTTAGGTAACAACCATTTACCGATAAATAATAATAACGTGACAACCACAACACCTTTAAGGATCGCAATACCTAAAGCCCAAATCATAGAAGTATCACTGTCTAGTGCTAACATGGGAATAATAATAAGTAGTGGCACTACTGCGACATCTTGAAATAATAATATAGCGACCGATAATTGACCTGATTTACGCTTCATTGCGCCTGTTTCACTTAGTTGTCTAATAACAATAGCAGTAGAAGATAAGGCTAAAATACCACCGACTACAAAAGCGGATTCAAAGCTAAGGCCAAATAACATACTGGCAATCGTAAAAATTAATAAGGATATACCAACTTGTAAACTTCCCACCGCCAGCACTAAATGCCGCATTGCCATCAAACGGGGTAAAGAGAACTCTAAACCCAAAGTAAATAATAAAAAAACAATACCCAATTCAGCAAAATGATCATAATCAACTTGGTCTTGAGCTATATTTAAACCATGTTCACCCACTAACATACCTGCCACAAGGTAAGCTAAAATAGCAGGCAGTTTTAAACGACGAAATAGCCATACAATAAATACGGCACTAGATAGAATAGCTAAGATTTCAAGATGTCCGTTCACATAGATTCCTTAAAAATGATAGGCACTATTGCCAAATAAAATTTTTTGCCGTCAAGTTAATGACAATAAAACGGATAACAGCGTTTATCAAAATTTTATTGTAATAAATAAACTAATAATAAAATAGTTAACAGGGTTATCAATAAATAGTTTTATCTCACAAGCAAGGCTACTATATAGTGAGGCACAAGTATGTAAAAATTGAATATACTTGATAATACAACATCATCGTTCCATACGTTTACGGTATTAAAAATTTTAACGGGCAGATAGAGCTTTATACCTATGACTATTCATAATATATGATTTAGACAAGACACTGATTATAGAGAATAACTTCTCCATTCTAACAAAAACAACAACCTATTAAATGATTTAAACTCCACCGTAGAAGTACTTAAGTCTGGTTTGATGTGTGAACGTTAAGCTATGTTACTTCCCTACGTAACTGACGAAGTGCTTGCTGTTGTTCAAAAGTGGTAGCAGCCACTAATAATCGGCAAAATCTAACCGCTTTAGAAAAATCATCATTGCCTAATAATTCTAAAACTGAGCGAAAATAATCGAGACTTAACAAAAATGTGTTGGCGTAATGTTGCGTAGCTTGTTCAACATTTGGATAGACAACATCGTCAAAATGAAAACTCTGCTCCAAATACTCATCAAGTACTGTAATTCCATCAACAATAAGGGGCCAACTAACATAATTCACCCTCGCCTTCGCTAACTCAAACATAAACCAAGCACTACGCTGAAAACCAGCAAAATTACCCTGTCCAAATTCACTTTCTTCTAGTTCTCTTTTCGTCCAATTAATACCTATAGCCAAGTCTTTACGGTAATACTCTACTAAATACTGTTTGACCTCAGACTTTATAGTCCAAATAGAGAGATGGAGTCCTTCATGTTTAGCGTTTACGACCGATTTTTTAGCAACTTGATAACACTCTTTACAGCTTGGCAGCGATAGTTGAGAAATAAATTGATTTTCTGAAGTTGGAGGTTCAAAGCTATTAAGGTAAGTAAACACATATTGATTAGGCTCACCACAAAACCAACAATCATGTCTTTTATTAAAGGGTGTTTCAGTGGTGATAGATAACAAAGCAGTATTAGATGCTGCTTTGTTAGTTGTTAACTTTTCTTTCACTAACGCTTTTTCTTGTTTTTTGTATTGTATTTTTTATTGGCTGCAAGAGCAGGTGATGTTCGACTAGTACTCTTTTTTGCTATTGCTTGGTTTTTTTCTTGGCTAGCACGATAACGGTTTTTACTTGCACGTTTATCAACAACTTGTTGGTGCTCGAATGCTTCATCACGCTTTAATTCATAACCTGGCACGATAATACGTTCAAATTTTCTTTCAATAAGCGCTTCAATATTCTCTAAAAACTTTTCATCTTTCGGACTAACTAAGGAAATAGCAGAACCTGATCTTCCTGCTCGACCGGTACGGCCAACACGATGAATATAATCTTCAGCTAAAAAAGGTAGATGAAAATTAACAACATAACTTAAGTTATCAATATCTAAACCACGCGCTGCAACATCCGTTGCAACTAATACACGTACTTTACCTTCTTTAAAGTCAGTTAACGCTTTATTACGAGCACCCTGCGTTTTATCGCCATGACAAATTGCCGCTTTTATACCATCAAGTTTTAATTCTTTAGCAAGAATATTTGCACTTTCTTTGGTACCTGCAAAAACAAGCACTTGCTGCCAATTATTGACACCAATTAGCTCAGAGAGTAATTCACGTTTTCTTACTTCACTCACCCAGTAAACTGACTGTTTTACCTTACCAGAAGTAGAGTTTTGTTTTGCCACGCCTATAATTTTTGGTGTGGTTAATATGTGATTAGCTAATGCCTTTACTTTATTAGAATAAGTTGCTGAAAACATTAATGTTTGATGTTTTTGTTTCATTACTAACATCAATTTTTCTATATCAGTTAAAAATCCCATATCAAGCATACGGTCAGCTTCATCTAAAACAAGATGTTTCACTTGTGATAAATCGATATTACGTAAAGTTAAGTGCTCAATTAATCGCCCTGGTGTGGCAACTAACACATCAAGACCTTGCTTTAATATATTAGTTTGAGACGACATTTTACCGCCACCATAAACCACACCTATTTTCAGTGGTAAAAACTGGCTATAGGCTTTCATATTATCAGCAACTTGCGCCGCTAATTCACGTGTAGGTGTTAAGACAAGTGCCTTAATAGTTTGCCCTGGAGTAGCATTACTTGCTAAGGCATCTAAGATAGGTAAACTAAAAGCAGCAGTTTTACCGGTACCCGTTTGAGCGCTTGCTAATAAGTCAGCACCTGACCGGATCATCGGAATAGCCTGCTGCTGGATCGGCGTTAAATTTTTGTAACCGCACGCTTTAACCGCTTTTAATAAATCAGCCGATAAACCAATTGTATCAACACTCATACATCACCCAAAAAAACAAATAAAAATAAAGAGGCAGATTATATACCTAAGTTGAACGATTAACAAAAAAGCCTCAACAATAAATAATTGTTGAGGCTTTTATTTTTAACAAATTACCTAGGCGTTTGTTATAAAGCCCTAAATATTTGTTCCGTTGTCTCTTTCGCATCACCAAACAACATTTGAGTATTATCCTTATAGAATAATGGATTTTGCACACCAGCATAACCCGTACTCATTGAGCGTTTGAAAACGATAACTTCTTTGGCATTCCACACTTCAAGAACTGGCATACCCGCGATTGGGCTAGTTGGGTCTTCAGCAGCAGCGGGGTTAACAGTGTCATTCGCGCCAATAACCAATACTACGTCAGTCTCTGGAAAATCATCATTAATTTCATCCATACTTAACACGATATCATAAGGCACTTTTGCTTCAGCCAGTAATACGTTCATATGCCCAGGTAAACGGCCCGCCACTGGATGGATAGCAAAACGCACTTTAATACCTTTACTCATTAACTGTTGAGTTAACTCATAAACAGGATATTGCGCTTGGGCAACAGCCATACCGTAACCTGGGGCGATAACCACAGATTTGGCATTACGTAATATGTCAGCAACTGCTTCAGCATGCACTTCGGTGTGCTCACCGTAATCTCTATCATTATCAATCACAACTTCGGTACCAAAACCACCCGCAATCACGCTGATAAAAGAGCGATTCATCGCCTTACACATAATATAAGATAAAATAGCACCTGACGAGCCCACTAAAGCACCCGTAATAATCAGTAAATCATTACTTAACATAAAACCAGCAGCGGCCGCAGCCCAACCTGAATATGAATTCAACATGGAGACAACAACAGGCATATCCGCACCACCAATTGAGGCAACTAGATGCCAACCAAATACCAAGGCAATAATGGTCATTAAAAATAATGCGGTACTTGAACCACCATTATTCACAAAAGTCAGTAGCAATAGAAAACTGATAATACCTGCGGCTAAATTCATTTTATGACGATTAGGTAACATCAAGGCACTAGAGCTTATCGTTCCACGTAGTTTAGCAAAAGCAACAATAGAACCGGTAAAAGTCACTGCACCAATAAATATTCCGATGAAAATTTCACTTAAGTGTATATTCATCGCAGTATGCTGCACGGCCGTAATCACGACACTATGCTCTGCATCAAAATAGCTATTAAAACCAACTAAAACAGCAGCTAAACCAACAAAACTATGTAATATAGCAACAAGCTCAGGCATTTGTGTCATTTCGACTTTATTCGCTAATCTAAGCCCTATACCTGAGCCAACAACCATCGCAATAATAATAATATAAACATTAGAAACCCGTGGATCAATAATAGTAGCAAGTAAAGCAATAGCCATACCTGCCATACCAAATAAATTACCCCGTTGAGCCGATTCTTGTTTACTTAAACCCGCTAAACTAAAAATAAACAGTAAAGCAGCAATTACGTATGCTGCACTAATGAAACCATTAGACGCTATTTGTGTAGATTCCATACTATTCCCTACTTACTAAACATTTTTAACATACGACTAGTGACTTTAAAACCACCGACAATATTGATAGTGGCCACTAGCGTCGCTAAGGTGGCAAGTATCTGTACTACTGTATTATCTGAGCCAATTTGTAATAAAGCCCCCACAATAATAATACCAGAAATCGCATTGGTGACACTCATCAAGGGTGTATGCAAAGAATGACTGACGTTCCAAACCACGTAATAGCCAATAACACAAGCAAGTACAAAAACAGTAAAGTGAGTAAGAAAATCTGCAGGAGCAACACTAGCCACCCAGCCAAATAACGCTATTCCTACTGCCATAAAGGCATATTTTTTAGTTGGCGAAGCCGGCTCTTCTTCAATAGCTTTCACCGGTTCAACGGTTGCTTTTTGAGCTGGCGCGGCACTGACTTGAATAGGCGGTGGTGGAAAAGTAATATGACCTTCGTTAACCACGGTCATATTACGAATGACAACGTCATCAAAATCAATATCAAGCGTTCCATCTTTGTTTTTACATAATAACTTAGTTAAATTCACTAAATTATTAGAATAAAGTTGTGAGGCCTGATTAGGTAAACGAGACACTAAATCCGTATAACCAATCACTTTAACACCATGGGCATCAACAACTTTTCCTGCGACAGTACATTCACAGTTACCACCACCTGCAGCTGCTAAATCGACAATCACACTGCCTGCCTTCATTGATTCAACCATTTGTTCAGTGATCAATTTTGGCGCTGGCCTACCTGGGATCATCGCGGTAGTAATAATAATATCAACGTCTTTGGCTTGCTCTGCAAACAGCGCCATTTCGGCATCAATAAACGCTTTGCTCATTTCTTTCGCGTAACCATCACCAGAGCCGGTATCTTCTGGCTCTTCGTAGTCAAGCTCAAGAAATTCAGCGCCCATACTTTCTATTTGTTCTTTCACTTCAGGGCGCGTATCAAAAGCACGTACAATGGCGCCTAAGCTACCCGCAGTACCAATGGCCGCTAAGCCGGCAACACCCGCACCAATTATCATCACTTTAGCTGGCGGCATTTTACCCGCAGCGGTTATTTGCCCGGTAAAAAAACGACCAAACAGATTAGACGCTTCAATTACAGCACGATACCCAGCAATGTTAGCCATTGAGCTCAACGCGTCCATTGATTGAGAGCGCGTCATACGTGGCACCATTTCCATGGCTAACGTCGTGATTGATTTCTCTTTAAGTGCTTCTAGTAACTCAGGGCTTTGCGCTGGTGCGATAAAACTAATGAGTGTCGCCCCATTATTCATGGAAGCAACTTCTTCAAGTGTTGGCGCATTGACTTTTAAAATAATATCGCTTTGCCAACAACTCTTCTTGCTAACTAATTCAGCATCATTAGCACTATATTCTTCATCAGTAAAACTTGCTTTAATACCAGCACCTTTTTGTACTTGCACAGTAAAACCTAATTTAATCAATGCACTAATAGAGCTTGGCGAGCCAGCAACTCGATTTTCACCGATTAATGACTCTTTGGGAATTCCAATGTTCATAAAATACCTTTAATTTAAACAGTTGAGAAATAATAAATTTGACCAGACTATCTAATGTTTTACCATTTATAAGATGATTTTTAAACACAAATATGGAAATAACTAAGGTTAGTCATATATAGTGAAAATACTTACTTCAAAAGTAGTAAGTAAGCTCAACAGAAAGTTGCAAGTAGATTTGAAGCATCAAAAAAAAGGAAATGTTTACAATGCATGTTTATCACTGTAAATGGTCTGATATAAATTTTTAAACAGGTACGGTGTATGTATTTTACCCTCGGCTAACTGACCATGTTTCAAAAAGTGCAGCACTGATAACTAAAAGACCACCAATAATTGTCCACATATCTACTCGTTCACTCAACAATAAAAAGGCTAATACACTCCCGTACAAAGGCTGTAAACAAGAAATAAGCCCTGCCGTTGTTGCGGATAAATGACGTAAAGATGAAGCAAATAAGCCGTGGGGCATTGCGGTGAAAATAACTCCTACTAGTAAAATAAGCAACCAATCATTATTAGTCACATCCATTGGCGGCACTTCAACAAATAAACATAACATTAAAAAAGCCACTAATGTTTGGTACAACATGGTGTGAGGACCAGAATAGTGACTAAAATAATTTTTATGAAGAATATTTCTTAAAGCAAAAAAGAGCGCTGATAAAACCCCCGTAGCAATACCTAACGTAACTTGATTGCCTAAACTTATTTCAGGTATCAGTAAGAATATCCCCACCATTACAATAAAAGCAATCAAGATATCCTTTTGTTTTGGCTTACTACTTACTTTATTTTTACTGAGAAAACGGGTGAATAGCGGCTCTAAAAAAACAGTGATAACGGGATAGGTAAAAAAAGCAATGATACCAACGGTTACACCGGCCATTTGCATACTAGCAAAATAAGTAACCCAATGAATTCCTACAACAATACCAAGCAGTAGAGCAACGCCATAGTCTTTAGTGCTAGCTAACCTAATATTTTTTTTTTGTAAACTTAAAACAATAAATAAAACAATGGCAGCGACCGCAGTACGATAAACGGTAATATCGAGTGCTGGTAAACCAATGAGTTTTGAAAATAAAGCCGTACCACCAAAGAGTAATACAGCACTATGTAAATAAAGCAGACTTTGCTGTTGGGTATTCATAAATAAATTCGACGTTAATTAAATTCGACGTTAATAAAGAGGATAAAGCTTAGCTTTTAAGAGTTAGTCGATATCGTTTAAAGGCCACATAACAATATAGTCTTCAAAATCTTCAAGATGAATATCATCATCTTTGATGATTTTTCCGCGCACTGACATACCCGCATTATGCATGGCTGTCTTTTTACCTTTATGTAATAACGGATGCCAAGATGGCATACCTCTACCTTCGTTTAAACGTCGATAAGTACAACTTGGCGGCATAAAAAACACATCAGCTAAATTGTCTTGCGTTAATTTAACACAATCAGGCACTAACGTAGTGCGCTTGTCATATTGGCTACATTGGCAAGTTTTTTCATTAAGTAAATAACAAGCAATATTGGAATAATGCACTTCTTCACCGGGTTTCAAATGATCCGTTGGCTGTAACTCTGTCTGTTCATCAGTCTCGTCATCATCAATAAATTTATTTAAACAGCACTTAGCACAGCCATCACATAATGATTCCCATTCATTTCTAGACATTTCAGCTAGTGTTTTACTTTGCCAAAAAGGCACTACGCTTGTATCGTTTTTACTCATATTTCTCTTCAAATTTATCAATTAATCAATAAGGGGGAATTTAATACGATCAGATAAATGACCAACGGAGCTAACAAAGTAATAAGACAAATTCCAATGCATTAAGCTTTTATAATTATCATAAGCTAAATAAGCACGACCTTTTTCATCATCCGGAAAAACTAATGCCGCTTTGATATCAACATTAGGTAGGTTAGTTCCATCAGTACGTCGAATACCTAACGCTTGCCACTGGGCTAGCGTTTTTTCAGTTTTATCCCATGCTTTTAACCAATTTTTACGACTACCCGTATTTTTTGGAATAGCTAACGTCGTGTCAAAATTGGGGGGTAACTGAACCTGACGCCCCCACGTTAATTCACCATTCCAACCTTCTTTTTGTAAATAATTTGCCATAGAAGTAAAAATATCTACTTGATTATGCCAAATATCCTTTTTACCATCGCCATCACCATCAACTGCATAAGCTAAAAATGACGTAGGCATAAATTGATTTTGTCCCATAGCGCCAGCCCACGAACCTTTCATATCCGCAATATCAATATGCCCTTGCTTCAAGATGGTTAACGCTGCCCATAACTGCTTTTTAAAAAAGGCTTCTCGGCGTCCTTCATACGCTAAAGTAGATAAAGCTGAAACAACATTATAACCACCAGTGAATTGACCAAAATTTGTTTCTAATCCCCATAAAGCCACGATAAATCGAGGTTGGACGCCATATTTATTAGCTATGTTAGTCAAAACTACTTTATGCTTTTTATATAACGTACGGGCTTTTTTCACTTTCCAGCTAGGAACACGTTTAGGTAAGTAAGTATCTAAAGTCTCAACTTTCTCTGGTTGCTTACGATCTGCTGATACCGCCCGCTGATGAAATTTAACTTTTGCAAAACTGTTATCAATTAAGTTTTGTGTAAACCCATGAGTTAATGCCTCCGTTTTTAACTCAACAATATACTGTTCAAAACCAATTTGTGTCAGTTCTTTAGCCTGTAATGTATTTGTAAAAACTAATGAAATATTTAATGCCAGTAAACCAAATAATAACGTGTGTAGTTTTAACATAAAGCTATTCTCCTTGATTTTTGTTATCCATTTGGATTTTATGTTGCTTTAATAGATCTTCTGGCGGTGGTGGTAATTGCAAATAGTATCCTTGTCCATTTAAGTTTATCTTCACTTTATCTAAATCAGCAAAGGCAAGTTTTGTTTTAGTAGCCAGATTGGTTAATGTAACCAATCTTGGGGTACCAAACATTGTCATTAACCCTTCAGGGACCGAGGAAAAATCATCACGGGTTTTAACAAAAAGGTACGTTTGCGCCTTTTTAGCACTTTTATAGATGACACATAGCATAATAGAGACCTATAGAGTTGTTTGAAGTTTAGCTAACTAAAAAATAAGCGCCTAATATATCACGCACTTGTAATATTATGCGATACAATGACACAATAATTTATATTATTATTTTTGATCTTATTTTAATTCGGAAACAAAATGAAAGCTCCTTTATACAATGAAATTCTCGATATCTGTCAAAATATTGCTAATGCATCAGAAAAAGATGACGAGGATGCCAGAAACAGTGCCTGTGGCGACTTACAAAAGCTGTGTGCAAACCATCAAGATTCACCAAAAGATCATCCATTACAATGGGAAGCTCTCGCTGACTTTACTGATGATGGCGATCAAGCAATGGACATTTATCAAATAGCCTTAGCTATTGCAGAGAAGTTAAAGCTTGCTACTTTCATTACTTCTGTTTATTTAGCGATGGCTCAAAGACAGCAAGAGTTTGAAGAAAGCAGTAAAGCATTAGAATATGCAACGATGGCAAAAACCGCTGCACAGACCATCAGTAGCGAAGAATTAAAACAAGAAGTTCAAGAGTTTTTATCAACCCTAACGAACGGATAGTTAATGAAACTTAGTGTCAGATTTTTCTCATCAATTTATGTATTACTACTCTGTGCTAGTCTCAGCAGTGGTGTTTCGGCAACTCAAACTGAGAAACCTGAACGGTGGTTTGAAATAGAAGTTATTTTATTTAAACAGCTAGGTGATAAAAAAAGTTTAAAAGAACAATTCCCTGACAATGTTAGTGCAAAAAATTTACCTCAATACAAAAAATATTTTGATTTGTTGACTCCCTACTTACAACCAAATTTAACAGGTATAAAACAATTTATGCCCTTGTGCGGTAAGAAGGATGCACCGCATGTTTTTCTTGATTCATTATTGAAAATTAATACGCCTTTTCCTGACGCTATCAAAGAAATTGAGCAGGTAAGCACTTTCAGCATACCTGCATTCATAACTGAAAATAAAGCGGTTGTACAACAAGAGAATAAATATACGGGGATAACTCAAAATAGAGCTGAAGTTGAAAGTAGTACTATTGAAAATAGCGCACAAAAACAACCTCCACACATACTCAACAGTAATAACGACTCATTAACTTTAGTGCAACAAAAAGAGCTTATCTTTACTCTGCAAGAAGAACTGGCAAGCCCACTATTTTCGACTCAAAATATCTGTGTTATTAGCCGTAAAGAGATTGAAGGATTATATACTGATGAGCAACTTACTAACTTTCAATTAGATGCTTTCGACGTCAATGCTCTGCCAATCAAACTTAATGCCTCAGGTGCGCATGTTAGTGATAGTCCTTATCTTATCGCTGACGAATCATTATTATTAGCCGATATAAAACAACGTCTACAGTGGAGCAAAGAATTTAAACCATTATTACATTTAGGTTGGCGACAAATAGGGGTTACCCGAAATAAAGCCATCCCGTTTAAATTATTTGCAGGAAAGCATCTAGACAATGATTATCAGCAAGCATTGAATAATTACCAGTCTGCCCTTGATGAAACTAAACTAGCAGAACAATTCATTTCCCAAAAATTAAATAGTATAAAACGACAAGAATTGGATGGTTCAACAACTCAAACCGAACAAGATGAAAATAATTATGCAGCTATTAAACAGCAACAATTAACGCAAGTATTTAATGAGTTAGATGCCATAAATAGTGACAATATCTTTGATTTAATTGGCTATATGGAACGACAAACATTTGAAGAGTTAATTGTTATTAATGAAATAAATAGCGATAAAAGTGAACTGCTAAACATAAGTAACCCACCAGTAGAACCGCTACAACCTTGGTTTTTAGATGGTTTCTTTAAAGTACACCTAGATCACTATCTTTATATTACTGCAGATTTTAATATGTTAAGTCAACCCCTAGATAGAAGCACTCATAATACGACGACGAAAACTAATGATAAACTTATTAATTTTAGTCAAAACAAACGAGTAATCACTGGCGAAATACATTATTTTGATCACCCTCATATAGGTATGATCGTACAAATAAGACGTTTTGATCCAAGTAAGCCGAAAGAAGAAGCTGTAACTCAAGTCATTAAGTAATCGTTATTTCGCTAGCCAAGTAGCAGAAACGAGTGTTTTACCTTGGCAAATAACTTGACCAATAAATTTACTGTCACTAACTATTTCCCCCACTCCTTTAGGTGTGCCTGTCATAACAATATCGCCATCTTCAAGATCAATAAAATCTTGTAGCTGAGTTAAAATTTCATCCGGTTTAACCATCATTAATTCAACACCACCAGCTTGAATTATATTGCCATCAATTGCTAATGTTAAACTCAAGTTATTATCTATTTTATCTATAAGAACAAAATCACTAAAAACAGCCGCGCCATTAAAAGCCTTAGCACGCTCCCATGGTAAGCCTTTTGCTTTCAATTTGGCTTGTAGCCTGCGCTTTGTTAAATCTAATCCTACTGCAACAGCACTAAATCTGCCTTGCTGATAAAGAAAGCATAGCTCAGCTTCATAATGTAATGCTTCTTGGTGAAAACACTGTAACTGTGTTGAAATAGCTGAATTAGGCTTTAAAAACACCACCATTTCATCAGGGAATTCATTACCTAACTCGGCGATATGATCAACATAGTTACGGCCAATACAAATGATTTTAGATGGAATAACCGGCTTTTTATCAACAATCACTGCGTTCATTATGCGCTCACTATAAGTGGGTTAAGTTAAATGTAAAACATCTTTAATAAAAGGAATAGTTATTTTACGTTGCTCTCTTATTGATTCTTTATCAAGTATATCAAGCGAGGTAATCAAATTTCCCATGTCACGCGATAAACGATTAAGTAAAAAGTTGGCAGCTTCACTACTCAAGGTTAGACCGCGTTTAGAAGCACGGTATTGTAGTGCAGTAACTTTTTCATCATTATCAAGCGGTTTAATCTGCTCCGTGAGTCCCCAGCTTAGACGAGAAACTAAATCAGGTAAACTAAGCCCTAGCTGAGTAGCACTTTGATCGCCGCTGATCAGTAAATAATTATTTTGTTCTAATATTCGGTTATACAAATCAAAAATAGCTTGTTGCCAAAATTTGTTTTCAGCGATAAGTTGAATATCATCTAAACAAATGACATCTATTTGTTCTAACCCATCTAATACTTCCACTGAGAGTAAAAGTAATTCCGCACAAGATAAACACACTGAGGTTTTATTTAATTGCGCAGCATAGGCACTACAAGCATGAAGTAAATGAGATTTCCCTACCCCCGTTAAACCAAATAAATAAAAACTGTTTGGTTGGTTCAGCTTAGTAGTTTGGTTTGGTTCAATAAATAACTTTAATTGGCTTACCACCGCACAATTAGATTCACTCACATAGCTACCAAATGTTTCGTCGTCAGGTAATTGAACCGACAATGTTAATTGTCCCGTATTTTTCATCAATTACCCCAATAAAAAATTGGCACGGCTATTTCGCCTTCTTCATCATTAAATGTAGCCGCGTTAAATCTAGCCAGTGGATCTATAAATTGTTTAAGTTGTTTATTAAGTTTTAATGAGGCAACTAAAGTATCTGAAGAACCTATAAGTTTTAAATTAAAACGTCTTGAAGCCCCTTCTGCACTCAGCAAAGTCACTGACTTCACTGCAGATAAATTAGTTAAAAAATCAAAAACATCAACATATATTGCTAATGAATCGATATTAGCTACTTCTATAATAAAATCATTGTTACTCGTTGTTGATAAAGCATAATGTTGGTAAATCAATTCAGTTATATCAGCTAAGCCTTGCTGTAATAGCTTTTTTCGTTCACTACCTTGGTATTGTTGAGTAAACCTTTTCTGATCACTATTTAAACTCCAACCTAGCAAATTCCAATCCAGTATATAGTCTTGTTCTTTCAATACTGTTTGAGTGCATAATAACCCGCAGTCATTAGACTCCGCATCAACTTGGCTTTCCGGTTCATACGCAAGTAAGCTTGAGTTTGATATCCTCATGACCACGATAGCCTCAGCAAAATATCTACCTGAAGCTTTCCGAATCGGTTGTTCAAAACGCCCCCAAATATCACTTAGCCTGATTTGACTAGTATCAGTTAAATCCATCAGTGGCATCATAATAGGTAGACCTCGTTGAACAGAGAAGTCATTAACAATAAAAGGTAAGTTGGAATGTGTCGAATTAGACATAACAGTACGAATCAATCCATCTTCATTGACTAACCATAATAAAATTTGTGGACGTAAACGCCCCCATATTTCTAGGTTAGCTTGCTGAAATAGTTGATTTATTTTATCCTCATTAAAACTAGCTAATAAGAATAATTGTTTCGTTTTATCTTCTGCTATCGGTTTTATTGTATGAATAGTTTTAAGCTGATAGCGATACTGGTTTAAATAAAGTCGATAATCATTTAATGATTTTTTAATCATTATATTATTTAATACACTTTTGTTACCGCCTACTTTTATCATTACCGCCGCTAACGCATCTTTTAGAGCAATGCCTCTGTCAGTATTATTTCGAGAATTTATGGTAACGCTTGCTTGGTACAAGTCCTTAACTTCTACTGCTTCGGTGGCTGTAAAAGGTAAAAGACTGGCCATAACAAGAAGTAAAGGAATTAATGTTTTAAACATAGTGAATTTTTAAGGTTAATATATATCAATAATGTTACCACAATCACACCATTTTATACTGCCAAATAAAAAAATTTATCTATTTGATATAAAGATTTTGAGTATGTGCTCGGGCACTGGTAGAATAGCCATCTTTTAAATCTAACTACGCTTATTATCTAAGCTTAGTTAGGTCTTATTCTATCGGTAATTTTTTGAGGTTTCCCGTGAGCGAACAAAAACAGTCTTTAAGCTATAAAGATGCTGGTGTTGATATTGATGCTGGTAACGCCCTTGTTGAAAACATTAAAGGTGCAGTTAAACGCACTACTCGCCCTGAAGTTATGGGCGGTTTAGGTGGTTTTGGTAGTGTTTGTCAATTACCAACAGGCTATAAAGAGCCAGTTTTAGTTGCAGGTACTGACGGCGTGGGAACCAAATTACGCTTAGCCATTGATTTAGATAAACATGACACAGTCGGTATTGATCTAGTTGCTATGTGTGTTAACGACCTTATCGTACAAGGTGCTGAGCCATTATTTTTCTTAGATTACTATGCCACTGCAAAACTTGATGTCGCTGTAGCGTCATCTGTTGTAGAAGGTATTGCCGAGGGATGTATTCAAGCCGGTTGTGCACTTGTTGGTGGTGAAACTGCAGAAATGCCAGGCATGTACCACAAGGGCGATTATGATATCGCCGGATTTTGTGTTGGTATTGCCGAAAAATCACGTTTAATTGATGGCACTAAAGTTGCTGCCGGTGATCAATTAATCGCTTTAGGTGCTTCAGGTCCTCATTCAAATGGTTTTTCATTAATTCGTAAAGTATTGGAAGTTAACAAGACTGATACGACTACTGAGCAACTTGATGGAAAAGCCATTAGCGAACATTTACTTGAACCAACTAAGATTTACGTTAAGTCTGTTTTAGCGTTACTTAAAGACGTTGAAGTTCACGCTTTGTCACATATCACTGGTGGTGGCTTTTGGGAAAATATTCCACGCGTTCTACCTGAAACAGCACAAGCCGTGATCAATGGTGAAAGTTGGGAATGGCCGGTAATATTTAATTGGTTAAAAGACAATGGTAATATTACTGAACATGAAATGTACCGTACCTTTAACTGTGGTGTCGGCATGATCATCGTAGTACCAAAAGATAAAGTAGCGCAAAGTATTGAAATACTTACCGCTCACGGTGAAAAAGCTTGGCACATTGGCGCAATCAGCGATAAAGCTGATGGTGAAGAGCAAGTTATCTTTTCGTAATAAAAGACGGTAAGTAAAAATACAAGTAAAGGGGCTAATCATTAGCCCCTTTTATTTATCTAAAGAAAAAGGAAAATACATGTCTAGCCGAATCGTTGTATTAATCTCGGGCAGTGGTACTAATTTGCAAGCGATTATTGATGCCAGCGAAGTAGCTGATTACCCCGGCTCTGTCGTTGCGGTTGTCTCTAATAAAAGTGATGCTTACGGTTTAACACGCGCTGAAAATGCAAATATCGCCGCTGTTGCTTTATCTCATAAAGACTTCGATAGTCGTGAAAGTTATGATCAAGCTTTAATCACTAAAATTGACCAATTCTCCCCCGATGTGATTGTCCTAGCAGGGTTTATGCGTATTCTTTCACCGGCTTTTGTACAATATTATCAAGGTAAGCTAGTCAATATTCACCCATCATTACTACCAAAATATCAGGGGCTTAATACACATCAACGTGCTATTGATGCTGGCGATAAAGTACATGGCGTCAGTGTTCATTTTGTTACCGAAGAGCTTGATGGTGGCCCCGTAATTTTACAAGCAAAAGTCCCTGTATTTGAAGGTGATTCTAGCGATGATTTAGCCGCACGTATTCATGAACAAGAACACAGAATTTACCCTTTAGTGGTTAAATGGCTATGTGAAAAACGCCTTAGTATGACAACAGAATGTCAAAATGAGCACGCAATTTTAGACGGCTGCACATTACCTGCTTGTGGTTATGCGAACGACGAATAAACTGTTAGTATAAAGGTAAGCTATTTCCTTACCTTTATACTGGATTATTTGTGTTAATTAAATTTCTCTCATCTTTTTTACTTACGTTTTTATCACTCTCTTGCTTTTTTAGTTACGCCAATACCAACCGACCCATTGACAGCCAAAAAATCTTACCCGCATTTTCTGCGCAATATACCGTTTTACATAAATCAGAACCTGTTGGTAGTGCCACAAGAGCACTAAGTTATCAAGCAGATGGCAGCATAACGTATCATTATAAAACAGATGTAGAATGGCTGATTTTTTCTCAAGTTCGTAGTGAAACGTCAATACTTACAATAGATAACAACAAAGTAATACCAAAGCATTATATATATACGAGAGAAGGTACAGGCAGAAATAAACGCTATGAGTGGCGTTATAATACCGCAACAGGAAAAGCTAGAGATATTGAACGAAAAAGAGATCATCAAATTGATTTCTCTAATAATCTACAAGACAAACTGAGTTATCACCTACAGCATCGCTTAAATTTAATGATAAACGCTAATCAAACGCGTTATACCTATCCCGTTATCAACACGTCAGGTTCAATTAAAGATTATATTTATCAGTATGATGATGAAGAGGAGTTAATGTTACCTTATGGTTTAATTAAAACCATTCGTTTTAAACGAGAGGTAAAAGAAAAAGAACGAGTAACCTATGCTTGGTTTGCTCCTGAACTAGATTACTTATTAGTCAAACTTTATCAGAAAAAAGCTGGAACTGAACAATTTGAAGCTCAGCTATCTAGTCTAACAATCGAGGAAAAAGACATTAAAAAATTGTAGTTTAATCTTTAAATATAACTTTAAATATAACTTTAAAGTCATTTTAAACTCAAACTTACCGGAAAAGATCATAAGTATTTTATCATCCTTCCGTGATTAAACTAGCTTTCTACACCACAAGCAATTGACTCGCCTAAGCAAAACAAATGCCAATGACCCGCACTCATTTTGTGCCATGTTTCATCATCTGTTAATGGTTTAGTGGCAATAACGGTCACTATATCTTTATCGGTTGTTTCTTTATGAAAGTCTACAGCCACCTCAACATCAATTAAGCTAGCTTTGCCAAAAGGAGCACGCCGAGTAATCCAATGTAAATTATTTGAACAATAAGCAAATAAATACTCACCATCAGTAATAATCATATTTGCCACGCCAAGCTCATCTATTTTCCATGTCAGTGTAGCAATAAAGCCAAATAGAACTTTAGCTGGCGGTTGCTCTTCACCAAACTTATAATGAAGTTGATCTAAAATCCAACAAAAAGCATGTTCGCTATCTGTGGTTCCTATCGGTAAATGTAATTTAATGGGTAGTTCTTCAGCAAAACCTTTTAATTGTCCATTATGAGCATAAGTCCAATTTTTACCCCACATTTGACGAATAAAGGGGTGAGTGTTTTCTAAACAAACGCCCCCTGAGTTGGCTTGGCGAATATGACAAACCACCGCCTCACTTTTCATTGGATACTTTGTAACTAACTCAGCAATAGGTGAATGAGCACTTGGCTTAGGATCTTTAAAACTTCGACACCCCTTACCTTCGTAAAATGTAACACCCCAACCATCTTTATGGGGACCGGTATTTCCCCCTCGCTGCATCAAACCACTAAAACTAAAACAAATATCTGTTGGTACATTAGCTGACATCGCTAAAAGCTCGCACATAACTAAACCCTAAATAAAATCGTAAACTAAACATAAAGAACACCAAAACTTATAATAAAATAGCCCTTATACCGCTCAAGCTAACTAAGTTATTTTTTTAAATAGTCTAAACATCCAATAACATCGTTGCTTTGAATCACAATAGATAATCTATTGCTCAATTAAGCGTCTTATTCTTGAATAATTTACCCTCATTAAAATTTGAACCATTAATTAATTTAATTGGTAAAACTTATGTTGGCTATCTTATTTATTTCATCTATAACTAGATTATACCGTTAAAGCAGTGTTTACATTCAACTAGTTTCTCCTGTTGATGCTTTATTCATTAATATAAGGATAATTTGTGGATATTTTTCTCTGGCTCATCGCTGCATTTTCATTAACTTGGTTTATGAGCTATGTGAGAGCATCGCTATCAACCTATACTTTTGCATTCATGGCGCTATTAGCTATTGGTACCTTTTTAAATACTATCGGTTTCGTTTCTTGGTTATTATTTTCTGTCATTGCCCTACCATTAAATATTGACATTATTCGCCGGCAATTTATCAGTATGCCATTGTTAAAGTTATTTAAAAAAATAATGCCACAAATGTCCGAAACGGAAAAACAGGCTATAGATGCAGGCACAACTTGGTTTGATGCTGAACTATTTCGTGGTAATCCAGATTGGACAAAATTACATAATTACCCCCAACCTCGACTTAGTGCACAAGAGAAAGCCTTCTTAGACGGACCCGTTGAGCAAGTTTGCGCCATGGTAAATGATTGGCATACTACTCACGAGATTGCCGATCTTTCACCAGAGGTTTGGCAATTTCTAAAAGAGAATCAATTTTTTGCAATGATTATCAAAAAGAAATATGGCGGATTAGAATTCTCAGCTTTTGCCCAATCAAGAGTGTTACAAAAACTTACCGGAGTCAGTTCAGTATTAGCGAGTACCGTTGGTGTACCAAATTCATTAGGTCCCGGGGAATTATTGCAAGAATACGGCACCAAAGCACAGCAAGATTATTATTTACCTCGTCTTGCTAAAGGACAAGAAATTCCCTGTTTTGCCCTAACCAGCCCTGAGGCAGGATCCGATGCAAGTGCAATTCCTGATACTGGTATTATTTGCCGACAACCATTTGAAGGTAAAGATATTTTGGGAATGCGACTTAATTGGGATAAACGTTATATTACGCTTGCGCCCATCGCTACCGTGCTAGGTTTAGCGTTTAAATTAGAAGACCCTGATAATTTATTTAGTGATAAAAAAGAGTTAGGTATAACATGTGCGCTTATTCCAACCAATATAGAAGGGGTCACTATCGGTAGACGACACTTTCCATTAAATATCCCTTTTCAAAATGGTCCTACACAGGGTAAAGATGTCTTTGTACCCCTTGATTATATTATTGGTGGTAGTGACATGGCTGGGCAAGGTTGGCGCATGCTAGTAGAATGTTTATCTGTTGGTCGTGCTATTACCCTGCCTTCAAACAGTGCTGGTTGTATTAAAACGGTTGCATTGGCTACAGGTGCCTATAGCCGTATACGTCATCAATTTAAACTACCCATTGGTAAAATGGAGGGTATTGAAGAGGCGTTAGCTCGCATTGGTGGTAATGCTTATTTAATGGATGCCGTAACAATAATGTCTACAGGGGCCATTGATCTTGGTGAAAAACCCTCTGTTATATCAGCGATTGCAAAGTATCATCTAACAGAAAAAATGCGTTCCTCAATGATTGATGCCATGGATATCCATGGTGGAAAAGGTATTTGCATGGGGCCAAGTAATTACCTTGCCCGAAGTTATCAAGGTGCTCCTATCGCTATTACCGTGGAAGGTGCAAACATTCTAACACGCAGTTTAATTATTTATGGTCAAGGCGCTATTCGCTGTCATCCCTATGTACTAGCAGAACTTCAAGCAGTCAATAATAATAATGAAGAACAAGGATTAAATGATTTTGATCATGCATTATTTGGTCATATTGGTTTTAGCCTTAGTAACATTAGTCGCAGTTTAAGCTGTTCATTTACTGGTTCACATTTTTTATCTAGCCCTTTTGCTGATGAAACTAAACGTTATTATCAATTATTAACGCGCTTCAGTGCTAATTTGGCCCTGCTCAGTGATATTTCGATGTTAGCAATAGGCGCTGATTTAAAAAGAAAGGAGCGAATTTCAGCACGTCTTGGTGATGTATTAAGCCATCTATATCTATCAAGTTCTTGCTTGAAACGCTTTAATGATGAAGGCAGGAAACAAGAAGACTTACCTCTACTGCAGTGGGCTGTTGAAGATTCATTATTTTCTATTCAACAAGCACTTGATGCGCTACTAAATAATTTCCCTAACAAATGGCTTGCTCGCAGTTTACGGCTAATTATTTTCCCTTTAGGCACTTGGTTAACAAAGCCGAGTGATAGCTTAGATCATCAAATCGCCACCTTATTACAAACACCTAGTGACGTTAGAACACGACTTGGTAAAGATCAATATTTAACACGTGATGGCAATAATGTTTTTGGTCTGTTGGATCAAACGTTGGAAGATATCATTGCCTGTGAACCTATTTTCACTAAAGTATGTATTGCGTTGGAGACAGAATTACCCTTTTACCATCTAGATAAAGTGGCCAAACTTGGTTTAAGCGTTAATGCTATTTCAGCAACTGAAGCGGCATTACTCATTAAAACAGAACAAGGTCGACAGGCTATTATTGCCGTTGATGATTTTGATCCTAATGAACTCATAAGCAATAAAATAGATAAGACGACATAAATTAAAATTAGTATCGCTAATTTTATAAGAAAAAAAACGCACAAGTATTAACTTGTGCGTTTTTATTCAACCAATAGACTTATTTAAGGAATAAACTTTATAAAAAGGACAGTAACTCTTCATCAAGTTGCATCAAAGTTTTTGGATCTGCCATCATGGTTTTAGCTAATGATTTAGTTCTTGGCAACATTCGTTCAAAGTAAAACTCTGCCGTTTTAATTTTTGCTCGGTAAAAGTCACGGTTTTCGACATCCGTGGCTAACTTTTCATAGGCTGTTTGAGCCATTTGTGCCCAAAAATAGGCCATAACTATATAACCAGAATACATCAAATAATCAACAGACGCAGAGCCAACAATATCTCTATCTTTCTTAGCTTTTAACGCTAAACGTAAAGAGTATTGCTGCCAATTCGCAACTGATTTACTCAAAGGCCAAATAAATTTATTCATTTGACGCTTATGCGGATTACTCGAAATCATGCTTTTATCTTTACAAAATATTAAAACCTCTTTAGTAAAAGCTTTTAACGATTTACCACGTGATAGTAAAATTTTGCGACCTAAAAGATCTAATGCTTGAATTCCCGTTGTTCCTTCATAAAGCGTTGCAATACGAACATCACGAACAATTTGCTCCATGCCCCACTCTTTAATGTAACCATGGCCACCAAATATTTGTAAACCATGACTGGCACTTTCACAACCAAGCTCAGTTAAGAATGCTTTTAAGATAGGTGTAATAAAACCTAATTTGTCATCTGCGGCTTTTCTATCCGCATCAGTTTTAGCCATTTCAATATCATCAACAATTTTAGCAGTATAATAAATCATGGCACGGCCGCCTTCAGAAATCGCTTTTTGTGTCATCAACATTTTACGTACATCAGGATGAACGATAATAGGATCAGCAACTTGTTCTGGAAATTTTTTTCCCGTAAGCGCACGCATAGACAATCGCTCTTTAGCGTAAATCAATGAATTTTGATAAGCCAACTCAGCACTACATATTCCTTGTAAAGCGGTACCGACACGAGCAGTATTCATAAAGGTGAACATACATTCTAAGCCTTTATTTTCAGGACCTATTAATTCGCCAACTGCATTGTCAAAATTTAATACCGCAGTAGAAGAAGCCTTAATACCCATTTTATCTTCAATAGAACCACACGTAACATGGTTACCCTCGCCTAAATTCCCTTGAGCATCTGTTTTAATCTTAGGCACAATAAATAAAGAAATACCACGAGTGCCAGCTGGCGCATCCGGGAGCCTAGCAAGAACAATATGAATTATATTATCGGTTAAATCATGTTCTCCAGCAGAGATGAAAATTTTAGTCCCGGTAATATTATAGGTACCATCGCCATTTGGCGTAGCTTTAGTTTTTACTTGGCCTAAATCAGTACCACATTGAGGTTCGGTTAAACACATAGTGCCCGTCCAAGTGCCCTCTGTTAGCTGGGTTAGGTATAATTTTTTTTGCTCATTACTCCCGTGAGTTTGTACCGTATTCATAGCGCCATGGCTTAAACCGGGATACATAGACCACGACCAATTTGCTGTGCCCATCATTTCAGACTTAACCATACCTAACGAAGGGGGTAGACCTTGCCCACCATGCTCGACAGGATGAGATAAACTTTGCCATCCACCCGCTACATATTGATCATACGCGGCTTTAAAGCCTTTAGGTGTAGTTACAACACCTTTGTCCCATTTGCAGCCTTCCTTATCACCACTTTGGTATAAAGGAAGTAGTTCATTTTCACAAAACTTGGCACACTCTTGAAAAATAGCATCAACCATATCAGGAGTTGCGTCTTCAAATTCTGGATATTTTTTATAGTGATCATAATAATCAAAAACATCTTCAATTAAAAATTTTATGTCTGTTATGGGTGCCTTGTAACTAAGCATTTTTGCTCCTACCACTAGATGATTTTAATAGCTGGAGTTTCAAATACATGCTTTCAGCTAAATAGATTAGTGCTGATTAAAGCACTGGTCTAACCACTTAATCAAGTTATTTTTAGTTTTATATTTTTTAATACATCAATTGCTGATAAAATAGCATTGATTATTTTTTAAGTGAATTGAATAATATAATGTCAGAAAGTTATTTAGAAATAGAGTTAGATCAACAACCTATAGAATTATGTAAATTATTAAAAATTGCTAATTTAGTCGCTGGCGGTGGTGAAGCCAAAGTGGTTATTAGTGAAGGCTACGTTTTACTAAATGGGGAAGTCGAGTATCAAAAACGGAAAAAAGTTTATGATAACGACATCGTTGAATTTAATGGTGAAACGTTACAGATCATTGTGAATGAAAATTTAGAAAATGAATTCAATGAAGATAAAATAGAAAAGCCGACTGAAACAAAAAGTATGGCTAGTTTTGCTCCTAAGCAGGAACAAATGGTTAAGCCCGTTAAGAAATCAGCAGTAATATCCAACGATGAATCTACTGCTAAAAAAGGTAAAAGAAAACCCATTTCGTTTTAACGGAATTATTTTTACTGACTACGGCTACTTTAATTTCTTTTCCCAAAAAAGTGCATGCCCTAGTTTAGGATCTAGTTCATAACCAGAAAAGCCTAATTTTTTATAGGCATTTTGAGCTACCTTGTTCCCCTGTAAAACTTCTAGGGTTAATTTACAACAGCCCATTTCTCTTGCTATTTTTTCCACTTTACCAAACATTTTCAAACTCAAACCAAGACCACGGTATTTAGCTAAAACGCCACAATCATGTATATTTATTAATGATTTACAACTAAAAGTAGAAAAACCTTCTACGCAATTAATAATACCTGCAGGCTCTTCATCAACATAAGCAAGTACCGTAAATACATCACTACGTTTACTCATGGTTGGTACAAGATTTTTTTGTACCTCACTACTTAGCGCTTCAGTACCCCCCATTTCATCAAGCGCATAAGCATTTAATAGCATAATTAAATCTTTAGCATGTTGCTCATTTTTATAATCGGCTCTAACTAAACTAATGTTCATGGGTTTCCCGTTAATAGTGAAATAACACTTTTTCAATAAGTCGCACTATACTCCACCTCTGCACAAAATAAAGCCTTTATCGACAGTTTTATTATGGCCGTATTTGTGCTTATTTCTATAAAGAACATAACGAGAGTTAAAATTTATTATTTATTACTTTTTCATCACTAATCTCCCTGATAGAATAGCGAGAATTTCATTTGTCTTCATGTCTGATCAGAGCTAATCTCGCTTACATGTATTTTACGGAAAATTTTAGTGATGCGTACCAGTCAATATTTACTATCTACTTTAAAAGAAACCCCCGCTAGTGCCGAAGTTATTAGCCATCAATTAATGCTACGTGCAGGTCTTGTACGTAATCTAGCTTCAGGTTTATATACCTGGCTACCCACTGGCTTGCGTGTGTTGCAAAAAGTAGAAAACATCGTTCGTGAAGAAATGCAACGTGCCGGTGCTAACGAAATATTAATGCCAATGGTTCAACCTGCAGATTTATGGGAAGAATCTGGGCGATTGAACGATTATGGTCCAGAGCTATTACGTTTAAATGATCGCCATAAGCGCCCTTTTGTTTTAGGCCCAACACATGAAGAAGTAATCACTAAATTAGTTGCAAACGAGCTAAATAGTTACAAGCAATTACCGTTAACATTATTTCAAATTCAAACCAAATTTCGCGATGAGATTCGTCCTCGTTTTGGTGTAATGCGTGGTCGTGAATTTTTAATGAAAGATGCGTATTCTTTTCATTTAGAGCAAGAATCCTTAGAAAAGACTTATCAAACAATGTTTGATGCTTATTGCCGTATTTTCGACCGTTTAGGTTTAGATTATCGCCCTGTTTTAGCTGACAGCGGCTCGATTGGCGGCGATGCCAGCCATGAATTTCATGTGCTTGCCGATTCAGGTGAAGATGACATCGCTTTTAGTGATGCCAGTGACTTTGCTGCCAATGTTGAAAAAGCCGAAGCGTTAGCGCCACAAACAGCACGCGCAGAGCCAACACAAGCATTGACAAAAGTTGCCACTCCAGATGTTAAATCTATTGAAGAAGTTGTAAACTTTTTAACTGTTGATGTAAACACTACCGTTAAAACGCTACTTGTTTGTGGTATTGAAAATGAGCAAGGTGAAACACCTATCGTGGCCTTAGTAGTTCGGGGTGATCATCAACTTAATGAAGTTAAAGTAGAACATTTATCACAAGTAGCCTCACCACTAACATTTGCCAACGAAGAGCAAATATTAGCTTCTGCAGATTGTAATGCTGGCTCTATTGGCCCAGTTGGCTTAGCTATTGATATAATTGTAGATCGCAGCGCTGCACAATTAAGCGACTTTGTTTGTGGCGCCAATGAAAATGACAACCACTTAATCGGTGTAAACTGGCAAAGAGATTGTGCTACTTATCAGGTTGCAGATATTCGTAATGTTGTAACCGGTGATCCTAGTCCTTGTGGCCAAGGAAATATTGTTATTAAACGTGGTATTGAAGTAGGTCATATTTTTCAATTAGGCACAAAATATGCTGAAACTATGGGCTGCGCAGTATTGAATGAAGGCGGCAAAAACCAAACCTTAACCATGGGTTGCTATGGTATTGGCGTATCACGTATTGTCGCTGCTGCAATTGAGCAAAACCATGATAAATATGGTATTAAATGGCCAAAAGCTATTGCGCCTTTCCAAGTGGCTATTGTACCAATGAATATGGCTAAATCAGCTCGCGTAAAAGAAACGGCTGAAGCATTATATGAACAGTTTAACCAAGCGGGTATTGAAGTACTGTTTGATGATAGAAAAGAACGACCTGGTGTTATGTTTGCTGATCACGAATTAATGGGCACACCTTTATTAGTTATTATCGGCGAACGCAACTTAGATGCGCAACAAGTAGAAGTAAAAAATCGAATTACCGGTGAAAAGTCTTTACTTGCTATTGATGAAATCATGTCGCTTTTTAGCTAATTGTTAGCAAATTATATAAAGTGATTTTTTAGAGGGGCTATTTGCCCCTTTTTTAATGGCAAAAACTAAAGAACTATTCTTTTATATAAAAATAATGCAAATTATCGTTAAAAATTTACCATTATCTATTTCAATAGTCGCTAATATTAGCAACAATGGAAGTCCTTATCATATATACATTAATTGAAGAAGTAATCTCATCATGAAAGCTATAATAAAGTCATCTAAATTAAACAATGTTTGTTATGAAATTAGAGGACAAATAGCAGCAGAGGCACGTCGTTTAGAAGATGAAGGGCATAAAATTCTTAAATTGAATATAGGCAACCCTGCCCCTTTTGGTTTTGAAGCGCCCGATGATATTTTAAAAGACGTTATTCATAACTTACCTAATTCTCAAGGCTATAGCGAATCTCAAGGTATTTACTCTGCTCGTGTGGCTGTAATGCAGTATTTTCAACAACAAGGCATTAAAGATGTAAGTGTTGAAGATATATTTATCGGTAATGGCGTTAGCGAGCTAATTGTGATGGCAATGCAAGGCTTACTAAACAATGGCGATGAAGTTTTAATTCCCGCACCCGATTATCCGTTATGGACAGCTGCAGTAGCACTTTCTGGTGGTAGCCCTGTTCATTATATTTGTGATGACGAAAACAGTTGGTATCCTGATCTTGACGATATGGAAAGTAAAATTACTGACAAAACCAAAGCGATTGTTTTGATCAATCCAAATAACCCAACAGGAGCGGTTTACCCTGAAGAAATATTACAAGGTATTATTGCCCTAGCAAGAAAACATAGTCTAATTATTTTCAGCGATGAAATTTACGATAAAATTTTATATGATGAAGCAAAACATATCCCAACAGCATCACTTACCCAAGATGTATTTATTATTACCATGGGTGGTTTATCTAAAAATTACCGAATAGCCGGATTTAGAGCAGGATGGATGGTTTTATCGGGTCCTAAAATTCACGCTAATGATTATGTAGAAGGGTTGACCATTTTAGCCTCAATGCGCATGTGCCCTAATGTACCAAGTCAACATGCCATTCAAACTGCATTAGGCGGCTATCAAAGTATTAATGAACTTATTTCAGGCGATGGTCGATTATTAAAACAGCGTAACGTGGCTGCTAAAATGATCAATAATATAGATGGTTTATCATGCCACCCTGCGATGGGAGCATTATATTTATTTGTAAAAGTAGACGCTGAAAAGTTTAACATTACCAATGATGAAAAAATGATTTTAGATTTACTTAAACAAGAAAAAATACTACTTGTTCACGGGAGTGCCTTTAATATTAAAGCACAGAATTACTTTAGATTAGTATTTTTACCACATGTTGATGAATTAGTACCTGCAATAGACAAGCTGAAAAATTTCTTTGCTACTTATAAACAATTGTAAATAGGCTTAATCATGTGGACGAGAAAGCTCGTCCAGTGTTTGCATACAAGCCGGAAATTGCGAGTGATAATATTCATTCACTTCTTCCCATTGCTGACAATGTTCCTTTACTCTTTTTTCTAATAATTTAGCTGCATCAGTAAACTCTCGGTTGCCGCCATTTACTTCTGATAAGCTATAGTGAAAAGCGGCAAGATCATCTGCTGCTTTAACAATAGCTTTAGTCTGTTTATCAACCTTTAGCTGTATAACTAAGGGAGCCATTGTCTTTTGCAGATAGTCAGGCAAACCTTTATATACCATAGAATGCTCAACTTCATTTTCAATTTTTTTAATTTGCTTAGTTAATTCAGGGTTATAATACTTTAACGGGCTAGGAATATCGCCAACGCCTCCCGACTCACTCGCTTCATGATAAAGTGCAGCTAATGCTATGGATGCTGGATCATAATCACGATTAAATTTAATCTGACCAATCAGTGCAATTTGATGGCTAATAAGTGCGACTTCAAAGGAATGTTGCGCACACGTTTCTGGCTCTCTTGTTGTCATTAGAGGCCAACGTATTATTTTTCTGAGTCTTAGCATCCAAGCACTAAAACTACCTTTTTTATGATGAAACATTAATTACTACCTAAGTATATTGCTAACATAAAGCGTTTAAATCTGACAATATATCACCATGTCCATAGTGATAGTGATAGTGAATAACCTAGCCGCTGGTTTTGATAAAGTAATGGTTAAACTTACGTTAGTTAAATTGAATAACCAATTTATGAACTATATCTTTAATCGCCGATGATGGCATTTCTTTATCCTTAGAGCTAATACGCTTTACTGCCCAACCATGCCATGCTGGTTGATGAGATTTAACATCGTAAACATCAATCGCTAACTTACCTTGAGTATATTGACGAACATGAGTTTTTATACTCATTTGTGTATCGTACATACCGCCACCATAGTAGCCTAGTCCCCAACCAAAACCTACATTGTAGTTTATAGGGTAACTACTGACTTTAATTTTATCTCGATTACCTACAGTATATGAAATCGTAAAATCTGCTTTTTCAGCATCATTAATCAACTGATAACCTTTAGCCATAAAAGCTTTCTCAATTTCTTCATCAACACGCAGTTTCATCACTGGGTTAATATCTTCCGGCGGTGCCATAATTTTACCTGACGTTAACCACGCAAAGGTTTTGTATTGTAAAGTGTCAACTTTACTATTTTTATCAAAATTGATTTTTGCTTCATAGGTAGTTGAACAACTCGCGACTGAAATAAGTAATACAGCAGTAATTATTTTTTTCATTAAGGTCATAATTTTCTCCTTTAATCATAATGATTCGATACACATACCTTTTCTCATGTATTCAGGTAATGAAGTACCAAATTGTAACTATCGGCATACGGTATAATTATGACTATAAAACATATTTCGATATTTAAACAGAAAGAGTAATTGATTACCGATATTATTTTACCTTCAAAATTTACTGCAAGATTTATTTTTCAGAAAGTTTTTAATTTAATGGTTGATAGTAATAGGAACCGTTAACGGGCAATAGTGAAAAATCAAATACGTTTATTGAAACATTGAGTCATGAATCTGAAATTATTGAATCAGTACACTCTGGCTGTGTTGGAATAGCTCGTGGTGAACAAGCATTGCGAGTATCATACTGAGAACATACAATATTACGTTGCAAGCTTCAGTAGCTTGCAACAATTATCAACATAGGAATTATAATGATTAAATTAGGTAAGTATCAACATTTCAAAGGTAATTATTATCAAGTGCTTCATCTTGCAAGGCATAGCGAAACTGAGGAAGCACTTGTTGTATATCACCCCCTTGATAGCAAAGATGATATATGGGTTCGACCTTTAGCCATGTTTAATGAAACCATTACTCGAGAAGGTAAAACGCTACAACGTTTTCAATTTATAGATGAATAGCGTTTACTTTTTTGCTGTTAGATTTTAAAGCATGTTAGCTAATTGAAAAAAAACTATGCGCTTGCCAATCTACTTTTTTTTGTTGCATCTTAGTTACTGCTGCCTGTTCAGGTCCATGCTTTAACCAAGCTAACATTTTATTTACATTCTCCTGTTCACCTGATAAAAAAACTTCAACATCACCATCGGCTAAATTTCTAGCATAACCACTTAAGCCATAGTCAATGGCTTTTTGCTGACTAGATACTCTAAAATAAACACCTTGTACTTTGCCCGAAACATGCACAATATAACTAACATTCATGATTTTTCTCTTTTTATTATTACTCTAAAACGAGTATAGACGGTTAAATAGAAGACATGAAAAATTACAGATAAATATGAATTAGTTATTAATGGTCTACTTAACTTTTTCGTTATAACTGCTACTCACCTTAAGCCCTTTAGCTTTTTTAAAGACTAAGTAAATTATTCATTTAATTGACAACATAGCACCTAATCGCTGACCACCAAGTAAGTGCATATGAATATGAGGGACTTCTTGTCCGCCATCTGCATTGCAATTTATAATCAAGCGATAACCATTTTCGGCAATGCCTTCTTGTTTAGCGAGTTTTTTCGCCACACTGATCATTCGTCCCATCGTTAACTCGTCGGCATCAGTTACCTCGTTAATTGTTGCTATATGCTTATTAGGTACAATTAATATATGAGTACTCACTCTAGGCGATATATCTCTAAAAGCACTAACTAACTCATCTTGATATAAAAGTGGGGTTGGAATTTCTTGTCTAATAATTTTAGAAAAAATTGTTTCTTCAGACATAAACTACTCGTGGATTAGAAAACTTAGGAATAGTTTACGTTAAAAAAAATGGCGACAAAACCATTATCATGTTTTTTTTTGAGAAAACTCACACTGCTCAATCACTTTTATTGACCTGAATCAACACCAAGTAAACTCAATGTATGGCATGCTAATATTATTGGTTACTTAACACATTCATCCAATCCGTGGAGGTGAAAATATGAAAATAGACTTTAACGAGATCAACTATCTACAAGACCCAAATTGGCAAGATTTACATGCTGATTATGAACAGTTTTTATTATCAATGATTGGTCCAACAATTATTGATATTACTGGCTTGAAGACCAAGAAATGTCGGGTGATCACGACACTTTTACAAGGTAGTGAACCTTCAGGTTTAATCGCATTGCACCGTTGGCTAACGACACGAAATGTAAAAGAACTTCCCAATACCAATTTACGTTTTATTATTTGCTCTGTAGAAGCGGCTTGTGTCAAACCATTATTATCTAAACGCTTTGTTGATGACAGCGAAGATATAAACCGTTGTTTTGGCAATCAAGAGTACGATAAAATTCAAATAGAAAACCAAGTAGGCAGCTACGCAAGAGCACAATTAATTGTGCAAACCATTAAAGATGTCAATCCTGAAATGGTGGTGGATCTTCATAATGCGCCGAGCCCTTGTCCTACTTTTGCCATAAGCACTAGCATCACAACAGAAACTATCTCACTGGCTTCCTTTTTTTGCCAAACATTAGTTCTCTCTGATTTAGAGTTAGGCTCACTAATGGAGCAAGATTTCTCGTGTCCGTCTATTACAGTAGAATGTGGCGGCCGTTTTGATGAGCAAGCCCATGAGATGGCTTATGCCGGAATATGCCACATAGCAACCTATGAATACATTGACTATATTCAACCAGAAACATGTATTGAAGTTATTTACTTACCCCTTAGATTACAAGTTAGCGAAGGTGTCCATTTATCTTATGCTGAACATGATGAAGGTTATAGCGGCATAACACTAAAACATAACATAGACTGTTTCAATTTTGGTGGCGCGAATAAAGGTGAAATGATCGGTTGGATTGATGGCGATGGTCTTAAAAATTTACGTTTACTCAATAAACACGGTTGTAATGTTATTGATGAGTATTTTTACACCCGTGAAAATCAATTAGTGTGCAAGCAAAATTTACGAATATTCAAAGCAACCACTGATAAGCAGATTGCATTGAAAGATTGTTTGTTCTACGTGGTAAAACAAACCAACAATCGGATTTAAATAAAAATTTAAGTGCTTTACTATCTTGTTTATTCTAGCCTTAAAGTATCGCTATGGATAAATAAATCTAAATCTATTTCGGCCAGTATTTATCATCAAAGTTTTTACCCTGATTTATTGAGGAAATAGCGTAATATCAACATTCTATACGCATACAGCCTGTTATATTTTATTAAAAATAACGTGTAGGAATAAAGCATCTAACAGAAATTTTTACTTTTTATTAGTCAATAATAACGTTTACATTATTTGCAATAAAAAATATTGCTCTTATCAATTTCAAATAGAATAAACACACCCAAAGGTCAACTTTTGTGCTTTTGGACGAATAGCGATATGATTAAGACTGTCATCAATAATTTAATGAAAATAAATTATTCAGGGGAATAAATACTTGCAAGGTTTCACGTGTACCTATCTTCATCAATCGGTTCAAAAGAAAGCCAAATATTTTCAGTGCTGAATTGACAATATTCAAATACAATCAATTAATTCTGTTAGTTTTATTTTTATAATTTGGTTGGCTACACCACACTATGCTGATTATGTATTACCCTCAACATTTGGTTTTATTATTAAAGAATCTGGCGTATTTTGGCTACAACAAAATAAACATACACCGTTTAATCAAAAATAGACAAACCTCATCCGATCATCGATTGGTATGGATTGATTTAGAACTAATTAATATAGCAGAAAATAAATGAGACAATTTATACCATTTTTAGTACTTTCTTTAAGTACAACATCTTGTTTTAGCACCGTAACCGCTAAACAAGAAACGGCACCTAAAAATATTATTATGGTCATTGGTGATGGTATGGGACCTGCCTACACCACCGCATATCGTTATTTTAGTGATAATCCAAAAACAGAAATGATTGAAACCACTGTATTCGATCGACACTTAAAAGGTTTTTCTAGTACTTACCCTGCATCGGTTTCAGGCATAGTTACCGATTCAGCTGCCAGTGCTACCGCACTAGCAACAGGAATAAAAAGCTACAATGGTGCTATCGGTGTTGATATAAATAAAAATGAACTTCAAACCGTATTGGAATGGTCAAAATTACAAGGTAAAAAAACGGGGATTGTTGTAACCTCACAAATTAACCATGCAACACCTGCCTCTTATCTAACACATAATGAAAGCCGTAAAAACTATAATGCAATCGCTGATAGTTATTTAGATGATGGAATTAAGGCTGACTTATACTTCGGCGGTGGTTGGAAATATTTCATTCGTGAAGACAGAAACTTAGTGGATGAATTTAAAGAAGCGGGATTTCATTACCTAGACAATTATCAAGACTTAATAAACTTACCTAATAATAAACCTGTTTTAGGACTGTTTGCTGATATAGGTCTACCTTGGGCATTAGATGATACCAATAAGCACCGTTTATCAACTATGACCAAGTCAGCATTGCATCACCTTGTTAATTTACAAAAGCATGATAACTCTCCTGGCAAGGGGCTTTTCATGCTCATAGAAGCAAGCCAGATTGACTGGGCAGGACATGCTAACGACATTAGTGATGCAATGGCTGAAATGGACGATTTAGCTGAAACATTAAAATATCTAGAGCACTTTGTTGAACGTCACCCTGACACCCTTGTTATTGTTACGGCTGATCATAGTACAGGTGGTTTTACCCTAGCCGCTAACGGTAAATATGAATGGGAAGCTAAGGTATTACAGACTATGCAACATTCTGTTAATTATATTGCTAAGCAATTAGTCGCTAATGAAATACATGCTGATTCTGCCAATAGGTTGTTTAATTTAGAATTAAACCAAGAAGAATTAAGTTTACTTAAAAAATCTAAAACGACGCCAAAGCTAGAAAACAGCAAGAACATTTATCAAGATAAAAAAGTATCATCTACCGAACTAGCGATGCTAGAAAACGTAAAACACATTATTGACAACCGTACTAACAGCGGTTGGACAACAGGGGGGCATACCGCCATAGACGTACCAGTATTTGCTTTTGGCAAGCGATGTGAGTTATTTAACGGTTCACAAGATAATACTGATATTGCGAAGAAAATATTTACTTTACTCGGAAAGTAAATATTAATTGAAGGAGTTTACACAACCGTTAAACTCCTTAAATAATTTAGTGCAATTCAATCGTACTAAAGAATGCTAATAACGCAAATCACTCTGCTTAAAAGGTATCGTCATGTATTTACAGTTTCTCATTAAACCTTACAAAACCCTGTTCAAGATCTTCAATTAAATCATCTACATCTTCTAAACCGATATGCAAGCGGATTAACGGATATTCAGTGGTCCACTTGGTCGCACTACGAATTGAATCCAAACTAGTTATTCCTAGAATTAATGACTCAAATCCTCCCCATGAGTAACCCATTTTAAAATGAGATAAACCATCCAGAAATGCCGTTAACGCCTCTCTATTACCACAATTCAAGGTAAAGGAAAATAAGCCATTAGAGCCCGTAAAATCACGTTTGAAAAATTCATGTCCCGGACAAGAGTCAAATGCAGGATGCAAAATAGTATCAACCTCAGCTCTACCTTTTAACCAATTAGCGACCTTTAGTGCGCTTTGTTGATGCTGCTTTAAACGTACACCAATAGTACGGATACCGCGCAGAGCAAGATAAAGATCATCAGGTGACGTACATTGCCCCATTAAGTAACTATTATCACGTAATTGTGGCCAATATTTTTCAACTGCCGTTGCCGTACCTAACATCACATCGGAGTGACCAACAATATACTTGGTCGCCGCTTGTACGCTAATATCAACACCATAATCAAATGGTTTAAAGTTAATACCTGCACCCCAAGTATTATCAAGCATCACAATACAATCATGCTTATGGGCAATAGCACTAATAGTTGGTACGTCTTGAACTTCCATGGTAATTGAGCCCGGTGACTCTAAAAACACAATACGGGTATTAGGCTGAATCAATGCTTCAATGCCTGCACCAATTAATGGATCATAATACGTTGTTTCTACGCCCATTTTAGCCAAAATTTTATCGCAGTAATCACGAGTGGGCTCATAAGCACTATCAACCATTAAGATATGGTCACCAGTTTGCACAAAAGAAATAATTGCATTAGTTATAGCAGCAGTACCTGAAGGGTAAAGCGCACAGCCTGCACCACCTTCAAGCTCTGTCATAGCATCACTAAAGGCAAATGCTGTAGTAGTTCCACGTCTGCCGTACACCATAGTTTGATTATTACGGTTTTTTAAGGCGTTGTTCATTTCTGCAACTGTATTAAATACTACGGTAGAAGCACGAGTAACACTTGGGTTAACTACACCGTTAGTCCACTTAGCTTTACGACCTGCGGTAACAATTTTAGTATCTTGTTTCATCTCTTTTAAAACCTTTTTTTACTTATACTATTAATAAAAAACTAGCTATCTAGCCATCTAAAACATACCTATCTTTATACATTGAAATGAACTCGCTTTCACCTCTTATCTCATTAATATAAAAAATAATTTATAATTAGATTAAAGTTATTCTTTATAAATAACATTCTGGTTATGTTTCGAGGGGCCGCTTTAAATCATGATGATTAATCGGAGTGGTTATTATGCTTATCTGGACCAAGCAAAAAACAAGCAACTAAAATTATTCTCGGGTTTGATAAATCGATACCGTAAGGCAAAAAATTAAAGAATAGTTGTTATATTGAAGGCTCTATACAGTAAATAATTTGATCTTAATATACTGTCATAACGTACTAAAGATTATACCAAGACAGGAATTAAATTTTATAACCATGATAAATAACACATTAACAACTCGAGATTTTTTACGAATTTTTGATTTAATATCTACCAACGGTATTAAATCAAATGGGGCATATGAATTTCGAGGTATTCGAGCATGGCATGACTTTGATGGTTATACCTGTTGGTTAGCCTATAACGATTTAACAATAACCATATTATTTCATGGAAAATTCAGTGTCGAATATAAAGAAGAAGATACCTTTGAAAAATTTAATAAGAAAGTAAACTCACTTATGAATAACCATTAATTAATGAAAGGCACAAGAGACATGAAACGTTGTTAACACATAAACTGTTAGGGGTTATATTTGATCTAGATAACACCTTGGTATCCTCATCTCTAAACTTTGACAAGATAAGATCTGATTTAGGTTGCCCAAAAGATATCGACTTATTAGATTTTGTAGATACCTTACCTCAAAAGCAAAAGATTGATGCCCACAAATTGCTGGTTAAATACGAAATGACTGACGCCCATAGTGCGACAAAACTTGCCGGCACTGACGTGCTTTTAACATTATTATCTGAATTAGAAATTCCTTGTGCTATTGTTACGCGCAATTGTAATCAAGCGGCTTTATTAAAAATCCAACAGAATAGTATTAATATCCCGACAGTATTAACGAGGGAAGATCATAAAGCTAAACCTGCCCCAGATGCTTTATTAGATGTAGCTAAGAAGTGGAATACTCCACCTGAAAATTTATTATACGTAGGTGACTATCTCTATGATCTGCAAGCAGCACAAAATGCCAATACGATGTCCTGCCTTATTACCTACGGTAAAAAAATGAGCTACGCCGATTTAGCAACGATTGAGGTGCATAATCTAACAGAATTAAGCAGAACGATTGAGCAGCTATGTATCGTAGAAGATGCATAAGTGTATGGACAAAAAATCATGGCAAAGTAATAAAATTGGCAAACCTGTCGATATTTATTGTTTTATATTTTTCTTTAGGATTTTTATTCTTTACGCTTTTTACTGAGGGTAAAGAGACCCACAACCAAGTTGGTAATCAAGAAATGCAGCAGGTTACTACCTTCAAAAAAGAGCCATCCATAATGATAAATTTTACTGAACAAAAAAACACTGAGAATTGGCGCATAACCAATGATGATGTAATGGGGGGTGAATCTGAAGGTCGCTTTTTATTCGAACAAGATAAAGGCATGTTTACTGGTTATATCTCACTGAAAAATAATGGTGGTTTCAGTTCTGTTTTTAAGATGATTGAGCCTTTACCCAACAACCTTGATACCGTTAGTATTGATGTCGAAGGTGACGGAACGACTTATCAGTTAAGAATGATTGTAAGTCTTGATGGTTATCGTTTAGCTTATAAGCACGACTTCGATACAGTCGCAGGTCAACGAGAGACATTGACCTTTATACTAGCTGATTTTCAAGCCTCGTTTCGAGGACGTATCATGACTAATGCCCCCGTTCTTAAATCGGAAGCTATTCGACAAGTAGGATTTTTAGTGACGAAAAAAGTGGCAGGGAAATTTTTATTATCTGTATTTAGTGTACATATTTAAATTTGTTTTTTAATAATTAACTCAACAAAGATGAAAGATATGAATAAATACATCAATAAAATAAGTCCAAAATCACTCATCCACAGCAAGTGGACTAAAGTTAACGTAACGAACAAAGAAAAACATTTTATCATTACGGTGGTTAAGTATGATGAAAATCAAACAGTGGTTAGCTGCATGATAGAAGCCGTGATGACTAAAAATGAATACGAAATTGATTGGCGTAAACTAAAAGATAACAATAATTGGCGAATTGGTTGGCAGTAATTTAAACATTTATTGTCATCTTAGTTTCTTTTTTACAAATTAAATTTACCAGTTAATCGACTTTCCCTCCCAATCAAGATAACTTGCTGTTTGATCCACTGGTGCATTTTCAACAATATCTAACAGTTGTTTGGCAACAAATTCACTAGTAAATAGTTTGTTGCTCGGTACATTTTTTTGGAAAGGTTTAGATAAGGGTGTATCGGTTGTTCCCGGATGAAAAGCAATCAGTTTTATATTTTTGGCTCGACGTGCAAACTCAATAGCAGCAGTTTTAATCATCATGTTTAACGCCGCTTTAGATGCCCTATAACTATACCAACCGCCTAAACGATTATCACTGATACTGCCTACTCGGGCACTAAATACCACAAATTTGCAAGGTAACTTACCTGTCAGTAAAGAGGTTAACTTTTGTATCCATAACATCGGTGTTAAGGTGTTTGAAGTGATTACCTGTTGAAACGATTCCACATCAAAATCTTCCAAGCGCTTTTCTGGTTGAACATTCTCATTATGAAGTATGCCGTTACAGACAAATACGCGCGTAATAGGTGCATCATCATAAGCTGCAAGCTCAATAATGGCTTGATCGATTGATTGAGCTTGGTAATCTTTAACCATGATTTTTTTAACATTCAGGCTTTGTGCATCACCATCTGCTGAGTTGTCATTAGTTAGACGTCGACTAATCAGGATTAAGCCGGTATTTTCTGAACGCTCTATTTCAGTAGAAATAGCTTTACCAATATCACTATTTGCGCCGATTATCAGTGTTTTTTGAGTTATCATAACAAGTTCCTGAGCTACAGCTAGCTGTTTTTATGCCAAAAATTTTGGCGAGAAATGCTGAAATTGGATGTCGATATTTAGCTAATCCTAAATATACCCAATGACTTAATGTTTTAAATACTGGCCAATTAAGTGGCGCCACCCAAAACCCTTTACCAACCAAAGTCCACGCTCTATGTGTAACTTCAAGACCCAATAAAAGCTGTCCTTGGTAATGCCCATGCAATATTTTCATTGCGTCGGTAAATTTAACTGAAGGATATTTTGATTCAAAATCATTTTGGTGTATATCAACCAATCTAATCAGATTCTCAGCATCATGCTTTTTGATGTGATCCATCTCTGTAGCGCACAGAGGACAGTTACCATCGTAAAAAATAGTTAACATAGCTATTTATTCCTAAAATTATTTCTAATAATCATCATGTAATCACATTAACCAAACCACAAAAAATATGCGGTGATATGCAGTAAGACCACAATTAAAGTTAACCAAAAGCGCATGCTAATATACTCAGTAAGTAGTTTATTATGTTTGCCTAAAGATTTTTCGTACAAAAATAAAAGCATAAAACTTATCGCTAGGATGATTAACGCTATGTTGTGATAAACCATCAAAGAAACAAAAGCTAGCAGACTAAATACATTACTGATTACATGCTGTTTATCGTGATAAATTTGTGTGTCTTTTCGCCATATAGTACCGGCAATAAAACTTAAGATAATAGCACTATAGGCAATAAAGGCTTGCTTTGGAGAGATCCCCAAAAATACTGTTTCGGTACTTAAATACAAAGAAGTAATAAACGGTAGTAAACCTAAATACCCAAGTATTTTCGACCATTTCATCTACTTTCCTTAATACACTTAACTTTTTTATCAGTAGGTATTTTCTGGTTCTCCGTCGAGTGAAATTTTTGTTGGTAATATTCCTGGTTTAGCATAACTTAAACGAGATAACCGGTTACTTGTGTGGTAGCTGTCTAGCCCTGAAACCATCACAGTATTTAATGATTCAATATCCATATATCCGTCATCTTTAATCGCATCTTTATCACAAAGTATATCGGTTATTTCGCCAATCACTAATAAGGTATCATTCAATTGAATGGGTACTATCTCTTTCAGCCTTAAAGCGTACTTGAGCCGACTTTCTTTAACAAAAGGTGCGTTAACCCCGCCTACAGCCAGAGCAGTTAACCCTGTCTGTTTAAATTCACATTCACCAGCGTCATACCGAGCAGACGTTTGATGTGCCTCTTGCCAAAACCTGTCATTAACTTGATTAATGGTAAATTGTTTTGTTTGCTGAATATTTTCTAGGGTATGTCGAACAACAGTGTTTGGACGGGTAATAAAGCCAACCAAGGCGGGTGAAGCGCCTAAATGAACTACGGAACTAAAAATTGCCAAATTGTGTATACCTTCCTTATTACTGGTGCCAATAAGGTTTGCACTTTTAAAGCCTGATAAACTATTTATAACCTGAGTTCTATAGCGTGCTGGCATATTAACCAGTTCGTCTTGAGTGATATATTTCATTTAAGTTCGTCGTATTATTTATACTATTGTGTGTTTATACGTCATAAAAAGACTTTACGATCACCAACATAAATATTTTATCTATTTAGTATCGATCAAAGCCTCCCGGTGTTCTGTGATAAATTTATATGACTTCAATCTGCCATGATTAGAATAAAATAATTGAGCTATTGTGGATTATGTTGCTGATAATGTGGAACTTCAATAAAACACACTAGGTTTAACAAACCTAGCCAGAAACTTGGTGGTCTTAAATAATGACTAGGCAATAATGTTCACATCTAATATTCATATTGAGCTATATTAAACGATATAAAAGAATTACTAACAGGGGGTGTTAGCAACTTTAGCTATAACTATTGTTATGTTCTACTCAACCTTAATAAAAAACACATAAACTTACTCTGGCTTTATTAAGCTCTAATAATCAACTGATCAAAACCAAATAAATAGTTTAATTGCATACGTTTTTTCATCAAAAACATCGGCCAAATTAACGGGCCAAAAAACATACCCGCCAGAGTCCATCGTTTACAACCAAAGCCTGTTACTAGCGCCTGACAATAAAAAAAAATGCCACAGAGCACACTAAAAAAAACCACTAACAACACTATAAGTAACAACATCGGATTTCCACCGTAATAAAATATTTATCTAATTAAAGGCTAATAAGACTTGCATTCATTATCTCAATGCTTATTATCTACAAATCGGCGGTAATATAATTAAATAAGCCGCTTAATTCAACTAAAAAGTGCTTATTACAACTATTCAACAGGAAAATACAATAACAAAGGAACACCTGTCTTTATGGATCTATTTTGCCACTAGCCGGATCATTATTGCATCACCATGAAGTGTCTCTTTCTAGGGATATTATTCCTAGAAGTAAAACAAAAAACGCCAATTCCTAAGAGTTAGCGTGTTCAATTTACTTTATTGTAAAACGAGTTATCTATAAAAATTAATAATAACGAGCTCCATTTTTAGCCATGGTAACTAACGCATCACAAGGTGTATAACGCTCACCATATTGTTTTACCCATTGGGTTAACTGCTCTACTAATGATGCTGCGCCAATTTTATCAATATAACGAAATGGTCCACCTAAAAATGGTGGGAAGCCAATACCAAAAATAGCACCAATATCACCATCACGAGCATTACGAACAATACCTTCATCAACACAATGTGCTGCTTCATTAAGCATCATATAGGTACAGCGTTTGGCTATTTGATTAGCCGATAGCTTGCCAACGGGATTTACGCCTAATAAAGCATAAATACTGGTATCAACTTGCTTCCCTTTTGGCTTAAAACCCTGCTTAAGTCCTTTCTTAACATTGTCACCATATAAGTAAAAACCTTTATTGGCTTTTTTACCTAAACGACCATCGTTAAGTAATTTATCAAAAGCGGCAGGCGCTGCAAAACGTTCACCTAATTCCGCCTGCAAAATCGGACTTATTTTCGCACCAACATCAATCCCTACTTCATCTAGCAATTGCATTGGTCCAATAGGGAAACCAAAATCAACTAAGGCTTTATCGAGCTTATCAATAGGCTCACCTGCAAGTAATAAAATAGCCGCTTCATTCATATACGGCGCTAAAATACGGTTAACATAAAAACCGGCTTTATCTTTAACAACTATCGGTGTTTTACCTTGTTTTTTAGCAAATGCGACTGTCGTTGAAATAGTTTGATCCGAAGTAGCGTTATGAGGAATAATTTCTACCAGTGGCATTTTATCTACTGGTGAAAAATAATGTAGACCTATCACATTTTCAGGGCGCGCTGCTTTAGCTGCAATTTTGCCAATAGGCAAACTTGAAGTATTACTGGCAAATATCGTTGACGCGTTAGTCTGTTGTTCAACCTCAACCACCATGTTTTGCTTTAATTCTAAATTCTCAAATACCGCTTCTACTACAATATCAGCATCTTTAAAGCCAGAGTAATCAATGGTGCCGGTGATCATAGACAACTGCTTTTGCATTTCACTGCTGCGAATAAACCGACGTTTGACTTTTTTAGCTAATACATCATAACTATATTTTATTGCATGACTAATCCCTTGGTGACCAATATCGTTAATACGTGCCGGTATATTTGCCTTAGTTGCGGTAACAAAAGCGACTCCTCCCCCCATTAAACCACCACCAAGCACACCGGCCTTAGTAATTTTTTTAGGCATAACATCCGCTATCCCCTGTTCTTTTTTCATGGCGGTGGTCGCAAAGAAAAGGTTACGTAATTGAGCGGATACGTCACTCATGGCAAGCTCCGCAAAATGCTCCGCTTCAATTTGATAGCCTTTCGCTGAAGATTGCTCCATACCTATTTTTACACAATCGATAATTTTTATTGGTGCAGGATAGTTACCCTTCGTTTTTGATAAAACTGATTTTTTCGCTTGCTTGTAAACAACACCACGACCAACAGAAGTACCTTCAAGAAACTTATTCATTAATGTTGATTTAAATTTTACCGCTTGTGTGAATTTTCCTGCAAGTGCCATGTTTTCAGCGGTCGCTATTAAAATACTATTAGGGACAACATCGTTCACTAAACCTGCTTTCAATGCTTGATTTGCTCTGAGTTGTTTACCTGTTAGCATCATATCTAATGCTTTTTGTACGCCCACTAACTTAGGTAACCGTTGAGTTCCGCCACTACCCGGTAATAAACCTAATTGCACTTCAGGTAAACCTAACACCGTTTTACTACTGTCACTACAGACACGAGCGTGACAGGCCATTGCGAGTTCTAATCCACCTCCTAAGCATGCACCATGAATGGCAGCAACAACAGGAATAGTTAACTGTTCAAGTTGTAAAAAAATATTTTGACCTTGGCGAGAAAGTGCAACGACTTCTTCACTCGTTTTGCAATCATCTATCATCTTGATATCAGCACCGGCAACAAAAGAATCTTGCTTGCCACTACATAAAACAATACCGGTAATAGATGAATCACCTTTAATTTCAGTTAGCACATCAGTAACTTGCTCGGTGAACTCAGCTTTAAGCGTATTCATGGTGTCATTAACAACATCCATCACCAAATGAGCAATGCCATTTTCATGGCGAATCAAACTAAAAGCACTACTTTTATAGTGGTTTTCTTTACTAGTGCTTAGCTCGTTGGTTGTCTCTTTTATAGTATCATTCATTAATCTGTCTCCACTATCATAGCAGCGCCTAACCCACCGGCCGCACAAGCAGTAGCTAAACCTACGCCACCACCACGACGATTTAATTCATTCAAGGTTTGTGTAATCAAGCGAGCGCCTGTTGCGGCAAAAGGATGACCATAAGCCAGTGAACCGCCCATCACATTAAACTTAGCCATGTCTATTTCACCAATCGCTTTATCGCGCCCTAAGTGTTCTCTGGCAAATTTATCACTGGCAAACATTTTCATATTTGCTAACGCTTGTGCCGCAAAAGCTTCGTGCATTTCAATCAGATCTAAATCAGCTAATTCCATGCCTGCACGCTTTAACGCAATTGGCGTAGCATAACTGGGCCCCATCAACATATCTTGCCAAACATCAATAGCGGCAAAGCCAAAACTACGAATATACCCTAGCGGCTTATAACCGAGCTCTTTTGCTCTGCCTTCGCGCATTAATAATATTGCCGCGCCACCATCCGTTAATGGTGTACTAGTCGCCGCGGTAACTGTGCCATGCTTACGATCAAAACAAGGACGCAGTTTGGCGTATCCCGATAACGAAGAGTTTTTACGAATACAGTTATCTTTATCAATAAAACTTTTATATGGTTCGCTATGAGCCGTCATCACCTCACCAGCAAGATTACCTTCTGCCCAGTTTTGCGCTGCTAACATATGTGAACGGTGCGCGAGGGCATCTTGTTCTTCACGAGAGATGTTATAGGTTTTAGCCATTTGCTCTGCCGTTTGTCCCATAGATATCCCAGTGGAATATTCTGCGACAGCAGGCGCAACTGGAAGTATATCTTTTAAACCCAGCTTCCTAATCAACGCAATTTTTTGGCCTAGAGTTTTAGTTTTACTTAAATCTAATAACGTACGAGCAAACTTTTTCGAAATACCAATAGGTGCAACAGAAGAAGAGTCAGCGCCGCCGGCAATCCCAACATCGACAAAACCTGCCATGATAGATTCAGCAATATTCACTGTTGATTGAAAACTCGTCGCACAAGCACGCGAAACACTATAAGCATCGGTATGAGGATTCATGCCCGTACCTAGTACAATTTCACGGGCAATATTTGGCGCTTCAGGCATTTGTATCACTTGACCAAAAACACATTGATCAATGATAGCGGGATCTACATCATGTTTTTTCAATAATTCATTAACAACTAACTTACCTAAATCAACAGCTGGCACGCCATGAAAAGCGGTCGCTTGTTTCACAAAAGGGGTTCTAAGACCGGCAACAACTGCAATACGCTCACCCGTTGACGTGGTCATTTTTATCGACATATTTATTTTTCTCCGGTTAACGGTTTCAATTTATATTTTGCTGAATATGAAACAAAACAAAATCAAGAGGTCAGACCTCTATAGGGTTATCCTTGATTCTAACGAACTATCAAAAAATATCAATGCTTGTTTTGCATCCTAGACCAAGCACAATCTGTATAAATTGTTACAACTAGACTTGTTTTCTTCAACATTAACCTTATATAAAATGCTAGAGTGCATTTGAGCTAACACTTATTTTCCTATATAAACAATAAATAAAATTCAGGGTAAACATGGCAATTGAACATTTTTCCACATTAAAAGAACATTTATCTACGCAAATTATTGGTCAACCTGCTTTTGTTGAAAATCTACTTATTGCCTTGTTAGCAAATGGTCATTTAATTGTTGAAGGTCCTCCTGGCTTAGCAAAAACTCGTGCTGTTAATGCATTAGCTGATGGCCTAGAAGCAGACTTTCATCGCATTCAATTTACACCCGATTTATTACCCGCTGATTTAACGGGTACCGATATATATCGCCCAGAAGATGGCACGTTTGTTTTTCAAGCAGGTCCTTTATTTCAAAATTTAGTGTTAGCTGATGAAATTAACCGTGCTCCTGCCAAAGTACAATCAGCGTTATTAGAAGCGATGGCTGAGGGACAAGTCACTGTTGGTAGAAAAACGTACCAACTACCAGAACTATTTTTAGTCATGGCAACTCAGAACCCTATTGAGCAAGAAGGTACTTATCCTTTACCTGAAGCGCAATTAGATCGATTTTTAATGCATTTAGAAATTGGTTATCCTGATGCAACAAGTGAGCTAGCGATATTAAAACTAAACCGTGGTGAAGCCTTAATTGGTGCTAATCACGACACACCAGCGCTAAGAGTATTAAGCCAAACAGAAATCTTTGATGCTCGAAAACAAGTACTTAATATTCATATGGCACCCACACTTGAAGCGTATATGGTTGATTTGATTATTGCGACTCGCCAGCCAGAAAAGTATGACGACAAATTAAAATCATGGTTATCTTATGGTGCTAGCCCTCGTGCCACTATCGCTTTAGATCGATGTGCGCGTGCACGCGCGTGGTTACATAACCGAGATTATGTTAGCCCCGAGGATATTCAAGAAGTATTACACAATGTATTAAGACATAGAATAATTCTTAGCTATCAAGCTGAAGCAGAAGGTATCACGCCCAACCAATTAATAGATCACTTATTAAGCTTAGTTGCCGTTGCTTAGCTACTAATAAAAGAAGTGATTTATGTGGTTTAAACAAAAAACAGCGAATAATAAACAAGGCTCTTCGGCATCGGATTGTCAAGTTCAACTAGCAAGCATTAACAGTAATGGCGTTGAACTTGCCATGACTGAGCTATTACATTACCAAAATAAAACCGCCTTAATAGATTTATCCTCGAGAAAAAATATTCACGGGCAAATGTCTGGTAATTACTTATCGCGCAATAAAGGCCGCGGTATGGAATTTGATGAGGTTCGTCATTACCAAACAGGTGATGACATTCGTGCGATTGACTGGCGAGTAACCGCCCGAACAGGAAAAACTCATACAAAGCTATTTAGAGAGGAATTAGAACGTCCTGTGCTTATCGCTACAGATTTAAGTGCCAGTATGCACTTTGGTAGTAAACTATTATTTAAATCAGTTCAAGCGGCACATTTAGCCTCATTAGTAGCTTGGCATGCAAAAAATCGTGGTGATCGTTTAGGTGGTATCGTTTTTAATCAAACCGAACACTTAGAATTAAAGCCAAGAAGTCGTAAAGAAGGCGTATTGCATTATTTACATGCGCTAACGTCTTTACATCACCCACAAAAAACTTCGCAATATAAGTCTCAACAGAACTCAAAAAATCAACCATTGTCAGAACAGGCGGCTAATAACCAAGGTTATTTTAATGATAACTGCGCTCGCATAAGGCAAATAGCCAAACCCGGCTCACTGGTTTATTTAATTACTGATGCACAATCAATCAAAGATGTATTGATTCAAAATACCAACAAACAAACAAGCTTAAGCCAAGAAAATAGTGCCTTACGTCACCTAACGCAAATAAGTAAACATTGTGAGTTAGTGATTTGTTTAATTACCGACCCGCTTGAGCAAGCGTTACCCACAAGTTCAGTCAAACTAAATGTAACGCTAACCGATGGTAACAATCGACAACAGTTAACTTTAGGTGACACAAAAACTGCAGCCCTATATAAGCAAGAAGCGGAAACTGTTTTTGAGCAATGCTCAAAGCTACTCACTAAGGCTGGCGCTAGAGTTATTAGTTTTAGCGCAGGACAAACGCTAGAACAACAACTAAAAGACGGAGCGCTGTTTTGCAACCAATAAACACTAATCCTATACAAACAAATGCCTTACCCGCTAATCCGTTAGCATTGCAAGATATTCATGTGCCTGAGCAAATAACCAACTATCCCATCGCCTATGGTTGGTGGATATTAGCCGTATTACTATTACTAGCTATTGTACTTATCATAGTAAAATTCAAAAAATCAGCAAAGCGCAATCAAATAAAAAAACAAGCATTAACACAGCTAAAAAATAATATAAAAATAAACAACAGCGAACTCATCTCCTTACTAAAATGGGCTGCTATGCATTACTTTTCTCGTGTTGAACTTGCCAAGCTTTATGGTGAGTCATTACAACATTTTTTAGTAAAACAATTACCACAAAAGCATCAAATAAAGTTTACTGAATTAAGTAATGAAGCGTTTAAAAGTCAATATCAGGCACCTTTTCATAACGAAGTAGATACTAGCTTTCAGCAAGCTGTACTGCTTTGGCTCAATCAAGCACTCCCTCCAAAAACACTAAAAGAATCGCAGCAAACGGAACAAAAAAATACTGACACACACAATAATGCTCACAGTAACCTTCATCAGAAAATTGAAGGAGTTAGTCCATGATCACTTTTGCTTGGCCTTGGTTATTATTGTTATTACCGCTACCCTTATTAGTTTATTGGCTTCCCCAAAAACGTAACAATCGCACGAGTGCAGCACTTGTCATTCCGCAATTATTGTCAAATATCTCGGTAAATATCACCACTCAAGCAACTAAAAAATCACCACTGATTATTTTAGCTTTATGTTGGTTGTTAACAGTATTAGCATTAAGCCAACCCGAATGGCTAGGTGATGCCATTGATATTCCAACAGAAGGTAGAGAGATAATGATTGCTGTTGATTTATCCGGCAGTATGCAAATTGAAGACATGAGTTTAAACGGTAATGCCGTAAACCGTTTAGATATGCTAAAAGTAGTACTGGGTGACTTTATTGAACGCCGTATAGGAGACCGCCTTGGTTTGATCTTGTTTGCCGACGATGCTTATATGCAAACACCCATGACGTTTGACAGAAAAACCGTGAAACAAATGCTGGATGAAAGTGTATTAGGATTAGTAGGCAAAAAAACGGCTATCGGTGACGCCATAGCGCTTGCGGTTAAACGCTTTGACGCTAAAAAAGAATCCAACAAAATTTTATTACTATTGACCGATGGTCAAAATACGGCGGGAAAAATAACGCCTGAACAAGCGCTTGAACTCGCTATTGCTAAAAATATTACTATATACGCTATAGGTATTGGTGCAGAGGTTATGTTGCAAAAATCGCTTTTTGGCACCCGTCGTGTCAATCCGTCAAGTGAGTTAGACGAGCGAACCTTAACTAAGTTAGCACAGCAAACAGGTGGTAAATATTTTCGCGCCAAAGACAGCCAAGGTATGCAGTTAATTTATAGTTTACTCGACCAACTAGAGCCAGTAGAACAAGATCAGCAGCAAATGCGTCCTTTAACAGCATTGTTTTACTGGCCATTATCGTTAGCGTTCCTATTGAGCACAGTCTACTTGCTTGCTATTAACTTATCCCCTTTTATTCGTAGAACAATTTAGGTCTTATAATTTAGATAATAATGACATCATATAATTTATTTTTAACTAACTTTCATTTTGTCAGACCTTTCTGGTTACTGGCAATTATTGTATTATTCTTGGTACTTTGGCTGTTAAAAAGACATCAATTTAATCAATCCCCTTGGCAAAATTTTTTACCTCCACATTTGAGCGGGGTACTCGTCGAAGGTGCTAACAATATTGCCCGACCCGCCAAGCAACCATGGCATGAGCGTCTTTTTTTACTTAAACCTTTTTTTATCGGTCTGTTTAGTATTATTGCCCTTGCGGGTCCTGCTTGGCAAAAGCTACCCCAACCTGTCTATCAAACCGAGCGTGGCTCTGTCCTTATTATGGATATGTCTTATTCCATGTACGCCAATGACATAAAGCCAAACCGCTTAACGCGTGCGCGCTTTAAAGCTATTGATTTACTCAATAAAATTAATGAGGGTGATGTCGGCCTTGTTGCCTATGCCGGTGATGCTTTCGTTATTAGCCCATTAACGCAAGATGTTAAAAACATAGAATTATTATTGCCCTCTTTAACGCCTGAGATCATGCCAGAACTAGGAGCCAACCCTTATGCCGCTTTAATACTTGCGCATGAGATGCTTACCAATGCTGGTCACTTAACGGGTGATATATACTGGTTTACCGATGATGTAGATAATAATGAAATAAGTGATATTTTTGAATGGTCAAGTCAATATGGTCATCGTTTAAATATATTAGGCGTTGGTACGCAAAATGGCGCACCAATAAAACTACCCTCAGGTGAATTATTAAAGGACAATAACAGCGCTATAGTAGTTCCTAGACTCCCCACACAAAAACTCCAGTCACTTGCTTCTCGCGGACAAGGGAATTACCAAACTATTAGTAATAGTGATAGTGATATTGATAACCTTATCCAGAGCTTTGATGTGTTAGACAAAGATAAAAGTCAGCAACAACAAAGCCAGCAAACAGGCGATCAATGGCAAGAGCAAGGTGCATGGCTATTATTATTAGTTTTGCCTATGGTTTTAAATTACTTTCGTCGCGGCGGCGCTGTTTTAATTTTACCGTTAACCTGCCTTCCCTTATTTTTTTTACTCTCTTTTTCCTTAATAAGTCCTGTTTCTTATGCGAATGAGGAAACAGAAAATACGCCGGCCCCGTCACTGTTACAAAAAACATGGCAAGATCTTTGGCAAACCAACGATCAACAAGCGCAACAACAATATAATCAAGAAAACTACCAAGGTGCTGCTCAACAGTTTGAAAATTCGCAGTGGCAAGGTAGCGCATATTACAAAGCCGGTGATTATGAAAAAGCACTTGAAGCATTCACACAAGGTGAACAAGCCGGTAGCGCTAACAGTCTTTATAATCAAGGCAATGCCCTAGCACAGATGCAAAAATATCAAGAAGCAATTGATGCTTACCAGCAAGCGTTAAAGAAAAACCCTGACTTGCAAGATGCCAAAGACAATATGGAAAAGCTTAAACAGCAACAGAAAAAAGAACAAGAAAAAAACGATCAAGCTAAAGACAAGGATGACAAATCTAAAGATGAAAAGTCTGAAGAGGGTGAATCTGAAGATGACAAGTCTGACGACAAGGGTGATAAACAACAAGACAAGGATTCATCGCAACAATCACAAGATAAAAGTGATAAAAAACAAGAACCACAATCATCAGAAGACTCAACTGACAAATCTCAACCAAAAGACGAACAGCCTGAGCAATCAAAAGGTAAAGGCGACAAAAAAGAAAGCGACAGTGAATCAGATAAGAAACAAGAGCAACAAGCTAAACAAGACGAAAAGTCGGTAGAACAAAGCAAAGAAAAAACTGCTGCACAGATAGAAGCCGAACAGCAAGCAAAAGAAGTAACACAAAAACATCAGCAACTATTAAATAAAGTCACCGATGATCCTTACCTATTATTACGCAACAAAATGCAGTTAGAATATCAAAAACGTCGACAAGACGGTGTTAGACAAGGAGTAAATAAAAAGTGGTAAAAATGAGCTTGAAAATATTAACCGTACTGGTTCTTTTAGCCGCTAGTCAGATAACCTATGCCCTTACAAAAGTGACTACCAGTATTGATAACAACCCAATAATGAGTAATGAATCTATTGTATTGACGGTTATTGCTGATGACAGTGTTGAACGCGATAGCTTAGATACAGGGCCGTTATTGAAAGATTTTATAGTCGCGCGAACCGAAGTTAGTTCACAAACCAGTATGGTTAACTTTAAAACCAGTAGAACAACGCGTTGGCAAATAGTGTTGATTCCAAGACAAACAGGTAACTTAATTATTCCTGTTTTAACCATTGATGGTCATCAGTCTAAAGCGATTAACGTACAAGTTATAGAAAAAGAGAGTACCAACTCAACCCAACAACAAGATATTTTTATCTCCACAGAATTATCAGCCAACGATATTTATGTGCAACAATTACTCACTTTAACAGTAAAGTTACATATCGGTGTTCAACTACAACGGGGTAGTTTGACCGAGCCTAGCTTAACTAGTGCGACTATTGATCAAATAGGTAAAGATATAGAAAGCGACGGTATTGTCAATGGTAAACGCTACCGCATAATTGAGCGAACTTACGCAATAACACCGGAAAAAAGTGGAGAGTTCACTATTGATACACCAATGTTTTCAGGTGATATAATGGTTCAGTCTAAACGTCGTTCTGGCTTTTTAACTTTTGGTGAAACTAAACCAGTCAATATTTTGGGAGATAAACTTACCCTAACTGTGCGACCCATTCCCGATAGTTACCCAATAGATGCGACTAGTAGTTGGCTGCCCAGTGAGTTATTAACTTTACACCAAGAATGGCAACCTGTGTCTTCACAAGGCAAGAATGAGTTTAAAGTTGGAGAGCCTATTACCCGCACTATCACATTAACCGCAGCAGGGTTGGCTAAAGCTCAGTTACCCAAAATAACAATGAATGCACCGGACGGCTTGAAAATATATCCAGATCAAGCAGAGCTACATTCTAACCTAACTAAAGAGCGACTCATTAGCCAAAAGAGACAAAATTTTGCGCTTGTGGCCACTCATGCTGGAGACTATATTTTACCTAAGATCACCATTGCTTGGTGGAATACCATAACAAATAAATATCAACAAGCTGTGCTGCCTGCGCAAACGATTACGGTACATCCTAATGCAGATCTACCCCAACCTTCTATAGCAAATATCCCAGCCACACCGACTATTTTACCTCAGGACACGTTAGTAAATAACACAGTAACGCCTTTGCAAACACCGCCAATCATCATTGAGAAAGCGGGCTATTTACAATGGGTGTTTTTGGCTTTGTGGCTAATCACCTTATTGGCATGGATAATTCATATACGTTACTTAAAGCGCAACAATTCACTTAACTCCAGTAATATCAAGCAACATAAGGTTAGTAACCATTACCTTGCTTTAATGGCTGCTTGTAAACAAAACAATGCCGAACAAGCATTAAGTTTAATTTTACCTTGGTTAAACAACATAAATACTGACCATAATAATATTGAAATATCAACTTTGTCAGCAGCACTAGACCACATAAATAATGACGCCTTTACTCGTGCTATTAATGATGTTCAACAACACTTATATGGTAACCAAACAGTTGAAAGCGCATGGGTTGGTGAAAACTTATTAAAAGCGATTCAACAGTTCAATGCTGATAGTGGTCAGACAAACACCAGTAAAAAATTCACTTTAAATCCAAACTAAGTTCACAAAAATGAAAATATTTGGAAAGAACAAAATAGCTACTCAGGTCTTAACTACTGAACCTTCTAAAAATAGTGGCAGCATGGCGACAAAACAAGTGAGATACGAAGCACTAGTAAAGGCTCTGCACGGCGATTTATACCGATATGCTTATTGGTTGACTCACGAAAAGCAGGTTGCCGAAGACTTAGTGCAAGAAACATTTTTAAGAGCATGGCGTGCTCTTGATTCGTTAAAAGATGAAAAAGCAGCTAAGTCTTGGTTAATTACTATTTTAAGGCGGGAAAATGCTAGACGTTTTGAACGTAAACGTTTTGACATGAGTGAATATGAAGAAGCCAGTATTATGGATACACAGTCTACAACTACTGAACAAGTAATAGAAAATCAATGGTTAAGAGACAAAATAGCGCAGTTACCCGCCGAATACTCAGAGCCATTGGTATTACAAGTATTGGGGGGCTATAACGGTGAAGATATCGCTAACATGCTAAATTTGAATAAAAATACAGTGATGACACGTTTATTTAGAGCCCGTAACCAGTTAAAAGATGCGTTAGAAAAAGAGCCAAAAAAAGTGAGGCTCCTCCATGAATAATCACACGAGTGATAGTGATATGCCAAAAATTAATAACCCCACAAACAAAATGGATGACTTGCAATATAGACGTAGCATATACGCTGATCCAACTAGCCAAGATGATGATGTTATTGCCGCACAAAATGCCGATCCAGCTAAAAAACAACTGGCAAAAGAGCTTTACTTATTTGATGAGAAATTAAAGCAAGCCATGAAAATCCCGGTGCCTGATGACCTATGTAATAAACTACTATTACGTCAAACACTCGCTAGTCACCAACAGGAAAAACGTAAGTCTCGTGTCCATTTAGCCCTAGCCGCTTCTGTTGCTATTATTGCGGGTTTAGTCGTAAATTACTTACAGTTCTCAAATAGTTACACTAATCTAGGTGATTATGCACTCGCCCATGTTTATTATGAACAAAACGATTTTTATAATGATGATGATAATCGCGTAAGTTTAACGTCATTAAATAAAAAAATGTCGACCTTTAATGGCAGCTTTAGTGAATCATTAGGGGAGTTAATTTCAGCAGACTATTGTCGGTTTGATGATATGAAAAGTTTACATCTAGTTTTTCAAGGATTAACCGATACCGTCACTGTATTTATTGTGCCTAAAGAGGAACACTTAGCATTCACTAATAAATTTAGTGATGATAAATTACAAGGTGAATCGCTTGGTTTTAAACAAGCTAATATTATTGTTGTTGCTGATAAGAATGAATCACTGGATATGTGGCAGTATAATATTAACAAAAAAATCACTTGGTCTATATGATTTTATTTACCTTTTATAAAAAATGCTAGGTACCACAGTAGGTCTGATAATATCTATCACCATCTCCTGGTAACTCTTGATATTTAGCTGTCGACTCTATTTCTTTATAAGGTGAACGCAATACCTGAAGGAATTCATCAACCGTTTCAGTAATCACTTTTTTAGTTGATTTTTTGGCACAACTTAAATCATTAGCAATAACAGTTTCACAGACGTCAAGTATCGACTCAATGTGATGGTTTCTTGGAATAACGACCGGATTATTTTTTCTCATTAAATCTTGGGCGTTTTGATAGTTTTTTTGCTGATGACTTTCTTGCTTAGGCTCTTCTTGTCTTAGTACGACTAACCAGCGTTGGTACCAGTCACCCAACTTACTTTGTAGTTCTTGCGCTTTTGCATCATCTGTTAAGGATTGTGTTAACTCTAAAAAGGTTTGTGTATAGTCTGATTTTTGCGTTTGCATTAAGCTTAATAAATCACTAATCAATAATTTATTATTTAAAGCAGTATTATTTTCACCAATATTAGCTAGTCCAAGTTTTTTGCCATACATAGTAAAATACGCGACATCAAACTGATCTGTGTATTGATGAATTAGTGCTTCAACTTGCGTTAATGCCTTTTCTTCTTGTTCTTCTTCAGTAAGTTGTTTATCGCTAGCCTCTGTCAATAATGGCATTAAACAATCAGCTAATCGAGCCATGTTCCATTGCGCTATTTTTCCTTGATTACCAAACGCATAACGACCATATTCATCAATAGAACTAAAGACCTTATTTTTATCATATACACCTAACATAGCACAAGGGCCAAAATCGAGCGTTTCACCGCAAATAACAGTATTGTCTGTATTCATTACCCCATGAATAAAGCCAATACGTAACCATTCAACAACTAAGTTAATTTGCTTGGCAATAGCACTCGATAAAAAAGCTAATATACGTTGTTCAGACGATAGTGGAAGATTATTTACAGTTTCATCCGTATCTATTTCAGGAAAATGACGTTTTATACTGTAATCAACCAAGGCTTGTAACGAAGCCGTATCGCCTCTAGCAGCAAAGTATTGAAAAGTACCCACCCGAATATGGCTAGCCGCCACTCGGGTAACAACAGCGCCTGCTTTCGTTAAGCCTCGATTAATCATTTCACCTGTAGCAACCACTGATAAGCACCGAGATGTAGGAGCACCAAGTGCGAATAATGCTTCACTCATGATGTATTCTCTCAGTGCTGGTGCTAAAGCACATTTTCCATCACCTCGTCTAGAAAAACCCGTTTGTCCAGAGCCTTTCAATTGAATATCACGGCGCACATTATCTTTATCTAATACTTCACCAAGTAAATGAGCGCGACCATCACCTAATTGAGGATTAAAGTGACCAAATTGATGGCCTGCATAAGCAAGTGCTATTGATTCAGCACCATTAGGCAGTTGATTACCAGAACCGTATTGAGACAACAAAAGATGATCATCTTGTATGTTTTTAGGTATAAATAAATCATGAGCTAACGCTTTATTCCACAATAAAAGTGTAGGCGACACAACCTTCTCAGGTAAAGTTCTATGGAAAAATTGCTCACCTAACTTAATGTATGTATTAGAAAACTTCATTTATTTAACCTTTATTGCAACTTATTATTTATCACTTACATTTAATGATGAGTCAACATTTCATCGTGCTTAGCTAAAATAGCAGTATCATTTTGTGGTGACATACTGCTAACAACATAAATAACGAGTGAACATAAAATAAAGCCAGGGACTATTTCATACATTAGTGAACTTAACGATTGACCGTCAATAGTAAAAGGAACATAAATCCACAGTAGTACCGTAGCAGCGCCCGTGACCATACCTGCTAATGCGCCATTTCTCGTCATTTTTTTCCAGTATAAACTGCCTATAATAACAGGACCAAAAGCGGCACCAAAACCAGCCCAAGCATTACTGACTAAGGATAATATTGAACTATCACGATCGTAGGCTAAATAAATAGCAACGAGTGCAACAATAGCCACCGAGATACGCCCAACTAAAACTTGTTGTTTATCATTCGCATTTTTATGTAAAAAAGTTTTATAAAAATCCTCAGTTAATGAGCTTGAAGTCACTAATAATTGCGAAGAAATAGTACTCATAATCGCCGCTAATATTGCTGCTAAAAGAAAACCAGCAACTAATGGACTAAAAAGAATTTGTGATAAAACAATAAAAATAGTTTCGGGATCATTCAGTGTTAACCCCGTTTTAGCAACATAAGCGATACCTGCAAATCCAGTCGCCATAGACCCAATAATTGCCACTATCATCCAACTCATCCCTATACGACGTGCTGTCGGCATATCTTTCACGTTACGAATTGCCATGAATCGAACAATAATATGTGGCTGACCAAAATAACCTAAGCCCCATGCCATTGAGGAGATAATTCCTATGACACTAACACCACTAAAAATATCTAATAGATCAGGATTAATTTGACTAATACTCGTTTGCATTTCGCCTAATCCACCCACTTCATTAATCGTTACAAAAGGTACTAATACCAAGGCAATAAACATAATACAACCTTGTACAAAATCAGTTAAGCTAACCGCTAAAAAACCGCCAACAAGGGTATAAGCAACTACAACGCCTGCTGTAACATACAAACCCACTTCATAGTTTAGCCCAAAAGAACTTTCAAAGAGCTTACCGCCAGCAACAATACCACTTGAGGTGTAAAGCGTAAAAAACACGATAATAACCACAGATGACACTATCCGTAACATCCGTGATTTATCATTAAAACGATTTTCAAAAAAATCAGGTAAAGTGATAGAATCATTCGCGACTTCCGTATAGGTTCTAAGGCGTGGAGCAACGATAAGGTAATTTAAAAAGGCACCAATCACTAATCCTATCGCTATCCATAAACTACTCATTCCTGAGATATACATAGCGCCCGGCAAGCCCATTAACATCCAACCACTCATATCAGAGGCTCCGGCAGAGAGTGCCGCGACACTTGGACTTAAGCTTCGGCCACCAAGCATATAACCAGAAACATCACTGGTAGATTTTTTATAGGCATAAAAGCCTATCCCTAACATAACAATGAAATATAGTGCTAAAGAAATTAACGTACCCAGTTCCAAGAGATTCCCCTTTATTTTGTATAATACAAATTGAATGAATGCACCACTTAGTATAAGTTGCGACTAAAAAATTTTACCTGCTACGCTATCAAGAACTTAGACAAAAATATACATTAATGTGCAATATTCCTAAAAGCCAGAAACACATTCCTTGGAAAAATAAAATCCACAGAGTTATAGGACGTTGAACGAGTGTATATTTTAGAGCGAGGAAGTAACCATCACACATGCTAAATTTTGCAACCTAGTCGCTAAAGGTATGGAATATCAACTTGATTATTCCATACCTTTCTAACAGGACTACTATTTATACTCAATGCTGTATTGATGAGAAGTTAGCCGTTAAAATCCTTGTGGATTTTCAGACTGCCAGCGCCAAGTATCTGAAATCATAGTATGTAAATTTCTTGTTGCTTGCCAATCAAGTATCTCATGGGCTAGATTAGCATCCGCATAAACGGTTGCTAAATCACCAGCACGTCTTGGTACTATTTTATATGGTATATTTTGACCACTAACCTCTTTAAAAGTATTAACAATTTCTAACACCGAGGTACCATTACCTGTACCTAAATTAATCGCTTTACAACCTGATATTTTTTCTAAATTTTGCAGTGCTTTAACATGGCCCTGTGCTAAATCAACCACATGAATATAATCACGTACTCCAGTGCCATCTACCGTGTCATAATCATCACCAAACACCTGTAATTGAGCCAGTTGGCCTACCGCAACTTGGGCAACATAAGGTAATAAATTATTAGGGATTCCATTGGGGTTTTCACCAATCAAGCCTGATTCATGTGCGCCAATAGGGTTAAAGTAACGTAAACAAGCAATAGACCAATTACTGTCACTTTTTGCCAAATCAAACAAAATATGTTCAACCATCAATTTAGTTTGACCGTAAGGATTAGTGGCCGACGTTGGCATAGTTTCATTAAGAGGTGAAACATTATCACCATAAACCGTTGCAGAAGAGCTGAAAACAAGTTTTTTAACGTTATGTGCTGCCATTACCTTAAGTAAAATAACCGTACCAGAAACATTGTTATGGTAATAGCTAAGTGGTTTTTCACTCGACTCGCCCACCGCTTTATAACCTGCAAAGTGAATCACAGCATCAATATTGTGCTGAGTAAACACCTCATTCATGGCTTCGTAATCACAAACATCCGCTTTAATAAAAGTAACTATTTTACCTGTGATTGTCTCAATTCTATCCAGTACTTTAGTAGAGGAGTTTGACAAATTATCTACTATAACAATATCTTGCTCATTTGCTAACGCTTGCAGCTCGACAACCGTATGACTACCAATATAGCCTGTACCACCTGTTATTAATAAACTCATGACTTACTTCCTTTTTAGCGTATATTCATTCACAGTATTTTATACGTAATATTTTGACACGCTACTAAAGAAATCGCTAAGCATTTCTTGGGGTAACGCATTAATACCTGCTGCAGCCGCTCTACCACCACCCGTTGGAAAGCTAGCACATAAGTCGCCCGCGCCCTGCTTGTTGCTTAAAGGTGCTCTGAGGCTCACTGTATAGCTATCATCAGCATTTAAGGTAAGTACGGCATGCGCTTTATCAGGTGAAGTGTTCGCAAGATCATTACCAAAAACACCACTAACACGTCTAGCCCATGGTTCATCAGCTAATTGTACCGCTTTAAAATTAGCATTTTCAACCAAGACGTCTGCGCTTTTAGCTTTATTCATATCGGCTAAATAGGCATCTTTTAGTTGTGAAAAGATAGATCCTTGCTCATTAATCAACTCAAAAGGGTCAACATAATTTAATAATTTATTGAATAAATCCGCAGGATGAAAATGTAAATCCTCAACGCTACGCCCATAGCCATTATAGTTTATATAAACGCCCAATTCTTTTAATAGCGATTGTTGCGCTAATGATAAGTTGTTCTGCTCAGCAAGTGTTTCAGCAGACGTTTCCATATTATCGCCAAAAGCGGCTGCGATGGCCCAAAGTGCAAACTCTCCACCAAGGTGCTTGTTAACTAAAAGGCTCGTACAGGTATTAGCATCCGTATTTAGTAAGCTGCTCAACTGCGTTGACTGAGGAATATCACCCGTTCTATGATGATCAACATAAAAAACTCTCACGTCTTTTTCAAGTAATTGAACCAAAGCATCATTGTTCTTTTCTAACGATATATCTAATACCGTTACAGATGTTGCTGTGTTCACATTAACTTGTTTAAGTAAGCTGATATCTCTTTTTACACCGGTGATTAGTGTTGATTCGCTTGGCTGTTCTTCTGTTTGTGATAAGCGAAGTTGCAATAAAGCAATAATGCCATCAGCATCACCATTAAAAACATCATAATGCATGGTTTTATCTCTCGTTACTTTCTTTGTTTTCTTTGTTTAGCTCGATACAACCTTTTTCAATAAAACCATGCTCAGCTAAATAGCTAACAATTTGCTGTGCACAACTTTGTATTGAATGCTCTGCTGTTTTAACATGTATTTCTGGATTTTGGGGTACATCATAGTCTGAATCGATGCCTGTAAAGTCTTTAATTTCGCCTTTACGTGCTTTTTTATATAAGCCTTTAGGATCACGTTGTTCACAAACGCTTATGGGCGTATCGATATACACTTCAATAAATTCGCCTTCCTCTAATTTAGCTCTAGCACTAGCTCTATCTTCACTAAAAGGAGAAATAAATGCAGTAGAAACAATTAAACCTGCATCAAGAAAAAGTTTTGAGACTTCACCAATTCGACGAATGTTTTCAACTCTGTCTTCATCACTAAAGCCTAAATCACCATTTAAACCATGACGAACATTATCACCATCAAGTAAATAACTATGACAACCTAATTCAAATAATAACGCATCCACTGCATTAGCAACCGTTGACTTGCCTGAGCCACTTAAACCGGTATACCACAGTAAACAAGATTTTTGTTGTTTTATACTAGCGCGTTGTTCTTTAGTAATATGTTGCTCATGCCAAACGGTATTTTCTGTTTTCATTGTAGTTACTCTATTTAAAAATTTACCGAAGAAAAATCATGAGACGCGAATGAAAATTCCACGCATGTTCTTTCTTTAAATCTTTTATGTTAATTAAATGTCTGTTACCTTTTAAAAAGGAAACATTAAGGGAATCATCAACATCACGGTGACACTATAGACAATAGATATCGGTAAGCCGAATTTGACAAAATCGGCTAATTGATAATTACCTGCGTTATACACCATCACATTCGTTTGATAACCATAAGGACTAATAAATGACCCACTAGCCGCAAACGCTACCGCCATAACAAAAGGAGTAGGATCAACCCCTAAGCCCAAGGCAATATTATACGCAATAGGAAATGTTAATGCGGCGGCTGCACTATTGGTTATTAATTCAGTCATAAATAAGGTGATAACAAAAATAGCAATAAACGCTAAGTAAACACTCCTGCCATCAAGCAATTGTTTTATAGAGTCAGCAATCATCGCCGCTAAACCGGTATTTTCAATAGCTGTTGCGAGAGTGAGTGCGCCAAGTACGATCATCCAAATTTCTAAAGGAAAACGACGCTTTATTTCATTTACGGTCAAGGCACCACTAAAAATAAGCACCGCAACATAAATAAATAAACAACTGAGTAAAGAAATAGGTGTTAATATTGAAATGGCAATAGCCAGAATAAAGCCCCAAACAGTTGCTTGATCACGCCAACCACTGAGCATATTTATCGCTTGATGACCGGATAAAATAAAAAAGTTTTTCGACAAATTAGTTCGACTAGAGAAATCTTGCCCAACGGCAAGCACTAAAAAATCACCTGACTGTAGAACAATATCACCTAATTTCCCCGATAGCGCGCAACCTTCTCGACGAACAGCAACAACGGCAGCATCAAAACGAGCACGAAAGCCTGCTTTCTTTAACGTTTTACCGGCTATAGCTGAATCTGGTTTAATTAACACTTCGGTTAAATTATCACGTAATAAATCATCTTGCTCAGCAAATAATGTTAAGCCATCAAATTGTTGCAATGTTAATACTTTAGAAATATCACCACTGAAGATCAACTTATCTCCTGCTTGTACTCTTTCGTCTGGGGTGACCGGTGTTATTAAACGCTCTTGACGCACGATTTCCACTAAAAATAGTGCGTCTAGATTTCTTAAACCATTTTCTTCAATGGTTTTATTCACTAATTTAGAGTCAGAAGCGACTTCCGCTTCAAGCAAATAATCTTGTGTAAGCAGCTGGCTTTGTTCTATATCCGGTAATGATCTAGCGCGTAAAACGACTAAAACTAAACACAATAATAATGCCACTATGCCAATAGCAGTAAAATCAAAAAAGCTAAAGCCCGCCACACCTTGTTTAATAAGAAGGCTATTAACAATAAGATTGGTTGAGGTACCAACAAGCGTGAGAGTGCCGCCTAAAATGGCAACATAAGACAAGGGTAATAATAATTTGCCAGGGTTGATCAATTTATTATTTTTAACACTATTAATCAGTGTTGCCACTACAGCGGTGTTGCTCATGATAGCTGAGGAAAATGCAGTACCAATAAAAAGTCGTAACATTGACTTACTTTTAGAACCATTAAACACACGCTGGCTCATACGGCGCAGAATACTCGTTCGTTCAAAAGAAAATGAACAAAGTACCAGTAAAATTAGGGTAACTAATCCCGGATTAACCGCATTAGCAAGAATATCGTCAACACTAACAAAAGACAGCGCTAAACAAGCAAGTATTGTTACTGAAAAGACCCGTTCAGGCACTTTGCTGTATTTAACTAAACTGATAAAAGTGGTGATAAAAACCGCAATCATTAGCCACTGTTCAATTGCCATTAACTATCCTTAAATAAAATGCGCTAATACCCGAGATATTAACGCATTCAAAATTTATAACTCTTTACCCTACATTTCTATAAAGTATTCTACTTCGTAATGTCACGTGCACCCCAATGAGGGTACTGCTTACGAATTAACGTATTAAGTTCTAATTCAAAGGCTGAATATTCATGAATATTGTCATCAATAGCGTGATTTATCATGCCTGCACCGACGGTTACATTACTCAAGCGATCTATAATGATAAATGCGCCAGAGCTACGGTTTACTTGATAATCATCAAAATGCAATGCTTCACTGATAACAAAATCAACCGTACCAATATCATTAACTGCTAACTGTGATGCAGGTAACTGTTCCATCGTATTAACATCATACTTGCTAACAATTTTCTGAGCATGACCTGTGGTCATTTTACTGCCGTGCTTAATGAAGTATTCTCGACCTGATTCTAGTTCATTTTCGTGCATCCATACTACTGTCGCATTAAGCTCTTTTGCTGAAGTAGGCAGACTACCTTTTTTAACGATGATTTCACCACGGCTAATATCAATTTCATCTTCTAAGGTCAACGTTACCGCCATACCATTATCAGCACGTTCTAAATTACCATCAAAAGTAACAATTTCTTTAACTATACTTTCTTTACCCGATGGCAAAGCAACAATAGTATCGCCAACCAATACATGGCCTGAAGAAATAGTACCGGCAAAACCGCGAAAATCTAAATTAGGGCGATTGACATATTGTACTTGAAAACGTAGTTGTGTAAATTCATCAACTTCTTTTACATCCATAGTATTTAGGAGCTTCATTAATGTAGCGCCTGGATACCAAGACATATTTACACTTTCATCGACAACATTATCACCATTTAATGCTGACATTGGAATAAAACGTACGTCGGAGAATTTTAAATTTTCAGCGAATTCACGATACTCTTTTTTAATCGCTTGATAGCGCTCTTGCGAGTAATCAACCAAATCCATTTTATTCACGGCAACAACAATATGTTTGATACCTAATAATGAACAAATAAAAGAATGGCGACGTGTTTGAACTTGCACACCGTAACGAGCGTCAATCAAAATAATAGCGATGTCACAGGTAGAAGCACCTGTTGCCATATTACGCGTATATTGCTCATGACCAGGAGTATCAGCAATAATGAATTTACGTTTATCTGTTGCAAAATAACGATAGGCTACATCAATGGTGATACCTTGCTCACGCTCTGACTGTAAACCATCAACCAATAACGCTAAATCTATCGCTTCACCTGTTGTGCCAGATTTTTTCGAATCTTTTTCAATCGCAGCAAGTTGATCTTCAAAGATCATTTTTGAATCATGTAATAAACGACCAATTAAGGTACTTTTACCATCATCTACGCTACCACACGTTAAAAAACGTACTAACTCTTTGTTTTCATGTTGCTTTAAATAAGCTTGAATATCGTCTTCGATTAAGTCTAATTGCTGACTCATAATATTTTCCTTCGGAAATTTTGATCAAATAAAAATGTTACTAAACTAAATAGAAGACTAGAAATAACCTTCCATTTTTTTCTTCTCCATTGAGCCCACACTATCGTTATCTATCACACGACCTTGGCGTTCAGAGGTTTTAGTTAATAACATTTCTTGAATAATTTCAGGTAAGGTATTTGCTGTTGACTCAACCGCCCCTGTTAATGGATAGCAACCTAATGTTCTAAAACGTACGCTTTTCATTTGAACTTCTTCATCTTCACCGATAGGCATACGATCATCATCAACCATAATTAACGTACCATCACGTTCAACTACAGGACGTTTCTCTGCAAGATAAAGCGGTACAATTGGAATACCTTCTAAATATATATATTGCCAAATATCAAGCTCTGTCCAATTAGACAATGGGAAAACACGAATACTTTCGCCTTTCTTTACCTTACCGTTATAGATATTCCATAATTCTGGACGTTGGCTTTTTGGATCCCAACGATGATTTTCATCACGAAAGGAATAAACACGTTCTTTAGCACGTGATTTTTCTTCATCACGACGTGCGCCACCAAAAGCGGCATCAAAACCATATTTATTTAACGCTTGTTTTAAACCTTGGGTTTTCATTACATCGGTGTGCGTAGCACTACCGTGAGTGAACGGTCCCATTCCCATCGCAATGCCATCAGGATTTTGATGCACAAGTAACTCGAAATCATACTCTTTCGCTATTTTGTCACGAAAGGCTATCATTTCTTTAAACTTCCAATTGGTATCAACATGTAATAACGGGAAAGGAATTTTACCCGGTGCAAAAGCTTTGCGGGCAAGATGTAATAAAACGGCAGAATCTTTACCGACAGAATAAAGCATTACTGGGTTATCAAATTCAGCCGCTACTTCGCGAAAAATGTGAATAGATTCAGCTTCTAATTTTTTTAAATGAGTTAAAGTCATTGCCAATACAAACGTTGATAAAAATTGATGGTATTATAATGCCACATCCAGTGATTTTTTTCCATATAACAAACAACTTTATTATAACCAAAAGATATATTAAGTTTATTTTTAGACTCTTCTGTTACAGAGATAAAAAGTCAGCAATGTGCTGACTTTCACAACTAAAATATGCATTCTGTCGGTATTATATTTTAAGGCGACCCTTGTTATCACTTAAGATTTTCTCGCCTATACCTTTTATATTTGTTAATTCATTCACTGATTTAAACGCACCGATCTGTTGCCTATAGGCGATGATCGCTTGCGCTTTCTTGTGGCCTATTCCTTTCAAGGTCACTAAATCATCGATAGTTGATTGATTTAAATTAACATATTGCTGCATAACGACAACATTAGTTGTTACTTTAGACTCGGCTGACATCACATTAGCAGTAAAAAATAACAAACTAGTCAGTAGTGCACAAAAGAGAGTTTTAGGTAATACGTTTTTCATATTAATTCCTTGTAATACATCCATTAATGAATACCAATCCGAATAAAGTTTTGGCGATTTCTCTTCAATTTTTTAAACGAAATAGTAATAATATCAATCTCACTAACTATATGATCATTTCTGCTGGTTAAAATAGATCACTTAATTGATGAAAAAACTATAAATAAAGTGAGTAGATAACTTGTAAACCTAATTATCTAATCATCACATTAGGTTTAGAAGGAATGTAGGCTATTGTCAAATAGCACATTACAACAACAATCGATTGAATTGGTGTCACACCTTAATTAGAATAAGCCATAATACGTTTACATTTATCAAGTTATTTTATTTCATGAGCAAATCAAGCTGTTTACTAACCCCTATTTTAGCAAAAAACAACACCAAGACTGTTGACAAAAAAACCTGGTTAAATTTGCAAGGTTCAAGTGCCAGCATTGCCTTATATCAAGGGGCTATTTCAAGTGATGCACCAATATTACTGGTGACACATGACACACCGTCTGCCTTAAGATTAGAGCAAGAATTATTGAGTTTATCGCAAAACGAAGATCAACTGACTATTTGTTTATTTCCCGATTGGGAAACATTACCTTATGACACTTTTTCACCTCACCAAGATATTATTTCACAACGCTTAGCCACACTTTACCAACTATCTCGTATGGAAAGAGGCATAGTAATTGTACCTGTCACCACCTTAGTACAGCGTTTAGCGCCTAAAAAATATTTAGAAGCCAATAGTTTAATCATTAACAAAGGCGATAAAAAAGATTTACATCAATTAAGACAAAGCTTAGAAGCGACTGGCTATCGTTGTGTTGATCAAGTAATGGAGCATGGTGAATTTTCTGCGCGTGGTGCCATTGTAGATTTATTTCCAATGGGCAGTAAAACCCCCTTTCGTTTAGATTTTTTTGATGATGAAATTGATGAAATACGTTTATTTGATCCTGACAACCAGCGTTCAAATGAAAAAATAGAAAAAATCAATTTATTACCTGCACATGAATTCCCTACTGATAAAGCAGCAATCAGTTTATTTCGCAGTCAGTATCGAGAGTTATTCAAAAGCTCTATCGATAAAGAGTCTATTTATCATCAAGTCAGCAATAATATTCTTCCCCCTGGTATTGAATATTATTTACCACTATTTTTCGAACGAACAGACAATCTAGATAACAATTCTGATTTATTCAATCAACACAGCACTAGTACGCTATGTGATTATTTAGCGCCACATACCATGATAGCAATCTCTGGTGATTTAGATAAATCGCTAAATCAGTATTGGCAAGACATTGATTATCGATATGAAAATAGACGTTACGACCCTACACGACCACTATTACCACCAGAACAATTATTTTTAAGCTCTGAAGCCCTCTACAGTGCCTTAAAACCATTTGCCCGCATCACCATTGTTACTCCGAAAATTGTTGCCCCAAAAGTTATCACCCCAACAATTGACGACGAAGAGCAAGCGCCAGATAAACAAAAATCTAGCGCTATCGTTTTTGATGTAAATGCACTACCCGATTTAACTATCGACCATAAATTTAAACAGCCTTTTTCATTAATTAATCATTTTATTGATGATAAAAAAACGCCAGATAAAATCTTATTTATTGCCGAAAGCCAAGGTCGACGCGAAAGTGTATTAGAATTACTTGCCAGAGATAATATCAAACCAACGTTGTTTCATTGTATCGACGATTTTATCGCATCGAATGAAAAATTAGGCATTAGCGTTAATGCACTGAATCAAGGTTTTATCTTTCAATCTAAAGGCACAGCTAAGAAAAATGCTATTGCGCTCATAACAGAAGCTGAATTACTCGGCGATCATGTTCGACAGTCAAGACGGCGTAATAAGTCTCAAGATATTAGTACTGATGCTATCTTTAAAAATTTAGCTGAGTTAGCTATCGGGCAAGCAGTAGTACATATAGATCATGGTATAGGTAGATACTTAGGCTTACAAACGCTTGAAACTAGCGGTATTACCACAGAATTTTTAATGCTCAGTTACGCTAACGATGCCAAATTATATGTACCTGTTGCCTCTTTACATCTTATTAACCGCTATTCAGGTACTAACAGTGATAATGCTCCACTTCATAAATTAGGTAGTGAGACTTGGAGTAAGGCGAAACAAAAAGCTGCTGAAAAAGTACGCGATGTGGCGGCTGAATTGTTAGATATATACGCCAATAGAGCTAACAATACTGGCTATACTTTTAAACGCGAAAAAGAAGATTACTTAGCCTTTAGTGATAGTTTTGGTTTTGAAGAAACCTTCGATCAACAACAAGCCATTAATGCGGTTGTAAGCGATATGTTATCGTCAAAAGCCATGGACAGATTAGTGTGTGGCGATGTAGGTTTTGGTAAAACTGAAGTGGCAATGCGTGCCGCTTTTGTCGCGGTGAATGATGGCAAACAAGTGGCTATATTGGTGCCAACTACCCTACTTGCTCAACAACATTATGATAACTTCCGTGATCGATTTGCTAACTGGCCAGTAGCGATTGAAGTCTTATCGCGCTTTAAAACTGCGAAGCAACAAACTGAAGTGGTAAAAAAAGTCGAGTCAGGACAAATAGATATTTTAATTGGCACCCATAAACTATTGCAAAACAGCATAAAATATAAAGATCTTGGCCTATTAGTCGTTGATGAAGAACATCGATTTGGCGTAAAACAAAAAGAGAAAATTAAACAATTACGTAGTAATGTCGATATTTTAACCCTGACCGCGACCCCTATTCCCAGAACATTAAATATGGCGATGGGCGGCATGCGTGATTTATCAATTATTGCCACACCACCCGCCAAACGATTAGCGGTAAAAACGTTTGTTCGCCAACGAGATGAAGCCTTAATTCGCGAAGCTATTTTACGTGAAACCCTACGCGGTGGGCAGGTGTATTTCTTACATAATCATGTTGATACTATCGAAAAGACGGCCGCTGACATTCAAGCATTAGTACCTGAGGCTCGTGTAGTAACGGCTCATGGACAAATGCGTGAGCGTGAGCTTGAACGTATCATGAGTGATTTTTATCATCAACGCTTCAACGTCATTGTTTGTACTACCATCATTGAAACAGGTATTGATGTACCTAGCGCAAATACCATTATTATGGATCGCGCTGACCATTTAGGCTTAGCTCAATTACATCAATTGCGAGGACGTGTAGGTCGTTCGCACCATCAAGCTTATGCTTACTTGTTAACACCCCATGAAAAGCGAATCACCAAAGATGCCAAAAAACGCCTTGAAGCGATTGCCTCATTAGAAGATTTAGGCGCAGGCTTTACACTAGCAACCCATGATTTAGAAATTCGTGGTGCAGGTGAATTACTAGGTGAAGATCAATCAGGCTCTATGAGCCAAGTAGGTTTTAGTTTATACATGGAAATGCTCGATCATGCTGTTGAAGCCTTAAAAGAAGGTAAACAACTATCGCTTAGCCAAGTAACCGCAAAACAAACCGAAATAGAATTACGACTACCGGCACTTATTCCTGAAGATTATATTTTTGATGTCAGTATGCGTTTAAGTTTATATAAACGTATCGCCAGTTGTAAAAACAAAAATCAGCTAGACGATGTACAAGTAGAGTTAATTGACCGTTTTGGTTTACTACCGCAAGCAACGAAGAATTTAGTTCATATTGCTAAGTTACGCTTAAAAGCACAAACAATAGGTATTAACCGAATAGAAGCCAGTAGTACTGGTGGTTCAATTGAGTTTAGCGACCACACAAAAGTAGATCCTATGCAGTTAATGAGCTTGGTACAAAAACAGCCAACTGTCTATAAAATGGTGCCGCCAAACAAATTCAAATTTGTGAGGGCCACTGAAGGGGAGCAAGACAGGTTTAGTTTAGTTACCACTATTTTAAATGAGCTGCAACCTTAATACTAAAACACCCTCTATACCCAAACTACTTGAAGCTGCGTGTTTGAGGACCATTGAGCGATTTATGATCAAGGCGCCTCATTTTATTAATGGTTATTGCCTTAAAAACAATGTAACAAAGAGCATAAACTACTCAGAGGTTCCCATATAGCTGATTTAGAAACGCTTTATGCTACGTTATTAATTTTGACAATAGAATAACTATTATCTTCAATTAATGGCTTGCCTAAATGCGTTTCTAATTCCAGCTGAAACCTGCATCTTCATGAGGCTTAGGTATATAAAAAGGATGAATGACAGAGTTAAATAAATTTCACAGGCAGCTTTAAGCTCATTGCCGACAGGCGAATAATATACTGAAGAACACTATGAGCGATAACCTGACTATATATAAATCAGTTTACTATCCATAATGATTAGAATTTTTCATGTTTTTCTAATTTGATTTTAGCAATATTTGTCGTATTTGCATTAAAATCACAGGAGTTAAAAATATCAAGTTTAGTTTTGTATGTCGTTGAATCTACATTAAGCAAACCAAGCATTGAATGATATATATTGTCATGATTAAAAACCGTTTCCGTACTTTGTTCTACACAATCATTTTTTACACTAGTCTCTATAGTATTTGACCAAAATAACATAGGGATATGAGTTTGCTCAACAGGAGCAATCGCATATGGAAAGCCGTGTAAGTAAAGGCCGTTTTCACCTAATGACTCTCCATGGTCTGATACATAAATCATTTCTGCATTTATTGTCTGTGAGTTGTTTTTCGTAAATTGAGCTAATTTATTTATCACTTCAGCAATCACATAATCAGAATAATGTATTGTATTATCATACGTATTGACTAGTTGCTCTGAGGTACAGTTTTGTATATCACTTTGTTGGCAGTCAGGTAAAAACGTTGAAAATTTTTGTGGGTAACGGCGATAATATGTTGGCCCATGTGATCCCATTAAATGCAGTACAATCAATGTTGTTTGATGACTTAAATTGGTTAGTTTCTTATCTAGTTGTGAAAGTAATACTTCATCAAAACAATAGTCGCCATCGCATAAAGGATTGCTTTTGTTATTATCAATAGTAATAGTGTTTACTCGCTTGCAAACACCTTTGCATCCTTCGTTATTGTCTACCCATAAAACATCTACACCTGCTAATTTCACAAGGTCTAGTAGGTTTTGTTGTGAAGAAGCCGACTGCTTATTAAACTGCTCTTTGTTTAATAATGAAAACATACAAGGAACAGAAACGGCTGTTGCTGTTCCGCAGGAATACATTTGTTTAAAAGAATGTACATTAAGTTTTTCTGTATATTCGTTTGTTTGCTTAGGATAACCGTTTAACGAAAAATTGTTTGCCCTCGCAGTTTCTCCTACCACCATCACAACAATATTTTTATCCGTATTGTTCGATGTTTCTATTTTAGGAGTAGTGTCTAACGTTTGAAATACCGTTGGAGTATAGAAATAGTTGCGCTTAATGTATTTATAACCAGAAATTAAGGTTGGAATTGGCACAATATATTTAGCTAAATCTCTATTGTTACGGTTAACCGATGCGTAGCTAGAATACAGACTAAAAAAAATAATGGTAAAAATGACCAGTGCAGCAACAATCAATTTCAAACGGTGATTTATGCTTACTTTTAAAGTGTTTGCCTGTGGATTGATTTTATTTAATATTACGATAGGTGTTATTATTAATAATGTTATATAAAAAATAGCGGATGAATTAAGGTAAGTCAACGCTTCAGAGGTTGATGTCTCAGCCATATTTTCAACCATTCCGTAATCAAAAATAATTCCATAGCTAGTAATCGCATAGCAAAATATAGCGGATAACAAGACAAGCGCAGTAATGACTGTTTTATAAATATATCGTTGAGGTAATAGACTAAATAAAAGTATGAAAACGGTGCTTAAAAATAACGGAAGAGAAATGAAGTAGGCAAAATCAAAACTATCTAATTGAACTAAATCACTATACGTTTTTTGTAAAAATGGATAATTAAAAACAATTGAAAAATAGAGACTTAACAGTATAGTTGCAGAATTTAACGAAAGCGTTTTAGAAAATATTTTTTGCACAATGTTATCTCTTTAATAAAAATAACATTGTGCATTTTTAACCTTAAATAAGGCTTAACGTAAACTGAATTATTACTGAATATTTGGCTTTATATTAATGTTACCAATAAATAATAACGTTATATTAATGATAAAGCGCCTGTTGATACAGTTTACTCCCTACTATGGCATGTGACTCTGCTCGCTTAATGAGTTGTAACTTGTCTTCAGCAGATAAGTTATATTTAGCGATAACCAATGCCTCTTTGTCAGGTTGAAGAAATACTTTACTATCGCGCGTAATATAAGCAAAGTTTTTATCATATTGCATTAATGCTCGTAACTTTTCATTAGGTATTATTTGCGTTAAATCATGACCAATCATCGGGTGAGTTCCACTAACACCCGCTAACGATAATAACGTAGGGGCCAGATCAATTTGGCTCGTTAATCGACTGTCTTGTTTTGCCTTAATATCTTTACCAATAATTACGGCAGGAATATGGAAATGTTCTATCGGCACTAATTCAGCACCAGCAACTCTAGAGTCATGATCGGCAACGATTAAGAAAATGGTATTATCCCAATAATTTGATTTTTTTGCTTTCTCAAAGAAATTGCCTAATGCGTAGTCAGCATATTTAGCCGCGTTGTTACGCGTGTTTTTCTCTTTATCATGTAATGTGATTTTACCATCAGGAAAGTCATAAGGAGAATGATTCGAACTTGTAAACACTAAGCTAAAAAATGGTTGTTCTTTATTGGCTAGCTCGTTAAATTCTTTGTGGGCTTGGTTATATAAATCCTCATCAGAAGCTCCCCAAGAGCCTTCAAATTCAACATGGTTAAATTTAGGATAATCAACAATATCTTCAAAACCATTACCTAAGAAAAAGCTTTTCATATTGTCGAAATGGCTTTCTCCACCATAAATAAATTGTGTGTAATAATTTTGTTTTTTTAGAAAGTCTGCAATAGTAAAAAAATTCTTTTGAGACTTATCTAATTTTACAACAGAGCGCGAGACGGTAGGTAAAAACCCCGTAGTGATAGCTTCTATACCACGAACAGAGCGTGTTCCTGTAGCGTATAAATTAGAGAAATTCCAACCTTGGTTCATTAGTTTATCTAAAGAGGGCGATAAAGGTAAACCACCTAAGCCGCCAACATAACGAGCACCTAAACTTTCTTGCAAAAGTATCACTATATTTTTCGGTTTACCTTGGTAACTTGCTGTATGAAAAGCTTGTGTTGGTATTTCGGCATTTACATATTGGTTTGTTGCGAGATTCGATGATTGTTGAACCTGTGTTATGACTTCATCAAAAGGCTTATCACCATAAAAATCAGCACTGCTCATTTCTAGTTGCATTTGCTTTAACGCAAACAGTGTTGAATAAAGAGAATTTAACGTAAGCTCATTAACTAAATGGTCTGTTGAAAAAGCCATCATAGCAGGATTAATTGGCCTATGTTGCAATGTACCTCTTGCCCCTAAAGCACACAGAAAAATCAAACTAATGCCTAATAAAGCTAAATATTTTTTGGGTAAATCCGTTTTCGCTTGCCAAGATGTATCAAATAACTTCATTGAAAGTTTTGTTGTAAAAATCATACTGATAATACAGCTTAAAATCTCAATTTTATAACCGGTAAAAAGCATTGAGAAGACTTCTTTAGGGTAAATTAAATATTCAATAAATAGGCGGTTTGGTCTTAAATCATATTCTAAAATAAAGGTAGGTGTTATTGCTTCAAAGAATACTAATACGGTTACTGAAGTGATTAACCAAGCCTTTAAAAATGATCGTAATATTTGATTACCTGAACTGTTTTTTGAGTTAATAAACAAAGCGATAAAACTAATCAATAAAGGAATAATGAAAAGATAAGATAATATTGATATATCTATGCGTAAACCATTGAGTAGTATTTGTGGCCATGCGTTTTCATTTAATGTTCGCTCTGCTTGCCAAACAATGAATATTAGCCGTATAACGGTTAATAACAGCAGTGTAATAGCATAAAAGCTTAAAAGAACACCAACTGGCCCTAGGTTTAATTTTATTTTATTAACACGAGTTATTGGTAATTGCTCACCTACATTGTCTATTATATTATTTAGTTCAATGTTTAGGGGGGTTATAGCTCCCATAAAACGACTCCCCATGTGGCAACCGCTATTGCTAAACTAATGAATACAGCCAATGAACCTAAGTCTTTTGCCAAACCAGAGAGAGAATGATGTTCTAGTCCAATACGGTCAATAGTGGCCTCTATTGCCGTGTTAATTACTTCAACCAACAAAACAAAAAGAAGAGAAACAATAAGCAGTAAATGTGTTGTTAAGCTGATATTTAAAAAACAGCTATAAATTGATAATAATAAAATAATAATAAATTCTTGCTGGAAAGCAGCTTCATTTTTTACAAGCCATTTAAAACCTTTTACTGAATTCATAAACGCTAAGTAAATACGTTTAAAGCCTGTGTGTTTTTGTATTGTCATTAATAACTCAGGTAGTGAAATAATACTTCATCGCTAAATTATCAAGTGAAACTTAAGGATATCTGAAGGTGAAAGTTTATATGATGAAGATGGCTGACCTTGTCAATAAAATTCAAACAATCTTAAGTTTGACCTGATAAAAATCAAAGAAAAATTAAAGAAAAATTAGTATTGATATTTTACTTGTTGAATTGCGCAGTGAACTTAAAATAGAGAGGCACTACTTGTTCACGAAAGTACAATGTCTCGCCATATTAAGGACTTTGTTGAGGAGTAGAAACTTACCCCTAAAAATGGCGGCTCGTTTAGTAATCTAAATAATGACCAAACCAAACAACTCATTGAACATTTAAGTGATTTTACTTATTTTCATACACATCAAATTTGTAGCTATATCCAAAGCACTTTTGACGTTAAATATTCAGTATCAGGGTTTAATGAATGGCTTCACCATAATGGTTTTAGCTATAAATAGCCAAAAATCTTATCCTGCAACTTCAATGGTAATGGGTATTATATACCCGTTCCACTTGAATATGCGGGTTTCAGCTGGGATTAGAAACGGATTTAGGCAAGGCATTGATTGGATAGTTTGTTACAGGGACTTTTTATTAGAAGATTATTTTGTTAAAAGGTAGTAAAACTTAACAAATAAAGCGTGATTTACGCTTTAAAGTCACTGTCAGCAAATGCTTGCAATGTTTGCCCAAATAACTCGTTACGCCAACCTGTTAAAATATCAACATTAGCAAAGTTAGACATCGGTGCTTTATGCGATGATTCTGGGGCTAAAGCCCTCACATCATTGACGTTAAAGTGCCAAGTTAGAAATTGATTTATCTGCTTCTTAGAGGCAAAGTTTTCTATCGTCATGCCATTTTTTTCTGCGATAGCAACTATAAAAGCTTTCACCGTTTTGAATATTTGCTTGTAACCAGGGTACTCATCTAATCGCATGATTTTTGCAGGGTAATCACTCTCGCTAGTTTGTGAGGCTAACTTGACTATCGATAGCATCGATTTACCTTTATGGCGAATATCGAGTAATTCAGCACCGTTAAGTTGATTCATTGCATCAATAGTTTGTGGATTATACTGGGCTATTGCCATGAGAGTATGATCTTTGGCAACAAAACCGATAGGTAAATCACGTTTTTTAGCTTGTTGAAAGCGCCAACGCGCCAAGTGTTGCAAGGTATTAAGCTGTTGAGAATTCAATCGACAAGCCAATTTCATTTGGCTATACAGGTTATCTTCGTCAATAGGTGTAAACTTTTTATCTATTAATAATTGCGTTTCTTGCTTAGCATAATCCAATCGACCCACTTGTTCTATTTCACTCATAAATTTGGGGTAAAGTTGAAATAAATAATCAACATCAGCACTGGCATAATCAAGCTGTCTTTGAGTTAAAGGTCTTTTCATCCAATCAGTACGCGATTCTGACTTATCAAGTGCAATACCAGTAAAATGCTCTACCATAGCCGCATATCCCATGGATAACCCATGACCAAGAAACGACATAATGATTTGACTATCAATTAAGTTAACGGGTTTACAATTGGCACTGGTTAAAAACACTTCTAAATCTTCAGAACACGCATGCAGTACTTTAACAATTTTTTCATTTGTCAGCAGTTGCCAAAAGGGTGATAAATCATTAATCGCAACAGGATCAATCAACGCTAACTGCTTACCATCAAAAACTTGCAACAAGCCCAACTTGGGATATAACGTGCGAGTGCGAACAAACTCAGTATCTATAGCGAGTATTTCCGCGTTGTTATATTGCTGACATAATTTTTGTAAACTGATTTCATCTTCAATTAATTGATACTGCATAATGATTATTATTTACTTCCTGCGACGGCGATTAGCCTGCTGATTACGTTGCTGATGTTTTTTAACTGACCGGCGAATACGGCGACTTTTCGCATTATCCATCGCTTTTTCATCAACTTTAACTTTTGATTGTGTTTCAGAAGTTAAGTCCACTAATTTACGGAAATAGTTAACTTCTTTTAGTCCAAGCTCCGTCCAACCACCCAGCGGTAATTGACGCTGCATTTCCATATCACCATAACGTACACGAATTAATCGACTCACTTGTACGTCTTGACTCTCCCATAAACGACGTACCTCACGATTACGCCCTTCAGATAACACGACATGGAACCAATGATTACGACCTTCTCCGCCGCGATAAGTTATTTTTTGAAAACGTGCCATACCATCTTCTAATTTAACACCCGCTCGAAGTGTTTGTAGCATGGCTTCATTAATTTCACCAAACACGCGTACGGCATATTCACGCTCTACTTTTTGTGATGGATGCATTAAACGGTTAGCTAGCTCACCATCAGTGGTGAACAACAACATGCCCGACGTATTAATATCTAAACGACCAACAGCAACCCAACGGCCTGACTCAAGCGGTGGTAAACGATCAAAAACGGTTATTCTACCTTCAGGATCTTTGCGCGTACACATTTCCCCTTCAGGCTTGTTGTACATCAATATTCGACAAAGATCATCTTCTTGAGCGGTCAACTTAACTTGATGACCATCAATACGTATCTGTTCAGTGCCATCAACTCGATCACCTAAGTAAGCATTGTTGCCGTCAACACTAACTCGCCCTGCACTTATCATTGCTTCTATTTCACGACGAGAACCTTTACCGGCACGCGCAAGTACTTTTTGCAGTTTTTCAGAATCTTTCACCGTTGCTTTTTGAAAATCAACCTTGACTGGCTTTTCAACAATTTTGTTTCCTTTACCTGCCCCTTTTTTTGGCTCGACCTTTGCGCCTTTAACAGCGCCTTTTTTAACGACAGATTTTTTACCTGTCCCACGACTACCATATTTACTATCTGTGGAAGCCTGTTTATCTTTAGGTGATTTTTTATCTTTAGGTGTTCTTTTGTCTTGTGACATTTTTTTTACTCTGTTACGTCAGTAGCAATTCCCTTGTAACTAACTTCTGACTCATTTATTAGTGACAATACTATTCAAACGGTGAGGGTTCGCCCTCACCCACTCGCAAGATTTCAATTTCATCATTAGAAAAATCAACCACTGTGGTGGGATGTTCCCCCAAGTAACCACCATGAATAATTAAATCTACTTGATGCTCTAGTAAGTCACGAATTTGTTCTGGATCGTATTCAGCCATTATTTCACCTGGCATGATCAAACTAGTCGACATTATAGGCTCTGCCAGTTCAGCCAACAAGGCTTGGCAAATATTATTATCTGGCACACGAATACCAATGGTTTTCTTTTTTGGATTCAATAACCGTTTAGGTACGTCTTTACTACCTTTAAAAATAAAAGTATAAGCACCGGGTGTGTTATTTTTCAATAGTCGAAAGGCGCTATTATCAACACTCGCATATTCTGAGAGCTGCGATAAATCTTGGCAAACTAAGGTGAAATTATGATTTTTATCTATCTTTCTAATTTGACAGATACGCTCCAATGCTTTTTTATCCCCTAAGTGACAACCGAGGGCATAACCTGAATCAGTAGGGTAAACAATCACACCACCTTGATTAAGAATAGCCACAGCTTGTTGCATCAAACGACCTTGTGGGTTATCTGGGTGTACATAAAAAAACTGGCTCATGATATTTTCCTATTTGTAATAGTCATCGGTGTAAAGTACACACGACAAGTTACGACCCTCAAACTGCGATTTAAGACCATAGTGCCCATACAGGTTTTGCGCGATCGGGTAATATTAAATTTTTACCTAAATCTGACCATTTATTAGGATGATGAAAATCAGAGCCTGTTGACGCATGTAAATCATATTCTAAACAGTAGTTTAACATTATTTGTCGTTGTTGGGGATTCATTTGAGGCAAAACAATTTCCAAACCATCCCCAAGACTTTCTTTAAAATGCACAATTAAGCGTCTGAGCCACTTTGCTGATAAATCATAGCGAATTGGATGCGCCATCACGGCACTACCACCCGCCATATGAATCACTTCAACCGCTTGTTCTATAGAACACCAGGTTGGCTTTACATAAGCTTTTTGTATATTACGGCCTTTTTTTCCTAAATAGAGATCAAATGCTTTTTGCATTGTGCCAACATGACCTTGCTGAAATAATACTTTCGCAAAATGTGCCCTAGTAATTGAACCTTCACCAGCGCTTTTTTTCGCATCAGCATACGCATCAGGAAAACCACATTTTGCTAGCTTTTCACCAATAGTAATTGCCCGTTGTTCACGTGCTTGCTGTTGATTGGTAATTAATTGTAATAACTGCTCATTATTTTTATCAAAATTATGACCAACAATATGGATCTCAAAACCTTGCCAAGCCGTCGATATTTCTACACCTGGAATTAGCGTTATTGGAACATTTTGTTCATTGATATAGCCCTGTGCTATATCAATCCCTGCTAATGTGTCGTGATCGGTAATCGCTAAAACATCAATTTGATAATTAACCGCCCTATCTATCAAGGCTTGCGGCGACAAACTACCGTCTGAGCAATTAGTGTGACTATGCAAATCTATTCGGCCATGAGAGAAGCCGTCTTGTTTTTCAATTATTAAAGGGAAATCAGTGGTTGACAGCAACGCCATAATAAGGTCTTCTATAGGGGCTTTCTTACGAGCAGGCTTTTAGATATAAAAGCGCTACAAAATATAACGGTAAGTTTACTTAGAAGAACTAAATAATGATACTAGCAAAACAATTTAATTTAAGTACCCTCATTTGGTGGTGGCATAACTCTACATAACTGGGTTGTGATAATTGCGTGTATCTCGTTAAAGCTGAAAGAAGACATTAAAGCTAAACAGAACAAGAAACAAATTTCAAAAACCCGCTAAGTTAAGCGGGTTTTTTGCGTTAAACGCTTGTAACTATTCACATTCTCACTGTATGACTCTATTTATGTGTCAAAAGTACTCATTGACTAACGTCAACTCTGTGCTTTTTCCTTTAAATTGAAGCCTACAGTTTAACGTTGAACAGCTACTTGAATAGATAAAGTATTTTAACTTTTATTTATACTTTATATACCATAACAGCAGCTAGGATTTACAATGAATAAAACAAGAACATGGTTTCTTTGGTGGCTACAGCCAATTTATGCCGGATGACAACCCTTTAATTTCACGATTTCAAGAAGAACACCATGACACAAAACAACCAAAGTTTGACCACTGTTTCAACGTTAACAGATAACGCTAATTACCAAAGCGATCCCTTAAGTGTTTACCAACTGCTTTGCCATAATAAAAAGAACAACCTGCTACTTGAATCAGCAGAAATCACTCAAAAGCACTTATTAAAAAGTTTATTACTCACTGATGCAGCCGTTAAAATTGTTTGCAATGGTAATACCGTTACCTTTAGTGCCTTAACACTTAATGGTCAAGCTGCCCTGCAATTTGCCGCAATGCAACTAACGACGCATGCACAATTAACATTCACTGCCGATCAGCAAACCTTAACCGCCATTTTTGCCAATATCCCGACAGAACTTGACGAAAAATCGAGATTAATGGCGATAAATCCTTTTGAAAGTTTGCGTTTATTTAACCGGTTAGAGAATAGTAATAGTCATCATTTTGCTATTTTTCTTGGCGGCGCTTTTGCTTTTGATATGATCTCTATAAGTGAAGAACTCCCTGACGTGCCTGATGGCGAAAATACCTGTCCAGATTTTGTTTTTTATCTGGCCGAAACATTAGTCGTTATTGACCATGAAAGAAAAAGCACCGAAATCATTGCGAATATATTCTCAGCTAAGTCTTTAGAAGTTCAGGCACAAGTTCAACAACAACTAACTGAGCGTGTGAGTAAAATCAAGCAGCAACTATCAACCAATATAACACCAGAGCATATTCCGTTACTGGCCCCTGTAAAGTCATCCTTAGCTCAGAAAATTAATCATGCCGATTCACAAAAGGTCTCAGTTGATATTAGTGATGAACGTTTTTGTCAAACGGTTGAAGAATTAAAAGAAAACATTCGTGCTGGTGATATTTTCCAAGTTGTACCTTCTCGCACTTTTTCATTACCTTGTATTGATAGTATTGCGGCCTACCAAGCGTTAAAAATAAGTAATCCTAGCCCTTACATGTTTTATCTTAAAGACAGAGATTTTTGCATGTTTGGTGCTTCACCTGAATCAGCAATAAAATATCAACAAAATTCTCCGGAAGGAAAACGTCAAGTAGAAATTTATCCTATTGCAGGCACACGTCCTCGAGGATTTAATGGCGATGGAACCATTTCTCTAGATTTAGATTCACGCATAGAGTTGGAATTAAGACAAGATAAAAAAGAGTCAGCCGAACATATCATGCTAGTAGATTTGGCCCGAAACGATGTTGCACGCGTATGTAAAGCGGGTACTCGCTATGTCGCGGATTTACTAAAAGTAGATAGGTATTCTCATGTTATGCATTTAGTTTCTCGAGTATGCGGCACTTTACTTGAAGAATTGGATGCGTTGCACGCATATCAAGCTTGTATGAACATGGGGACATTATCAGGCGCTCCAAAAATAAAAGCGACTTCACTTATTAGAGAAGTCGAAGGTAAACGACGTGGCAGCTATGGCGGCGCAGTCGGCTACTTAACTGGAGATGGTGAAATGGATACCTGTATTGTTATTCGTTCTGCGTTTGTTAAAAATAATATTGCTCATATTCAAGCAGGCGCTGGCGTTGTCTATGACTCTATTCCTCAAAGTGAAGCGGATGAAACCAAACAAAAGGCGCAAGCAGTCATTAATGCAGTGCTGCTATCAAACAAAGTAGCTATCAACGTTGCAAGCCGAATAGTAAACCCAACACAAGGAGCAAGCTAATGACTAAAAGTATTAATAATAGTGAACAAAAAACAAAGCTATTCATGCTCGATAATCTCGACTCATTTACTTATAATCTAGTCGATGAATTTCAATGTTTAGGGTTTGATCCAACCGTTTATCGTAATACCTTAAACGCCGATTTTATTTTCAGTAAAATGCTTGAGCACACTAAACAAAGTGGTGAAAATGTCATCTTAGTATTATCACCCGGCCCAGGAGAACCAAGCAAAGCGGGTTGTTTAATGGCGTTAATCAAATTGTGCGCAGGAAAAATCCCTATGCTAGGTATTTGCTTAGGTCATCAAGCACTGATAGAACATTATGGCGGTTCCGTTGGCCGTGCTGATGAAATAGTTCACGGTAAAGCTTCAGCAATTAACCACAGTAGAAGTGGTGCGTTTGCTAATATGCAAAACCCACTGCCCGTGGCACGTTATCATTCTCTGGTAGGAAAAAACGTACCCAAAACATTATCAGTTATTGCTGATTTTAATGGTATGCCTATGGCTATTTCTCGTGAAGCCGATGCCATATTAGCGTATCAATTTCATCCTGAATCTATTTTAACAACTTTTGGCGCGACATTATTAGCGCAAAGTTTCGATTATTTATTCGCGTTAAGCGAACGCTTAAATACTAAAGCGCAAGGAGCATAACATGCAAAATATATTATCAACCTTAGTTGACGGACAAGATCTAGACCAACACACCATTCAGGCGTTTTTTGAACAAATGCTCAAAGGCGAAACCGATCCTATTTTATTGGCCAGTGTTCTTACCGCATTAAAAATTAAAGGTGAAACACCCGAAGAAATATCTGGCGCAGCTATCGCGATTAAAGCTGCAGCGACAAAATTCCCACCACAAAAAAATACCGTTGCTGATTGTGTTGGAACCGGTGGTGATGGCGCCAATACGATCAACATTTCAACCACAGCCGCTATTTTAGCTGCTGCATGTGGTTTAAAGATGGCAAAACATGGTAATCGTAGTGTCTCAAGTATGTCTGGCTCTGCCGACTTACTAGAAGCTTTTGGTGTGAACTTAACCATGTCACCCGCTACTGCTAGCAACTGTTTAGATAAAGCAAACTTATGCTTTTTATATGCACCAGCTTATCACAGCGGTTTTAAACATGCGGCGGCAGTACGAAAAACCATGGGCATTCGCACCTTATTCAATATATTAGGTCCATTAGCTAATCCTGCTTACCCTAATATTATGTTACTGGGTGTTTATACTCCGGATTTATTAATCCCCATGGCAGAAGCATTACAACTGACCGGTGTTGAACGTGCTTTCGTAGTTTATGGTAGTGGTTTGGATGAAATAGCCCTTCATGGCGACACACAAGTCATTGAGATTAAAGGCGAGCAATTAATTGAGCGTACACTTTCACCACAAAATTTTGGTTTAAAAAATTACTCACTAGAAGATATCAAAGGCGGCAGCCCACAACAGAACGCTGACATTATTAAAGCGATTTTATCTGGCAACGGGCAAGAAGCCCATAATGCAGCTGTTATTATTAATTGTGCGGCACTACTTTACTTACATGATAAAGCAAAGGATTTAAAATCAGCGGCTCAACTTGCCAGTGACGTATTAAAAAGTGGTAAAGGCTTAGCAACGTTAGAACTCCTTGTGTCACTCTCTAATGAAAAAAATGCTAATGAAGAAAGCGCTGAGAAGGAAAACAAGTAACATGACAAACATATTAGAAAAAATCACCGCCAATAGACGCATTGAAATTGAAGCGCTTAAAAAAACAAAACCCTTAGCAAGCTTTATTGATGAACTAACACCGACAAAAAAAGATATGTACGCAGCACTTAGACGTACTAAGGATAAACCTGAAGCGGGTTTTATTTTAGAGTGTAAAAAAGCCTCTCCTTCTAAAGGGTTAATTCGCCCCGACTTTGATGTTAAAGCGATTTGCCAAACCTATGACAAATACGCAGCAGCTATTTCAGTGCTTACTGATGAAAAATATTTTCAAGGTAATTTTGAGTACCTTAAATTAGTAACTGATACGGTCAGTTGCCCCGTATTAAACAAAGATTTTTTTGTTGAACCTTATCAAGTTTACTTAGCCCGTTATTATGGCGCAGATGCTATCTTATTAATGCTAAGCATATTGTCTGATGAGGAATATTTAGCGCTAGCAAAGGTTGCTGAGCAATATAACTTAGCCGTTTTAACTGAAATCTCTACGCCTGATGAGCATGATAGAGCGATTAAATTAAACGCTAAAATGGTTGGTATTAATAACCGTAACTTACGTGATTTAAGTACCGATATTGCTCGTACATTTGAGCTTGCGCCAACGTTACCTGACGAGACTATCATTATTTCTGAATCGGGTATTTACAGCAATGAACAAGTCCGAGAATTAGCACCTGCGGTTGACGGATTTCTCGTCGGTAGTTCATTAATGGCCATGGATAATAACCGTTATAATGATATTGATTTAGCCTGTCGTAAACTTATTTTTGGTAATAATAAAGTGTGTGGTTTAACCGCACCAGAATATGCTGTAGCTGCAGCAGAAGCTGGCGCCTGTTTTGGTGGGTTAATCTTTGCTGAAAAATCGCCTCGCGCGATAACTAAAGCCCAAGCGCTAGAAATAATAAAAACTCAACCCAATTTAGACTATGTTGGCGTTTTTGTTAATCATCAAGCCACTGAGATAGTTGATTTAGTTAAAAGCCTCAACTTAACGGCCGTGCAATTACATGGCAATGAAGATGACGTTTATGTTAAAGCACTTAAAACCCTATTACTTGAAAATAACTGTGACCATTGTGATCTTTGGCAAGCAAAAACCGTATTAGCTAATATCCCTGATTTAAGTGAACAAGTGGCGCGCCATGTACTTGATGGAAAATCTCCAGGCTCAGGTCAACCCTTTGATTGGCAAGTATTATCCACAAGTGAACAAGATTTATCACGGTGCTTTTTAGCCGGTGGCCTTAATAGTGAAAATATCCAATTAGCCCTTAAGCAATTAACCGAATTAGATTTATTTGGACTCGATCTCAACTCAGGTGTTGAAAGTAGCCCAGGTATAAAATCAAGCGAAAAACTATCCCAAGTTTTTGCGCAAATAAGGAATTACTAAAAATGAGCAATGCAACAAAGAACACTTTAGATGGTATAAGCAATATCACAGTAAAAGAGACCTTACCTGCCTATTTTGGTGAATTTGGCGGCATGTTTGTCGGTGAATTATTAGTGCCTGCATTAGAGCAATTAGAACAAGCGTTTATTGAATCACAAACTGATGAAGCCTTTTTAACTGAATTTAATAATTTACTGACCAAATATGCGGGTCGTCCAACACCATTAACCTGTTGTCGAAATATTGTTAAAAATCCACTCGCAAAAATTTATTTGAAACGTGAAGATTTACTTCACGGTGGTGCCCATAAAACTAACCAAGTATTAGGCCAGGCGCTACTTGCTAAACGGATGGGAAAAACTGAGGTTATCGCTGAAACAGGCGCAGGTCAACATGGCGTTGCAACAGCTATTGCTTGTTCACTCTTAGGATTAAAATGTAAAGTGTATATGGGCGCAGTTGACTGTGAGCGTCAACAACCTAACGTGTTTCGTATGAAATTAATGGGAGCAGAAGTGATTCCAGTAACCGCTGGCTCTGGCACTTTAAAAGATGCTGTCAATGAAGCATTACGTGATTGGTCAGCTAATTATGAAAATGCACATTATTTATTAGGTACTGCCGCTGGCCCTCATCCTTTTCCAACTATTGTTAGAGAATTTCAAAAAATGATTGGCGAAGAAGCTAAAGCACAATTTTTTGAAGAAGAAGGTCGTTTGCCTGATTATGTTATTGCCTGTGTGGGTGGTGGCTCAAATGCTATTGGTATGTTTAATGATTTTATCCAACATGAAGAAGTTAAATTAATTGGCGTGGAGCCCGGTGGTAAAGGCATTGATACTAATAAGCATGGCGCAACCTTAGTGGCTGGCACTAAAGGTATGCTTCACGGAAACTATACGTACGTAATGCAAGATAAGGATGGTCAAATTCAAGAGTCTTACTCTATTTCTGCTGGTCTAGACTACCCAGCAGTTGGCCCTCAACATGCCTTTTTAAAAGAGACAGGTAGAGCCCAATATGTCGCCATTAATGATGACGAAGCTTTAGCTGCTTTTCAAGAGCTTGCAATGACTGAAGGAATTATACCTGCACTTGAATCTGCTCATGCCTTAGCTCAAGCGCTTAAAATGGCAGAAACAGCGACAACAGAAACTATTTACTTAGTAAATTTGTCTGGTCGAGGCGATAAAGATCTTGCCCATGTACATGCTATTTTACACCCAAACGAACAAGATAATGCTACTGGCGTTAAGCACAGAGGAGAAGCGTAATGGGTCAAGAAACAAATACACAATCAACGACGCAAGTTGGCTATCGTTACCAACAAACGTTTACGGCGTTGGCCAAAAAAAATGAAAATGCTTTTATCCCGTTTGTAATCATTGGTGATCCGAATGCGGAACAATCATTTGACGTTATCAAAGTATTAATTGATGCGGGCGCCGATGCGTTAGAGTTAGGTATTCCGTTTTCAGATCCAAGCGCCGACGGTATAACGATTCAAAGGGCGGCCCTTCGTGCACTAAAATCGGGTATAAATACTGACATTTGTATCGATATATTGGCTAAAGTACGTGAGTATGCACCTCATATTCCCATCGGTTTACTGTTATATGGTAACTTAGTTTTTGCACGTGGCATTGATAATTTTTATCGAGATATGGCACAAGTCGGTGTTGATTCGGTCTTAATTGCCGATTTGCCCATTCGTGAAAGTTTACCCTTTAGAAAAGCGGCATTAAAGTATGGCGTAGCCCCTATTTTTATTGCCCCCCCTAATGCAAGTGATGAAACCTTGAGAGATGTTTCATCTTATAGCCGCGGTTATACTTATGTATTAAGCCGTGCGGGGGTTACGGGGGTTGATGTTATTGAAGAAAGCACTCAAGCAACGTCTCCTGCAGAGAACTTAATTAGCCAATTAACACAATACCATGCTGCACCACCTGTTTTAGGCTTTGGTATTTCAGCTCCGCAACAAGTTAAAGATGCGTTCACGGCCGGAGCAAGTGGTGCAATAAGTGGCTCTGCGGTAGTAAAAATTATTGAAAACAATTTATCTGATCATGACAAAATGCTAACTGAGTTGACAAGTTTTGTTAGTAAAATGAAAGTCGCAACTAAGTAATAAACAAGTACATTAGTGACTGCATATATATATACCCAGTCCACTTCAAAATACAGGGTTCAGCTGGTATTAGAAGTGGGTTTGGTTATAGTACTGACAGTGAGTTTATATTCGCTGTAATAGAATTATCACATAAAATAATTAAAGTATTCTCGTAATGAATAACGAAATCCATTGCCTAAAAAAATCCCCGCAGTTCAACACTAACGTTACCCTCTCAAATGGTTTTATAGAAAGTGAGTCGGCTTAGACCCTTAACATTCTAAAAGACAGTAAAATTACCGCAATCGATATAGCAATAAAGGCAAGTGAGAATAAGTAATATAAACCTCTATAAAAGGTATTTTTTATTCTAGCTGAAAAGGAAATTTTACTTTGCGAAATAGCAGGAAATCGAGAAAACACCTGTATCATTAAATTCACTAATGCAATCCAAGCTAAGGCGAGAAATTTTAACCTAATTTCATTAGACTCAGCTTCGCTAGGGATAACTGAAAAAACTAAGTGGTATACAATATTAGCAATAAGCATTATTGCTAATAAATAAGTAAACTTATTGAAGGGTTTTAACGCTAATGAAATTTTAACTAAATAGGTAATCATTTAGTTCATTCTTCATTAAGCCAAGCAAGTGCCTGTTGATAATCGTCAAAATATTGCATTTCACCCGAAACAAACCATGAGCCTATATTAGCAGCAATATCTTGCCAATTTTTATTGCCATAAAGCGCAATTTTTTCAAACTCGCTACCGTGCTTTAAACCTAATTTAAAGTCATCCCATGCAGCACGTAGCTCCCATCCTTGCATTTCGGTAATATCGACAATAGCTTTAATTTTAGGTAATGCAACTTCTATTAAAGCCGCGTCAATCATCGGTGTGATCACTTGATAGTCTTGATGAGTTAATTTACCAATCGCTTTTAAAGATAAAAAGAAATTTTGATCTACTCGCTCGATACCAATTGATAACCCATGCCTAGTTGCAGTCATTTACTCATCCTTAATTTAAAATAGATAATATTTAATTTAAATTAAATATTATCTATTAGTCAAGCAAGCAGAGTAAAAGTATCTTAAATTATTTTTTTGTCATTTGACTATACTCGCCACCACTCCCTGTTTGACTTAACTCACCCCCAATAAACTCTAAATAGGTACACTCGTCTTTCGTCGTTAAGCCATCTTTGTGCTTACGTTGAGTGCGGTAAAATAAAACACGTATCGTTTGTTCATTATGCGTATAAGTTTGAGAAAAATCAGCAACTCCTAATTTTTCTTGCATATCGGTAAAACTAGAACCAAGCTGAATTTTTGCTATTTTTTTACGGTTTTCGTACGTTCTATCTTCACTATCCCCCATCAGTGAATGGTCAACTTCACCATCATTCACCGAAATAACACAGCCCGACAAGGTAAATGCTAATGGTAAGGCTATCAATAAAACAAGTAGTGATTTTTTCATTTTAAACTCCAGTTTTTAACTATTTTTTTTAAATTATTAGAATACAAAAGTTATAAAGCAAAAAGTAAACCAAATACAATAATGCATTGATTTTAAATGAATATATATCAATCCTAACTTGTTGTATCCGATATAAGTAGTTATATTAGCCAAAATATAGTAAATTTAACAAGGAGGTTAGTCAAAATGACAATAAAGAATGAATGTTAAGCAACCAACTGAACAGCCATAAACTAATTTACACTATTTAATTACTGGTGTTAGCTGGCTGATAAACTGAGCTAACGAATCACTAAGCTGTTTGTGAGGTTTACAACCTACACGTTCAACCCAAACTTCACCACTGGCATTATCGACTGAAATAATCATATCTTCTTCATCAGTTACTGCAAAAAAAACAGTCTCTTTTTGCTTTAATCTGCGTTTCATTAAAATATGACCGATGAGGTTTTCTTGTAAACGCCCAAAGTCATTTTTATTCCAAGCAAATAACAATGAGAGCTCCCCTTCATCACAATGTGCATCGATGCTTTCACTATAAAGTAAGGTAAAGTATGTTTTGATATCGTTATGCAAGGTAAAATCTAACGCTGACTCTACGTTCTCGAAACTTAACTCTTCACTTTTCTCTATCGCACTAGGCTGCCAAAAAACTTCATCTCGGGGCAAAGAGCTATTCTCTGTGGCTTTTTGCTCACAAGGAGAAGGCCATTCTTCATCTTGCTCAACTGTGGGTAAGCATGCATGAATTTTTTGATACTGAGCAATATATTGCTCAGTAAATTGTTGAAGTATTTTTACTAAGTTTTCATTTGTTCTATTTGATGATGTCATCGCGACGAAGATCCTTTAAAATGATCGTAATATTATTGTGTAATAGCATGGCAAACGATAGAAAAATTTTATGGCAACTTACCAACATTCAAAAGAATTAAACAATTTAACACTTGGTAAAAGCACTGAGTATTGCAGTGAATATAACCCAAACTTATTACAAGCGGTACCTCGAAGCTTAAATAGAGATGACTTATCTCTACAAAGTAACGATTTACCTTTTGTCGGTGAAGATATTTGGTATGGCTATGAACTATCATGGTTGAACAATAAAGGTAAGCCGATTGTTGCTGTAGCCGAGTTTCGCTTCCCTTGTACTAGTCCAAATTTAGTTGAATCCAAATCATTTAAATTATATTTGAATAGCTTTAATCAAAGTAAATTTTCAAGTATCAATGAGGTTGAAGAAGCCCTTGTTAAAGACTTATCAGCTACCGCACAAACTCAAGCTGAGGTGACATTATTTAACGTTGAGCAATGCCCTGCGTTGGCTATCAAACTAACTGACCAAGAAACTATTTGTATTGATGAAGAAGACGTTACGATTGAAAGTTATCACTTCCAGGCTGAGCTTCTTAGTCAAGTACAAGCTAACTCATCAAGCGACAACGTAACAGAAAAACTGGTTAGTCATTTATTAAAATCAAATTGTTTAATTACCAATCAACCCGATTGGGCCAGCATTTTTATTGACTATAAAGGTAAAGCTATCGATCACGCTATTTTATTAAAATATTTAATATCGTTTCGACAGCACAATGAATTTCATGAACAATGTGTTGAGCGTATTTATTGTGATCTACAGCAGTATTGTCAATTAGAAGAGCTTACGGTGTTTGCCCGCTATACTCGCCGAGGCGGTTTAGATATCAACCCATTTAGAAGCACGCATTTAACGCATGCTCCCATTATGAGAACACTTAGACAATAGTGTAATCAGATAATCGGTTAACAGGCATACAATTCAAATTTTGACACTCGAATTTTATGCCTGTGAACTGATTATCTTTTAGCTAACGGCTATACTTGACTAGCCGCAAGTGCTTGGATAAGATCGGCTAAGATGTCGTCAATATGTTCAATACCGATAGATAATCGTACCATTTCTTTACTCACACCCGCTTTTGCTAATTCTTGCTCATCAAGTTGTCTATGAGTTGTTGAAGCAGGATGACAAGCTAATGACTTAGCGTCACCAATATTAACCAAACGTACCACAAGATTAAGCGCATCAATAAATTTTGCACCGGCTTTTTCGCCACCTTTAATGCCAAAACTTAAAATACCACTACTACCGTCAGGTAAATATTTTTTCGCTAATTGATGATCACTGGATGTTTCTAAACCTGAATAATTAACCCAAGAGATATTCTCATGCGTCGTTAAATACTCAGCAACTTTTTGAGTGTTAGAACAATGACGTTCCATGCGAAGTGGTAATGTTTCTAAACCTTGTAAAATCAAAAACACATTCATTGGAGAGATTGCAGCGCCCATATTTCGAAGCGGTACAACGCGTGCTCTAGCAATAAATGCTGCTGCGCCAAATGTTTCGGTATAACTTACGCCATGATAAGAAGGATCAGGGTTATTTAGCTGGGCAAAACGCTCTTTATGTTCGCTCCAAGGGAATTTACCCGAATCCACAATAATGCCGCCAACAGAAGTACCGTGACCACCAATATACTTAGTTAACGAATGAACAACAATATCTGCACCGTGTTCAAATGGACGACAAAGTGCTGGACTTGCCACGGTATTATCAACCACTAATGGCACACCATTTTTATGGGCTATTTCAGCCATTTTAGCGATATCAGCAATATTACCCGATGGATTACCGATAGTTTCACAAAACACTGCTTTGGTATTTTCATCAATCAAGTTTTCTAACGCTTCAAAGTCATCATGGGCAGCAAATCTAACTTCAATGCCTTGTTGCGGTAATGTATGAGCAAATAGATTATACGTGCCACCGTATAATTTATTGATACTAACAATATTATCACCTACTTTAGCGATAGTTTGAATCGTTGCGGTAATTGCTGCCATACCTGATGCTAGTGCTAAACCAGCAATACCTCCTTCAAGTGCCGCCACTCGCTGCTCTAATACCGCTTGAGTTGGGTTACCTATACGCGTATATATATTACCTTCTACTTTAAGATCAAATAAATCAGCGCCATGCTGAGTATCGTCAAAAGCATAGCTTGTGGTTTGATAAATAGGAACAGCAACAGCTTTAGTCGTTTGCTCCGGGCTATAGCCAGCATGAATGGCTGCGGTTTCTCTACGCATAAAGTTCTCCAGTTAAATTGTCATAGTATAAAAGAATAAAAATTTACCCATACTAACCAATAATTAAGCAATTCAACAAGATAATATAGTGCCTATGGTAAATTATTTAGATATAAGTAATAAACCATTTAGATATTTTATCTAAATACTCATTACGGTTTACATTAAAGCTATGGTGAATTTGTTGGTTTTCGCTATACATCGATGGGGAAGCACTACAATTAATGAAAGATGCTAATATTGAGTGTCATTATAGAAACAAGTCTAAAATATTTTAGCAATATATGCTTTTATTTAAAGATTACACTTATCAGCGTTAACCTTTTTAAATGTAAAAAATAAAACACTCCAAACCCCACTATTAGACTCTTCTTGTTTAAACTCTATGGTATAATAATAGATAATTACATTTTAAAAAATTAGAGACTCGACGGCTTGATATCCTTAACCAATACCACAGAACGTAACTTATTTTCATACCCTAAATACTGGGCAGAATCTTATGGTACTTCTCCTTTTTTACCTATGTCACGTAAAGAAATGGATCAACTTGGCTGGGATAGCTGCGACATTATATTAGTCACGGGTGATGCATATGTTGATCACCCTAGTTTTGGTATGGCCGTTATTGGCCGTATGCTCGAAGCACAAGGTTTTCGCGTTGGAATTATTGCCCAGCCTGATTGGCATTCAAAAGATGCTTTTATGGAATTAGGTAAGCCAAATTTATACTTTGGTGTAACGGCTGGTAATATGGACTCAATGATTAATCGTTATACCGCAGAGCGTCGCATGCGCCATGATGATGCTTATACTCCAAACGATGAAGGTGGCAAACGACCAGATCGAGCGGTAACCGCTTATACCCAACGCTGTAAAGAAGCCTTTAAAGGTGTGCCTGTTATTATTGGTGGTATTGAAGCAAGCTTAAGACGTATTGCCCATTATGATTATTGGTCAGATAAAGTACGCCGCTCGGTGCTATTTGATGCCAAAGCTGATCTATTAATTTATGGTAATGCTGAACGTCCGTTAATTGAAATATCACATCGTATCGCCCGTGGTGATGATATAAAAACTATTACCGATGTACGTGGAAGTGCCTTTTTAGCAAAGCATGCGCTTCCCGGTTGGAAAGGTATAGATTCTCGTAATATTGATAAGCCCGGTAAAATAGATCCGATCCCAAGTCCTTATCAAGACATGACTGAAAAGTGTGATAGCGCATCTGATGATAAAAAAACTGACGCCGATACCGATGTGACCAAAACACCTCAAGTGATTGAGATGTTAACGTATGAAAGTAAAGCCAAAGCGAATCAAAATAAAAGCTGGAAAGATAAACTAAAGCCTTGGGAAACCACCTATATTAATTTACCGACGTATGAACAAGTAAGAGATAACAAAGTGTTATATGCTCATGCCTCTCGTATTTTTCATCAAGAAGTAAACCCAACATCAGCGATGCCCTTAATGCAAAAACATGGTGACCGTGTTATTTGGTTAAACCCACCCGCTAAGCCGTTAGCTGAAGATGAAATGGATGGTGTTTTCGGATTACCTTATGCTCGAGTTCCACATCCAAGTTATGGTAAAGCTAAAATACCCGCTTATGACATGATAAAAACATCGATCAATATAATGAGGGGATGCTTTGGCGGTTGTACATTTTGTAGTATAACGGAACACGAGGGCAGAATAATACAAAGCCGTTCACAGCAATCTATACTTGATGAAATTGAAGACATCAAAGCAAAAGTTCCTGGTTTTACTGGTGTTATTTCAGATCTTGGTGGCCCTACTGCCAACATGTACAAATTACGCTGTAAAAGCGAAAAAGCTGAAGCAACGTGTCGTAAACCTTCCTGTGTATGGCCAACCATTTGTGGTCACTTAGATACGGACCATACACCCACGATTGAGCTGTACCGAGCTGCACGTAATGTAAAGGGTATCAAAAAAGTATTGATTGCCTCTGGTGTTCGATATGACTTAGCCATAGAACATCCTGAGTACGTTAAAGAATTAGCCACACATCATGTAGGTGGCTATTTAAAAATCGCTCCTGAGCATACTGAAGAAGGCCCATTGAATAAAATGATGAAGCCAGGTATGGGCAGCTATAACAAATTTAAAGAACTCTTTGAGCATTATTCGAAGTTAGCAGGAAAGAAACAGTATTTAATTCCGTACTTTATTTCTGCTCACCCGGGCACAACCGATATGGATATGGTCAACCTAGCGCTTTGGTTAAAAGAAAATGATTTTAAGCTAGATCAAGTACAAAACTTTTATCCATCACCATTAGCCAATGCTACTACTTTGTACCATACCGAAATAGACTCGCTGCGTAATGTAAATAAAAACAGTGAGACCGTTTCCGTTCCTAAAGGTACCATTCAGCGTCGTTTACACAAAGCCATTTTGCGCTATCATGATCCAGCTAACTGGCCGATTATACGGGAAGCTTTGATAAAAATGGGTCTAGCAAAAAAACTTATCGGTAATAAAGCGGGTTGTTTAGTGCCAGAAGAAACCCGTGGTGAAACGGAAAAACGTCATTATAAAAACAACGGTAAAGGTAAAAACAACTCTGGTGGCAACAAGACATCACCAGGCCAAGAAAGAGCTCAATTAGGCTACGGGAAAAAACCGACTAAAGGTAAACAAGGTTTAACCCGCTTTAGTAAGGATCAATTTACAAAGTAATCTAAGTAATAATTACCCTAAGTACCTTAGATAAAACAACAAAAAAAGGTTGCCATATGGCAACCTTTTTTATAGCTATTTTAACTACACTAAATAATGTCTATTTAGGTAATTTAAACGTCCAAATACTACCACCTTGGTTGAAGTTTTTAACACGTTTAGCTACATCACCACCCCATAAAGGAACAGCGCCACCCCAGCCAGATAATACTGAAATATATTGTTCACCATCCATTTCCCATGTAATTGGAGAGCCAACGATACCTGAACCAGTATTGAATTTATATTCAACATCGCCTGATTTAGCATTCAAACCTAATAAGTAGCCTTCAGGGTTACCTATAAATACTAAATTACCAGCAGTCGCTAACACACCACTCCATAACGGTGCATAGTTGTTATAACGCCAAACTTCTTCACCCGTTTTAGGATCCATCGCTCTTAACACACCGATGAAATCGTCATTGTTAGCTTTGATAGTAAAACCAGCACCTAAATAAGCTGAGCCTTTTTTATATGCCGTCGGTTCATTCCAAATATCCATTGACCATTCATTTGATGGTACATAGAATAATTCAGTGTCTTGACTGTAAGCCATTGGCATCCAGTTTTTACCACCTAAGAACGATGGTGTTGCTTTAACTTGGCTACCTTTTTTACCATCTTTAGAATCAGCAGGGTTACCTGGTCTGTTACTATCAATGTAAATAGGACGACCATTCTTATCTAGACCTGAAGCCCAAGAAATTTTATCTACAAATGGGAAACCTCGAATGAAATCACCATTTTCACGGTTAAGTACATAGAAGAAACCATTACGGTCAGCAGTAGCTGCTGCTTTTACCGTTTTTCCATTTTGCTTATAGTCAAAAGAAATTAATTCGTTTACACCATCGTAATCCCAACCATCATGTGGTGTGGTTTGGAAATGCCAAGCAATTTTACCTGTATCAGGGTCAATCGCTAAACGAGATGATGAGAAAAAGTTATCACCTGGGCGTAAATGTGAGTTCCAAGGTGCAGGGTTACCCGTACCAAAAAACAATAAATCTGTATCAGCATCATAAGTACCACCATTCCATGGAGCAGCACCACCTGACTTCCATAAGTCACCAGGCCAGGTTTGTCCGGCTTTACCGCCAGAGATACCGTTGTCCATTTTCTTACCGTTTTTCCATATATAGCCCATATGGCCTTCAACAGTAGGACGTTCCCATGCTATTTTACCATTTTTAGCATCATAAGCTCTTACTTTACCAACAATACCAAACTCACCACCCGCAACACCCGTGATAACTTTTCCTTTAACGATAATTGGTGCAGCTGTAATTGAATAACCGGCTTTGTAATCTTCTACTGTTTGTTTCCAAACAACTTTACCGGTATCTTTATTAAGTGCCACTAGCTTCGCATCTAAGGTACCAAAAATAACTAAATCACCGTATAAAGCAACACCACGGTTGACCACATCACAACACGGCATTATACCATCAGGTAAGCGTGCATCGTACTGCCAAAGTTCATCACCCGTTCTTGCATCAACAGCAAAAACACGCGAATAAGAGCCAGAAATGTACATAACTCCATCTTTAATCATGGGTTGTGATTCTTGACCACGTTGTTTTTCACCACCGAGTGAAAAAGACCAAACAGGTCGCATTTCTGTAACTGTATCTGTATTGATTTTTTCTAAAGGACTGTAACGTTGTCCTTTAAGGCCAAGGCCGTAAGAAACAACATCACCTGTTGTCATTTGGTCATTCGCAATGTCTTTGTTGGTTACATTAGCATTTGCCATGCCTGTTAGCGCTAATGAGACCATCATCGATAATGACAATACTTTGGTTTTTTTCGTTTTAATCATTGTTTTTCCCTCATGTAATTAAATCTACAATATTTGGTTTTGATGTTATTATTTTTTACACTTATGATAGCCTGCTAAATATAGTTTGATCTTACAGGTTGAATTAATAATAAAATGTTGCCCTACCATTAACTACTGAACAGCAGTATGAATTTGACTCATCATTTAGGATGAATACTTATTCAGAGGTTTTATATAAATCAGGTATTTTATAGATAACATTATACTTAGCGAAAACAGCCGCCATTTCGCCTGTCTTTATCATGTTTTCAACGATATCAGCTACCGCATATCCTAACTGTCGATAATCAATTTTTATGGCCATACCGATGTCCCACTGTTGCTGTCCCATCATAGGGAAAGCATTTTTAGCTAGAGGGAAGTTTATTTTAGAAAGTTCACCTTGATAATGACTAATTTGACTGGTAAGTCCCATTACTGCATCCACCTCACTTTCGGTCATTGCGTTAATGGCTTCGCTAATTGATGGATATTGTTTAGCGTGATCTCTCATGTTACCCCGAAAAGCAGAAGTGAGATAAAATTGAGGAATAGAATCGACTTCAACACCAATATCATGATATTGAAAAACAGCAATAGTTTCTACTGAGTCAATTTTTTTACTATTAAAGATAACCTTCCAGGACTCAGTATGAAAAGGCGCAAACATGTGAACATGTTGATGGACTAACTCGCCTATGTCATCTCGTAATAAAGAATAATCTCTATCGTATGGGACTCTTAACATCAAATCCGCAACTGTTCTATTCAGAAAGTGTCCTTTCCAGATATGGTTGCGCAGATCATCATCAGAATTCTCATCGGCAGTCATCCAACGTAAACGAAGTTTAACACCCAGTTTTTTTGCGATGGCATGTGCTAAATCAACATCTACCCCTTTCTCTTCACCATTATCAACATATGAAAACGGTTTAAAGTCGCTATAGACAGCAATAACAATTTCATTATTTTCTATAATGTCATCATAAGATCGCGAAAAAGCTGTTGTACAAAGAAACCAGCAACAGCTTAAAGCAAGAAAAAGTAAACGGGAATTATTTTTCATCAATACTAACAGATTCTAACCAAGTTTTAACCGCCCAAAGTGCCTCTGGAGTCAAATGTTCGATCATTTTTGGCATATACACCGCGCCATTACGTACCGCGCCATTTACTACGCGATAACCATACCACTCATCACCATCATAATCAGTTGCTAGCATACGTAGATCAGGTGCTATGCCACCAGAAATACCACTTAGGCCATGACAACGAGCACAATTTTGGTTATAGGCTGACGCACCAACACTAAGTATGGCCTTACGAACATCACCGGTTTCTTCACGATAAGGATTTCTTTCAAGCCATTCTTCCCCTAATTGAGGTAATTGAGATGTATCTATTGATTGTGGCGTTACCGATCCATGACCTGATACCCCATATGAAGTGATAGATATGCAGGCTATAAAGCATTTATGCTTAAAACTTAACTTAGTCATTTTTAAAATCTCTTGGTTCTTGCTTCTACTTTTAAATTTTAGGAAAACTAGTCTAACGAATAGTTTGTTGTTTCCGAATTATACTTTAGATATGTTAGCCTCATCCTTTAGTATGATTTTAATCAGCCTTCCTCATAAAAAATCAAGACAAATACTTAAAAAACAATCAGTTAACAATAAAAACATAATTAACACACTACCTATAATTCAGTTGATGACTACTATATCATGATAAATAATAAGACCTGTCTCTTATACACATCTCCGAGCCCACGAGACTAAGGCGAATCTCG